>DATJWK010000110.1:0-7106 GCA_035501395.1 Puia sp.
CATATTCTCGATGGGATCTTCCAGTTCGATCTCCTTTGCGACGGTCACCCCGTCCTTGGTGATGGAAGGAGCGCCAAACTTCTTTTCCAGTACTACATTACGTCCCTTGGGACCCAGGGTCACCTTGACGGCATTGGCCAGGGTGTCTACCCCCCGCTTCATCTTGTTCCGTGCTTCGATTTCAAAAAAGAGATTCTTTGCCATAACAAGCAGATTTAAACGTTTTCTGATAGATTGGTGATTTTTGTAACAAAGGAATGGATAGCTTATACGATCGCCAGAATGTCCGATTCACGCATGATCAGCAGGTCTTCCCCATTAAGACGGATCTCTGTGCCGGAGTATTTTCCATATAGCACCGTATCCCCTTCTTTAACCATGGTCGGCTCATCTTTTTTGCCCGGACCGGCGGCGATCACCGTGCCGCGTTGCGGCTTTTCCTTCGCTGTATCGGGGATGATAATACCGCCCGCCGTTTTCTCTTCTGCCGGCGCCGGCTTTACGACGACCCTGTCGTGGAGTGGAGTGAGATGGAGTGCGTTTGACATAATTGTTTGATTTTTAATGTTTAATAGAAACTGATTTTTATACGATGCATCGTATTCGTAGCGTGAACACTCAAAAATTATCCGCGGTTTTTCGGACATCAAGCCTCGTGCCGATCAAAAAAAATGAAAAATTTTCAGTAAAAAATGTCAGCGGCAGTTGTCAGAATTTCAGGCTCCTTTGGCGTATATTGCTATGATCTATATCGTTATGGAAGCAATACCTCGCCACCAGTGCCTCATTTATGACGGCTCGCCCGCCAAGATGCTAACCGCCATCGGGGCGCACATTAAACAACAACTTTCCGGGAATGTACGGTGCATGTACCTGAACAGTCCGGCCATGGTGGCCGGGCTGCGATCGTATCTTTTTCCCATCGGTGTGGATGTGCAGGAAGAGATCGCAAATGGCCGGCTGATCCTGTCATCGGATCAACGCCAGTTAAAGGACGGGCACTTCGATGTCGATGCGATGTTGCGCCAGCTTGAGGACGCCATCAACCTGGCATTGAGCGATGGCTACAACGGCTTATGGGCAACCGGTGACATGACCTGGGAGTTGGGCCGCGACCGGGACCTGAAAAAACTCGTAGAGTATGAGTGGAAGCTGGAAAATTTATTTCAAAAATATCCCCGACTGTCCGGTCTTTGTCAATATCACTTCGGAACGCTTACGAGTGCTACGGTTTGCAATGGGCTGGTCTCACACCCGGCCATCTTTGTTAACCAGACACTGGCCAGGCTGAACCCACATTACCTTCCGAGGCACGCGCCAACCGGCCCCATTGAAACAACGGGAGAACTAAGACTTTTTGTTCAAAATCTCTGTGCCCTGCAACCGGAAGGCGGTTGGAATCGATTGTAGCAAAGGGGCCCGTTGTTGATTTCACCTTACAAGGACCTCATTTCCAATTCTATAATGCAAAATAGGTGAAAACACTTGCACTATTGCGTTATATTGTCTATTTTTAATGCAAATCCCCTACCCGTGAAATCGCAACAATCCGATATCCTGTGCGTATTTCTGCTGGTCCTGTTACCATTCGCAGGAATCTCGCAACCCGCCATTGAATTTGTCGCCGGCTCGGGGTCGGCAGCCAATGGTTCGGCAACGACCGATCAGGTCATTACGTTTGAGAACAACGCGCTCAACCCGACAACGGGCACCTATTCGCCCTTCAGCCCGACCACTACCGCAACGTTCGCAATCAGCAATCAACAGTACGTCCTGCCGGCTTCGCAGAATGCCAACGGCGCCGACATTTCCTTTGGCGCGACCAACAGCGCCAGCAGTACCTTGCTTACTCCGGCCCCGGTTTTTCCGGCAATGAACTGGATCAGCGCCCCGTCCAACATCGACTTCAGCGCCACTCCGCTCAATATCGGCGCCGGGATCGCCGTCGGAACCAATCATGCCGTCGAAATTTTCAGTTCGACCATGGGGCTGTACAACGCCAATCTACCTACCAACGGCCGGTACTACATGGCCGACCTGACGATAACGTTTAACATCCCGCTGGCGAACCCGGTCCTTCATATCGTCGGCATTGGTGGTACGTACAACGCATTAGGCTTTACCACGGAATTGCAGTTGGTAACTGCCGGGGTCACCCTGACCAAACTGACAGGTTCTGCGGAGCTGAATGTAACGCCGACCGCGATCCTCAATTCGGCAGCTTCGCCTACCGCAACCACGGGAGCGGGCGCGGCCTCGGGATCGATCCAGGTCAACGGAACCAGCGTGAGTACGCTCCATTTCCAACTCTATATGCGGGGCAATGGCAAGACGCCTACGTGGTCCAACGCGGTAAATCATACCGGCGATGCCTGGCTGATCGGCGTTTCCGCACAGAACACGATCATCGAGCTTCCGATCAATATGAGCGCGTTTACCGCCGAAGCCCAGGACCATTCCGTGGGGCTCGAGTGGACCGCCGCCACCCAACAAAATTCAAGCCATTTCACCATCCAGCGCAGTCAGGACGGCGCCAACTGGACCGGGATCGGGCAGGTAGCCGCTGCCGGTAGCAGCGACCAGTCCTTTCAATACGAATTTGTCGATAACAATCCGAATTCCGGCGCTAATTTCTATCGGCTGGTAGAGATCGATGACAACGGCGCCGTAGCCTATTCTCCCGTCAGGGAAGTGGCATTCGCCGGTTCGGCCGTATCGATCAACTGGTATCCCAACCCGGTACACGACCGCCTGACGATATCCGGCGAAGCCGTGATCCGGTCTGCGACGCTGATCACCCTGGATGGCCGAACCTTACAGGTGTTCAACGGATCGACGGCAAGTCGATCCATCGATATGAGCAGGTATCCGTTTGGGATCTATTTCCTGGTCATCCGGACGATGGACGGAGATTCGCGCGTGGCAAAAATTGAACGGAATTAGCCATTCCTATCCAGCTGTCCGCCGCCCCGATGCCGGTGTCATTCGGTCCGCAAGCTCTTTACCGGGCTAACCACCGCTGCCTTTATCGCCTGGTAACCAATCGTGCCCAGCGCAATTACGATTGCCGCGAACCCCGATAATGCAAAGACTACCCAGCCGATATCGGTCTTGTAGGCAAAGCCTTGCAACCACTTACTCATCGCCCACCACGCAAAAGGGGAAGCGATCACAAAAGCGATAATCACCAGTACTAAAAAATCCGTTGAAAGCATGACCACAATACGCGCGACGGAAGCGCCGACTACTTTGCGGATGCCGATCTCTTTCGTTCGCTGTTCCGCCATGAACATCGACAGTCCGAACAAGCCCATGCACGAGATAAAGACGGCGATGAAAGCAAAGATATCCGCCAGTTGCCCCACCATCATTTCGCTGTGGTATTGGTGCGCAAAATGATCGTCCGCGAAAGTGAATTCGAACGGATATTTTGCATTGAATTTTCTATACGCCGTTTCCAGGGCGGTCATAGCCTGCCTTGTTCTGCCGGGTTGTGCCCGCACGATCGCATATCCACCCTCGGGCTTTTCGCGCAGGTTTATGATCAGGGGTTCAACCGGGTCGTGAAGAGACCGGGCATTAAAATTCTTTATGAGCCCGATGATGGTCCCTTTTGCCTCTCCCGACATTGTTTCGCCAACGGGATGTCTCATGTTCATCCGCCGCGCGGCTTCTTCGTTTATAATAAAATTACCCGAGTCGGCGCCATAGTCGGGAGAAAAGTCCCGACCCGCACTCAACTGGATCTTCATCGTCTTAAGGAAATCATAGCCGACATGAATTTCCATAAATTTTGCCTTCTCATTCGGGTCTTTTCCGGGCCAATTGTAACCATAGGACCACGTGTGCACATTTGTGGGGATGGTCGTGCATTGCGAAATATCCTGGACAAGGCCGGTTGGCATCAGCTCCCTTTTAAAAACAGCATAATTTTTCGCGAGGTCGCCTTCCAATGGAATGTAAATAATATTACTTCGGTCAAGCCCCAGATTCTTTGTCTGGACAAAGTTCAACTGTTTATACACGATCGCCGTGCATACGATCAACACGACAGATAGGGTAAACTGAAAAACGACCAGCCCTTTTCGGAAAAAAATATCACCGGCCTTGAATTTAAGCGACCCCTTCAAAACGGTCAACGGGTTCAGCGACGAAAGAAATAACGCCGGATAGCT
This sequence comes from Puia sp., assembly GCA_035501395.1. Classification (GTDB taxonomy): domain Bacteria; phylum Bacteroidota; class Bacteroidia; order Chitinophagales; family Chitinophagaceae; genus Puia. The sequence continues at coordinate 4,176 of DATJWK010000110.1, forward strand.
GCCGGCGATAATGCCTGTGGCGATTGTGAGACAGATCAGCACAAAAATGAAAAAGGGGTCAAGGATGTTCAGGGACAAGTGTTTTTCCGTGACCCGGTTAAAAGCGGGCAGCAATACGGTTACCACTACGACCGCCACCACAACAGCCAACAACGTGGTGACCAACGCCTCCAACAAAAATTGGCTGACCAATCGGCCTTTCTCTGCTCCTACCACTTTTCGTACGCCTATTTCCTTTGCGCGTTTTACGCTTCTGGCCGTTGCCAGGTTCATAAAATTTATGCAGGCAATAAGCAGGATAAAAACACCGATGATGGAGAAAAGCCGCACATATTCAATCCTTCCGCCGTCGGCGACGCCATTTGTGAACCGGGAATAGAGGTACATGTCTTTATATGACTGCAGGGAGAGTGTTTTATCGCCTTCCTTTTTATCATGTTGGGAAATGAAATTCCTGATCTTGGCATTTACCTTTTCGACCGATGCATTCGCATGCAGCATCACGTACGTTGCGGGCCCGTAGTGCCCCCACCCCGCAACGAGCCACTGGTTATCATCAAAGAAAGGTTGGATGGGCAGCATAAAGTCGAATTTGATCGACGAATTTTCCGGCGGATCGGCTACTACCCCGCTGACTATATAGTTTCTTCTATCGTCGATGCGAACGGATTTGCCGATCGGATTTTGCTTACCGAAATAATTGTCCGCCAGCTTTTGGGAGATCACGATATTATCCGGCGATGACAATGCTGTTTTAGCATCTCCCTGCGCCAGCGGAAAGCTGAACATCTCAAAAAAATCGGGGCTTGCATAGCGCCCGTTCTCCTTTGCGCTTTTTTCGTTGACCGTAAACAAAAGATCATCGTCCCACGCGACCATTGCAGCATATTGCACTTCCGGAATCTCCTTTTTCAGGGCTTCGGCCAGCAGCCCGGGGGAATATTCCTCGCTGGCTGATATGCCGCCGCTCTTGTCCTTACTATGTACAATTATTTTATAAAGCCGGTCCCCGTTTGCATGAAAATCATCGTAGCTACGCTCATCCCGGACCCACAGGTAGATAAACAGGCTGCACGCAATGCCAAGCCCCAGTCCAAAAATGTTGATGAACGAGAAAGTTGGGTTTCTCATCATATTGCGGACGGCGGTCTTAAAATAATTTCGGAACATAGTGTGGTAGTTGAAGGAAATGGAGATGGAAGTATACTGATAATCAATATACTTAAATTTCATGCGGCAGACAAATCAATTATATTCACTATCTTTCTATCCTACCAAAACACATGTTATGAAACGGCTAACCTTTGCTTTGCCCGTGATTTTCCTCTTTTTCATCCCCCGCTCCACCTACGCGCAAAGCAACGAAGACATGAAGGCTATGGCCGCATATGCGGCGCCCGGTGAGATCCATAAAATGCTGGCGAAGTCTGCCGGCACCTGGACCTGTACCGTCACGATGTGGATGGCTCCCGGCGCCCAGCCGATGAATTCCACCACCGAAGCAAAGAACGAGATGATCCTCGGCGGCCGTTACCTGCAACAGACCAATACGGGAAGTTTTATGGGGCAGCCGTTTACCGGCGTCTCCACCACCGCATATGACAACGCGAAAAAGATCTTCGTCAACACCTGGATCGACAATATGGGCACCGGGATCATGGTGCTCACCGGTACCTGGGATGCCGCCAGCAATACCATCACCTTTACCGGGAATGAGGTCGACCCGGTCTCCGGAAAAGACATCCCTGTCAAGGAGACATTAAAGATCGTCGACGACAACCATGAGGAACTGGCCATGTATTCGACAGCCGGCGGTAAAGAGTTTAAGAATATGGAGATCAAGATGGTTAGGAAATAGGGCCCACAAGCGCCACAAACTCCTTGTTATCAAACGCTTTCGCCGTTCGGGGAAAGCGTGTCTACATTTATCCTTGCTTACTTAAACATGAATCTGCACCGCGGAGTGCACGTACATACGCATGTCGGAAGCAGCCCCCCGCCTTTCCGCATTTTTACCAATTTTTGGAAAATCTATTTTGTTTAGATATTTTTGCATAAAGTTAGACAAAATTATCTAAATCGTCATTATGGCCAGCGTGGCAGTTATTGGTGCGGGATTTTCGGGATTAAGCGCAGCGGCTTATCTGGCGTACGAAGGCCACGAGGTCTCCGTATTTGAAAAGCATACAACCGCCGGCGGTCGCGCCCGCCAGATGGCGGTGCCCGAAGGATATGTGTTCGATATGGGACCGAGCTGGTACTGGATGCCGGACGTATTCGATCGTTTTTTCGCCGATTTTGGCAGCAGCACCGCCGACCATTACCGGCTGACACTGCTCGACCCGGGTTTTGAAGTCGTGTTTGAAAAAGAAAGTACGCTGCTGGTTCCCGATGAATTCGATCGGCTAAAGGCCCTTTTCGAGGGTATTGAGCCGGGTAGCGCCTTGCGGCTGGATCGCTTTATGCAAGGCGCCCAATACAAATACGAGACGGCTATGCAGCACCTGATCTACTCGCCCGGCCTGTCCTTGCGCGAATTTCTTCGTGCCGGTGTACTCAGGGGCGCGTGGTCGCTTCAGCTGTTGACATCTCTTCGCCGTCATGTGCGGAAATATTTCCGGGATCCGAGACTTGTTTCTTTAATGGAATTCCCCGTCCTCTTCCTCGGTGGATCCGCAGACCAAATCCCGGCCTTGTACAGCCTGATGAACTATGCCGGACTGCGACTAGGCACCTGGTACCCCCGGGGAGGCTTCGGCAAAGTGGTCTCCGCGGTGGCAGCAGTCGGTGAAGCAGCCGGCGCCAGGTTCTTCTACAATAGCCCCATCGAGCGGATTTCGGTCAGCGGCTCACTGGCAGACGGAGTGGTCGTCAACGGAACCTTTTATCCATTCGATGCCGTCGTAGCCGCGGCAGATTATCACCACGTGG
>DATJWK010000111.1:0-26543 GCA_035501395.1 Puia sp.
TAGAACGTGGTTGTTTTGCCGGCGCCGTTCGGCCCCAGCAGACCGACGATCTCACCCTGCTCCAGCCGGATGGATACATTGTTGACGACCGTTCGGCTGTGGTAGGTTTTAACCAGGTCCCGCGAATGAATAATAATGCTCAAATCTTTTCGTTAATTTTGCACGCAAATTTAGGCTCTATCCCCGACGCGGCAAGCCTCAACGGACAAAATTATAGGTCTTTTATGAAAGTTATCGATCACTTGAATCAGGCTACAGGGACTCTTGTCTCTTTTGAAATACTGCCGCCCCTGAAGGGTAAGACGATCAGTTCCATCTATGACCACCTGAATCCGCTGATGGAATTCAAGCCGGCTTTTATAAACGTGACCTACCACCGGAGCGAAACGATGTTCAAGAAGAAGGCCGATGGCACGTTTGAAAAGGTCGAGGTCCGCAAACGTCCCGGCACCGTAGGCATCTGCGCCGCCATTATGAACCACTACAAGGTGGACGCGGTTCCCCACCTGATCTGCGGCGGGTTCGCCAAGCGGGAAACGGAAGACGCGCTGATCGACCTGCATTTCCTCGGGGTCGATAACGTGCTGGTCCTGCGCGGTGACGCGGCGAAGAATGAAAGCTCCTTCGAGCCCGAGCCGGACGGGCATCGTTATGCCATCGACCTGCTCAAACAAGTCGCATGTCTCAACCAGGGTGTCTATCTCGAGGAAGACATCAAGAACGGCAGTAAGACAAACTTCTGTATCGGCGTCGCCGGTTATCCCGAAAAGCATTTTGAAGCGCCCAATCTTGACACCGATCTGATGTACCTGAAAGCAAAAGTCGAGGCCGGCGCCGAATATATCACGACCCAGATGTTTTTCGACAATCAGAAATATTTCGACTTTGTCCGCATCTGCCGCGAGCAGGGCATCAACGTTCCGATCATCCCGGGCCTGAAACCCATCACCAACAAGAAACAGTTGTCCATGCTGCCGAAGGTCTTCCACGTGGACCTGCCTACCGACCTGTCAAATGCCATCCTAAAGTGCAAAAATGACGAAGAGGTGGAACGCGTAGGCACCGAATGGATGACCGGCCAGAGCCGCGAGCTGAAAAAAGCCGGTGTGCCCGTGTTACATTACTACACGCTCGGAAAACCAAAGGTTATCGAAGAGGTGGTGAAAGCAGTGTTTTAAAGACCTGGTCGTCCACTTTTACCGGATACTCCTTCCGCAAACTCTCCACCCACTGCTCCTCGAGGAACCCCTGATAATCATTGATGACGAACCCCCGCGCGTCGTGAAAATTGCGCGGTTCCCGGTTATTGTGAAGAGTCAGCACATACGCAAAGCTGACCGTGTTGTCCGCCTTATTCGCTGTGAATTCCGTAAACGTCCCGGCCGCCGGCATCGCGAATGCGGTTCCCGGGATCTGCGTCAGCTCATACCGGCCCGAGTCCGCCTGTATCGCCGCGCCGATACTATCGGTATCCGTTCTCCATCCCCCGGTGGGACCCGCCGCCAGCCGCGCTTTCAGCCGTTCTGCGGTCGCTGTGCTATTGCAGGTGAACAGCAATGCGTCCGCGCTGGGATTCCACCAGTATTTTCCTTTATGCGCATCATAGTAGCGGACAAGTCCCGCGCTATCCGCAGAGGCTTTGTCCCAGATCTTTCGTTGCATGATCTCGAACAACAGATTGCCTTCTTTGAATTCATTTAGCTGAAAGGCAAAATCCCTGTTGTATTCTTCGAGGTGATTCCGGTAATAATCCAAGGCCGTCCGCTCGATAAATCGCTGGAACAATTCCTTATCCGACAATCCGCTGCCAGCGCGGGTCGGGCGCGTCGCATGCGCGAAATCGAGCCACTCCTTCATCGTATAGGGGCGTTGCGAAAAGGAGAACACCATCGTCTGGCCGTTCAGGTTTCCATAGGAAGAGAAGCGGGGATTGCGAAAGACGCTGTCGGTAAAGGCCCATAGGTCAGCCTCCGGGATCTCCGCCCGCTGAAAGCCGGTCTCAAGGTAGATGCGACCAAGCAATGTCTGGCGGCTGATCTCCACCCGGGGATCGTTTTGTACCTGCTGCCGTAACGCCGCCTTCACCTGGTCGTCCAACCGGGTTGGAGCCGCCTTCCTTGAAAGCCGCTTTAGAATATGATACCCGAACGCAGTCGCTACCGGTCTGCTTATCGCCCCATCGCGGTCCAGCCCGAAGGCGGCCGCTTCAAACGCGGTGTCGTATCGGCCGATCCCAAACTCAGGCAGCTCGCCTCCGTTCTGGTACGAAAGATTGTCGCCGCTACAGGTCCTTGCGAGTGCCGCAAAATCTCCGCCGGCTTCCAGGACGCGGTAAATAGAATCCGCCCGCAGCCGCACCTGCTCACGGACGTCTGCCCCCGCCCCCGGCGGAAATGCCAGCAGGATTTGCGCCACCTTTACCCGGCCAATGGCCTTTCGTTCGCCTTCATTCCTGAAAATATGATAGCCGCCCTTGCTGTGGTATGGCTTTGTGAACTGGCCCGGAGCGGCCGAATACGCCAGGTTCTCCAGTTCATAGGGCAAGGAGAACACCGTGATGTAACCAATTTCTCCATTATTTGTCTTCACCGACGGATCTTCCGAGAAAGCCAGGGCAATGTCGCCGAACTTCTTTCCTTTTTTCAGCTGGTTATAGGCCGTCATCGCTTTCTCATATGCCCGCAGCGTATCGATCGGTGTCGCATTCTTCGGCAGCGCAAAGTAGATATGCGCCAACCGGATGTCCTTTTGTCCGCGAACGAATACCTCCTTCACCAACCGGTCCAGGCTCTCCTGGTCCTTCATATAGGCTTCCGCCACCTGCGACCTGAAATTCTGCAGCTCCGTCCGCTGTGCCGGCAACGTATCCAAGTGCGCCGCGTAGGCGGCCTTTACTTTCAGCTTGTAGCGGATAAACAGCTCGAGGTAGTCCCGATAGGCCTTCCCGGTCGGCGCCACCCCGTTATTGTTCTTAGCGAAGGCTTTCAGGAACTCCTCTTTACTGACAGCGGTGCCATCCACCGTGAAAAGGGTTTGCGAAAAAAGATCGATCGAAAGAAAAGTGGCAAGGAAAATGAGAATCAGGACCCGTTTCAGCAAAAGGTGGATATCATTTGGATTTTGCATGCTGCAGTTTCAGATTTATAACTTCATCGAGCTGCTCATAAGACAGCTTTTTGGCGATTATGCGTTTGTCTTTGTCCAGCAGGTAAAGGGTCGGGGTTTGATATACGTCGTATAGCTGGCGGAATCCGGGCTGACCCGCCTTTTCCGTCGCCTCCTGATGCTCTTTCGTCTCATAAACGTGTGTCCACTCGCTCAAATTGTGATCCTTAATGAATTGTATCCACTGATCCCTGCCGCCGTCAACCAGCACCCCATAAATTTTTACGCCCTCCGCCTTCCATTTGGCCTTGTACATCGAATCCAGCTTTGGGACGACTTCCTTACAGTGGCTGCAGGTCGGATCCCAAAAGCATACGATCGTATAATTCGCGCTTACCCCATACAACGGCCGGAGCGCCCCGGCGCTATCCACCATCTCGAGGTTGGCCGCGGGCTGTCCGATCAGGTTGGCCATGATGCTATACGCCCTGTCGTTCAGATACTTCCGGTACTGGTCCGTAAAAAATCCGGTTTCACCCGCATTGATATATTTATCAAACAGATGGACATAGACCGCATCTTGTCCCATATACTGCGGGTTGACATATTTCTGCACGAAATAGACCATGAGGTATTGGAACATCGGTTTGCTGACCCTTGCATACAACAGCATATGGTCTACTTCCTTTTCGATCGAATCAGGGTCGGGAGACACCAGCTCGCGGTAGTATTTATCCAGCCGCGGCTCAAATACCGGCGTCCTGGTCAGCCGCTCGTCGGTAAATGACAACCCGTCCCAATAATGATCCTTGAAATAGTGAAAGGCAAAAGCGCTGTCGTATTTACCACCCGGTTGTTTGGACGCCGGCGGGATCTCCGGCTCTTTCAGCGCCTGGAAAAGCACGGCAAGCAGCGAGGTCGGGTACTGCCGGGTCAGTTGTTCCCGGTACTTGGTAATCGCGTCGTTGAGTTGCCGGATCTTTTCGCGGTTGCTTCGGAAGGCGGCCGAGTCCCCGGCTTTTGCGGCCGTATTCATCGCCGCCTGCGCCGCGGTGATCTCCTTTCCCTTTTCGGCTGTGTATCGGGTATAGGATTGAAAAACGGTATTATCCGGCGAGCCGGTAAAGACCACGCTACCCGGCAAATTGGTCGTATCGGCCGATACCGAGAAATGCTGCTGCGAATCGATCAGCAATTCGAACAGGATAGCCCGGTTGGGGGAAACGATGAAGTATACTCCGCCGGGTAACCGCGTCTCGCCACTGAACAACCCGTCACTATTACCGTTCAGCTGAGCCGAATCGGCCAGCGCCTTTATCTTCCCATAATAATATCCGAGATAAACCTTGCCGCTTGTATAGGGCTTCAGACGGAGACGGATGTTATAGCCATTTTGAGACCTGGCCGCTGTCATCAAAAGCAGGCTGGCCGCCAGTGAGAGAACGATTTTGCTCATACGGCGGTAAAATTAGACCTTTACGCCGTGCGAAAAAAAAATAAGAACATTATGCTGGCCGGGGTCCTGGTGGAAGATTACGCAGCGGAAGGCAAGTCTCTGGCACGGGTGGATGGAAAGGTCGTTTTTATCGAGAACGCAGTGCCGGGCGATGTGGTGGATATCCGGCTCTCCAAAATCAAAAAGGACTGGGCTGAAGGCCATATCACCGCGTTTCGGCAGTATTCTCCGGAGCGCGTAGAGCCATTTTGCGCGCATTTTGGCGTCTGCGGGGGATGCCGCTGGCAGATGCTGCCCTATCCGCTGCAGTTGCGGTATAAACAACAACAGGTAGAGGATAACCTCCGGCGGATCGGCAAAATAGCCCTTCCCGCCATCAATCCGATCCTTGGTGCTGCCGAGACCGTCGGGTACAGGAATAAGATGGAATATACCTTTTCGACCCGCCGCTTCCTGCTGCCCCATGAACTCAACGACCCCGCTGTCAGCGCGGAGCAGCGGGTGGCCGGCTTCCATGCCAAGGGTCTCTTCGACAAAGTCGTCGATATCGATGTCTGTCATCTGCAGGCCGAACCCACTAACGGCCTTCGCAAAGCCGTCCGTGACTTCGGGCTGGAAGAAAACCTGAGTTTTTACGATATCCGTGAGCACCAGGGCTGGCTCCGCAACCTGCAGCTACGGATTTGCGCAACCGGCGAGATCATGGCCAATCTGGTTCTTGGATATGAGGACGAAGCCATGACCCGGAACCTTGCCGGGCGCTTGCTGCAACAATTTCCGGAATTGACCACTCTTTTGTACACCATCAATTCCAAGTGGAACGATAGTATCTCGGATCTCGAACCCCGCCTCCTCTTCGGGAAAGGGTATGTCATTGAAAAGCTGGAAGATTTTCAGTTCAAGATCGGCCCGAAGTCTTTCTTCCAGACCAATACCCGGCAAGGAGAACGACTCTACCAGGTTACCCGTGAATTCGCGGAGCTGAGCGGCAGGGAGACCGTTTATGACCTGTATTGCGGAACGGGAAGCATCGGCATTTTCGTCAGTCGCCGGGCCGCGCGGATCATCGGCGTGGAGGTCATCGGGGAAGCGGTGGAGGACGCGCGGGAAAACGCCAGTCTGAACGGGGTCGGTCATGCCAGCTTCTTTTCCGGCGATGTCACCGCGCTTTGCCGGGAGTCCTTCTTTGAACAACAGGGCCGTCCGGATGTTATCATCACCGATCCGCCAAGGGCCGGAATGAGTGAACAGCTCGTCGACAAGATCTTGGAGATCGGCGCGCCGACGGTTGTGTATGTCAGCTGTAACCCTGCCACCCAGGCCCGCGACCTGCAGTGGCTGGACTCGAAATATTCCGTAACCCGGGTGCAGCCGGTGGATATGTTCCCGCATACCCATCATATCGAGAATATCGTGCAGCTGAAGCTCCGGTCCGCACAAAAATATTTATAGTAATTTGCACCCTCAATAAAAAGTAGCATGACAGAGTTTCGCCCGAGTGGCTTTCAATTGATACCGACGGTTATTAAGAATCTGGTAATTATCAATGTGTTGATTTTTCTGGCAGAAAAGACGTTGGGCGAGAATACACTGGCTTACCTGTATGACATGTTTGCCCTCCACGACATCCAGTCGCCGCTGTTCAAGCCTCACCAGATCGTCACCTATCTTTTTCTTCATGGCGGTTGGGATCATGTGCTTTACAATATGTTCGCCCTCTGGATGTTTGGGTCTATATTGGAGAACTACTGGGGTCCCAAGCGCTTCCTGGTTTTCTATATCATTTGCGGTATCGGCGCGGCGGCTGCCCACCTTAGCGTTCTATACTTTGAAAATCACGCTCTGGTAGAGGCTATTCGCAACACCGTTCCGCCGGAATCCCAAATGAACGCCTTCTACGCTTACCACATCAATGATCCCACTTTGGGCGCCTCGGGCGCGGTGTTCGGCTGCCTGGCCGCCATGGGCTATCTTTTCCCCAACAGCCTGATATACCTCTACTTTTTTGTCCCGATAAGGGTCAAATGGTTCGTCCTCGGCTACGCCGCACTCGAACTGGTGTCGGGTGTTCGCGCCACCGCCGGCGATAACGTGGCGCACTGGGCGCATCTTGGCGGAGGTTTGGTCGGTTTATTGCTGGTGATCTACTGGAACCGGAACAACCGGCGTAATTTTTATTAAACCTTTGATTTGAACTACTGTTATTCAACCGTATGCGGGTAATGGAAGACAACTATCGGAAGCGGATGGTCCTGGGACAGGATGGAAATGCACTCGTGCAGCTGGTAGTCGTCAATGCCGTCTTATTCGTGATCCTGAAGTTCATCTGGCTCATCTACCTGCTGAATTCGCTTAACCCGGCCGCGTATGAGTCCAATGTGCTCAACTGGTTCGTTCTCCCCGCCACTCTTGATAAGCTTTCATCCCGGCCGTGGACCGTGCTGACGTACATGTTTTCGGACCGGCAGGTTTTCCGCTTCATCGGTAATATGTTCTGGCTGTGGTGCTTCGGTTATATCCTGCAGGACCTGACCGGCAACCGTAAACTGATCCCTATTTACCTATATGGCGGACTGGCCGGGGCGCTCGCTTTTGTTCTGTCCTATGCCGTCTTCCCGCAGCTCCAGGCTGCGGCCCCGACAGCCCGGCTCATCGGCTGTAATGCCGCCATCGTGGCACTTGCTGTTTCCACGACCGCCGTCGCGCCTGACTATCGGATCTTTCCGATGATCAATGGCGGAATCCCGCTTTGGATATTAACCCTGCTCTTCCTGCTGATCGATTTTTCAAGTATCACGCGCGGCGACACGGGCGCCTATATGGCCAACCTGGCCGGCGGCGCGGCCGGGTTCCTGTTTATCTACCAACTGCGCAGAGGCCGCGACGGTAGTATCTGGATCAACCAGCTTTTTGACTGGAGCAACGATCTTTTTAACCCGAACAAAAAGAAAAAGGCTCGCGCACCGAAAGACGAGTTCTTTTACAAAGTCTCCGGCACCCAGCCCTTCAAAAAAATCCCCAATGTGACGCAACAGCGCATCGACGAGATCCTGGATAAGATCAATCAGCAGGGGTACCGTTTTCTTACCGACGAGGAAAAGGAGATCCTCAAACGGGCGGCGGACGAAGAAGATTTGTAACTTAGGGCATGCCGAAATTGCGAAATTTCACCCGCCGTCTTTTTCTCGTTCTTAACAGCCTGGCGGTCGTCCTGTTCCTTTTGGCTTGCGCGAATTCCTTCCTGCATCCGGGTAAGTGGTGGCTCATTTCACTTCTCGGCCTGATATTCCCGTATCTTTTCCTCCTCGTTTTCGGCTTTCTTGTGGCCGCTGTTTTCATGCGCTCCCTTCGCCGGTGGTCCCTGCTTTCCTTCGCAGCATTGCTCATCGGTTGGTCCAATATTCGTCATTTCCTGGCCATGCACCCCGGGAATCGTTTTATCGAGACCCGTCAAGCCGATCGGTCGATCCGCGTGCTGACCTGGAACGTCCGGAGCTTTGACGGTTTTATGATAAAGAAACATTCTCCCACGCAGCCGCGAACGAAAATGCTCGACTTTATCGGCAGCCAGCAGGCCGACGTTCTCTGCCTCCAGGAGTTTTATGAGCCGCTGACCCGCCATGGCCTCGAATCGAATATTACCTATATCCAGACGCAGCTTCACTATCCTTATTACTATTTCTCCCGCGACTATATCCGGCCCGGTCTCTATATCGCCGGGGTAGTCATCTTCTCCCGATTTCCCATCGTGGATTCTTCGCGGCATGACTACAGCCGCCCGAACGGATTCCGAACCACGGAAAGCCTTATTTCCGCCGATATCCAGGCCGGTAAGGATACCATCCGTGTATATACCACCCATCTCCAATCCGTGCTGTTCGGCAGCAAGGAGTTTCGGGATCTGCAAATCATAAAGAACGTGGATGACAGCATCCTGGATGCGTCCCGTTCCATTGTCCGCAAGCTCCGGGATGCCTTTCGCCATCGCGGCGATCAGGCCGAAGAAGTGCGCGCCCGGCTGGATAGCTGTTCCCGACCGGCTTTTATCTGCGGGGACTTCAACGATGTACCCAATTCCTATACCTATGCAACTATACGTAGCGGTTGGCAGGATGCGTGGTTGAAAAAAGGATTTGGTATCGGCAGGACCTATAAAAATATTTCGCCGACCCTCCGGATAGACTACATCCTTGTGGCTCCGTCCTTTGACATCCTCCAATGCCGGAAGATACCTACGCCATGGTCCGACCATAATCCGGTGGAGGCCGATCTGCAATTGACACCGCGACATCCCTAGCGATCGTCCGTCGGTTGCGAAGGACAAAATCCCCCATTATCCTGTATCTTCGTTGCCCCGAAAAGGGGTCTATTGGTATGAGCGTATTAAAAGTCCATAACAACTATACAAGACAGAAAGAGGTCTTCACCCCCCTTACGCCCGGCCATGTGGGAATGTATGTATGCGGACCAACGGTTAGCGGGGAAAGCCACCTCGGACACGCCCGCCCGTTCATCACCTTCGACTTTATCTATCGCTACCTCCTCCACCTCGGCTACAAGGTCCGGTACGTCCGGAACATTACCGACGCCGGCCATTTTGAGGAAGAGGGGCGGGAGGCGGAAGACAAGATCTCCAAAAAGGCCGTCATCGAGAAGCTCGAGCCTATGGAACTCGTCCAGAAGTATACCAACCTGTTCCACTGGGCCATGCGCCAGTTTAATAACCTCGACCCCAGCATCGAACCGACAGCTACCGGGCATATCGTCGAGCAAATCGGCATGATCGAGGCGATCATAAGGGAAGGTTATGGCTATGTCGTAAAGGGCTCGGTCTATTTTGATGTGAAGAAATACGCCGCCCATTATCCCTACGGTAAACTGAGCGGTCGTGTCCTCGACGACCTCCTCGAAACCACCCGCGACCTCGACGGCCAGGATGAAAAACACAACCGGCAGGACTTTGCCCTGTGGAAGGCCGCGCCGCCCGAACACATCATGCGCTGGCAAAGCCCGTGGGGCGACGGATTCCCCGGCTGGCATATCGAATGCTCCGCGATGAGTACGAAATACCTGGGTATCGAATTCGATATCCACGGCGGCGGGATGGACCTCCAGTTCCCCCATCACGAAAGCGAGATTGCCCAAAGTACCATCTGCAACAAACATGTGCCAGCCCGATACTGGCTGCACAACAATATGATCACGCTCAACGGGAAGAAGATGGGAAAAAGCTATGGCAACCAGATCCGGCTTACGGAGATGTTTACCGGCAGCCACCCGCTGCTCCAGCAGGCGTATTCACCGATGACCATCCGCTTTTTTATCCTTCAAACGCACTACCGCAGTACGCTTGACTTTAGTAATGAGGCGCTTCAGGCCGCGGAGAAAGGTCTCAAGCGGCTTTGGGAGGCGCATGAGCTTTTGAAAAAGTTGGCGGCCGGCACGGAATCCTCCACGGCCGCGGACCCGGCGCTCGATGACAAGGTTCGACGCCAGCTCGCCAGTCTCGATGACTTTATGAACGATGATTTCAACACCGCCAAAGTGCTTGCCACGCTTTTCGATCTCGTTCCCGTGATCAACTCCCTCAAGAGCGGCCACATCGCTCCGGATGCCCTGAGTTCGGACACCATCGGGATGACCAGGAAATATTTTACCGATTACATCGAAAATATCCTCGGGCTAAAGGGTGAATTTTCGGACGAAGACCACAAACTTACCGGAGTGGTTGAACTGCTGATCGATATCCGCCGCGATGCCCGGACCCGCAAGGATTATGCAACTTCCGACAAGATCCGCAACCAGCTTCAGCAGCTGGGGATCGTCCTCAAGGACGAAAAGGATGGGGGAGTGAGCTATTCCTTTTCATAGATCCGGGCGAAATCCGGCCGTCCGGTTGGTCGCCCGAAAAATAAGTGATACTTTTATTGACCGGCAAAAAGGCCGGTTTGGCCGATTATTTGTAGACCTAATAACAGGTATTTGCGTATCCAACTGTTATAAGGCACGTCTCATCCAATCGACAATTTAATACGTTCACCTTTTAAAATTACAATCTGTGAGAAAAGTAACAATCTTCTTCCTGACCGCCACCGCCATCGGGTTTTTTTCGCTCACCAGCTGTACGAAGAACAACACCACCACCATCAATCATCCGGACAGCGTATATACGTCCGCCTGGGTGACGCTGAGTATGCAACTAAACAACGTTGATTCCGATTATGAAGAAAATATCTCTGCCCCGGCCATCACCTCCGCTATCCTGGACAAGGGTGTGATCCTTGGATATGGAGCCTATCTCAACGCCAGCAACGATACTGTCGTGGAGAATGCACTGGAATTCGACATGTTCCAGACCGTCTCGGTCGGCAATATCCTGCTGCAGGCCGGATTTGACAATTCAGGTCTTTGGTATCGGTATGTCATCGTTCCCGGCAGCGTCCTCACCACAAAAGGGTTGACCCCGTTGCAGGCAAAGTCCCTCAGCTATGCCGAAGCGACAAAGCTCTTCGGTTCCGCGGCGAACAAGGTCGGATCACCCACGATACAATAAGTCGATACGACAATAGGGAGAACCCCGGGTCACACCCGGGGTTCTCTTTATGCTATTGCACTTCGCGGACAGTCACATCCTCGATCAAATGGGTTTGAGTTTCCACTTCAAAGCGCTGCGAGGTATGATCGCCTAAACTGCGGATCTCAAACACGAGCCTGCTATAGCCTTCCGGATCGGCCAGCTGAAAATTCCGGCTGAATTTCTTATCCGAAAAAGTGCCCTGGTAGATCTGGTTTCCGTCCTGATCCGTTATCCGGACCACGAACTTGCTACCCGTTGCGTTGTCATAGACAACGTTGAATATCCCGCGGCTGTCGGTAACGGGGATGTATTTTACGTCTGCGCTGCCGGAGGTATGGCCTCCGAGCAGGACACTTAAAAGAAATGCATAAACGGGTTTTGCGAGCGTTACTGCGTTCATAATTTTGAGTTTTAAAGTTTCTTGATTGCCACCTCCTGTACGGAGCGGCTATTTACATTCACGGCAAATGTCTTTATGACGGATTCTTCCTGGCCATTGCCGATGACAAAGACGATCCGGTCTTTATCTGTTTTGGGCAGTCTGAATTGTTTGTAAAAGGATTTGTCCTTGAAAAAATCCTGGTAAAGCTGGTTGCCGTCCTGATCCCTGATGGTGAGAACGAACCGCGAACCTTGCGGGTTTTGGTACGCGACGTTGAAGACCAGCATATCATCCTGGGCGCCAAGGTATTTGACCGTGGCTTGATCTGCGCCTGGAACCGGGCGGGTATGATCTGCGCCAGGCGCCGGGAGCGCATGATCTACGCCGGAAAGCGCTTCTGTCGAATGCGACTGGGCATTCGCTGTGGCGACCGTCAATAAAAGGGTGATCCCAAACGTAAGCCTGCCGAAAGAAGCATGAATTAACGACTTCATATAAATGGGTTTTTAGTGAAAAAAGCATGGATATGGGGCAACCGGTTTCAGGCTCGCAACCGGATGGCAAGTCGATCATGGCGGACAATCGAAACGGGGAGGCGCAACAATCGGAGAAAGCTCGGGCGCGACAATCGCAGACAGGTTGGGCGCAACGATCGCAGACAGGTCGGGCGACACAATCGCGGACAGGTCGGGCGCAACAATCGGAGGGGGAGGTTCGGACGTGTATGCGAATACATGCCAAAAATATACCAAAAATCGAATAATTCCTATAAATCTATTTAAATTTTGGGTTAGGTCCGGTCGGCGAAGGAGTATGGGTTAAGCCGGGTCTTGGTTGAGAATATTCCAGAGCAGATCCTTTAGCTCGACCAGCCCTTGCTGTGTAACCGATGAGATAAACAGATGCGGAATGGCGGGGGGTAACTCTTTTGCGATCGCCTCCTTTAATTCCGGGTCCAGCATATCGCTTTTGCTGATGGCAATGACAAACCGCTTGTGCAGCAATTCGGGATTATATTTTTCCAGCTCGCCCACCAGGATACGGAATTCAGCGGCGTGGTCATTACTGTCCGCGGGTATCAGGAAGAGCAGGACCGGATTGCGTTCGATGTGGCGAAGAAACCGGTGTCCCAATCCTTTTCCTTCCGCCGCGCCTTCAATAATTCCGGGAAGGTCGGCCATACAAAACGAAAGGCCGTCGCGATATTCCACCATACCCAGCTGCGGCGTCAATGTAGTAAACGCATAATCTGCGATCTTCGGCCTGGCGGCCGTCAATACCGAGAGCAAAGTCGATTTCCCGGCATTCGGAAACCCGACCAAGCCGACATCGGCCAATACCTTTAATTCCAGGATCTTCCAGCCTTCTACGCCCGGCAATCCCGGCTGGGCATGTTCGGGAGCCTGGTTGGTGGGCGTCGCGAAATTGGCATTACCCAGGCCCCCGCGCCCCCCTTTCATCCAGATGATCTCTTGTCCGTCCTCCAGGATCTCCACTTCCTGTTTGCCGGTTTCTTCATCCCTTGCAATGGTCCCCAGCGGAACTTCGATAATAATATCCTTCCCGAATCGCCCGGTACAGTTGTTGCCGCTGCCGGATTCGCCATTCTCCGCAAGGACATTTTTATAGTAACGCAAATGCAGGAGGGTCCATAGATGCTTACTCCCCCGCAGGATGATATGGCCGCCCCGGCCACCGTCGCCACCATCCGGTCCCGCCATTGCATTGAACTTGGTCCGCATAAAATGTTTGCTTCCCGCTCCGCCATGCCCGCTCCGGCAGAAAACCCTGATCTGATCGACAAAATTTGATTTCTCCACTGGAACCGTTTAAGCCGCAAATATAGTTGATTGTCACTCCCCCTTTGTCTCCTTCCACGGGCGATACGTGGTTCCCCCTTCCCCCGGTTCCGCCGAAATTTCCCCCGGCCTCGCCGGCTCACACGCTCTCCAGCTCTCCCGCATCTCTCCCGGCAGCGCCTGGTACAACGCGGTCCCCTCCGTCTTCCATCGCAGCATTTCCTCACTGACCGCGCGGAGGATCTTTGCGGGGTTCCCGGCGACTACGCTACGCGGCGGCACCTTCTCTCCGGCCTTGATAAAGCTGAGTGCCCCGATGATGCATTCGTCCCCGATCTCCGCGTTATCCATGATCACACTATTCATCCCGATCAGGCAATTCCGGCCGATAACCGCGCCATGCACAATCGCGCCGTGGCCGATATGCGCACCTTCCCGGAGCAACACCCTTACGCCCGGGAACATGTGTATCGTGCAGCTCTCCTGCACGTTACAGCCGTCCTCGAGGACGATCCTGCCCCAATCTCCGCGGATGGCCGCGCCCGGCCCGATGTATACATTTTTCCCGATCCACACGTCACCCGTGACGGCAGCGTGTGGGTGCACAAATGCCGATGGATCTACCGTAGGCCGGCGTCCTTTAAATTCGTAAAACATAATCTTGATATTATTCTCCCTTAAACACCGCGGGTCTTTTCTCCAGGAATGCTCGCACGCCCTCCGCATAATCCAGGGTCTGCGCCGCCCTTTGTTGCAATTCGTCTTCGAGCTCCAACTGCGCCTCCAGGTTATTATTCACAGAATAGTTAAAGGCATGCTTTGTAAAGGCAAGCGCCCGCGTCGGCAGCTCTGCCAATACCGCCGCCAGCGCCCGTGAAGCCCCGGCAAACTCCTCGTCGCGATATACCTTATAGACCATCCCCATTCGTTCGGCTTCGGCGGCGCCGATCTTCTCTCCCAGCATCGCGATTGCCGCAGCCTTCTGCCAGCCGATCAATCGGGGTAAGAACCAGGTCCCACCGCTATCCGGGATCAACCCGATCTTTGAGAAAGCCTGGATAAAGGAGGCCGATTCCGCTGCCACCACGATATCACAACAGAGCGCAATGTTTGCGCCTGCCCCGGCGGCGACCCCGTTGACCGCCGCCAAGACCGGTTTGGGCAAATTCCGGATCCTTCTGACGATCGGATTATACTGTTCCTGCAGGATCCTCGCCATCCGGGACGGGCCCGGTGTCTTCGCCGCCGTAGCTTCAGCGGAGGCGGCAGCCTCAGCAACGGAGGGTCCTTCCGGACCGGCTACCTCCGCCAGATCCTGCCCGGCCGAAAAAGCCTTTCCGGCCCCCGTTATATGCACTGCCCTGACCTCCCGCAAACTCGCACATTCGTCCAGCCGGTTTTGAAACGACAACGCCATCTCATGCGTAAAGCTGTTTAGCTTATCCGGCCGGTTCAAGGTGATAAAGGCAACGCCACCACGAATTTCGAAGAGAATGGTCGACATAGGTTAATTTAGTGACATTTGAAATAATCGAACGGTTCTTTACAATCTTCACACCGATAGAGCGACTTGCAGGCGGTGCTCCCGAACTCGCTGATCAACGTCGTGTGATAAGAATGGCAATACGGACAGGCGATCGCCTCTTCGCGGCGGAACCACGCCGGATGGCAAACTTGTTGCAAGGGCAGGGGCGGTGCGATCCCGTATTGCATCAATTTTTCTTTTCCGCGCTCGCTCATCCAGTCGGTTGTCCATGGGGGCGACAGGACGGTGGTCAATTTTACATCCGAATACCCATGTTCCAGCAATTTCATCCGGATCGTCGACCGGATCAAATCCATTGCCGGACAGCCGCTATAGGTCGGGGTGATGACGATTTCGATCGCTTCTCCGCCGTCCGGGCGTCCAGCCGGCCCATCGTCGCCGGCCCGGACCTCGCGGACGATTCCCAGGTCAACCACCGATAACACCGGTACTTCGGGGTCGCAGACCTCGTCCAGCAATGACCATATGGTATCAACTTTTACCACTCGCAATTCGGATAAGCGCGTTGCAAAAACTGCATCTCCGCCAGCAAATACCCCAGTTGTTCCGTGTGCCGTCCTTCCTTCCCGCCCGACTGCATCCAGACCGCAGGCTTCTCCAGGCCGGCGTCAGCAAACACTTCTCCGACCTTTTCCTCCCACAGCGGCCGGACCGCTTCGACATCGACCGCAATCCCCTCCGGGATCAGCAGCCGCTCAAACGACGCCGGTACAAACAGTTCTCCCGTAAATTTCCAGAGCTGATCGACCGCATTTTTCATCCGCGAAAAGCTTTCCGCCGTCCCATCTCCCAACCGGATCACCCATTCACCGCTCCACCGGAGGTGGTAGCTCACCTCTTTGGACGATTTTTCCGCGATTGCCGCCAGCTCCCGGTCCCGGCTGCGCTGCAGTTGCTTATAAAAATAAAATTGCCACGCACTAAACAGGAACTGTCGAAGGATCGTAACACCCCAGTCGCCATTTTGATGCTCGACCAATAGACAATTCCGGAAATCCCACGCATCCCGGCCATAGGCTAGCCGGTCTTCGGTGGTATCGCCTCCCATCATTCCCGCTGCATGCTGATAGAGGTATCTCGCCTGCCCGATCAGGTCAAGCGCAATATTCGACAATGCAATATCCTGCTCCAGGATCGGTCCATGCCCCGTCCATTCGCTGTTACGATGACCGAGGATCAGTGCGTTGTCCGCAAGATGGAGGATATAGTCGATGTGGGCGGGGAGCGGCATCTTACATATGTTTTAGGTCATCGGGCAAATCATAAAATGTGGGATGCCGGTAGATCTTGTCATTGGCAGGGTCATACAATGAATCGGCTTCATCCGGATTCGATGCATGAACATATTTGCTCTCGACCACCCAGATGCTGACCCCTTCCATCCGGCGGGTATAAACATCCCGTGCGTTCTCGATCGCCATCGCGGCGTCGGCAGCGTGGATACTTCCGGCATGTTTGTGATCGAGCCCCTGTTTGCTGCGGATAAAAACTTCCCATAACGGCCATTGTTCCTCATGCATAACGCCTCCTTCTTTTTTCCGTGTGCGCCAGTGCCGCTTCCCTTACCCACGCCCCGTCCTCATGCGCCCGGACCCGCGCCGCCAGCCTTTCCTTGTTGCACGGGCCGTTCCCATTGATCACGTTATAGAATTCCGCCCAGTCGATCGGCCCGAAATCATAGTGCTGCCGTTCCTCATTCCACTTCAGATCGGCATCCGGTAGTGTCATCCCCAGCAATTTGACCTGTTCCGCACAAACGTCGATGAATCGCTGGCGAAGCTCGTCGTTGGAAAAACGTTTGATCTTCCACTGCATGCTCTGCGCCGAATGTGGCGACGACTCGTCGTTCGGACCGAACATCATCACCGATGGCCACCACCACCGGTCGATCGCATCCTGGCACATCCGCCGCTGGGCGTCGCTGCCTTTGCTCAATACGAGAAGGATCTCAAAACCTTGCCGCTGATGAAAGCTCTCCTCCTTACAGATCCTCACCATAGCGCGCGCATAGGGACCGTACGAAGCGCGGCATAGCGGCACCTGGTTCATAATTGCCGCACCGTCCACCAGCCAGCCGATGGCGCCCATATCCGCCCAGGTAATCGTCGGATAGTTAAAGATCGACGAATATTTTGCCTTCCCGGTATGCAGCTGGCCGATCATTTCCTCCCGGCCGATCCCCAGCGTCTCAGCCGCGGAATAGAGGTAGAGACCATGTCCGGCCTCGTCCTGCACCTTGGCGATCAGCGTCGCCTTCCGCCGGAGCGTCGGTGCGCGCGTGATCCAGTTCGCTTCCGGGAGCATCCCGACGATCTCACTGTGCGCATGCTGCGAGATCTGCCGGATCAGGGTCTTCCGATAGGCATCCGGCATCCAGTCTTTCGGCTCGATCCTGATTTCCTCGTCAACCTTGTCCTGAAATTGTTTCTCGTTGTCGGACAACGGCATAGCAATATCGAATTAGGTGGTAAAGATAAGATTTTCCCCAGAAACTAACAATTGTTAGTCTGCACGCATTTCGGCTACCGCTGATCCAAATTGCGGAGGGGAATCCAGGATATTCCATTAACTTTAGCGCATACGCTGACAAACGTTATTCACATGAAAAAAATAGCTGTCCTTTTCCTGATCGTTCCCTTTTGCCTGCAGGCGCAAGTCGACACCGGTGTTCACTTCGAGCACGACCTCAGCTGGTCGGCCATCCGGGCGAAAGCAAAGGCGGAGAACAAATATATTTTTATGGACTGCTTCACGACCTGGTGCGGTCCCTGCCGGATGATGGCGACGCAAGTATTTCCGCTCGAGGCGACCGGCAAATATGTAAACGATAAATTCATCAGCGTCGGCGTACAGCTGGATACTACCGCAAAAGACGCCGACAATGTCAAAGCCTGGTATAAGGACGGTCACGATATCGCTGAAAAATACCACGTCCGCGCCTACCCCACTTACCTGATCTTCGCACCCGACGGCCATGCCATCCACCGTTTTGTCGGCTCGTCGCCGGCGCCGATATTTCTTGCCAGCCTGGCTGAATCGTTTGACAGCACTCGCCAGTACTATACGCTTCTCGATGAATTCAATAAAGGCCGTCGGGACACCGCCTTCCTTCATAAGACGGCGATGGCCGCCGCAAATGCCTACGATCTCGCCAACGGGGAAAGCATTGCCAAGGCCTGGCTGGCCACCCAATCGGACCTCCTGTCGCGGGATGCCCTTTATATGCAGGAGCTCTTCACGAAAAAAAGTTCCGATAAATACTTTTCGACCTTTACCGATCACGCGGCCGAAGTGGATAAAGTCCTGGGACCCGGCTTTGCCGAAGCAAAAGTGCGTAATGTCTACATGAGCGAACTCATGCCCCGGAAGCCCGGCGATAACACCCCTCCCGACTGGACGGCGGTCCATACGACGATTGCTTCGAAGCTCCCGGCCCAGGCCGACGAATTGACGGCGCGGATCAAGCTCAACTATTTCCTATCAAAAAAGGACTTCCCCAGTTTCGAAAAGGAAATTGTTGCTTACGTGAAGTCATATAATGATAAACTCACTGACGGCGACCTCAACAGCATGGCATGGGCCGTTTTTCAGAATTGTTCCGATATGAGCTGTGTTTCGGACATCCTGGATTGGAGCAAAAGGCTAAGGGATAACAACGAGCCGGGATATATCGACACCTATGCCAACATTCTTTACAAGCTCGGGAAAAAGGACGATGCCATCGCTCTTGAAACAAAGGCCATGACTCTTGCCGGCGGCGCCGACAAAGCCTCCTTTAAGGAAACCATCGATAAAATGAAAAACGGCGAAAAGACCTGGTGACGGGTACCGCGCGGGGTAGCGGCCGCCCGCGTATTATTTCGAGTCGAAGTCGACGATGATCTTCGGCGACCGGGGATGCGACTGGCAGGTAAGAACGAAGCCTGCCTCGAGCTCATCCGCCTCCAATGCATAGTTGAGGTCCATTTCCACTTTACCCTCCAGCAGTTTCGCCCGGCAGGTACTGCATACTCCACCTTTGCACGCAAAGGGAAGATCGACCCCTTCCATCAATGCGGCCTCCAGCACGGAAGCTCCGTGAAAGGGCAGCTCGAACGAGTGACTAATCCCATCCAGCCGTACCGTCACCTGGCTCATGGCGTGGCCCGGTTGTACCAATTCGTCTTTCAACGGCAACCCTTCTTCCACCAGGCCGCGTCGAACGACCCCGGCGGCATCCAGGGTATGGAATAGCTCAAAGTGGATCTTGCGCCGCTCCATCCCTTTGGCTTCCAGCCATCCCTTGACCGAAAAAATCATCTCCTCCGGTCCGCACAGGAACACTTCGTCAACAAATCTAAGGTCGATCAGTCGCGGACAAAGCTCGTCGCACTTCGCCGCATCTATCCGTCCCTGATAAAGCGGAATATCCAACTCTTCCCGGCTGAGCATGTGGTGTATGGCCAGTCTGTCCATATACCGGTTCTTCAACGCTTCGAGCTCTTCCCGGAAGATGATCGAAAGCCGGTGCCGGTTCCCGTAAACCAGCGTAAACCGGCTGGCTGGTTCCACGGCGAGCGTAGTCTTGATCAGCGATATAACGGGCGTGATCCCGCTGCCTGCGGCGAAGGCCAGGTAAAGCTTGCGGTTACCCGGGTGCAACTCCGTGTTGAACCTTCCGCTTGGCGGCAGCACCTCCAGCGTATCCCCGATCGCCAACTGTTCGTTTGCCCATGTCGAGAAGATCCCACCGGGAACCTTTTTGATCGCGATCCTCAGCTCATGATCCAGCGGGCTGCTGCAAATGGAATAGGAGCGACGCACCTCCTCGCCGGCGACCGTCATCCGGACGGTGATGTTTTGTCCCTGTTGAAACCGAAATTCTTCGCGCAACTCATCCGGGACCGCGAATAAAACCGACACGCATTCTGTGGTCTCCCGGCGGACATCTGCGACTTTTAATGTTCTGAAATGCGTAGCCATGACCTTATTTCTTCAACCCTTCGATGAGGAATCTGACCATATTGGCTTCCAGCGTCTCCGCACTTGTGCTCTTCCGCGACCGCTGCCAGGAGTCGATCCCGCTGATCGCGCTGAGTATGACCAGCACGGCGGTATAGGGTTCGATCGGCTTCATCTCTCCTTTGGCAATCCCATCCTCTACGATATCGCCCAGCCGCTTACGATAGCTCCGGCGCTGGTTCAGGAAATTCGAAAGATAAGGTTCCGGCAAATGCCGCCATTCATGATCTGCAATGTATACATACTCATATTGGTCCAGCATCATCCGGATATGGAGCCGGATTATGTTTTCCATTTTTTTCAACGTGGAGTGATGACTCGACTCTACCGCCTCCAGGTTGGACATGAACTCATTGGCAACCTTGAAGCATATGGTCTGCAGGATTTCCGATTTTGATTGGATATGGTTATACAGGCTGGCCGCCTCCACCCCGACATGCTCGGCCAGATCCCGCATGCTCGCGGCGCCAAAGCCTTTCTCCCGGAAGAGCTTCGACGCCTTCTCGATGATCACGTCCTTTTTTGTACTGTTCTTTTTGCTTTGAATTTTGGCCATAACCGGTATCGCACGCCTATCGGGGCGGAACCCCTGCTAACGAGTGTTAGTGCGCAAGTTACATTAAATTTATGTAGGTTGCAGCGCAAAAACCATCAGCATGTCATTAATTGTTGTCGGCACCATGGCATATGACGCCATAGAGACGCCGTTTGGAAATACAGACTGGATCGTTGGCGGCGCGGCGACCTACGTTGCCTATGCAGCCAGCAATTTCGTCAAACCTATCAACCAGGTCTCCATCGTAGGCTATGACTTCGAACAAAAGGAAATGGATGAGCTTTTGTTCCGCGGCGTCAATCTGGAAGGGGTAGAGGTCGTAAAAGATAAGAAATCCTTTTTCTGGAAAGGAAGATATCACCTTGACATGAATACCCGTGACACCCTGGTTACCGATTTGAACGTATTGACCGATTTTAATCCGGTGATCCCGGAAAGCTATCAGGGCAGCGAATTCGTAATGCTCGGCAATGTGCTCCCCAGCCTGCAGATGAGCGTCGTCCAACAGCTCCGCCGGCGCCCCAAGCTGATTGCAATGGATACGATGAACTTCTGGATGGACAATGCGCTCGATGACCTGAAAAGGCTACTGACCATGGTCGACGTCCTCATGGTCAACGACAGCGAGGCGCGACAGCTCAGCGGACAGTTCTCGCTTGTAAAGGCGGCCCGGGAAATCTTCAAAATGGGTCCCCGCTACGTGATTATCAAGAAGGGCGAGCATGGGGCACTGCTCTTCCACGGGGACAAGGTCTTTGTGGCGCCCGCGTTGCCACTGGAGGATGTATTCGATCCCACCGGCGCCGGCGATACCTTCGCGGGCGGCTTTATGGGTTATCTTGCGAAAACAAAAGACATTTCATTCGAGAATATGAAGACCGCGATCATTGTCGGCTCCGCTATGGCCTCCTTCTGCGTGGAGAAATTCGGCCCCACCCGGCTAAAGGAGATCACCCGGGCAGACATCGACGCCCGAATCCGTCAATTTGTCGACCTGGTGAATTTTGATATTAAGTTGGTGTAATATTGTTTAATTAAACATTCCTTTTTATATTTGCGGCCTAATGAGAATGATCAAGTCTACAAAGCAGATTAAGAAGTGCTTCCCGATGCGGGAAAGGGTCTGATCGTTTTGTATTCAAAATATGTCAGGAGCCTTCCCGCAGGGAAGGCTCCTTTTTTATGAGTAAAACCAACAAAAAATGAAAGTTGCAGTCGTCGGCGCCACCGGGCTGGTGGGCACCAAAATGTTACAAGTGCTGGCAGAGAGGAATTTTCCCGTTTCTGAATTGATCCCGGTCGCCTCTGAAAAATCGATCGGAAAAGAAGTGGAATTCAAGGGAAGGAAGTATACTGTGGTCAGCGCCACCGATGCCATTGCAGCGCGTCCCGCCGTTGCGCTTTTCTCCGCCGGCGGCAGTACTTCCCTCGAATGGGCCCCCAAGTTCGCCGCCGCAGGTATCACTGTAATCGACAATTCCTCCGCCTGGCGTATGGACCCATCCAAAAAACTGGTGGTCCCGGAGCTCAATGCCGACGTGCTCACCAAAGAAGACAAGATCATCGCCAATCCCAATTGTTCCACCATTCAGATGGTCGTCGCGCTCAACCCGTTGCATAAGCGCTACCATGTGAGGAGGATCGTCGTCTCCACGTACCAGAGTGTAACCGGAACCGGCGTAAAGGCCGTAGCGCAGCTGGAGAACGAAAGGAAAGGCATCGTGGGCGACATGGCATATAAATATCCGATAGATCTGAACGCCATTCCGCAAATCGATGTCTTCCTCGACAACGGCTATACAAAAGAGGAAATGAAAATGGTGAACGAGACCCGGAAGATCATGCGCGACAGCGACATCCGGGTAACGGCGACGACCGTTCGCATTCCGGTTATGGGCGGCCATAGCGAGGCGGTGAACGTTGAGTTTGATCGCGATTTCGATCTGAACGAGGTCCGCTCGCTCCTTAGTGAGGCGCCCGGTGTCATCGTCGTCGATGACCCTGCTACCCAACAATACCCGATGCCGCGTCATTCTCATGAAAGAGACGAGGTATTTGTCGGAAGATTACGCCGGGATGAATCCCAGCCCAAGACACTGAACATGTGGGTTGTGAGCGACAACCTCCGTAAGGGCGCCGCCACGAATGCCGTGCAGATCGCGGAATATCTGCTCGAAAAGGGCTTGCTTAAGTAGCTAACAGCCGGAACGGGTTTCTATTCGAGGGAGCGATTGAGGAAATGGACAAAAGGCTTCATCGATCCAAAAATTGTCAACAGCTCCTTCAGGAGACCGCGGGATGCCAACAACTCATCGGTGAGTGGCCGGGTTACAACGAAACTCTTCAATTTTAGGAAATCGATTGCCGGGTTTTCCGGATCATACCCTTTGGGCGGCCTTGAAAGGATCTCTTCCCGGTCAAGACCTTCAGGAAAGTGCTTTTTGAACTTACGGTCATTGGTGATCTTCGCCCACTCGCTGAAGTTATAGTCGATTTCCTGCCGGACCTTATTTAATTCCGGCGGCATCGGCATCCACAGACCCCCGCCCGCCATGCTCTTGCCGCCGGGCTGGATATGAAAATAATAACCTGCCGTCGGCGCCTTTTTTCCTCCTTTATTCAGAAAAGCGCCCATGTGCACCTTATATGGCGTCTTGTCGCTGGAGAAGCGAATGTCCCGATATATGCGGTAGGTGCAATCTTTTGCCTGCAAAGATTTGACATCAGGGTCCGCCTTTCCAAGACCCTCTATCAGCTGCGCCACGAATTGTTCAGCATCATCGCGGGCGTCCAGGTAAACCAATTTGTTCTTCTCGAACCAGGTCTTATTGTTATTCTTTTTGAGGTCTTTTAGAAACTTGAGAGTAGAAGTCTTGAGCATAGTCGGTTTCGGTCTATCTGATCCTTCCCCAGTTTTCGCCACTCTTGATGCGATACATGGTCATTTCACTGACATGATACTTTTCAGCCAATTTCTTGATGGTAAGCTGTCGGTTCTTGCTCGATAGGGTCTTTTTAATGGTCTTTACCTGGTTGGCGGTAAGCTTCAATCCAACGGTGCGGTTTGCCTGAACTTTTTTGTAGGCGACCTTTGCAGGGCTTTTTTGCTGATGATCGATCATCTCTTCCAAGGTCGCCCATTTCAGATTCTTCGCCGAGTTCTCCAGCTTGTTATGATTCAGATGAATCACATACTTGTGCCTGATCGTCGACTTGTTCAGAAAAAGACGGGCGATCTCGCGATGGATATAGAGAGTCCCGTTGTTGCCCGGCCGGTGCAGATTCAGGGTCTTGTAACCGGTCGTAAGGCTGCCGTTAAGCAATTTGCCGTCGGCTAGCACATCTTCCGAGTAGCTGGCAACGCGACCCATAGAAGAAAGTGCGTATTTTTTTCGGAGTTGTTTCCAGCCGGGAAACTGTAATGGTTTCCACAATTCGCCGGTGAGTTTTCTAATCATGCCTAAGCATTTTTCTTAAAGTTACGAAAAAGAATTTCGAATTACCAGTAACGTAAGAAAATAATATTATATGTTATCACTCACCCGGAATCGATCGATGGCGTCCCTACCGCATATCGATAAGCTTTATAAATTCATCCTCTGTCAGGATATGTATCGAGGCGATCTTTTTGGCTTTTTCCAGTTTGCTGCCTGCATCTTCACCAACGACAAGATAGTTGAGCTTACTGCTAACTCCGCTCAGCAGTTTGCCGCCGTTCTTTTCCACCGCCTCCTCCGCTTCGGATCGCTTTAACCGGTTAAGGGTACCAGTGAACAAGAACGTTTGGCCATCCAGGTTGCCGCCCGCCGCTATCGACTTCGTGCTTTCCAGCACCAGCCCCAGACCCTCCAGCTCCTTTATTAAGTGAAGGTTATCCGGATTATGAAAGAATTGGTAAACGCTGGTCGCCACTTTCGGTCCGACATCTTCCAGATCCTGTAAGTCTTCCACCGAATAGCCGGCCAGATCTTTCAGGTGAGGTACGGCTGCAGCGAGGACTTTCGCCGTCGTCTCTCCGACATAACGGATACCCAGTCCGAAGATCAACCGGTGTAAGGGCTGCTGTCGGGATGCTTCCACCGCCGCCTGAAGGTTGTTTACGCTCTTCTCCCCGAACCCTTCCAGCTGCCGGATCTTGTCATATGGCAGCCGATAGATCCCCGGAATATCCTTTACAAACCCGAGCTCATAGAATTTACGGACGTTTGCTTCGCCAAAACTGCGGATATCCATGGCATCTTTGCTGGCGAAATGGATGATACGCTCGACTACCTGTGCGGGACAGTTGATATTAACACAGCGTAAGACCGCTTCTCCCTCCGGCTTGACCAGCTTGTCCCCGCAAACCGGGCAATGCGTCGGAAACACGATAGGCTCCTCTTTGCCGGTCCTTAATTCGGCCAGCGGCTTGACGATGTAGGGAATCACGTCTCCGGCCCTCTCGACCAATACTTTGTCCCCGATCCTCAGGTCCTTCTCCCGGACCACATCCTCGTTGAAAAGAGAAATGGATCCGATCGTGACCCCGCTCAACGGTACGGAATCGATCTTGGCGACCGGGGTAATGCTCCCGGTACGTCCCACCTGGAACTCTACCTTTCGCAACGTGCTTGTAGCCTGCCGGGCCTTAAACTTAAACGCGATGGCCCAGCGCGGATGGTGCGTCGTCATCCCCATCCGCTCCTGCAACGCGATCGGGTCCACCTTGATGACCATACCGTCAATCTCGTAAGGCAAACCATCCCGCTGCGCCTCGAATGAATGACAGTAATCGATGACCGCCTGGATGCCCTTCACCGTTTTAAGTTCCTTTTGAGGGCTGCGAAAGCCCAGGTCCCACAACATCTTCAGATTGCCGCTATGCGTAGCAAGCGCCGGGTGATCCGTTGCCGGCGTGTAATAACTGACATGGTACAGAAAGGCTTCAAGGTTTCTGCGGCTTACCTCCCGCGGGTCTTTGATCCGCAACGATCCCGCAGCGGCATTTCGGGGATTGGCGAGCGGCGGCAATTGCTGCTCGGCCAACTGCTCGTTGTATCTCGCAAAATTATTCTTGTTCATCAGCACCTCCCCCCGGATCTCGATCAGTTGGATGCCATAGCGGGAAAAGGCGGCGGTCAGCGGCACCGAACGAATCTGGCGGATATTGGTCGTGATCTCATCTCCGGCGATCCCGTCTCCCCGGGTTACCCCTCTCAACAACCGGTCGTTCTCATACACCAGCGAAATACTGGCACCGTCGAATTTGGGTTCGATGCAGTAATCCAGTACGGGTAGTCCGGTTAATTCGCGGGCCTTGCGGTCCCAATCCAACAGGTCGTCCTCATTGTACGAATTCTCCAATGACAACATCGGTACCAAATGCTCCACGGTCGGGAACTCCTTTGTTAACTGGCTGGCCACCCGCTGGGTCGGCGAATCCGCACTCACCAGCTCCGGGTATTGCCGCTCCAGTTTCTCCAACTCCTTATATAATATGTCATATTCGAAGTCGGCAATCAGCGGCTCGTTGAGAATGGCGTACCGATATTCGTGAAAACGCAGCACATCCCTGAGATCCTCCAGCCGGGCCTTGTCCACTCCCGTCGATCTGACCCTGGAAAGCAGGTCGACTGTCAACTTTTGAAGCCGCCGGATTTGATCGGAAGAATACATAGGTCAATTTTATACCCTAAATTTAAAGGAATCGTAACCGAATTGACTAATTTAGCCCCTGCATGAACGCGGAAATTCTATCGAACAAGAGTATATCGCCCAAGGACAGCGCCGCTCTCGGGCCGAAAGATATAAAAACCATCCTGAAAGAGCTGGAGAGTGAAGGCATCATCGGGATATCGGTGGATTGCGTGATCTTTGGTTTTGACGACAACGAATTGAAGGTTCTTCTTATCAAGTCCGACTTTCAGCAATACGAGAACAAATGGAGCCTGCTTGGCGACCTCGTCAACAATCACGAGGACCTGGACGAAGCGGCCTATCGCGTCCTCCGCGAACGAACCGGTATGGAAGACGTATATCTCGAACAGGTAAAAGCGTTTGGCGAAACCAACCGGCATCCGGCCGCCCGCGTCGTTACCATCGCTTACTGTTCACTGATCAATATCGAGCACCACCAGTTGAA
>DATJWK010000112.1:0-10742 GCA_035501395.1 Puia sp.
GTACGCCGCCGCACACGGGATCAGCAAAGCCGGCAAAAGCCAACCCACCGACACATCCAACCCGTTCACCTGCCCCGCCCAACTCAAACGCAGCAACTGATACACGATCATCCCCGGCGCGACACCAAAGCTGACAACGTCCGCCAACGAATCCAATTGCTTGCCCAACGGGCTTGTCGCCTTGAACAACCGCGCCACCAACCCGTCCAGGAAATCCACCAGCGCCGCCAGCCCGATAAAAATGGATGCTAACTGCGTCTTCTCCGGCATGCCGATGAATTGCAGTCCGCTTCCGTCCGGGTTATCCAGCGCCACGATGCCGTTTTGCAAAATGAGGATCACCGCGACACAGCCAAAGAACAGATTCAGTAAGGTGAACAGGTTAGGTATGAATTTCATTCCCGAAAATTAGCATTTTATTAATTGATTAGCGCTTATTCATCATTCCTTCGATCTCTTCTGTCGTGATCGGCGCCTTGTCCATCAGATCGACATTTCCGCCGGTCTTGATCCAGACGTCGTTCTCGATGCGGATCCCCATCTGTTCCTCCGCAATATAAACCCCCGGCTCGATCGTCAGCACCATCCCCTCCTGTAACGGTTCCGTCCGCGGTCCGAGGTCATGCACGTCAATCCCCAAATGATGCGACACCCCATGATACATATATTTAAAATAGGCCGGATTATCCGGTGCCTGATCCCTGACTTCCGCCGCCGTGAGCAACCCGATACCGACAAAGACCTCCGCCGCCACGTCGCCCATCTTTTTGTGATAATCGGCGAGGGTGAGCCCGGGCTTCAACAGCTCTTTTGCATGCCGGTGCAGGAACAGCACGGCATCATATACTTCTTTCTGGCGGGCTGAAAACCGGCCGTTCACCGGCACCGTTCGGGTCATGTCGGCATTGTATCCTCCATAGGATGCACCGAAATCCATCAGCACCAGTTCACCGCCCCTGCATTCGCCATTGTTCGAAATATAATGCAGCGTCCTGGCGCGGTCGCCCGACGCGACAATAGTCTCATAAGCAGGGCCCGTCGACCGCCGTGACAAAAAACCCCGCCAGATTTCCGCTTCGATCTCATATTCCATGACGCCGGGCCGGATAAATGACAGCAAATGGGCAAAGGTCGCATTCGTAATGTTTGCCGCTTCCTGCATCAAAGCCACTTCGCGCGCGGTCTTCACAGCGCGGAGGACCCGCAGGATCCGGGCCGCACGCCGGTACGAATGCAAGGGGAACCGCTCTTTTATTTCCTGGATGTACCGGTATTGCCGCGTGATCAGCGGTCCGCTTCGCCGGTCATTCTCATTTGTCCCGAGGTAAATATGATCCGAAAGCAATATCCACTGCTGTAACAGGGAGTCGAGGTTGTCCAGCCACAGCACGGTGCCGATCCCCGATATTTTCTTCGCCTCCTCCGCACGCAGCCGTCGCCCGTCCCATTTCTCCTTCATTTCGTTTGGCCTGACCAGCGCTAATACCTCCCGGTATTTCGGATCGGGATGGTCCGGGAAAAGAATGACCATGCTGTCTTCCTGAACGATCCCGGATAGCCAGAACAGATCGCTGTTCTGCCGGAAAGGATAATAAGCGTCCCCATTGGAAGGCATTTCGTCATTGCTGACAAAGATGGCAATCGAACCAGGCTCCAGCGCAGCGGCAAACCTCGCCCTGTTCTCTGTGAATAGCTCAGGAACTTCCGGATAAAATTTCATTTCAACGTGTTAGAGGACCGGTCAGCAGGAGACCAAATTTATTGAATGATTACGAAATGGGCATTATATTCCGACAGCCTCAAACTAACGTTTGTTAGCCATTAGTCATATTTTAACCAACCTGCCTCTAATTTTGATAATATCAAATTCAGGACCCTGTCCAAGGCTTGCTAATGAAAAAATTTATTTTAGCTTTGCGGCAAACAAACGATTGTTATGCCAGCGCCTGTCATTGCCCTCCCGACGGACGGTCTTCGTCGTCTCGGTTTGCGTACCTCCGATACCATTCACTACCAACTGCCACCGGACGAACTTGTCCGCCACTGTCTCCGCCGTAAAGAAGGCATGCTGAGCGATAGCGGCGCATTGGTGATCCGGACCGGGGCGTTCACGGGTCGCAGTCCAAAAGACCGCTTTGTCGTGCGGGACGAGATCACTTCCGGATCCGTCCATTGGAACGACTTCAACCAACCCATCGACCCGGCACATTTCCATCGGGTCTTTACCGCGGTCACCAGCTGGCTGAACAATGCCCCCGAGATTTTCGTCCGCGATTGTTACGTATGCGCCGACGCGCGCCACCGCCTGAACATCCGCGTCATTAACGAAACACCCGCCGCCAACCTATTCGCCCATAATATGTTCCTTCGGCCAACGGAAGCGGAGTTGGACGATTTCCGGCCGGACTGGCAGATCCTCTCCGCCCCGGGGCTCTCTCTCAACGCCGCAGAATGCGGCACCCGTTCTCAAAACGCCGTTGTCATCTCCTTCCGGCACCGGTTGATCGTACTGGCGGGCACGGCCTATACCGGGGAGATAAAAAAGGCGGTTTTTACCATCCTCAACTTTATCCTGCCCAGGGATCACGATGTGCTTAGCATGCACTGCTCGGCCAACCGGGGCGCCAAAGGCGACACGGCCATATTCTTTGGCCTGAGCGGCACGGGGAAAACAACACTGAGCGCCGACCCCGCCCGGCGCCTGATCGGCGATGACGAACATGGCTGGGCGGAAGACAATATCTTCAATTTTGAAGGCGGTTGCTATGCCAAGTGTATAAATCTTCGGGAGGAAAAGGAACCGGCCATCTATCGCGCGATCCGTCCCGGGGCCCTCGTGGAGAATGTCAAATTCTTTCCCGGAACCAATCTTATCAACTTTGACGATGGCTCCGTCACAGAAAATACCCGGGTTTCTTATCCGCTTTCCTATATCAGCAACGCGCTTCAACCGTCTATCGGCGCCCTCCCTGCCAATATTTTCTTTTTGACTTGCGACGCCTATGGCGTCCTCCCGCCGATCTCCCGGCTAAGCCCGGCCCAGGCCATGTATCAGTTCATTTCGGGCTATACGGCAAAGGTTGCGGGGACCGAAACCGGGATCACCGAACCCAAGCCGACCTTCAGCGCCTGTTTTGGCGCTCCCTTCCTCCCCCTTCACCCCGGCTGCTATGCTGAATTGCTGGGCAAAAAGATCCGTGAACACGGGGTCAAGGTCTGGATGATCAACACCGGATGGTCGGGCGGACCTTATGGGCAGGGCTCGCGCATCCAGCTCGCCTATACCCGGGCCATGATCACCGCGGCCCTCGACGGCGCACTCGATCTTGTCGAATATCACCCCCATCCCGTCTTTGGCATGGCGATCCCCACGAGCTGCCCCGGCGTACCGGACGACCTGCTAAACCCGAGAAATACCTGGCCCTCGCCGGCGGCATACGATGAGATGGCAGGCCACCTCGCGGACTGGTTTACAACGAATTTTGCCAAGTATGGGCGAGACATCACTTCAAGGGAGATCCATGCGGTGGCGCCGGTACGTCCGCGCCGATAGCGGATTCGTCCCGGGCACCGGCCCCCGGGGAAAGGAAAAAATAAAAAAAAGTTAAAGGAAAAAGTTAATTTTTAAAATAAAATACAGAACTTGGCGCACACAATTTGACAGTTAGGTCTACGATTGTTTGCCAAAACTAACTCCATCAAAGGCTTGATGGGGTTTTTTATTTTACCCGCCGAAGCCTTGGCGAAGGCGGGTGGAAGCCTTAGCGAAAGCCGACGGAAGCCTTAGCGAAAGCCTTAGCGAATGCAGGCCCGCCTAAAACAGCCCATACAACTGCGAATCGATCCGCGTGATGATCTCGCCCAAATGCTCCTCGTTCTCCGGAAACTTGTTCTTGTCGATATCCACGATCAATAGCGGCCCCTCCTTATATCCCTCGATCCACTTGTTGTAGAAATCGTTCAGGCGCTTCAGGTAGTCCAGCCGGATATTCTCCTCGTATTCCCGGCCGCGCTTCTGGATCTGCGCAACCAGAGTCGGTACGCTCCCCTGCAAATAGATCAGCAGGTCGGGCGGTTGCACCATCCGCTTCAACGTCTGGAAGAACTGGAAATAATTGTTGTAGTCCCGCTTGCTCATCAGCCCCATCTCATGCAGGTTGGGGGCAAAAATATGCGCGTCCTCATAGATCGTCCGGTCCTGGATCACGGTCTCCGTGCCCGAGTGGATCTCCAGCAGCTGGTTCAACCGCGTGTTCAGAAAGAATATCTGGAGGTTGAAGCTCCAGCGCGGCATGTCTTCATAAAAATCGTTCAAATAGGGGTTGTGGTCGACATCCTCGAACTGGGGGATCCACCGGTAATGCTTGCTTAGCATCTCCGTCAGCGTCGTTTTACCTGCGCCGATATTTCCGGCCACGGCGATGTGCTTTATTTTCTTGTTCTTTAGCATAATAGTCTCCATTCATGCAAACCGTTCTCCGCCGGGTTTTAGTAGTATTTCAACCCCATTGCCCCGCGGACGAGTGTTAACGTCTGCTGTGCGCTCGCGCGTGCCTTATCTGCCCCCTGTTCCATCACCTGCCGCAAATAGGGCTCATTGTGCCGGATCGTCTCCGCCTTTTCCCGGATAGGCGCAATAAAGGCGACCATCCCCTCCGCCAGTTCCTTCTTCATATCGCCGTAACGGATCGTGCCCGCTGCATAATCCGCTTCGAATTTACTGACAACATCCGAACCTGCCACCAACTTCAGAAGCAAAAACAAATTGGCTACCGGCTCGGGCATTAGCGGGTGCGACGGCCCATCTTCGCTCGTTTCCCATACGGGGACGCCGGTCGTAGTTTCCGTTTTCGCCTTCATGATCTTGCGCCGGATCGTCTCGTCGCTGTCTGACAGGTATAGCGTTGCATTCTGATTCTCGCTCTTGCTCATTTTCCCGGCGCCATCCAGGCTGGGCACCCTGGCCAGCTCCTCGCCGAAATTAAAGGCGTATGGCTCCGGCAATACCTCACCATACCGCTGGTTAAACCGGTTAACATAGTTTCGCGCCGCCTCCAGGTGCTGTTCCTGGTCCTTCCCTACGGGCACAAGCGTGGCCCGGTGCAACAGGATATCTGCCGCCTGCAATACCGGGTACGTCAAAAGCCCGGCATTTACGTTCTGCGGCTGAAGCCGCACCTTTTCCTTGAAGGTAGGCGTCTTTTCCAGCTCCCCGACATATGCCAGCATATTTAAAAGAAGATATAACTCCGCCGTCTCCGGCACGTGGCTCTGACAATAAAATGCCGCCTTATCCGGGTCGAGCCCGCAAGCGAGATTCTCGGCGATCACCCTTCGCACATGTCCCTTTAGCTCTCCGGTATCCGTCAGGGTCGTCAGCGCATGCCAGTCCGCCACCATAAAAAAACAGGTATAGCTTTCCTGCATCCGGACATAGTTGCGAACGGCCCCGAAATAGTTGCCCAGATGCAGAAACCCCGTGGGACGGATGCCGCTCATAACAATATTTCTGTTTTTTTCCATCGGACCGCGAAGATAGCTATTTTTGTCCCAAAGCAACCGCATGGAAGTCACCGACGAACTGATCGACAACCTGTCCAATCTTGCCCGGCTGGAATTCAGCGCCGCAGAGAAGGAAGAGATCCGAAAAGATCTGCAGCGAATGATCCAATTCGTGGAGAAGCTGGGCGAATTGGACACGACCGGCGTCGAGCCGCTGCTGCATATGAGCCCGGAAACCAATGTTCTGCGGGACGATATCCCCGTTGGCTCCGTCAGCCGTTCCGCCGCACTTTCGAATGCCCCTGCCACCGACGGCACTTATTTTAAAGTACCGAAAGTCATACGCAAATCATGAGTCTTCCCATCATCCAATTAGAGGATATTCAAAAAAGCTATTTTATGGGCAAACAAGCCCTGCCCGTCCTCAAAGGCGTCTCCCTCACTATATTTAAAAATGAATATGTGGCGCTGATGGGCCCCTCCGGCTCGGGCAAAAGCACGCTCATGAATATTCTCGGATGCCTCGATACGCCAACTGACGGTACGTATATCCTTAACGGTCAGGACGTGAGTAAAATGGCGGACGACGACCTTGCCGACGTGCGTAACATGGAGATAGGCTTTGTTTTTCAGCAATTTAACTTGCTGCCGCGGCTGACGGCCGCGGAAAATGTCGCCTTGCCACTCGTCTATGCCGGCGTTCCGCGCCGCGAACGGCATGAAAGAGCGATGGCGGTTCTTGAAAAAGTGAGCCTCGCCGACCGGAGCCACCATAAGCCAAACGAACTGTCCGGCGGCCAGGCCCAGCGTGTTGCAATCGCCCGCGCCCTGATCAACAACCCCTCCCTGATCCTGGCCGATGAGCCGACCGGCAACCTCGATACAAAAACATCTATAGAGATCATGGACATCTTCACCGCCATCCAGGCCGGCGGCAATACCGTTGTCCTCGTCACCCACGAAGAAGATATTGCCAATTACGCGCATCGGATCGTGCGCCTCCGGGACGGCCTGATCGAAAGCGACCGGCAACACACCGCGCAAACCGCGCTGGTATAACTACAAGCCATGTCCGCGAAAATCTATACGAAAACAGGGGACAAAGGCAGCACCGGTCTTATCGGCGGCACCAGGGTTCCCAAGAGCCACCTCCGCATCGACGCTTACGGAACGGTGGATGAACTGAACTCCTTTATCGGATTGTTGACCGACCATCTCAATGCAGCCGGCACGGCGACGCCATTGTTGAAAGAGATCCAGGATCGTTTGTTCACCATCGGTGCATCCCTTGCCTGCGATCCCGACAAAGAACCGCGGCTGAAGATCCCCGACCTGAAAGAGGAAGATATAGCGACGCTGGAAAACGAGATCGACCGCATGACGGCCGAACTTCCACCTATGAAATCCTTTCTGATCCCCGGCGGCCACGTTGCAGTTTCTACCGCCCACATTACCCGTTGCGTCTGCCGCCGCGCCGAACGTGCCTGCGTCCGGCTGCTGGATCAGCAACTCTTTGTCGAGCCCCTGGTGCTTCGCTATCTCAACCGGCTCAGCGATTATCTTTTTGTCCTGGCGCGCTATACCGGGCAGGTTCTTTTCGTCCCCGAGATCCCGTGGAAACCCCGAACCTGATGCTACCGCCCCCGGTCAGGCCTGCACGATTTTCCCGTCTTTCATATGCAGCACGCGATCGCTCATCGTCGCCAATTCCTCATTGTGCGTAACGATCAGAAAAGTTTGTCTGAATTGCGCGCGCAGATCGAAGAAAAGCTGATGCAGTTCTTTTGCGTTGGCTGTATCCAGGTTGCCTGTCGGCTCATCCGCGAACACAATGTCCGGATTGTTGATCAATGCTCTTGCCACCGCCACCCGCTGCTGCTCCCCACCCGACAACTCCATCGGTTTGTTGCCGGTCCGGTGCCCCACTCCAAGTCCCTGCAACAATTCCATCGCCCGCCGCTCTACCTCCTTTTTTCGGAAGCCGGCGATCCATCCGGGGATGCACACATTCTCCAACGCACTGAATTCCGGCAGCAAATGATGGAACTGGAATACGAACCCGATATGCCGGTTACGAAAGACCGCCAGCGGTTCCCCCTTCAGTGTATGGATCTCCCGGTCACGTAAAACAATCCTCCCTTCCATTGCCTCGTCCAGCGTCCCGAGAATATGCAGCAACGTACTTTTTCCGCATCCGGAAGGCCCCACAATACTCACGATCTCACCCCTTGCGATATCCACATCCACCCCTTTCAGGACCCATAGGTTACCGTAATATTTTTGTATCCCCCTGGCGCTTAGCATATCAAAATCGAGTTAAATTTTAACTGTTATTTGGTGGTTTCGTTTTAAAAATTACTTTTGCGGAAAATTGACAGATGTTCTGGACCCTCGAATTAGCCAGCTACCTGGAAGATGCCCCCTGGCCGGCGACAAAGGATGAACTGATCGACTATGCTATTCGCTCCGGCGCGCCGATCGAAGTGGTGGAGAACCTGCAGGAACTCGAAGACGAAGGCGAGATCTACGAGGGTATCGATGACATCTGGCCCGACTACCCTTCGCAGGAGGACTTTTTCTTTAACGAAGACGAATACTAATCAGATACTTACACATTAAACAATTTCGCTCCGTTCGTACCCGTTGCCCGATACCCGACACGCACTCTTCGCCCCGCTCCAACCGCTTCATCTCTCCATCTGTTCGATCACGGCCTCCGTCACACCGGTAAAAGAGAAACCGCCATCATGGAATAAGTTCTGCATCGTCACCATCTTTGTCAGATCGCTGAACATCACTGCACAAAAGCCTGCACATTCATCCGCCGATGCATTCCCCAACGGACTCATCTTTTCGGCATAGGAAATAAACCCATCGAAACCCTTTACCCCGCTGCCCGCGGTCGTCCGCGTAGGCGACTGCGAAACCGTATTCACCCGTACCTTCTTCTTCACACCATAATAATATCCGAAGCTCCGCGTGACGCTTTCGAGCAATGCCTTGGCGTCCGCCATCTCATTATAATCCGGAAAGACACGCTGCGCGGCAATATACGTCAGCGCTACCACACTCGCCCATTCATTCAACGCGTCCAGATCCCAGGCCGTCCGCAATACCCGGTGAAGGGACATGGCTGAAATATCAAGGGTCTTTTTGTTCCATTCGTAATCGATCTCCGTATAACTTTTCCCTTTGCGCACGTTCAGGCTCATTCCGACCGAGTGAAGGATGAAATCGATCTTGCCGCCGAAATGTTTTATCGACTCATCGAACAACTTTTTCAGATCATCCATGTTCGTTACATCCGCACCGATCACCGGGGCATCCACCGCCTCCGCGAGTTTGTTGATCTCCCCCATCCGCAACGCCACCGGCGCATTCGTCAACACCAGCTGCGCACCTTCTTCATGGCATCTGATCGCCGTTCGCCATGCGATCGACCGTTCATCCAGTGCGCCAAAAATGATCCCCTTTTTCCCTTTTAGCAGGTTGTATGCCATAGATTGAATTTTCGCAAATATAGGCCAATGAAGCCACACCGCACCCGACGCGCTGCTCATCGCAACGGAAAAATCCTGAAGATCACCCCCACCACGAATACCGTATACACGAGGATCAACACAAAATTAGCGATCAAATAAAGAAAAAACCTTCCGGCGCTCTCGCGGGGCCTCATGACCTGTCGCATCCAGCGCCTAAAATAATACACCGGCACCATTGCCGCCACCAGCACCAGCAATATCAATAACGAACGCAGCTTCATGAGGTCACCATTTCCCGCGCATTCTCCAGCGCCGCCGCAGTCGGCTTTTCACCGCCGAGCATCCGGGCGATCGCCGTGATCCGCTCTTCCTGGTCCAATTGCCGGATCCTGGTCTTGATCGCCCCCGCTTTCATTTCTTTAAAGACGAAATAATGCGCGTCCGCCTTGCCCGCAATCTGAGGTTGATGCGTGATGCAAATGACCTGCCTTTTCTTCGCCAGCCCTTTCAGGATAATCCCGACCTGCCTGGCCGCTTCGCCGGAAATGCCCGTATCGATCTCGTCGAAGATCAGCGTTGCCAGATCGATCGTCTCCGCCACGAGCGATTTGATGCACAACATCAGCCGGCTGAGCTCGCCACCGGAAGCGACTTTCCGAATAGGCTCGAACCGGTTGTTCTTATTGGCATCAAAAAGGAAATCAATCGTGTCCGCGCCAAACTCACCAATTTCGCCGGGCTCAACGATCACCCGTAACCGCGCATTGGGCATCCCTACCTGTTTGAGCAGTTTGTTCACCCGCTCCTCCAACCCCGGCGCCTGCCCAACCCGTCCCGCAGACAAAACCGCCGCCTTCTTCTTTACCTCCTGTAGCGACCGCCCTACCTCCCGCTCCCACGCTGCAATGTTTTCGCCCAGCTGAAGTGAATCCTGCATTCCGAGCTCAAGCTTGCGCTGCAGCTCCAATAGGTCTGCCGTCGTCCGAAGACCATGTTTCTTCAATAACTTGTACCCCGCCGATAGCCGCTCGTTGATCTCTTCGATCCGGCGCGGATCGTAATTTACCGTATCGTTGATATGGTCGACTTCTGCCGCCAT
The DNA here is from genome assembly GCA_035501395.1 of Puia sp. Classification (GTDB taxonomy): domain Bacteria; phylum Bacteroidota; class Bacteroidia; order Chitinophagales; family Chitinophagaceae; genus Puia. The sequence continues at coordinate 10,084 of DATJWK010000112.1, forward strand.
ATCCTGCAGCTCGATCTGCGCAGATGACATCCGGTCCGCCAACGCACTCAACCCGGGATGGTATGCCGAAAAGGAAGCCAGCGATTGCTGGAGCGAACGCAGTTGTTGCAGGATCGGCTGCTCCCCTTCCTTCAGGTCGTTGTAGACCCGGGACAACATGGTTTTTATCGCTTCCGAATGGCTCAACAACCTGAGCTCCTGGTCGAGCTCCTCGAGCTCCTGCTCGCGGAAACCCGCTTCCGCGAGCTCATCCAGCAAAAATTTATTGTAATCGAATGCCGCATTGAACTGTGCCTGCCTCACCTGCAAAGCAGCCAGCTCCTTCACTGCCGCCTGCCAGCCGCGCCAGGCGGCGCGGTATTCGGTCAGCAACGTGGCCTGCCCCGCCAGCGCGTCCAGCACCTCCCGCTGAAAATCGGACTCCCCCAGCTCCAGCGTATCGAACTGCCGGTGCAGGTCCACCAATAGAGCACCCAGCTTCCGCAGTTGTTCGAGGTTTACCGGCGTGTCATTCACAAACGCCCTCGACTTTCCGCTTGGCGCTATTTCCCGCCGGATCACGGCTTCCTCTTCCGCGTCGAGGTCATGGTCGCGAAAAAAACCCGCCACACCCGGGCGGTCCCCAACAGAAAATATGCCCTCCACGACACATTTTTTGT
>DATJWK010000113.1:0-43088 GCA_035501395.1 Puia sp.
TCTTCGCCCACCGTTCGGGTCGGCGTCTTTACCGACCTGGGTGTTGTTTGCGAACGGCTCGTCCATCATTTCCGGCAGTGTCATGCGGCATTCCTGGAAACGAATTACGATGAGCACCTGCTGGACAGCGGGCGCTATCCGTATTTCTTAAAGAATCGTATCCGCGGCGGTTCCGGGCATTTATCCAATCATCAGGCATTCGAACTTTTTGTCTGCCACCGTCCGGCATTTATGAGCCACCTGTTCCCATCGCATTTGTCCCGCGACAACAACCGGCCGGAGCTGGTCCGGGATCTGTTCGAAGGGGAAGCCAGGGGGACGAAGATTGTGATCGCATCCCGTGATCATGAGACGGAACTGTACGCGATCGATGGCTCGTATTGCGGCCACGCCGGCACCGGAGAGATGATGATCCCTGTGAGGAAGACAGCTCCCCAAATCCAAAAATTGCCTGTCACTGTGCAGGGCTCGCTGTTTTAGGCTTTTCTGTCCTCAGCACGGACCGCAGCATGGTCACGGGGATGATCAGGCGCTGGGGGTCCCGCTTTAGATAAATGTTAAATAGCTGGATAGCCTTTTGAACGAGGAAATATTGGAGCATCAATTCAAAATCCTCTTGTTGCGCCGGTATCAATGCCGAGCCTTTTGATCTCTCCTTATATGCCCGGATAAAGAAACCGCAAATGTAGTGGGCCCAAAGACCGGCCATCGGCAGCAGCCGCTTCACTTCTTCTTCCTGCAGCTGACGGTTGTGCAGGAAACCTTCGAACGCCACTTCATGGAATGAGGCGATCATCGAGGCCAGGTCAACAAATGGAGACCGTCGAAGCCGGCGCTCACTAAAAAACAGGTTGGGATCGCCGCTGAAATCGTTGATAGCAATGTCCTTTCCCGTAAGCAGGATCTGTCTTAGCTGATAATTGCCATGGATACGGATCTTCACGGTATCCAGTTTTTTCTGGTAGATTTTTTTCAGCGTCGCCATGAGCTCCGGCCGATAGGCTTGCATCCGCTCTGCGCGGTCTCTAAGGTCCTCCGGCAAATTCGACGCATTCCGTCCGAGGTTCTGATAGGTTTCCCGTATCAGGGATTGCATCGAGGAGAAGAGCGACCGTTGATAGTGCAGGGAGAAAGGTTCCGGCTTGAGATCTTTTCCGGTGGCGCAGGCCAGCGCGAGGTGCATCTCCGCGGTCCGAATTCCGATCAGCCGGGCCTGGTCGGCCGCGTGCGCACCCAGGAGGACTTGTGTCGCCTCGGGCAACTCTTCAAATGCCACCGGGTCCGCCAGCGCACCCAGGCGCTCGTAATGTTCAGACTGGACTGCCGTTGCGTGCGGCGCAAGGATGCGTTCGGCAAAATTCAAGACCCGTTCAGAAAAATAGCCATACCCGTCTCCATGATTCTCGACCAGCTCTTGAAGGATCCCCAGCACGATACATCCTTTCTTATCTCTCCATTCGATCGACCCGATAAAGGCGGGCAAAAATGCAAAGCCTCCGTCCCGCGACAGATACCGTGTTAGTTCCAGATCGGGGTTTACGGAGCGTTCGACGTGACGGTAAAATTTTAGAAATAGATTGTTGTCGAATGCGATCGATGTGTTGTACAGGTCGGATGTATGGATCCTGGGAATAACGGCGGATGCTTCCCTTAGATATTTCTTCACCCTGCCGTTCCCTTCGAATTCGACGTGGGTGGATATCGGATGACCGGCCTTATGGGTTGCCAGCCGCTCGATCAATGCAACCTGCCATTCGGATGTATAAAAGGCATCAACCAGGACCCCCTCTCCGTCTTCCGAACGGATGTTGGCGATCAACGCCTCCGGGAATGTCTCCGCCAGTTTTTTTGCCGCCTCTTCGCGGATAAGGCAGACAGGTAACTGATATAATCCCGGCAGCCCGTTGTCCCCCGTGATCTCCAGCAGCAGCCAAAAGACGGGAAGGGCGCCCGGATCGCCAAGCGGACTTTTTATAAAATCGATCACGGTCACCTGGTATGAATTCCGTTCCCGTGGTATAAACCATTTCGCACGAGCCAGGTAACGCGGCAGTACGTTATTCTCCAGCTGCTTGCGGGCCGCTCCCTCCGGCAGTGCTTCCCACCGGCGGAGCAGCATGAGCGGCAATGGTTTTTCTTCGTCCATTTCCGGGTGCGCTTTCTCCAGCGCAAACCATTGAAAACTGTGTGGGGCCAGGGTAAAGAAGTACAACCCGTCTTCCCGGATTACCGGGAACCGGTTTTTGCTGAAAATATCCACCGGCACGAACCCTTTAAACTCCTGCAGGTCTACTTCCGCCGCCTGCGAAAACTTGGATAGATTGATGACGATCAATAGCGTCTCCCCTTCATATCCTCGGGTGAAAGCCAGTACTTTCGGGTTTTCGACATTCAGGAACCGAAGATCGCCACGCCCGAATGTCCGGAATTTCTTACGCACCGCGATCAGCCGCTTCATAAACCAAAAAAGGGAGGACGTGTTGCTCCGCTGCGTCTCTACGTTCACCGCCTCATAATGATATTCCGGGTCGAGGATCAACGGAAGATAGAGTTTCTGCGGGTTTGCCGCCGAAAATCCGGCATTCCGGTCCTGGGACCACTGCATCGGCGTCCGGACCCCATCCCGGTCGCCCAGGTAGAAATTGTCGCCCATGCCGATCTCGTCGCCATAATAGATCACGGGCGTCCCCGGTAAGGAGAACAGGAGCGAATTCAGCAATTCGATCTTACGCCGGTTATTGTCCAGCAGCGGCGCCAGGCGGTGCCTGATCCCCAGGTTGATCCGTGCCTTCGGGTCTCTTGCGTATACTTTATACATGTAGTCCCGCTCTTCATCCGTGACCATTTCCAGCGTCAGCTCGTCATGATTACGCAGGAATATCGCCCACTGGCAGGTTGCGGGGATCTCGGGTGTCTGATCGAAGATATCGGTGATTGGATAATGGTCTTCCATTTGAAGCGCCATAAACATCCGCGGCATGACCGGAAAGTGATAGTTCATATGACATTCGTCGCCGCTGCCGAAGTAGGAGGCCGAGTCTTCCGGCCACATATTTGCCTCCGCCAGCAGGACCGTTCCGGGAAATTTCTCGTCGAGATGCTTGCGTAGCAGCTTCAGGAAGGCATGGGTCTCCGGCAGGTTCTCGCCGTTGGTGCCTTCGCGTTCGAAAAGGTAGGGCACTGCGTCGAGCCGGAATCCATCGACCCCCATGCGGCACCAATGGTCTATGATCCGGAATACTTCTTCCTGTACCGCCGGGTTGTCATAGTTGAGGTCAGGCTGATGGTGAAAGAAGCGATGCCAGTAATATTGGCCGGCGACTGCATCCCAGGTCCAATTGGATTTCTCGAAATCCTGAAAGATGATCCGCACGTCCCTGTATTGGTCGGGATCGTCAGTCCAGACATAAAAAGACCGCTCCTTCGATCCCTTTGGTGCGTTGCGGGCCCGTTGAAACCAGGCATGGGTATCGGATGTATGATTGATCACCAATTCGGTGATTACCTTCAAATTACGCCGGTGCGCTTCTTTAAGGAATTGCCTGAATTGGGGAATGTCTCCGTAGGAGGGGTTGATCGTATAATAATCCGCGATGTCATAGCCGTCATCTTTCAACGGCGAAGGATAGAACGGCAGCAGCCAAATGGCCGTCACGCCTAAGTCCTGGAGATAGTCCAGCTTTTGTAGGAGTCCCTGGAAGTCTCCGATCCCGTCCGCGTTGCCGTCGCAGAACGCCTTAATATGCAGTTCATAGATTATCGCATCCTTGTACCAATGCAGGTTGTCGTCGAGTGCCAGTGTCTCAGCCATACTCACGGTGGTACAAAAAATGTGCACCACGGAGATGCGCGAAAATGGGGAATTAATTCCGCACTTGCGCTCCGTTATTTGAACAGTGCCGCGAAGAAACCTTTCATCGCATTCCACGACGCAGTATCTGCCTTCGCATTATAGGCAATCGGCATGTTGAATTTTTGACCGTTCGCCGTGGCGTCCGGATTGGTGAATGCGTGTGTTGCACCGTCATAGCCTATAAAGGTGTAGGAGGCGCCGATAGAATCCATTTGCTTTTTGAATTGTGCAACATCTTTTGCACTAACAAACTGGTCCGCGTTGCCATGACAGACCAGGATCTTGCTCTTCAGCAGGTCCTTGCGCGCCGGCGTTCCGATGAGGCTGCCGTGGAAGCTGACCACGCCCTTGAGGTCGTCGCCCAGCCGGACGGTATTAAGCAACACTCCCCCGCCGAAGCAATATCCGATCGCACCGATATTGTCGGGATCCACGACGTCGAAGGTCTTCAGTTTGGCGATCGCCGAGTCGATCCGCACTTTGGCCTTAATGGGATTTTTGTAAAAGGGCCCCGAGTAGGCCATGGCGGCTGCCGGGCTATCGGCCACCCTGGCATTCCCGAACATGTCCACGGCCATCGCTACATACCCCAGCTGTGCCAGCATCCTTGCGCGCTTCCGCGGATATTCATTCAATCCCCACCATTCCGGGATGACCAGCACGGCCGGCCGTTTCCCTTTGATGGTATCGTTGTAGGCCACATAGCAGATCAGCGTGTCCCCGTCGGCATGGACGGAAACGGTTTGTTCCTTCAGGACAACGGGCGAAGCTATCGAGTCGTTCGCCGGCGAGCTTGTGCCCTGGTGCTGCGAAGCGTTATTACAGGCCGTGAAGAGTGCGCATAGCGACAGGGCGACGACGCCGGGCTTTAAGCCGTGTTGGGTAATCATATCTATTATTTTACAAGTATGGAATTACAAAGCAAAGGCCACATAGGCGTCCCCGGATTTTTGGTGCAGCTTACCGCCGCCGCAGGCGATCACCACGTATTCCCGCCCTTCCAGCTCGTAGACGGCCGGCGTGGCGAACCCCGCGGCCGGAAGATCGGCTTCCCACAGGAGCTCGCCGGTCCGTTTGTTAAACGCGCGGAATTTTGCGTCGCTGGCTGCGGCTATAAAGACCAGGCCGCCGGCTGTGACCACCGACCCGCCGTAGTTTTCCGTACCGCTGTGTATTCCCCGGGCCTTCAGCTCCGGATAATCTCCGAGGGTGTCCCGCCAAACGATCCTGGCCTGGTTAAGATCGATTGCCGTCAGCGTCCCCCACGGCGGCGTAGTCGCCGGATATCCCTCCCGGGTGAGGAATTTATTGTAACCGGTGCTGGTGTAAGGCAGGCGGAACCAGGGATCTTCCGTTTTAGCCGCGCTGTCGACATAGGGCTGCTTCTGTCTGTCTGTTTCGTCGAGGACAAACGCAGCCAGGGCTTGTCTCTCTGCCGGGCTAAGTTGTCTGAATGCAGGCATCATTCGCCGGCCTGTGGCGATCAGTGTCAAAAATTGATCCCGGGTGTATTTCTTATTTGCTCCGATCAGCGATGGATAGTTGCCACCGCCCTGGCGATTCGGTCCATGGCAGGTCAGGCAATTCCTGCTGTAGAGTGCACGCGCAGCCTGACCGATCGTCACCGTCCCGGCGGACGGAGGTGGCGGCGCCACGTCGATCATGGTGAGGATCCAGGGCATTTCGTTCGCATTGACGTACAGCCATCCCGTTTCCGGATCATATGACGGTCCGCCCCATTCGCCCCCGCCGTCAAAGCCAGGGTAAATGATTGTTCCCTCGCGGCTCGGTGGTGCAAACCAACCGGAATGATAGCCGGCTAACCGTTTTTCGATAGCATGAAAAGAGGAATCCGGCACCAGCCGGTTGAGGTCCGCGGCCGTAAGGGTCTGGCGGGCAAAGGCCGGCATCACGGTAGGATATGGCTGCGTCGGCGAAAGCCGTTCGCCGGCGAGTTCGCTGCTGTCGGGAACCGCGCGCTCTTCTACCGGATACAGCGGCCGGCCGGTAGTTCGGTCCAGCAGGAAGATCAAACCCGACTTCGTGATCTGGGCTACGGCGGGGACCGTCTGCCCGTCTTTTTTAATGTCGACCAGCACCGGCGGCGTGGGAGCATCACGGTCCCAGACGTCATGATGGACCGTCTGAAAATGCCAGATCCGTTTTCCGGTCGCCGCATCGAGCGCCACTACGCAATTTGCAAAAAGGTCGTTCCCCAGCCGGCGTCCGCCGTAAAAGTCAAAGCTCGCCGAACCGATGGGTGCAAAGACGATCCCACGATCCTCATCGAGGCTGAATCCCGACCAGGTATTGGCGCCGCCGATATGCCGGTAGGCCACGCTGTCCGCCCAGGAACTGTATCCCTCTTCACCGGGATAAGGGATGGTATGAAATATCCACCGCAGCCGTCCGGTATGCACATCATAGGCCCGGATATGACCCGGCGCCGCGTCCGCTTCTTCCGCCACGCGGTCGCCGACGATCAGCATATCCTTGTATACCATTCCGGGCGTCGTGCCCGCGATATAAAGCCGGCTGACATCACGGCCCAGGTCTTGATGAAGATCGATCCGGCCATGGTCGCCAAAAGTGTCGGCCGGCTTCCCGGTTATTGCGTCGATACAATAAAGCGATGAGCCCGCCGAATAGAAAACTCGTTGGTCAGCCTCACTTCCGCGGTAGTAAGCAACACCGCGGCAGACATTTAGCGACCAATTCCCTACCCTGGTATTCTTTGCCGGGTCAAAACTCCATTTTAACCCGCCGGTGCGGGCGTCGAGCGCGAATAGCTTCAGCCGCGGCGAGACACCATATAGCGTTTGGTCGATGACGATAGGGTTAACCTGGATCTGGGAGTTGCTGTCCGCATCACCGCAGTGATAAATCCAGACCGGGCGGAGCCGGCTTACATTGGCGGTGTCGATCTGTCTCAACGCGGAGTAGTGTCTCACGTCCTGACTGCCGCCATATACCGGCCAGGAATGATATTGGCCGGGGGTTTGGCAGGCCAGGAATGCAGCTGCGGCCGACACGATCGCGCAGGAGGGAATCTTTTTCATCGGCCCTCAATTTATCACTATATCGGCAGACAGACAACCTTTTTTCTACTGTTGATCGCCACTCACGCCTGCGCGGATGATATTCCCCTGGTAGGTATAGACGAGCGGCGAAGCAAGACGGATCGTTCCGCTTGTCGGGGTTGACCACAAGACGGCGCCTGTTTTGATATCCAGCGCATAAACGTTGTTGTCGCCCGAACCCACGTAAACCGCGCTGTTCCCGACGACCGGGCTGGAAAGGACGCGGCCGCCGGTCGGCGTGCTCCAGATCTGCACGCCTGTTGTCGCGTCAAATGCGTATACCTTGTTGTCATAGCTGCCGACATAGACCACTCCATTTGCAACAGCCGGACTGGAACCGACCCGGCCCCCGGTGGGGGCCCGCCAGAATCTTGCGCCGGTCACGGCGTTGAAAGCATATAATCCGCCATCGAAACTGCCGACATACAATACCCCGCCCGAGATAGTCGGGGAGGAAAGAATACTGTCACCGGTGGAGGTCCGCCAGATGAGGACGCCGGTATTGGCGTCGAAGGCGTACATATGCCAGTCGGCACATCCTACGTAGACCATTCCATTCGCCACGGCCGGGCTGGAATTAATGGTATCGTTGGTCGGTGCAGCCCACTGGCGCACGCCGGTCGCCGGGTTCAACGCATACAGGTTGTGGTCCTGACCACCTACGTACAGCAATCCGTTTGTGACCGTCGGGCTGGAAAAAAGCAGCTGCTTGCTTCCATTCAGCTCCACGTTCCAGTCCTCATGCCCGTTTGCCGTGTCCGCCCGGATAACGTAGCCCGCATAGCTCGCAAAGTAAACGGCACCGTCTGAATACGCCGGGCTGGTGAGCACCGCCCCCTGCGCGAGGGCATTCCATTTCATTTTCCCGGTGAATGGATCAAGGGCATAAAGCCGTTGGTCGCTGCTGCCTATATAGATTGACCCTCCGGCCATCGTCGGTGTTGATTCGATGTCTCCCTTGGTGTCGAATGACCAGGCCTTGGTACCCGTGAGCGCCAACAAACAATAGAAGTTCTCATCTCCACTGCCGATATAGACAAAGTGGTCGTCCATCGTGTCTGCTGTCGTGACAGCTATTGTATTGGAATAGGCTGTTACCGCGCCGGCGCTGTTGACGGCCTGTACCCGGTAATAATAAAGACTCTTAGTGGAAAGACCCGTGACGGTTTGTTTGATATCTCTAACCGACGCCGGGTTATAGCCGGCCAGAGGCTGTGTGAAGCCGGTATCGGTGGCTACGAATAAATTGTAGCTGGCGGCAGGACCGATCTTTGTCCAGTCGCCGACAAAATAGTTCAGCCCCAGGTCGATGGCCGGCAACGCCTGCGGGGCGACAAAAGGACCTTCGCTGTGTTTCTTACAGGAAACGGAGAACAGAACGACCGCGATAATAATCGGGAGCTTACTTTTCAGGAGGTGCGGGAGCATAATCATACTAAGTCAATTACGTTAATTTGAATAACCAGGTTGACCAAAGGAATTGGGAGGATATTGCGGGGAAAGGAGTTAAAATCCCGGTTGGGATACTCTATGGCGGATATTGCTCTTAAGCAATTAATTAGCAACGGCCTGACGGCGAGGAACAAAGATACGTAATACTTATTATATGTCAAAATGTCCAATGTCGCACGCTCACGGGACCCGTCGCGAAAGCTCGAGCGAATAAGCTGAGTGACGGAAGTGGCAACAGCTTCCGCGATGGACCTGTACCGGATGCCTGATATTCACGATGCGTAAATATACGAAAAGGCCAAATGTAATTCTACGAGGCATAGGGGTTTGTGCGTAATCAGCCATAAAATTTCCGATCAAGACGATGATTTGCAGGGTCTGCCATAGTGAAAATATCAGCGCCCCGCAGCATCTTTGCATGAGTAACAGCCCTGACAAAGATATCCTAGTCCTGAAATTATAGCTTTACAGTCCAATGTCCTATATGGGAAACTATGAATGTCCAATCCTCTGATGACCACTGGCGTCGTACGCTTGCCTCTGGTTATGGTAATGATCTGCAGTGAATGAATTAACCCGCCGCCACCGGCGGGTTTTTTTTCGCCTGTGGATAACCCGGGGAAAATCTATTGGGATATATGGGGATATATTCGTATATTGAAATACATGAAGGCCCTTTATGTCTGTTTACTAGCCCTCCCATCTTTCCTTCCGGCGCCCGATAAGAACGAGTGGACGCTTAGACGGGAGAAAGACGGCATTAATATCTACAGCCGGCCCTCCGATTATTCCAAATTCAATGACATTCGGGTGGATATGGATCTTCCCGGTACCATCGACCAGTTGGCTTCAATCCTGCGCGATGTCAACAGATATACGGACTGGATCTATGCCACCCGTACCGCCAAAATGATCAGAAAAGTCAGCGATAACGAGTTCATTTACTATGCCGAGGTCGGAACGCCCTGGCCAGCCGCCAACCGGGACTACTATGCGGATATGAAGATCACGTTCAACCCCGCGAATCGCAGTATGAGCGTATTTAGCAGCGGCATGAAAGATTATCAGCCGGAGAAAAAAGACCTCGTTCGTATTCCCATGTCAAAAGGCTCCTGGACGGTTACCACCCAATCGGATAAGAAGATCCACCTGCAATATATTCTCGAGATCGACCCCGGCGGCGCCGTTCCGGCCTGGATCCTAAACAGTTTCGCTACCAAGGCGCCCATCGAGACCTTTTCCAATCTTAAAAGGAAGATGGAAGAACTGAACCGCTGACCATCCATGCTTTCATCGGGCTTTGCAGCGGTTTATCCCCGAATTCGGCCGCCAATGCCGCCGTAAGGGACGCGTTGATCTCCGGAAGAAGGGCGGCATCCCGGGCCATTATCGTTGTATACATCGGCGATCCTTCCAGCATCCCCGTTGCCACGTCGGCAGCCGAATCGCTCTTGCAGGGTTTGCTCACCGGGTTGATCGTCACGTCGGCGAATCCGGCATTGCCGGTCAGCGCCTTCAACCATTCCGGGTCATAGAGGGAGAACGGGACCTGGAAAAACGTTGGCGGCTCGTCCGGAAAATAACCGGCCACGTGCCGGTTGGCGAGAAAAAAGGACGGGTTATTCTCCAGTTTGTCCCAGGTGCTGAGCAGCAATCTGCCGCCGGGACGAAGCACGCGGTATAGTTCGCGGAGCGCCGCGGACTGGTCGGGTACAAACATCAGGCCGAACTGACAAACGACTGCGTCGAACTGCCCCGTTTCGAAAGGCAGCGCCTGTACATCGGCCTGCTGCCAATGGATGTTCCTCCGGTCGACCCGTTTTTTTGCGATGGCCAGCATGTCGGGGTTGATATCCGTGGCAATTAGCTCTGCGGTTCGAAGGTTGTCGCACAGGTGCGCGGTGACCCTACCCGTGCCGCAAGCAACCTCCAGTATGCGTCGTGAATACGACGGCACTCGTCCGGCTATGTCGAGCGCGAAGGGCTCAAAAATGTAGGGCCCGAGATACCGGTCATAATTTTCCGGGATGGTCCCGGTAAAAGCGGGAGGGGTCGGCATTACTACTATTTTTTTTATCCATCGAAGCTCGACGAAATCCACGACACCGCAAAAGTTCTCGGAATTATCGTAAGCTTCGGGACTTTTAAACGGCTTAATTAACTTTCAGCAACTCCTGTTTTATATCTAAAAAAACATGGCGAATAGCTTCGCCCCAATATGGCGAATGATGACCACCCGGCATTTCGAGGTAGCTGTACCTCTTTGTTTTACGTGATACTGCTTCTTTAAACTGCCTCGCATCATTTATAAAATCATCACTCAGACCGCAATCAATATGAATAAATGGCAATGTGGCTGTATCGATATTTTTGATAAGTTCAAACGGGTTGTATGCATCGGCCTGAGCGGCAGTAACAAATATTTTCCCTTTTGGCGTACGCTCAGTCTGAGTGGCAAAGCCTTTTATATCTGCCATTACCGAACTGTCGTAACCCAATAATTGAGGGCTGTCATACAAAACAGAATCCTTTGCCAGTTCCTCCTTTATCGTATTGCAAAAGGTCAGGTCGCCGCTGATACTAAAGACAAATCCGAACTTACCCGGGTTTCTCAATCCAATACTTATTGAGCCAAATCCGCCCATGGATAGGCCACCAATGATGCGGCTGTTTTTATTGGGGATAGTCCGATACTTTCTATCAATAAAAGGAATCAATTCTTTCATAATCATGTCTTCCCATTTATGGGGTTTGCCGTCTGTCTGGCCGCTCCAGTTCACAAACCAGCTATTGCCACCATCGGGTAAAATAATGATGCACTGGTACTCAGTAGCCAGTTGGACAGGCAGCTTTGACCATGTTATCCATGTGGCATAATTGCCCTCATAGCCGTGCAATAAATAAACCACGGGAAAACGTTTGTTCTTATCTATGTCGTAATTGGCGGGCAAAATGGCCGTATATTTCGTCTGATTCTGAACCGCGGCCGAATAAAAACTGTCAACCCTAATAATACTTTGCTGCGCAGCAGCATACATAAACAACAAGCTGGCTGCGACTGACATGTAAATTGATTTGCGGTGCATTTATTTTATCTTTTGAAACTGCTTGAAAAAGTGGCCGGATAAACTTCATCTCCCAACGGATCTGACTGACGTCTTTGTGATCTGGATCCCGGCAAATTTTGACTTTTTCATAAACTACAGTATTTAAATTTAGACAATTCTATCTGCTTTATGACTGTAGGCTTTTTGGAGGGACTTGCAGTACCTCTGTTTCGAAGCAAAGTAGGTCACGGACGTTTCGAGACTCCTCTCTAAGGCCTGTAGAACGGCTTAAGATCGTGCATCATCTTAATGGAATTTATACTTGCTCCGGTATCAATATACCGGTACAGGTCGTTGATGGTCTTGATCTGGATTGCATCGCTTTCCGGCATCATATCTTTCACTTCCCGCAGCTCTTTCTCGTCTACTACCCAATCTTTTATAGCATGCACCGGGCGGATGCTATCGAAGGAAGCGGTCACGATAACCCCATCGCAAAAGTCGCGCAATTTTACACCCCGCCAGCTATCGAACTCATAAAAGCTATTGTAGTCGCGGATATTGGCGAAGACTGGATTGTCGGAACCGACGGCGAACGGCCTTTTTAGGCTGTCATACATTTGATTGAAAACCCCGTCGAACGGGTACACACTTCCGCGTGTAACGCTTCCGCGCAAAAGCGCCCACCGGGTGGGAAATGGCATCAGCAGGGCAATTTGACAGACCTGACCCGGGTATTTCTCGTATAAGTACTGACCGCCCCGGCCATGGTCTTTTAAGAAAAAGAGTTTAGGGGTATGAAACTTGCTGAGGGAATGGTGTAAACCGCAGTAGATAAGTATTTTTTGGCCCTTCCTGATCACTTCATTTTCTACGATGCTCGGGAAAAAGCTATCAAAAGTAGATTTCTGATCTTGTCGGCGAATGCTGTCCACCCGCGAAAATCGTTTTCGGGGGACATACGGATTATTCAACTGCAAGAACCGGATCTTATACCTGTCATTTGGGATTTCTCTATTAAGTTTCCATACCTCCTTGAAAATATCCAGGTATTCTTCGTAACACCAATCGAACATATTGTTCCGCAAAATTCCGATTGCCTTTCTCCTGTCGAAGGTTGCGGCATTGACAACGCTGTCCGCGTCTCTTTGATCAATGGCTGACCCAAATTCCCAACCTATGATCCTAATATGTTTCTCCTTATAGAGATACCCGATTAAGTCACGGAAGAAATGGAGGTCCTGTTCCCTCCTGTGCAACTCTCCGAGGAATACAATGGAATGGGTGTCAAATTTATTGGCAACGAATCGAAAGGGGTCACTTGAAGAATCGTTTACTGCCGCCACATAGCGATCCAGTTCCCGGCTATCCAGCTTCCTTGGTTTGTGAAATGCTAATAGATTAAAAAGTAAATAGAGTCCGACAACTCCTACTGCGGTTGATACAACCTTCAATAAAGTCTTTGTTAGTTTCTTAATTACTCGCATAACTTATCCGAAGGCAGCAATTTACTCCAAGTTTATGCGTGGAAAGGTGACGGCTATCAGGCGGTTCGATGATAAAGGTCTGGTGACCCGGATTATACACCTTTCAAACCACCGGCTGGCCGGGGCTTGTGACCCGGGCGGGACAAATTCAAACCGGATTTTGGAGGATTTTAATGTTTGCCTTTCGCCGGCTTGAGACCGTTTGATGCTTAACCCTTACCTAATGATCCAATAGCTAAAGTTAGGGACATTCATTTGAATATGGAAGTCCACAACTGTATTGATTTGAAGGCGTTTGGAATGGAGAGGCTGCATCTCAATGCGCGAAAATAATTTTCAGAGAAATAACCTCCAAAGTTTCACGAATACAACCATCACAGAGCATAGGCCAAGGAGAATTGCAGGCAATATATTGCTTTGTTGATTTTCTTTTCTTGCACTCAGCATTGCGATAATCAACGAAATTACTCTGAAAGCTCCCCTCAACTTGTAGCAGTTTCGAACATAGTTTCCCATTTATTTTCTTCTTCCTGTTGGAATGTGGGAAATGCGAAGTCCGGGTCTTGTGCGTCAGGGCATTTGCCATGTTTCAACAGGAACCCCCGTGGGGTCATATATCCCAATGAACTGTGCGGTCGCTCGTTGTTGTACACCCAGATCCAGGCCTGCGTCATCAGCCGGGCATGCGCCAACGTATCGAAGGCATAGTTGTCTAGAATTTCTTCCCTGTAGGTCCGGTTGAACCGCTCGACATAGCCATTCTGATGAGGCTTGCCCTTTTGGATAAAGGTCAGTTTGATCTTATTGTCCTCTGCCCACTCCTCCAGCGCCGCTGATATAAATTCGGGACCATTGTCCACTCGAAGCTTGAGCGGTTTGCCCCTCCATTCGATCAGCTTGTTCAGCTCCCGGATGATCCGTTGGCTGGTCAGGCTGGTATCAAGGGTAACATTCATCACTTCCCGGTTGAAGTCATCAATGACATTGAACGATCGGAACGGCTTGCCGCCGATTAAGCCGTCGTGCATGAAGTCCATCGACCAGGTCATGTTGGGAGCGATCGGTTGCGCCAATGGCTCCAGAATCCTTGCTGGCAGCCGCTTCTTGTGCTTCCGTCGAAGATTCAACTTCATCGCTGTATAGATCCGGTACATGCGCTTGTGATTGTCTTTGTAGTTTAGATTTCTAAGCCGGTGATACATCATCCAGAAGCCCCAGCGGTTGTGCCGAACGGCCAACTGCGTAAACGCTTCCCGGATGGGCTCGTCGTTTCTGGGATGGCCCTTGTAGTAGTACATTGAGCAGTGGGTGTTAAAAAGCGTGCAGGCCTGCCGAATACTGATCTTGTGCTCCTGGTGCGCATAGGTGATCAGCTCTCGCTTTTCAGCAGGCCCTAGAGCTTTTTTTCGATGACATCCTTCAGAACGGTGATGTGCAAGGTCTGCTCGGCCACAATCTTCTTGTACTGACTCAGCTCGGCTTCCAGTTCCTTCATTCGCTTGACCTGGTTGACTTCCAGACCCGAATATTTGCTCTTCCATCCATAAAACGTCGGCTGACTAATGCCATGTGCCCGACAGATCTCGGCTACCTTCTTGCCGGCTTCTTGCTCTTTTAGGATGCCAATAATCTGGCTCTCGGTGAATTTTGTCTTTTTCATTTGTTCCCCAATTTTAGCGACTAATTTCTATTTTAAATCGCTACAGATTTTAGGGGAGCTTTCAACTCCAAGTATGCAGACATAGTACTGATATCCAAATTGCAGTAACTCTTTAATGCCAAAAAGTGCTCTGGTTTTGCCGTCTGAAATTGAATATTCCCTGGCTAATTGAATGTTTATAAATACCGATAGTGAAATTGAGATTAAGCTAAGTGAAATTGAGATTTTGAGGTACCTGCTTTTTTTCAACTGAAAGACTGTTTTCGATATCATAGAACTCGACATGCGCATTGAAATTAGAACGGGTTTTAAATACTCCTTATTCTTTAGTCTTGCCATATTCTCAATTTGCTTAGCCTTTCTTGCGCTTTTGTAATCTTCACTTCCTTCCATCCATATCATAATCGCTATCTCCTTCCGCGCTTTTCATTCGGTTCATGGTTTTTGGTAAAAGGTTCTTCAGCGACCATCAAATCTACTTCTTATCGAATCCGAATGGTATCCTTTGAAGAAACAATAGAATTACAACGGTCCAAAGAATCTGCCGAGATCTGAATGGCGGTCAGATTGAGCAGATCATGGCTGTTATAAAAACGCACATTGCAATGAACTACGAACTCGGACTCAATTTCCAATGTGCCCATACAATAGTCCTTATAACTTCTTAGGCTTTTAACGATGCCTATCTTCCGCTTATTAAAATAGATATCTTCCGGCACGGACATCCCTATGAAATTCTTAGATTGAAAGCTATAAGTTTTATAAGTCAACTTCTGGGTATTGCACACGAATATATGCATAACAGTCAACAATAAAAGGAATCTCATATGAATTTGATCTTTTTGAAAATATATGTTAATGTAATTCCTTTTTAAATTCTTTTGTGCCCAAAGAAATGTTTATCTCAGCCGTTGATATCGACATACTGACCACACCAAGATCTATTGTAAACTTTATGGGTCCCATAGGAATTCTGAGTGTCAACATCGTCGCTAAGGATACAACGTCAAGTTTTGGTGACTGTTGTCTTGAACCCACTACTATCTGCTTTCGTCCCTAAATAGATAGCTTGGAGTTTGCCTTTGCTGCTTTTGAGTTCTCTGACGAACGGCAACAAAGAGAAGCTGTGTTTCTTTATCATACGCTTCAATTTTTGCGAATTCACTCACTCTTCACGCAAGAAACTATACCCGAATTTACGAATAGTTACTCACGATCTGAGCACTTTTTAAATCTTGAAACGCAGCGCAGACAAGGCTTTGAGGGCAATTCGGGAGTAATTCAGACTGACTTAAATCTACTCCCGAATTACTCCCGAGTCTTTTGAGAATCTTTGGCCGATTTTGTTCGGTCCAAAAACATAAAAGCCAGAAAATCACTGATTTTACTGGCTTTTGAGCAGGTTTGTTTTTCTGAAAGGTGACCCGGACTGGAAACTTTTCAAACCGCTGGCTGGCCGATTTGAAAACTGGTTGCTGGTTTAAATGACTGAATTTAAATTGCCCATATTTGGCGAGTTGATCCGGTTTGTAAACAATATCTGCCGAAGCTTCATGCGGGGATGTAAGTGCCCGGCTAGAAAATCCCCGAGCCCATGGCTTAAAAATTCTTTGTGTCCAAACAGGTCATTCTAAAAAATATGCGCCATCCGTAAATGCGCTCATTGACCTGCTTTAACCATTGGAGACGAATTTTATCAATTCGTTAAGAAAACAGATTTTATCTTGATCTCATCAAAAATACAGATGAAAAAAAACTTACTCGCCTTTGCAGCGTTTGCATTTATTTCAATTTCTTTGAACGCACAGACCCGAAACTACCCGGCAGGGTACAGGGAGGTCCATCTAACAGACAGTTCTCGTATTTATCGGCCTAACACAGACATTAATGACCCTCTTCATTTTAGGCCTCTTGATATCGATTTATGGTACCCGGCTAATGTATCGTCGGCAGATACTGCACTAATTTATGGGGATATCCTTGGGCTGTTAGAGCAAAGAGCTGACTACTATACCGGGACTACAATTTCAACCGGATTAAAAACGCAGGCAGCAAAAGCTTTTTGTGAAGGTTTTAAATGTTCCGATTCTTCCAGACTTTTGGCATTCCGAACAAAAACGTATAAAAATCTGCCGATACGAAAAGGCAGATGGCCTCTGGTGGTTTACCTCGCGAGTTATGGAAGCACTAGTTATGAAAATATACTCTTGCTGGAAGCACTTGCCCAAAAAGGCTATTTTGTTGCCTCAATTAGTTCCATTGGCCGTTTTCCCGGAGAAATGACAACTGAAAAAGAGGATCTTTTCGAACAGGTTAACGACGCAGTATTTGCGATAAAAAATCTTTACAAAAATACCTTCGTTGATTTCCAAAAAATTGCAGTTGTTGGCTACAGTTGGGGAGGGCTTGCTGCAAATCTTATACCGGAAAAAATTCCAGGGATCACTTGTATCGTGTCGCTGGAAGGGTCGGAGTTCCATCATTATGGCCAAAAAGACCCTTCTGCCAAAAAAGAGGATAGCAATTTCAACAGCTTAGTCCAAACTTCAGAGTTTAGAGGTCGCAGCCTGAGTGTACCCTATCTTCGCTTTCAAAGCAGCCCATCATCTTCACCTGATGATGGTTTCGACTCAGTTTATAATTTTGCCGCTCCAATAAAATACAAAAAGATACTTCAGGTGATTAATGGCACACATGAGGATTTCTGCTCTATTGGTCCAATAGTAAAGGCGTCCGGCAATTGTGACCAGGACAACAAATATGCAACTGTCCTTAGTCTTACAATTAGTTTCATTGATGATAAAATAAAAAACCAAAGCGCGTTCAATAACTTGCTTGAAAAATATATTAATAAATCTATTGTGGAAATAAAGTAACTCTTTTCAATCCATGCAAAAAACCCCGACTCAGGTTGGGGGTCGTTGTGACCCGGGCGGGATTCAAACCTGAATACAATGGTTATGAAAGCGATAAAAATTCGAGGTTGAACGAACGACTTTTTCAAACACAAAGAAACCCGCTGCCAGAGCGGGTTCTGAAAAATTTAGAAATAAATGGTGACCCGGGCGGGATCCAAGAAAATATCACGCAAATAACTGTTTATCAATACTTTATCCGGCACCTCAACGCTGATTATTAATGCCTCCCCTTCCGCAAACAACATTCAAATAAATTGACCGAAATTCGAATTAGTTTCGTAGACAAAGGCTTAGATCGCCTATTCCCTTGAAATTTGCAACGAATCATATGTTAGAAGATGAAACCAACGACCACCTCTCCTGGTATCTTCGAACGCCTTCAATCAGGCCAGCCGATCCGAATGGATGACCCAGAATATTACAAAATAGCCGAAGGCGTACAAAGGACAATGGAGCTCTCCCAGCGGCTCAACACGGCAACCGATCCGGAGCAGGTTCGGTTTTATCTGGGTGAGATCACCGGCAAAATAATTGATCCCAGCACGACGCTATTTACGCCGCTCTATACCAACCTGGGCGCTTTCACCACCATCGGAAAGAATGTCTTCATCAATCATGCCTGCTCCTTCCTCGACCTCGGTGGCATTACCATCGAAGACAACGTTCTTATCGGCCCCCGCGTGAACATCGTAACCGAAAGCCACCCACTAGACCCGGAGGACAGAAAGGCGTTGATGACCAAACCTGTCACCATTAAACGCGGGGCATGGATCGGCGCGGCAGCCACGATATTACCAGGTGTAACTGTGGGGGAAAACGCGGTAGTAGCAGCCGGGTCCGTTGTGTCCAGGGATGTACCCCCTAATGCGGTAGTTGCCGGAATCCCTGCCAAAATCTTGAAATCGATCTGAAAATCGGCGATCAATCGCTTAACGTCGGTTCTTACACTTTAGGTTCGATGGCAGAAAATTCGCCACAGCTGTCTGCTGCGGAAAGATAAAGCTGGTGATGCTTGCAAAGACCATCTCTATCCCTGACTGCTGCAAAGCCGGAACTCAGGGCAGTCAACCCCGGATAGGCGTACTCTATAAGCTTAGCATCGTTTGCAAAGTGCTTACAATTACCGCAGCACAGCTCGGTACTTCCCCACTTGATGTACTTAAGGATCTCCATCTGTTCAATGCGTTGATAGGGAAGCCCAGTAATGTCCAAAAACAACGACCGAAAGGATATATCCCACTACGACATTTACGACCACTCCTGCCGTAAAAGCGATAAAAGGTTTGGCTCCGGCTCTGGCAAGTTCCCTGAATCGCGTGGTAAGTCCGATGCTCAGGAAACTGAAGGTGAATGCCCAGGTTCGAAGCGCGGTGATCGGGTTGATAAGGGCTGGCTTCACGAGCTTGTTGTAATCGCCCAACGAGATGCCCCGAACGATCAGCGTCGTTAGCACCGAAGCGATCAGAAAGCCGATCACGAACTTTGGAAAACGCCACCAAATTTGACCGACAGGGACTTTCGAGCGCGTTTCTGTTCTTTCCCACTTCGTCACGGCGATCAGCGCAAGCACAAATGCCCAAATGCCGATCCAGATATCCCGACCGATCACCTTGATTAATGTATACGACGCCAACGCCTGGTCCGCCGTTCCAGCAATTCCGGCGCCGGTGCCGGCCAGCCCGCCGTAAGACTGGGCCGCGGCCAGGCCGGCGGCATCGGCAAACTCGGAAGTACCTATCCATGCGCCGCCCACGCCGGTCGGTAGATGCAGCACCCGCGCGATCAGTGGCAAAGCAAAGATGAACACGATGGCCCACAATACGACCAGGCTTATCGCAATCGGCGGATGTTCTTTCTTTGCACGAACAGCGCCAGCAACGGCGATGGATGCCGAGACACCGCACACGGCGCCGCCAGCCCCCAATACGGCAGCCAACCGCTTGTCAAGTCCGAGCTTCCGTCCGGTAAAGAAGATAGCCAGGAAGGTCGCGAGGGATACGATCGACGCCTGCAAGATCGCCACAGGCCCCGCCCAAATGATCAACGTAAACGGCAATGTCGCCCCTAGCAGGACGATTCCTAGCTTGATATAGAACTCCACGCGAAAAGCAGCGTCCAACCAACGGGGCAACCCGATAACGTTGGAAATGATCAGTCCAAGCACCAGCGCCACAAGCGGAGGTTCGAGATTATATTTGCTGGCCTGATCCCAATTACCAAGAATGTAGATGAGGCCCGACAGGAAAAATACAACGACAAAGGAAGCGATAAAAGCCTTCGGCCGTTGACCGATAAAAGAGGTTGCGATCGTGAAAAGGACCAAAAATGCGGCCAGCAGAGCCAGATAGCGTAGTCCGTTGGCAGAAAGCTGACCCGCCAGTTGGGACAGCGACGACCATTTTGAAGGTGCCACCGCAATCCAACCAATGCTCGACTTGGATAAATAAAAAATATAGGCAAGAAAAATGATGGCCAGACCAAGCCAGACGGCCCACCAGTCTTCCTTCGCCCAAAATTTCGACTCTGCCGGCGCTACGGTGGATGTTGCCGATTCGATGGTAGATGTGCTCATAATGTAGAGAGGTTATTAGGTGTCAATATAATGCAAATAATATAGTCCACAAAATCAGTAGGTTAAATAATCCTAACTAAAAACTATGAAAATTGGTGCTAAAACTATTTGCTTCGAATGCTTTATTTGTTATTTTTATCCTACCGATCTAGTAGACTAATACATCGTTATGAATATCAAAAATATTGACTTGACTGACAGCAACCTTATTCTCAGCAGTTCCGCATTTGCCGGCGTACTGGCGATCCTTTTGTCAACTTCGGTAATAAGACCTTCTTCACAGGCTCTCCGGTTATCCCGCAACGAATCGTTGACAACTTCACCGGTTAAAAAAGTGGTTGTTTCTCCAACCGCTCCGACCGCTCTTCAAACAGGTCGTTGATCACTCTCCTGGCCGCATGATATCCACACATGCCATGTACCCCGCCGCCGGGCGGGGTCGACGACGAACAGATATAGATTCCCTTCGTGGAGGTGCGGTAACCAGAACGGCGCAATACAGGACGCGTGAAAAGTTGCCGGATATCGATCGCTCCGCCGTTTATATCACCACCGATATAGTTGGGATTATAAGCCTCCAGTTGCCTGGTATCCATTACATGCCTTGCCAGAATACGCTCGCGGAAGCCGGGCGCAAACCGTTCAACCTGCCGCTCGATCGCGCCGGTCATATCCTTTTCCGAACCATTGGGAACATGACAATATCCCCAGGCCACGTGCCTGCCTGCCGGCGCTCGTGTCGGATCGAAAACACTCTGTTGAGCGAGCAATACAAAAGGCTGCGAAGGATGACTGCCCGCCCAAACCTGTTCCTCCGATGCGGCGATCTCCTTCAACGTATTGCCGATGTGTATGGTGCCCGCCTGCCGGCAGCCCGGCGTAGTAAAAGGGATCGGACCCGCCAAAGCCCAGTCCACTTTAAAAACACCCATGCCGTACCGATATCGGTCTAGCTGCCATCGATATAGCCTGGACCAGCGATGTCCTCCCAACTGCAACAATTGCCGTGGGGTTAGGTCAAGCAGCAACGCTTTCGAAGCCGGCAACTGCTCAAGGGACCGAACCGGCACTCCTGTTTCAATCTTTCCGCCAAGAGAAATAAAATAGGCCGCCAGTGCGTCAGCGATCGCCGACGATCCGCGTCTCGGCAAAGGCCATCCATGGAGATGTCCGGTAATCATCAGTACGAGACCGATGGCGCTCGTCGCAGCCTTGGACAAGGGCAGCAACGAATGCGCCGCCATTCCGGCCCATAATGCCTTGGCTTCCTCTGTCCGCCACCGGCGTGCCAGTAAAGTTGCCGGCTGTAACGCTTTCCGGCCGAACTTCACCATGCCGGTTAGATCCGACGGGAAATGCAGCGGTCCAAGCACGTCCGATTCAACAGCGTTCCAGTTCCTGACCAGAGGGTCCATGAGCCGCAGGTAGGCCGCTCCATCTTTGCCAAGCGGTTTGGCGGTGTCTTCCACGGACCCGCCAAGGACTACCTCTCTTTCACCGTCGAGTGGATGTGCCGCTGCAATTTTTGGATAAACGTACTCTAGTCCATGCCTGGTCAACGGAAGGGACCGGAAAAACGGCGACGCCACCGCGAGCGGATGGATCGCAGAACAGATATCGTGGGTGAATCCGGGCAGCGTGAGCTCGGCCGAACGCAAACCGCCGCCAATGCTGTTCCTGCCCTCCAGCAACAATACGGTCAAGCCGTTTCTTTGCAAGGTGATGGCCGCCGCCAATCCGTTCGGTCCCGATCCAACGACAACAGCGTCGTAATTTTTTCTCTCCGTGTCCTTCATGAATACGAAAGTTGGCCTTTAAGGTTGGTTCAATAGGCGGCGATCGCGCTTTGCCGTCCTTCTACCAGGGGATATTTCTTATGGTCACGGTCAAGGACGACATAGATCGAATCCTTAAACTCATTGATACCCTGCAGGATGATCCGGTCAACGCTCGGCCGGCTGTAATGCAATACCTGCGTTTCATTCCGTGCGTTGACATTCTTATTCTGCAGGTAAAGGATCTGATGTACCGTGTCGGCCCTATAGAAAAAGTATCTCCTCTCCCCCGCCATGCCGCCCACCTCCCAACGCGTCACCCCCATATCCCTGTTCTTCTTCTCCTTCAGCAGCTTGTCTGAATTCTGACTTTCGACCTGATTGAGCTGGTGATTCTTTTGATCGTTCCTGACCCGCAGCGGTGAATACCCGATCATCCTGTCGGCAATAGCGCCGCGGTTTGTCCGGTAACTCAGCGACGACCAGCTCTCGAAAATGGCATCCTGCCAACGGATCGAATCCTGCGGAGTATAAGGGATCAGCTTGTTATTCAACCGAAATTCGGTCACGTTATAATAGCCTTTTGTACCGCCCAAACCCCGGGTACTCGGTATATTGTAATTGTTCCCGTTAAAGAAACCGTATGCCCACAGTGCTGCAGCTACTGGGACAAACAGAATATTGAATACCGCCTTCAATCCTGTCCTTCCCCACTTTTGCCATTTTCGCGAAAGAACGGGGTAATATCGGTAAGGCGCAATGTCCTGCCGACGTACCAGCAGGTTCCATATTTTTGGCAGATCGTACCAGGCAATTAAAATCCCTATGATGGAGAAATAGGCTGCCGGTACGGCAACGCCGGCATCATACGCATGGTTGGCAATGCAGATATTAAAGGTCACGACGGCCGCCAGGGCAGCGCCCAAAACGGAAGTCTTCCTGTTCAGCAGCAAGAGACCGGGAACAATTTCCGCGAAACCCAGAAAGATCGTATATCCAAACGATACGCCGACATGCGACCAATATAGTTTCTTCTCCGCCATATCGACAAAGGGGGTGTTCAGCATCCCTACTGTCGGATACACCATCTGCATCGGAAATGCTTTCTTGAGACCCCAGCCGATCATGCCGTATGCGAGGCGGTAACGGGCCAACACGCGGATCCAATAGTAGAGTTTGTTATACTGCGTGGCTTTCTTGTCAAGCAAGGTCCAAAGGCTGCCGCCAATAACAGCCACCACCAGTACAAGGATCAAGTTGATATAGTTGTATATCCCAAACACCCCTTCCTCCGATTCGATGGTAACAAGTTGCGGCGGCCAGAAGGCTACAATCTCCTGAAAGTCGTTGTACGTGATTTTTGATAGGCGGAGGCCAAACAGCCGGGTATAGAACGCCGGATAGGTCGGAAGGCACAAAAAAAGAAAATAAAGGAAGGCTATGCGAAAGGCGATCTTTTGGTAAGACCTCCATGGGCTGTGCTCCGGGGATTTCAATAACCCGTTGGCGGCTAGCCGGAATGCCGGACCCTTCTTATATCTGCTCGCGCCAGGATCGATGCTTATTTCCGATGTCGACATATTGGTAAGTATTGCTGAGTAATTGGAACTAGATCTTGACAGGTCGCCGCCTTCCTTCGAACATCATATATTTCTTATCCACTTTCTCGAGAACGACATGGATGGAGTCGCTTCGTTCATTGACGCCGGATAAAACGATCGTTGAGTCGTTTGGTCTGGCATAAGAAAGGAACAGCTTTTCGTTTCGAAGGTCTTTATTCTTGTTCTGCAGCGCCAGCGTGTGATTGACCGTATCCGCCTCATAATAATAATAGTGCCTTCCGGCGAACCCCGCCAGTTCATAATTCCGGTCGATATCTTTTTCGTGCGCCTCCTCGCCGCTGGATTTATCGATTACCACCGGCTGGTTATCTCTGATGGTCAGGGTCGACCATTTTTCAAATATGACGTCCTGCCATCTGTTGGGGTCTGTCTTCGAATAGGGGACCGTATCCCTGTTCAGGATGAATTCCCGGACATTATAATAGCCATAAGCGTTGTGCAGGCCTGGGGTATGCGGGATCTTGTATGGATCTGTCCGGTAATTTTCAAATACCTTGAAAGCGAAGACCAGCGTAAACACAAGAAAAGCCGCCCTGAGTCCCAGGCGGACCTTTTTTAACCCCTTCGAATAGACAGGGATGAATTTATCCCCGGCGGTAAATTCTTCCTTCACGAGTAAGCGATACAGGCACGGAACATCCTTTGCTAAAAGAAAGGCAGCCATCAACACGATAAATGTGCTCAGCACCTGCTCGCCAATGTCATAGAATCCATTTGCTACCGCGACGTTGCCGATAAAGCCGAAGATCAGCCCGACACCAAACGTCGTTGTCCGTCGGTTAAAGAGTAAGAAGGCAGCCAAAATTTCAACAAAGCCAAGGAAGGATTCATATTTTGGCGATATGCCGAGCGTTTGAAAATATATCTTCCAGGCGTAGAAATCCCCATAGTTGGTTAACAAATTGCTCAGGGAGGGGTACGGCATCTGGAGCGGGAACAGTTTGATAAATCCATACACGATCAGCAGAAAGGCCAACCGGTATCGAACGATCACCCGTAACCAATAATAGAGCACTGTGTATTCTTTCCGCTGGCTGTCCAACCTGCCCCATACCAATGCACCGAAGGCTGAGACCACGGCAACAATACCCCAAGTCGCAAAACTGCCGATGCCCCACTTCGGGATACTGCCTTCGGGGAAGATTTGTAACTGGTATTTCGCCAGATCCATCAATTCGTGAAAATGCAGGTGGGTCCAGTGGATCGAAAAGAGGCGGCGATAGAAGCTCCCTTCGATCGGAAGGATAAGGATCGCGAAAAACAGAAAGAAAAAACGGAATAGAGATTTTTCCCAGGGTTTCCATTCTCTTTGCTCCTGCACCGCCGCCTGAGCCTTATTTTCCGGACTTGTTTGTTTTGGACGCATTGTGTTTAGATTATTTACGGATAATACGGGTCAGTATCCGGGGTTTTGGGTGAGGCTGGCGTCGGCCTGGAGCTCCGGCGCCGGTATAGGGAACAAATAATGGTTCGGATCAGTGACATTCAGGACGGCGGCGGCCCTCCCGGTCCTGACCAGGTCGAACCAGCGGTGCGGTTCCAGCGCAAATTCCACCCGCCGTTCACTCTCGATGGCCAGCAAAAGATCGGACTGCGTCACAGCGGTACTGTTTGGCAGCCCCGCCCTGGTCCGGATGGCATTAAGATCACTTAGCGCTCCCGCCAAATCCCCCTCCTGCGCCCTGGCCTCCGCCCGGATCAACCACATTTCGGCAATCCGGATGACATAGACCGGATTGGTGCCCGTACTCAACGGATATAAATTCCCAAGGATGCTGGTGCCGGAGTGCAGTAACAGGGAACTCCGGCTGCCGCCAATGGTCGAATCCTGCAGCAAACTGACGGTGGAGTCGTTTGGCGTATAATTGCCACCCAACTTCCAGTTGCCATACATCGGGTTGGGATTGGTAAGGCTGTAGGACAGCTCAAAAATGCTCTCTGTGGTATTAATACCATTAAAGAAATTGTTGTATGGGCTCACCAATTTGTATTCCGCCGAATCTGCGATAAGGCTGCCGGCATCCGCTTCCGCCTGCGTCCAATGCTGCAAATAGAGATTCAACCGCGCCCGGAGCGCCACTGCCGTCAGCCGGGTAGCCCGGTCTCTGATGGCAGCAGATACCGGTAGCAGCGAATCCGCCGCGTCGAGGTCACTAAGCACCTGGGCATAGGTTTCAGTTTGGCTGTTACGGGGCTTTCCCAATTTGTCGGCAACCTTGGTGGTGGGTGTCAGGAACAATTGCACGCCGCCAAAGGCACGGCCGAGATCAAAGTACGCCAGTGCGCGAATAAAGTGCGCTTCTCCCAGCAATTGGTTGCGGTAAGTCCGGCTGAGTGTTGGAGCGACGATACCAGGCACCTTCGCGATCACAAAATTGGCGTCATTGATAGCCGCATATTCAGCCGCCCAAATGGTCTCAAGGTCATTATTGTCGGCTGTCAGGGTATGATAGATAAACTGGAGCTGACTGGCCCCGGATTGAGTATAGTGAAGGGCATCTCCGGAAAGCAACACGTCAAACTGGTAGGTTGCCCCGTAGTATCCGCTGGCCGCAAGCGCCCGATAGGCACCCCGGACGGCGTTGGTGGCCGAAGCGCTGTCGGTGATGGCCTGGGTATCCGAGACGGCATCGGTCGGAAGAACATCGAGGAATTTATGGCAGGACCAGCTGGAGACAATCAATAAGACATACATAGAAAAGCGGGTCGTCCGAATATAATGATGTTGCGTTTGCATTTGGATGAGTGTGTTATAAGGTGATATTGATGCCTGCTTGCAGGCTGCGCGGCTGGGGTGGTGTACCCTGATCGAGGCCCGGTGCATTGCCTCCATTGCCCTGGTTAACGCTAATCTCCGGATCGGGTCCGGTGTATTTTGTCAACAGCCAAAGATTGGAGCCAAGTACGTAAACGCGGATCTTCTCGACTTTTAGTTTTGTACTAAGCTTATTGAGCGAATAGCCAATGCTCAGGGTCTTCAGGCGAAGGAATGATCCGTTCTCCAAAAAACGGCTGTTTTGTTCAATAAGGTAGTTATTGCCGACACTCGTCACCCGCGGTACGGAAGTGATCTGTCCCGGATGCGTCCAACGATCCATCTGGCTTTCGATGACGAACCGTCCGTCATAACCGGCCTGACCTTGCTTTTCTCCCAAAAATCGGTTGTAGTTCAGAATATTGCTGCCGTATTGATAGGAGAAGAAGATCGACAGGTCGAATCCTTTATAACTGACATTATTCGTTATACCGCCAAAGAAGTCGGGCATGGCGTTACCCATGATGACGCGATCTGCCGTTGTGAGTGTAATGTTAGGGCTGTAAGTTCCCGAGTAGGACGTTTTGCCGTTGGCCGTTTGATAGACGGAGTTGCCTGTGGCAGGATCGACATACAACTGTTTGTACAGCCAGAACGAATACATGGCGTGCCCCTGGGCGTCTATAAGCCAATTGCGGCTGTAGAAAGTAATGGGTGTAGCCAGACGCAGGATCTTATTGACATTGCCGGAGATATTAAAATTGGTCACCCATTTAAAATCCCTGGTCTCCACGTTTATTGTGTTGACCCCAATCTCATAACCCTTATTACTGATCTCGGCGGCGTTGGCGAACTGAGAGCTAAATCCTGTGGAAGAGGGTACGGGCAGATTGACCAGCGCATTTTTGGTGTGCTTGGAATACAGGTCAAGGACGACCTCAATGCGGCCTTTTACCAAACCCAGATCTATACCGATATCTGCCTGCGCGGTGCTTTCCCATTTTAAGTTTGGATTGGCCAATTGTAAGGGTTGCGTACCGGGCTGGCTCTGGCCAGTGGGGCTGTTGGGATAGCCGGCGGACCCTGTCCATAACCCTTGGGACGCATAGTTATTGATGCCGTTTTGGTTGCCGGTAATGCCGTAAGAGCCGCGGATCTTCAGATTGTTGATCGCGCTGACGTGTTTAAGGAATTCTTCTTCCTTTATTCTCCAGGCGCCGCCTATAGCAGGAAAATAACCCCATCGATTGGCTGCGCCGAATTTGGACGAACCGTCTGCCCTGGCTGTCGCTTCGATATAATACTTTTCGCCGAGATCATAATTGACCCTCGTGAAAAAGGAGGCCAGCGAATTCTTCCAGGCATCCTGGGAGGCCACCTGGTTAGCCGCCGCAGATATCAGCGTATAGGCGTTGCTGGGAAACCCCGTGCCGGCAGTATAGTCCGCGGTAAAAACATTGCCCATAAGGGTATTTCCAATCAGGATGCCAAAATGATCCCGCTGGCTGAAATTTGTCTTATAGGTAAGGGTCTGCTCGTTGACCCAACCGGTTAGCTGGATGATATTGTTCTTGGCTTCGCCGTTATACGTCGAACCGATCAGCGTATTGGTATTGTAGTACTCTATTTCATTATAGTTGTCATAATCGATACCAACCGTGCTATGAAATTTTATTTGAGGCGTGATCTGTGCGTCGAGGTAGAGATTTCCGATGTCCCGAAGGCTATTCGTCCATTGCGCCGGATTGCTCACCAGCACCTCGGTATTATCAAAATTCGCCCACCGGGCGGGCGCTCCGCTTGGCAAGGTCGTCGGAAGATAGGAAGGCGTCTGCAATGCCGACTGGAAGATCCCGGCCTCCGGACCGTTACCATCCCTTAGCTGCGTCCGGTGGGTACGGGAGATCAGGTTGCTGACTCCAAAAGAGACCCAGTCATTCAGGCGGACGTCGTAATTCGTTTTCACACTTGCCCGGCTAAAACCGGCGGGCCGAATGGTAGCCTCCTGTGTGGAATACGAACCGCCGATATAGTACTTCGAGTTAGAGGAACCGCCCTCCACAGCAAGATCTGTATTTTGCAGGAGCGCATTTCGGAAAACCTCGTTCAGCCGGACCCCGGAATATGTACCCTGGTCGGATGGATTGCCGCGGTCGGGATTAGTGGGTGACTGGTCCTGGGAGTTGAACTGGCCATTCGGCAAGCGTTGAAAAAGCTCGTTCGATGCATTCTGGTTCAGCCCGGGTTCATCAATCCCGGAATTGATCCATTGCTCATTGGCGATGATCGCATCCTGGGGGCCCGTCGCCACTTTCCAGAGACGGCTTTTCTGAACTGCGGCGACACCGACAGCAGTATTGAATATGATCTTCGATTTGGCGCCGAAGCCGCTGTGCTTTGTAGTCACGATAATAACGCCGTTGGCGCCGCGTGAGCCGTATATCGCAGTCGCCTCCGCATCTTTCAGCACTTCGATATTTTCAATATCGGAAGGATTGATATCCGCGAGCGGCGAAGTAGCCTTTTCACCAAGATTGACCGGCCCTGCCTTCCCGTCGGCTGTCGTCGCATCGGGATTGGAAAGTGTGCTGCTGTTGACAAATACCCCATCGACGATATACAAAGGATCGTTCCCTGCATAAATGGAGGTCGAACCACGCACCCGGATCCGGATGCCTTCTCCGGGCGTACCGGATTGCGAATTCACTTGCAGACCCGCGGCTTTGCCCTGCAACTGGGCATCGAAACCGGCCACAGGGATTTGTCTGGTCTCCTCGGCATCTACCTTGGCGATGGAACTGGCCAGGCTTCTGCGGGTCTGTGTACCATATCCGACGACAACGACATCACTCAACTGGGTGTTCGCTTCCTGCAAATCGATCGTGATAAACCCGGTGCCGTTCACTTCGTCCTCACGGGTTTTATACCCCACGTAGGAGACGATCAACGTCAGGGGGGGCCGCTGGCCTGTAATAAACCGGAATTCTCCGGTTTTGTCTGTAATGACCTCATGGGTCGTGCCCTTGATGTGTACGGTGGCGCCCGGCAAAGCAACCCCGGTCTTGCCGTCATATATTTTGCCCGCCAGACTGATATTATTGTTCTGTCCGAAGGAGGAGACCGGAAGCACGATCGTTAAGACGATCAGTGTAATTAAATGAAGGACAAAATAGCGTGAATCTGAATTGTTCATACAGTTTGTTTTGGGAATAATATGGCCGCGGGCGCATTCAGCACGCGATGGCAATCAAAAGATATAGTAGTAAGAGGGAAGCGTATCTGCCAGGTCAGCAACAGAAATAATTGCCGGAAAAGAGTACGTAACGAACTGTCAACTCATGTTGAGTGTACGAATAGAAGCCGGCAAAATGTCGAGCGGTCATAAGTTGAATTGAGAGCATTACACTAGAATCAAGTGCAATGCTAGTGTATATTTATTACTCTACCAAATTAGTAGACTATTATTTTTTGTAAGCCGGTTCACTGTAGGCTTATTGTTTGAGCAACTCATTGATCTCTTCACTAAACTCCTTTTTGAATTCATCATACAGCCGTCCCGTGGCCGGTCCGTTAAAGCCGGTATGGATCCGGGCTACCCTCCCCTCCCGGTCGATGAAGATGGTCGTAGGAAACGCAAGGAAGGCATTGAGTGACGGAAGCGATTTGGCCACCACGGCTTTGTCTGCAATCCCGCCGACGATCTGGTCGTAATGGATGTCATATCGTTGTCGCATCCGGTCAAGGGCTTTCCGAATAAATGCGCTATCGGTCCGCCGCTCGTATTGAATGGAAATGATCTCTACACCCCGTGAATGATTCGCCTCATACCAGGGGGCGAGGAAGGCGGTCTCGTCGATGGAATTGGGACACCATGTCCCGCCGATCGTGACTACCACCACCTTGTTCCGAAATTTCGAATCTCGAAGGGAGACCAGGCGACCGTTAACGTCCGGAAATGAAAAATCCAATGCGGTATATCCGGGTTTCAGCAAGGTCAGCGCATACGCATCGGGAAGTTTGGCGCCGGAGTCGGGCCTTCCGTAAAAGGAAGTTTCACCGCGTACGCCGATGTTTTGACCGGTAATGCTGCCGTCGCTTTGTACACTTCCGATATATAGCGACGGTCCTGAGCCGATAAAGGAAGACAGCCGGAAACTGTCCGCTTCAACAATGCCTTCCAGGAATCGCGAGTCGCCAGTGACATGAAGGAATGTGGCGTTCAGTCGCACTCCCTGTTGACTGAATAGTCCAACGGACTTCTCCTCTTTGCCGTCTGCACCCGTGAAAGTCACCGAATAGGTGCCAGAGATATCTCTTGCCGGTGGAATGCCGTTATCTTTGAATCGCCAGTTCGTAGCGGCCGTAGCGGTTATCGCTATAGGATGACCACTTCCGTCCTGACGTCGAAGGACGCCCGATAGACCCACATCTCTTATCTGGAAGGCGAGCTCGTTGTCAAATTGGTTCAGCTGGATAATAAGGGAGTCGGGCGTTTGGTGGACGGGTCCGCCTTCAAAGAGTTCATTCGAGTTTCGAAAATAAAGTGTCGGCGCGCCTCGCGGCCCCACCCGAATTTCAAAGTTTATTGGCACCTCTACGCCACTGCGGACCTGAAAAACGCCGCGCCAACTACCCAGCGCGCTAAAGGTGCCTGAACCTTGTTGCAGTTCCGCGGTATATTCATCGGAGCCCTGCGGAAGCGCCCGTAGTACAACAGCGCAGAGCGCAAACAGGAAATATAGTCTTCTCATATGTAGTAAATTGAACTCAGGGTAAAGGCTGCTCAGCGGTTTCGACGTCCCAGTGAGCGAGCAATAATTCGAATCGATGCTGTTCGGATTTGGCAAGCGCTTCAAGATCAGGAAACGCCTCCTTCTTGTATGGCGTGAGCAAATCTTCGTCAAATGCCTTCTCCACGTCCCTGAACACAACGGTTACCCGAAAATCCCACCTGGTATCTTCACCGCTGTGGAAGCGGGGTGTCTCCGCTTTGATCCGGATCACATCGCCATGGTCCAGGGCCTTTTTCAGAAGGGGATAGTGATTGGCCTTCCAGAGCCGGATGAATTCCTCGGCATACCCCCATTTGACCTTATAGTAAGATTCGATAGTAAAATACGCTGGGTTGGCATTGCCGGGCACCTGTGCGCCGGTACGGGTGATCGCAAATACCAGCAGCAAGGTTGCCGTGAAACGCGGAACCACCATGGAAAAAATACGCATATTAATAGGTTCAGTTTGCAATGCGTTGGATAATATCATACAAATAACAACCCGCACAAATTCCGGCGAGAGATTCGAGAGCGGCAAACACCGCGAGTACAACGGCAAGCCCGACGGCGACTGGGCTTCCCGCAAGCGCAAACAGGGCCATCACGACAGCAATCAAAAAGCCGATACGCGCCGCAAACCGCTTCGCTGGCAGATAAACCGGTTTGCCGTTCCAGTTCAGGAAGGCCGCAACAACCGCCGAAAGCCGGAAAAGCGGGCTCCACCGGCCAAGATTGAAGGACCGTAGTGCGAAATCCGCCGCCAGCAAAATGGGGATTGCCTGAAATCCGAATAGAATATACCCGGCAGTCAGAAGCAAGACCCAGAATGCGGTAAGACGAATTTTTATCTCATCTGTCGTCATCGTGTACTCCTTTATCGATTTGGTCGAAGAGCTCAAACACAAAGATATGTAAAAATATTATCAGTCTATTATTTTTGTAGACTAAACAGAAACCTCGTATTTTTGTCCATGTAAGGTCGTGTGGCCGAGAGGCGAGGCACGGGTCTGCAAAACCTTCTACGGCGGTTCGATTCCGCCCGCGACCTCGATTTCGACCCATTAAGTCACATTTTTAAATGGCAAGCAATCGTTAGACCGGAGCGTATTTCCATACGCTCCTTTTATTTGGAGGCTTGCATATTAATTATTATTGCTCCTTCATTAATTTGTTGATTCACGCTTCGGACAGAGCCGTCTGGGTGGAAAAGCTTGCTTTCAACCATATGCATCTGTTCACTTATCGCCAGTTTATTGCCTTTCAAATATTTGAGAAGAGTCTTAATGGACTTTATGCCGACCATTTTGGCCAGCGACTTCAAATCTTTAATTCCATTCCCATACGCGACCTCGTTAATAAAGTAATACCGGGAAGTGTGCCCATCCAACTTTATTCGCCATTCCATTTTCTTCGCCATTTTCTTCAATTCGCGGTTGTATACAATATTGCAAGGGATAGGGAGGCACCTCCTGCGCCGTATCACAACAGGGTGTTTCTTATATTTTTCTATAATGGCCAGGGAAATAGGTAACAGCGGCAAGCATTCCTCGACTTTAGTTTTACGCCGGTTTTTATCAGCCCATTTCTTGCCATCAATACCGACAATAATTTGATCGGGTGAAAAGCTGTGAAGCTCCGCATAAGCGAACGCGGTATAACAGCCAAAAATGTAGCAGTCTCGGACAATATTCTGGAGATCGGTGTCAAACTCTGTCAGCCGAAAACGCTCCAATTCGGCCGGCGTAGGCCATTTTCGATCCGTCTCTTCATAGTGACAGGTATACCGATCCAAGACATTGGCAGTCGACCATCCGTTCGAAAACGCGCGGGCCAGTATTTCTTTCAAGAATTGGACATATTTCATGGCCGAGTTTTCTATTATCCGATGCTGTGAAATATTATACATCAGGAACTGATCAGCAATCTTTAGCTGAACCTTATCAAGCGGGACATCAATCACTTCATATCGATGGCACAAAAAATCTCCAAGACGCTTTTTACGGCCCCACATTTTTTCGAGTGTCGTATATGATCGGTGACCGGCAAAACAAAGCTCCATAAAGTGGAGGACATGCTGGTTAGCAGCAAGCATAACCGTTTTCTCCCAATCCCGATCATCGGCAATTCGGTTGAATCGACGAAGGATTTTCTGCAATTCTTCCTTCAGTACCTCATGATCCTTGCTTAACAGTTTCAGTTTGGCCTCAGCGATGGGAAGCACAAGGTCATTGGCCCGTTCTTTTTGTTTGCCTAGCAAAACATATCGATCTACAAGCGAATCAAGGCACTCGCTTAACGATAGGTTTTCAGCTTGTTCGGCCTGCAATTTTTGACTACGCAGCGGCGTCCCATACGCTTTCAGGACCAATTCAGAGGTCGCGGTTTCGTGCCGAACCTGCACCAGATCAAAATGCCGATTCAGATCAGTGCGCATTTTCGCAATTTTGTCGTTGAGTTTTTGGTGTTGGGGAGCGCTTGAGAGGAAAAACTGCGCTTCCTGATCCCAGTGGTCCGGTTTAGCCCAGATGCCGGTTGCAATTTCATCGCGAACGCCGTCGATGGAAACCCGCACATACAAGGGAACCAGACCTTTTTGGTTGGTCTTCTTCAATTTTCGATAGAATAAAATGCTACACTCTTGTTTGACGTACATGGCGAATCTTTTTAGTCGGTTAAAAAATCCTCCTTTTTTACTCTGAAATAAGCCGTTGGTTACCCAACTATTCGAGGGGGCCTGCAAATGAAGTCCCCGAAAAAGTCCCCGAATCAGACAGATGCTAACCGTTCGAAATGATCGAAAAAGTTTCGGAGAAATTGGTGAAACGCAGGCCTGAGTTGGATTTGAAAGCAAAAAGGTATCGAAAACTCGATACCTTTGAAAAAATTGCTTGTGACCCGGGCGGGATTCAAACCCACGACCACCTGCTTAGAAGGCAGGAGCTCTATTCAGCTGAGCTACCGGGTCGGCTCGCGTTTAACGATCGGTGATTCGCCGGCCGGCCACACCGCGCCGCGAAAACCGCCGCGAAAATAAAGAAAATTCGCGGTTATACCTATCTTCGGCCCGCTATCAGGGGCGGGCGGACAGCCCGTCATCGCCAGGAACGCATATATTATTATGGAAGTCAAGATCGAAGAAAGCTGGAAACAGGTACTGAAACAGGAGTTCGCAAAACCTTATTTCCTGCAGGTCACTACCTTCCTGAAAACCGAGAGGATGAGCGGCGTAACCATCTATCCTCCGGGTAGCCTCATATTCAATGCCTTCAACACTACCCCTTTCGACAGGGTAAAGATCGTACTGTTGGGGCAGGACCCTTACCACGGTCCGGGGCAAGCGCATGGCCTGAGCTTTTCGGTCCCAAAAGGTATCCCGCCACCTCCATCGCTGATCAATATTTTTAAGGAGCTCCATAGCGATATCGGCATGCCCATCCCCAACCACGGCAATCTGACCCATTGGGCAGAGCAGGGTGTGCTGCTGCTCAACGCGTCCCTCACGGTCCGCGCAAACGATCCCATGAGTCATGCCCGGATCGGCTGGGCGGAATTCACCGATGCCGTGATCGGCAAGGTCTCTGCCGGGAAACCCCATGTCGTTTTCCTTTTGTGGGGAAAGTTTGCGCAGGAAAAGCAGGCCCTTGTCGATGAAACAAAGCACCTGGTGTTAAAGGCAGCCCATCCGTCACCCTTTTCGGCCGACCGGGGCTTCTTCGGCTGCCGTCATTTTTCCCGTGCAAATACCTGGCTCATGAGCAAAGGCATCGACCCTGTAGATTGGGTGTTGAACTAACCGTTGACGGGCATTGAACAAAAAGCGACTGACCATGGACAAAAAGTTTGGGATCTGGAATATCCTCGGGCGCATCTGGGCCGTATGGGCCATCCTCATATTTGTGGTCACCATGCTGGTCTTTATGATCCCTTTCCTTCTCTTTTGTTATTTCCGCCGCGACCCGCAAAAAACCAATTGGTTTACCCGGTATTCACGGGTATGGATGGGTGTTTTTCTACCGTTGGCCGGATGTCCCTTGCGGATAAAAGGGAAAGAAAAGTTCGTCAGGGGACAAACCTATATCGTCGTCTGCAACCATAACGCGCTTATCGACGTGCCCGTAACTTCCCCGGGTATACCCGGCGGCAATAAGACCATCGCGAAGATCGAAATGGCCAGGGCGCCGCTGTTCGGAATGATGTATCGCACCGGCAGTGTCCTCGTCGACCGAAAGAGCGAAGCCAGCCGCCGCGACAGTTTCGTAAAGATGAAAGAGGCATTGGACATGGGGCTGCATATGTGCATTTACCCGGAAGGGACCCGCAACAAGACTTCCGAGCCATTGAAATCTTTTCACGATGGCGCTTTCCGTCTTTCGCTCACCACAGGCAAAGAGATTATTCCCGCCATCATTTTCCATAGCCGGAAGATCATGCCGGCCGATAAAACCTTTTATCTACGGCCGCATCGCCTGGCCATGCACTTCCTGGATCCGGTCGCGCCGATGCCCGATGAAACGGTGGAGAGTCTCAAACAACGGGTGTTTATCCTGATGCGGGATTATTATGTGGCCGGGGAGCTCGGGGACCGCCGTTAGCGGGTCCGGGGCAGGTTCATCCTATTCGTTATAAAAGTACTTCGTCCGGTTGATCTTCAGATCCTGCAGGATTCCCGACTTGGGGCTAATGGTAAAGCTGAAGAAGTGGGTATACCCGACCGGGGTAACGTTGATGGACATCTGCCAGCAATGAAGGTTTCGGGATATGGAGGCGGTCAGCGATTGCATATCGCCCGCCTTCACGTCATAGAAGCCGGTTAAACCAACCTTCCAGTTACTGGTCAGGTTGAAATCACCGCTCCAGTTGATACTCGAGGTGATCGTGGTCTTATAACTATAGTTGGTTTGCAATTGGTTGGTAAAGTTCAACGCAAAGGAGAGATTGAGTGACCATTGGATATTGAAATCCGCAAACTGCCCGGGGTTCTGCCGGATATAGTTCAATTGCGCCTGCTGTTCTTCTATTGTCATGGGGAGCTGGTCCGACCCTTGTGCCGCCTTCTTCTGATCCTCCAGCTTCTGATCGATCGGGGCGCTTTTAAAGCTGGTGGAGATTGCCAGGTTGCCGGTGGTGATCCGGCCCACGGAAAATGACTTTCCTTCCCAGGCATATTTGTCGACATCCGTTCCGTGGGCGTTGTGCTGATAGGGGTCAATGGTGGCGCCGCCGGTGATATTGATGTTCTTGAACAGGGTGCTGCGGAAGTACAGCGAAATATTGGACAACTTAAAGGAGTCGGCTAGGTAGTTGTAACTCCCGGTAAATCCGACCCCGTCGATGATCGTCGTCTTTTTGATACCCGCGCTCGATGTATCGGTCTTCGACCGGGTCTTGATCTCAAAATGGTTGTCCAGCCCAAAGGAGATGCCGCCGAACGTCCCCTCCGAGAACGGCCCGTAAACGGTCCCATCATAATAGGACACCCTTCGGGTAGGGGTAAATTTCGTTACGTCGCCCGTGTCATAGGGCGTTCGGATCGTGTACCAGTCCTTGCCGGCAAAATTGGGGGTATAGGTCAGGGCGATAGTCGGGCGGATCACATGCCGGATGCCCATCAGTGTGCTGTTTCGCCCAAAGCCCTGGAAGGTACCGAATATGGCGGAGGCCAGGCTGAGGCTGTAGGACATGCTCTCTTCCTGAAAAATTCCTTTTGCGATGGCATCGGTATCCACCTTGTTGCGGCCGGCATCGTAGTGGCGAAACATCTTTCGTGAATAGACCCGTTCGGAAAGGCTTACCCCGGGTGTAACCGTGACCGGGCCTTTTATGGGAAGAGCGAGGGTGATGGGGATCGCGTTCTGGGCGCCCCACTGGAAGGTGTCGATTGCCCGCTTTAGGGTAAACAAGGAGTCATAGAAACTGGCGTTGCCCGCTACGGTCGTCGTCAGGCCGATCCCAAGCTTCTCATACCATTTTGGCGTACCGACGAATGTTTTTGCCTGTAGCGGATAGGTGACCGGCGCCGTGAAGGAAAGATTCGGCAAGGAGACGTTGATAAGCCGGGTCTCGTTGTTCTGGTTGTGATTGGCGCTCATCGTGAGGTTATACTTCTGCGCGAACGTATGGGAATACGTGATCGAAGAACTCAGCTGGTTATTGTATGCGGCCGTGGGATTGTTGAGCTGGCTGGCCGCAAACTTGGTGGAAGCCACGTTGACATTCGCGGAGAAATTGGTCCCCGGCCGCGCTTTTTGGTCCATGGTATGGGCCCAGTTAAAGCTAAAGGTCCTCGTTTGCTGGAAGGCGTCGGCGCCGGAAGAAGCAAGGAGTTTGGTGTTCTGCATGGTAAAGTTCACCTGCCCGCTGTATCGATACCGGACCTTGTATTCTGGCGTTAGATAAACCGCCCATCCGCCATAGGAGTACAGGTCGGTCCGGAAGATCACGTCGAAATTGTCGCTGACCACCCGATAGTAACCCAGGCCGGTCAGACCTAGGCCCGCCTGGTCGCTGGACGTGAATTCCGGCGGCAACAGCCCCGAGTGGCGACCCTGTGTCAGCGGGAAGAAGCCAAAGGGAAGATAAATGGGGATCGGTACGCCTTCGAATTCCGGGTGGATGGGCCCGGTGATCGCCATCTTCTGGTTGATGATCTTCATCTTGTTGGTCCGGAATGCAAAATGCGGCGTATCGAGGTTGCAGGTCGTAAAGACGCCCCGGTAGCCGAAGTACTCCTCGGGAGTGATCTTCTTCATTTTGTCCACATGTACGAACATCTGACCCGAGACCGTATAGGTGTGCTGGGTGATCGCCTTCTGGGATTTGATATTATAGGTGATCGTGTCGGACGTCATGGTATTGTCTCCCTGGACCAATTTTGGCAAGCCTTTGACGACCCCTGCGGAATCGTGGCTTGGGGACGCGATAACGAGGTTCCGGGATTGGTCGAACAGGATCCTGTCGGCGGTAAGCTTGGCGTCCTGGTAATTGGATTCCGCTTTTGAATAAAGCGTGATCTGCTGGGAATGGACCTTCATGACAATGGAGTCTGTGGCCTTGTAGGAAATCTCCGCCGCCATCGTATCTTTTGAAATGGCATAGTCGGGGGTATCCGCGCTGCGGCCGTACCGTAAGCGGATCGTTAAATACCGCGAAGTGTCGGCGCGGATATCCCGGTAGCTCGTGTCCACGGATGGGAGCGGCCGGATGTAGTCGCGGTGAGTAGTCGGGACCGTATCGGAGATGGCCGGTCCGGAGGCGACGGAAGATGGATTCGCGGTGGGATCGGATCCGGTCGGATCAGAAGGGACGGTTGAATATGTTAGCGTTTTGTCAAAACGGATCGCGGGTGAATAATTTGCCGGACTATTGAACGTTACTGAAAAGAATAGAACAGTAAAAGTCAATATCAGTAAAGTTTTTGAAGTAATTTTGCGTCCGTTATTATTCATACTTTTTATGCGACGAGTCGGTTTCGGCGATAAGGTACGCGGCAAAAATAGCCATAACTCCCATAAGAATATGTGAAGATTGAGGGGATTTGGCAAAATATCAGGACTATGATCAGAAAGACGGCCGCCATGTTAATGCTCTGTGGAAATGCAGTCGGCTTCCGATCCGCAGATAAGATGCCGTCGCCCC
Organism: Puia sp.; assembly: GCA_035501395.1. Classification (GTDB taxonomy): domain Bacteria; phylum Bacteroidota; class Bacteroidia; order Chitinophagales; family Chitinophagaceae; genus Puia. The sequence goes on from DATJWK010000113.1 coordinate 38,629, forward strand.
AAAGGTTGTCGCTCCATACGGTCGTCATCGACCCGGGCCATGGCGGAATCGATCCGGGCACACATGGACTGTTCAGCAAAGAAAAGAATGTTGCGCTCAGCATCTCCCTGAAATTGGGAAAGGCCTTGCAGCAGGCGTATCCCGGTCTGAACATCGTTTACACGCGGACGACGGATAAGTTACCCGGCGACTGCACGACGATCCGGGACGGCATTCGTTACCGGGCCGAATTCGCCAACCGGGAGCATGGCGATCTGTTTATCTGTATCCATTGCAATTCCAATGGGGAACCGGCAGGCCGGTATCCGGTCCGGGAAGTGACCGGTTACAAGACGGTCGGCAGGGGAAGAAAAAAGCGGAAGGTCCCTGTCTATGCGACGCGGTGGATCACCAACACAAAGACCGGTACCGCCACCTATATATGGAAGGCCGATCGGAGCCTCCCGAAAGGCAAGGCCATCAACCAGCGGAACGGCGAAAATATGGGGGACAGCGACAACAGCGCCTATGATCTCAGCACGCCGGAAGCAAGGATGAGCGCCCTGCTGTATGAGAAAAAATATTTTGCGAACAGCGCGTTATTCGGTACCCTTGTCGAAGATGCGTTCAAAAAAAACGGCCGGCGTAGCGAGGGTGTCCTGCAGCGGCAGATCGGCATCGGCGTTCTCCAGGCGACGGGCATGCCCAGCGTCCTCATCGAGACCGGATATCTGACGAATCGGGAGGAGGAACGCTATTTGAACAGCAAATCAGGACAGAGCCAGGTCGTAAACGACATCCTGTCGGCCTTCCGGAAGTATGTTACCATGACATCGGGCGAGCGTTCCGGAACGAGCGATGCCAGTGGAAAAACACCCCGAAAGGGATTGCCATAAGAAGCGAATGAAACGGACAAAACATCTAATAGGTATGGTGCTGGCGGGCGGAGTTTTTTTCGCCCTGACCTCTTTTTACCCCGATGGCCGTAATCCCGGGGGGCCCCAGCCTCCCCAGAAGCAAGCCATCCGGACGATTATCATCGACCCCGGTCATGGGGGATTTGACAACGGGACAAGCGGGCTTTTTTCCAAGGAGAAAGACGTTGCCCTGTCCATCTCCCTGAAGCTCGGACAACTGATCAGCGAAGCATTCCCGGATATCAGGATCGTCTTTACCCGCACCACGGACGTGATGCCCGGCGTCGGCGCGGATCTTCCTCCGGGCTATACGCATCATGCCGGAATTGCGGCAGGTCTGAACTATCGCGCCGATCTCGCCAACCGGTCGAGGGGCGATCTCTTTATCTGCATTCACTGCGACAATGACGGCCATCCCGCGGGTCCGTATGTCGCCCGCCGGGTCATCGGCCATAGATATGTGGGAAAGGGAAAACGCAGGCGCCGTGTCCCCATCTACGAAACGTATACCGGACACCACACCCGCAAGGGGACAGAAGCCTTTATCTGGAAGGCCGACCGCAGCGGGAGAAAAGGGATGGGGATCACCGCGAGAGGAGAAGGCGGCGATGACGTCGACAGCACTTCCGGCGAGCAAAATGCGGACAGCGCGGTCTTCGATATGAGCTCTCCCGTAGCGAGGATGCGGGCAGAATTGTATGAGCAGAAATATTTTGCCAATAGCGCCCTGTTCGCCACCCTGGTGGAAGATGAATTCACGAAAGCGGGCCGCGAAAGCGAAGGTGTTATCCAACGGGATGAGGGCATCCGCGTGCTGGAAGCAACAGGCATGCCCAGCGTGCTGATCGAAACAGGCTTCCTCAGCAATGAGGATGAGGAGAAATATCTCAACAGCGAAGAAGGTCAGAACGAAGTGGCGCGGAACATCCTCGATGCGCTTCGACGATACAAAGCTACCCTTGAAGGCCACCCGACCAACAGCGCAGATTCGCCGGCCGTTCGCACGAATCGTTAAAACTGGCCATGACCGGCCGCCCCCGGGACGGTTAACCGAAAAAACACTAATTTAGCGCAATGAAGATCGCCAACGAAACCAAGGTCGGCCTGATGGCGGTGATCGCCCTCGCCGGTCTTATCCTGGGCTTTAATTTTCTGAAAGGCAGCAGTTTGTTCCAGCATTCCAAAAAATTATACGCCCTGTTTGACAACGTGGACGGCATGGATGTTTCCAACGCTGTCCAGATCGACGGTCTTACCGTCGGCGATATTTCGGCCATCACGGAGACCGATAAAGACCTCAGCCGCGGCGTCCTGGTGACGATCACGCTGAAAAAAGATGTCCGCATCCCCGACAACTCAGTTGCTACGCTCAACCCCGGGATCATTCAGGCATCGACGATCGTTATTGCCAAGGGGAATTCCGCCAAATACCTTGGCAACGGCGATACCCTGCTGACCAAAAAGAAACCGAATATCATCTCCCAGATACAGCAGAATATCGATCCGATCATAGCCAAACTCAACGGCACGCTGACCTCACTGGATTCGTTGATCGAAGTCATTGGCGGGATGTTCGACCCGAGGACCAAAAACAATTTCAGCAGCATCATCGCGAACCTGGCCGCCTCCAGCGCCGAGCTGCAAAAACTCCTCAGCAACCAGACCGGCTATTTTGTCCAGTCGCTCAAGAACCTGAACGATTTCACGGCCAATCTGTCGAAGAACAACGACCACATCACCCACACGCTGGACAACCTCGACCGGACCACGGAAAGCCTGTCCACCGCCAAAATACCCGAGACGATCCAGAACCTCAACGGTACGCTCGGAGATCTGCGGGCAGCCATTGCGCGGGTCAACAGCACGAATGGCTCCCTGGGGCTTCTTATCAACGACAAACGACTTTATCAGAATATGGAGGCCACTACCCGAAGCCTGAATACACTGCTGGACGATTTGCGGCTCCATCCGAAACGCTATGTCAATATCTCGGTATTCGGGAGGAAGGATAAGTCGGGGCCCCTGATGAGCCCCCTACCCGATTCGGCCGCGTCCAAACCTGTTAATCAATAATTCCCGCGGATGAAAAGACGGCTATCGGCCTGCAGCGTTTGGGTATTCGTCTGTTTCATACTACTCCACTTCGCCAACCGCGTCCAGGGGCAGGTCGCATTCAGGTCTGCCGGCAGCGATACGGTCAAGATCGTCAAGATCCTCAATGATGAGATCTATCACTCCGAACAGATCGATTCCGTTACGACGATCACCACGCTGGTCCGCCATGTCGAGATCCAGCAGGAGACGACGCTGATCTTCTGCGACAGCCTGCGGATGAACCCGCATGAAGACTACATCGAATGCTTTGGCAACGTCCATATCAATGACAACGACTCCGTCAACATCTATTCGGACTACATGAAGTACCTGGTGAGCAAAAAATTCGTCCATTTCGAGAAAAATGTAAAGCTCACCGACGGCAAAGGCGTTCTAACTTCGGATGCGCTCGACTATGATATGAACCTCCGGATGGGTACCTATGACCACGGCGGCCGGATCGTCAACAAGGAATCGGTCCTCACCAGCGACCGCGGGGTCTACTTCGAGGATAGCAAGGACGTCCATTTCAGCGGCAATGTTGTCCTGCGCGATCCGCAATATGACCTCTCTTCGGACAGCCTGCTGTACAATACCCAAACCCAGGTCTCGAATTTTGTAACAAAGACGGATGTGTTGTTCAAAGACACCACCCGCCGGACCGTCACTACCTGGGCAGGCAACTATGATCTGCAGAACAAGAAGGCAACCTTTACCTATGGCCAGGGTCATCGGCCCGTCATCACGGATGGGTCGCAGTTGATTACGGGCAGGGACGTCCATGTAGACGACAGCACGGGTATCAGCACGGCGGACGGGAATGCTGACTACCGGGATACCGCGCAAGGCATCCGGCTTATTGCCGACCATATGATCTCTGACCGGAAGAAAAATACGTTCCTCGCGACGAAGCACCCGATGATGATCATCAAGCAGGACAAGGATTCATTGTATGTTACCGCCGATACGCTTCGCTCCGCCCGGCTTGTTGACTTCGAAGCGGAACAAAAGATACTGGCTCACCAGGACAGCCTGCACCGGTATTTTGTCGACAGCCTGGAAAAGGCGGCCGCCGACAGTCTCCATCAGGCGGCCGTGGCAAAGTCTTACCGGGACTCCATTGCATCGCTGGGTGATAGCCTCAACAGGGACCGCAGCGACAGCTTGTCACCCGGAATGGCCGACAGCCTGGCGCGGCTTGGGCTGGACAGTCTCCACCGGCTCGGTCTCGACACGCTTCCCGGGTTACGCGGCGATACGACAAGAAAGGTCGTCAAAAAGGATAGCACTCCGGTTGACAAGTTGGTTGCACAGTTAGCGGATACAACAAAACACTATACCGACAAGCAACGCAAAAAGCTGGAGAAGGAGCTGGCGAAGGCGCGAACCGACAGCGCCCGGGCGGTTGTGCAGGCCGCGAAGGACAGTGTTGCGCGGAAGATCCAGGCCCGCAAGGACAGCATCGACGAT
>DATJWK010000114.1:0-68003 GCA_035501395.1 Puia sp.
ACTACCGTTGACGACATCTTTTATTTCCAGCAGAATTTTGTTGACGGTATCGCCGCCAATCCGTCCGTTCCAGAAAAGGCTGTCCGATGCATACCACGTATATTTTCCCAACGTATCGGGGATGACATGGTAGGATATGGCCGTTGTGGTATCATATGAAACCCATTGCAATTTATTTTCTCCTTTAAAGAAGTGCGGTCTTAAGGCAGCCGGCGCGTATGTAGTGAACGTACTATCGGGTGATTCATATGTCTGCCAATGCACAGACGGATGCGAAATAAAATGAAAAGAACTGAATACCGATTCCATCGCGGACGAATCACCGAGCATCATCAACGCGATATTGCGGCCGTCTTTTACCATGGAGATCATATTCATCGAGATGGCCGGCTGCTCCTTATTTTTTCCCCTGAGCTTTATGATCTTTGTACTGTCCAGGATTGTACTGTCTCTATGGAGGTTGATGTACTGCGTCTGCATTTTCTCGAACATCGCATCATGTACCACGTTTTCATCCGGAATATAATACCCGGGCTTTACTTCTTTGGAAAAAAGGATGACCACGCTACCTGACTGGTCCATGCCCGTAAAACAGGTAATCTTCCAGGACTTGTCTTTATTGCTGCTGAATTTTTCATTGTAGGCAAGACGGCCAGGGGTGGTGAATGTCACACCCATTATCGAGTCGGTAAACACATTGACGGCCTCCGGCGCCTGTACTTTTCGGGGCTTGATCGTAAACGACTGAAAGAATTTGTCGGCATCGGCCGAACTTAACATTTCTTTTTTAAGGGAAGATAACATGACCAGATAGACCATCTTATCATTTACAAAAATCTGCATGCGCAAATTTTCACCCATTAACGCGTGGACATATTCCTTACCGGCGATGCCGCCGATTTCCAGTTTTCTCGTTGCCTTGATATTGTCGTCATGGAACATTTGCCTGCTCATCTTATTGAAAATGGTATCTACATTATTAATATGGCTGGAATTTATAAAGGCGGCGGTGCAAAATCCGGACATATTAAACAGGTCCATGAGAAATCTCATATCGAATAATCCATAAAGCTTGACTTTCCCGGGATTGGCCGGCATTTCAACGGTGTAGTTCCCTTGGTCATCGGTCACTTGCACCCAGGGCAGATGTATCTCTTTGAACGTATAGTCATCTGCCTGGATCTTTTTATCCGAAAATACCGGGTCCAGGATAAACCCTTTCCGGCGAAGCAGGCTAATTACACCGCTATCCCCGGGGAGATGGGCTGCCCCGATGGCGAGGAACATGGTCCTCAGGGAAATCAGGCTGTCGATGCGTCGGGCCATTTTCAGGTTTCGGCGTATCAACAGCATATCTTTCACTTTCACCGTGGAATTTTCGCTGGTAATGCTTTCAATCCCTTCAAGATCCTGTTTCGAATACAAACCGACCATTTTTTCAATTGATCGGTCACTATTCGACTTCCTTGTCAAGGTATCGGTCGCCAGTAAGTAGCTGATATCCGATTGATCGATCAGGTCCGCCATCAACCCGGCCTGGTCACCGATATCTTCTATCCCGCCCACCCATTTGCCCTGTCTCCTGGCGATATTGTACAAATACGCGTCCATGAATGTGGGCATTTCGCCCTTTTGCATGTAATCGGACATCCATCGGTTCTTCTCTTTTATCACATCCGAAGCACTGATCTCCTCTGCCGGTTTGTTGAACTTTTTGGCCAGTGCTTTCCTGTTCCTGTTGAAATAGCTTCGGTCCAGGATCTCCTCCAGTTTTTTCCCGTTTTCCATCTGGTCGAACAACTGATTTACAAAATAGGCGGCCATTTCATCCGGATTGACCTCGATCGCCAACCCATCGGTTTTTTCAATGGCCCGGTATACCGAGTCATCAAAAAGAAAAAGGCGTTTGTCGTTCAGATGCATGGTGCCATAGAGATAGGACGGCTTCTGCAGGCCATTGCCGGAGATGCGCCACAGTAAAGTATGAGGGAAACCAGATTGGACCTGCGCCGACTGGGCCCGGGCATTCTGGCAAACGGTTAATACGGTAAAAAATAGAAACAAATTACCGATGAAAGGTTTCCGGGAAAGGGTTATTGGCATTTTATAAAAATAGAAAAAAAAATTGCGGATTTTCAGGAGATATTGCTGCAAATTATATTAGTCGGCCCTTCACCGGACAAACTCTTTTTAAAATCGCCATTTCCTGTTTGGGTTTGGTTGGTCTGGCCAGTTTCGTGGCGGAGCAGCGAACGAAGGAGGTGGGGGTCCGCAAAGTCATGGGCGCGTCCGTTTTTGTCCTTTGGAGATTGCTTTCTGCGGAGTTTGTCTTGCTGGTGATCATTTCCTGTGTCGTCGCGATGCCACTTTCCGCGTATTACCTATCCGGTTGGCTGCAGAAATACGAATACCGAACCGGCCTGTCATGGTGGATATTTGCTGGGACTGGCCTGGGCGCTTTCGTGATAGCCGTCTCTACGGTCAGCTACCAGGCACTGAAGGCGGCCCTGGCCAATCCGGTACGAAGCTTGAGGATGGAATAAGCTTATAAATTATTTCTTCCGGACGGCAGGCTTCTTCTTTGCCGCCTTTTTTGGTGCGGGTTTGGCTTTACTGCCAGCCTTTTTAGCCGGCGCGCCGGACTTTTTCGATGCTTTTTTTGCTGCTTTCTTCTTGCCGCTGGCAGCCTTTGTTACCGCCTTTTTAGCCGGGGTGCCCTTTTTGTGCGTGATCTTCTTGATCGCCTTCTTTGCCGCGGTGATCTTTGCGGCTGCCACTTCCACCACCTTATCCTTCCCTTCTACGATCTCTTCGCCCAGTACGGCAAAGGCTTCCCCCGCCAGCGCGAAGAACCCTTTTCCTTCATGTTTCGCCGGCGCCGCCGGCGCCGCGGGCTGCGATGCTTTTTTGGCTTTACTCATATGTTTATTTTCTATGAATATACAAAAATCCATGCCGGGGCGGGATTCGACCGGGGGCCGGGCGCCGATTATTCGGCTTCTAGCAACCGCCGCAGGAATTTTTTTGATCGGGCGGAAGCGATAAGAAAATTAACCGTTATGGCCGAGTAAACCAGGGCCAGCGCCACGGCTATAAATAATGCGCCGATTGCCGTGGATCTGAGACTGTGGGTCCTTGACCAGTTTGACCAAAGAATTCCGGCAAAGCAGACCAGCAAAAAGGCGAGCGCGGTGCCTCCAAGTATGAATGCCAGTTTGGGAAGTTTGATCGAGATGTCTATTGATGTCTTCCGGTCGGCAGCTGAGAAGCGGCCGCTGATATCGGGCCATCCCGGGAAACCCAGCGAAGAGACTTGAAAAATGGTGAATGCATCCCTCTCGATCTCGCCATCGTAGGTCACGCCAAACCATTTGCTGCGAAAAGCCAGTGACTGCTGTAGCCGCTGTTTGACGTCAGCAGTCGACAACCGCGTATAAAGCGTATATTTTTGAAACGGGATGAATTTCATCGGTAAACGGTAATTGACTAATTCCTCACGTCAAATATATCCCGCAACGCATTTCCCAGCAAATTGAACGCCAGCACCAGCAGCATGATCGCCAGGCCGGGCGCAAGCGCCAGCATAGGATTATGCGTAATAATAAAGTTGTAATTCTCCTTGATCATCAAGCCCCAGCTGGGTTGTGGCGGCTGTACGCCCACTCCTAAAAAGCTCAAACCCGCTTCGATCACGATCGCCGAGGCGAAGTTGGACGCCGCAACCACCCACACCGGGCCCATGATATTCGGCAGGATGTGACGAAACAAGATCCGCGGATGAGAATACCCCAGCGCCCGGGCCGCTTCGACAAACTCGCGCTCGCGTAAAGCCAGTACCTGCCCGCGGACGATCCGGGCGACGTTGACCCAGAGGGTCAGGCCGATGGCTATAAACACCTGCCAGAACCCTTTGCCCAGCAACAGCATGATGGCGAAGACGAGCAGTAGGGTCGGGATGCTCCAGATCACGTTGATCAGCCAAAGGATGAATTCATCCGTCTTGCCGCCGAAATACCCGGCGAGCGCGCCGAGCAGCAAACCGACGCTAAGCGACAACAGCACGGTCACCAGTCCGACCGCAAGGCTGACCCGAACCCCGATCAGCAAGCGGCTTAGGATGTCCCGCCCGTATTTGTCGGTGCCCAACCGGAAGGTCATGCGGACGATGCCGTACGGGTTTCGCCATCGCGCACTGTCGATCCGCAGGTCCCGCAACGGGTAAGCCCTGCGTTCCTCCACGCCCTCGTCCACGAGCTTTTGCACGATCAGGCTATCCTGTTTCACGATATAGCTGTTGATCGGGATGTAATCAAACGAATCCTCCCGGCCATAAAGCAGCTGATGAAAAAAACCGGCCTCCGGCGGCCGGCGCTGCTTTCGCACAGGAAGGAAAAGCTGCCGGAAACCCGGCGATTTACCGCCGATCTCCACGATGATCCGGTTGGCATCGGGCGAACCATCCGGCGCAAGAAAATACGCGAAGATGGCGATCAGGACCGAGCTCAGGATGACGATCAGCCCGAACAGCGCACCGTTGTTGCGCAGCAGTCGTGTTCCGATATGACGGCCGGAGCTTGTCATTTACTTATTTTTCTGTCCTTCCAATGATAGCTTCCGAATTTGCCCATCCAGCCGATGACGACCGTATAGACGATATGAACGGGCTGCATCAGCGGGAACCAGCGTAACAGCGACCGTTGACCGAAAAATTCCGCGACGGTGAAAACGAACGGAAATTCGAGCATTGTCTTGGCCAGCAGGCCGATGACGAGCAGCCACAACCACCAGCTGTTCCAGCAGGCGGCGACGGGCAGGATGACAAACAGGGCATTTACAATATAGACGAGGAGCAGGACCCAAAAGATCCTTTTGTCGTCGTAGCGGTCCGCTTTGCTGGCCCAGCGGACGCGTTGATTGATAAAACCCCGCCAGCCCCTTTCCGGTAGCGTGGTGACGATTGCCTTCCGGCTTTTTAAGAAGAAGACCCTGTCGGGGTACCGGAGACAGATCTTGTGCATCAGCAGCATGTCATCGCCCGATGGGATCGTTGCGATACCCTTGAATCCCTCCACTTCATAAAAGGCGCTTTTTTCGTAAGCCAGGTTGGCGCCGTTACACATGGAGTGGAATTTTTTGTGGACGGCTGCGCCGGTAATCCCCTGGAGCGTGATAAAGTCGAGCGTTTGGAAAATCGAGAGGAAGTCATGCGCGGGTCGGCCAGGGACGGGCGATCCGAAGGCAGGCACAGGCGAGCCGGATCCAGGGGCCGCCGATCCGATCCGCACCGGCGCCGCGATAAATTTGGCGCCTTTTTCTTCGTAAAATGCTGCGAGGGTGGCAAGCCAGTCGGGGTCGAATGTACAATCCGCATCGGTTGTTACGATGAGGTCGCCGGACGACATGCGGATCCCGGTCTCTATGGCGAGTTTCTTGTAGGCGAGTTGTGGGGCGTCGTCGGTAAGCCGGGTGTAGACAAGCGACATTTCCGGCGGATGAATATAGGTGACGATCTCGCGCGTTGAATCGGTCGAATGGTCGTCGATGACAATAACCTGGTAACGGTCTTTTGGATAGGACTGCCGCGAAAGACTCTCTATACATCGGGCGATATTTGCTTCCTCGTTCCGGACGGGGATCAGCACCGAGATCCGCGTATGGCCGACGGTAGCGGAGCCGCCCTCCGTTGAGCCGCCCTTCGTTGAGCCGCCCTCCGTGGGGCCGCCCTCCGTGGGGCCGCCCTCCGTGGAGCCGCCCTCCGTGGGGCCGCCGCCGTCCCCCGCAAACGACGGGATCGCCATCCACGCCCTTCGGTAGTAGTCGATCAGCCCCCCGTAAACGATGAAAAGACAACAGCCTATAAGCGTAAAAAGAAAGATCGGCGCCATGTTGGAGAAACTGTGATCTGTAAATATAGGGCAAAATGCGGCGAAGGGCGGCAGCCATGCAACCACCTAATCCGCGAGAAGCGGAAGGATGTCCGGCAGAAAGGCCGGACGAAGTAGTTGATGGCCCGCGTCGAGGAGGATCAATTGACATTGGCCGGCGATTCCGCGATTGCGAAAGCGTTCCGCTGTTTCCCAGCGGATGATGCGGTCATGTCGTCCATAGACGAGGCTGACCCGAAGATTTCGCTGGCGGATGATGGCCGCGATCGTGGCCAGGTTCGGTTGGAACCGGCGCATGGCGGTCCATCGGATATACAGGTCCCTTCTCACCCGGCGGTCATCGATGTAGTGGACGGCAAATTTGTAAATGCTCGGGTTGACCAGGCGCAGCGCGTTGCAAAAACGCAGCAGCAGAAAGAGCCAGCCGGGCCGGCGCATGGTCCAGCGGAATAACCGGTTGCCGGCGGCGGTGCGCGTTGCGATCCGATACCAGATGTTCACTTTCATCCCGTCGGGGGCAAGGAGTACGAGGCGATCAACCGATCGGGGATGGCCGCCCAGCAGTTGGAGGGCAACCCTTCCGCCCATACTATACCCGAGCAGGCGCCAGGGTGGCGAGGGTTGCGCATGCACCAGCGCGTTGGCCGGAAGCCCGGGCTCGTTCGCGGCCCGATGCCCGGCGATCGCCTGCATAATGGCATACAGCTGTTCGGGTGTAAAGGAGAGACCCTCTTTCCATTCAGTGCGGCCATGAAACGGTAGGTCGATGGCGATCACGGTCCAGCCGGGATCGAGCGCCCCGAGGGCTTCCCCGATGAAGGCAAAGGACGCGCCGGTCTCGCCATAGCCATGAAAAGCAAACAGGATCCGGGGTCCGTTTCCCCACGCGTAATAATGGAGTTGTGACGATCGATAAGGAAGATAATGCCCGGCCTGGACGTCCATGAAGCCAATTTTACGCATTTTTGAGTAAATTATCCCGATGAAATGGCGATCCATCCATAATGCTGCCGTCTTTTTGTCGATCGGTGTAACCGGGTGCCTCTGCGCCGCGGGCCAGGAGCGCAACACGGGTACCCGGCGGTTCGTCCGGAACGAGGACACGACGGAATTCAAAGATGTCCGCCCGGCGGGCAGCGGATTCACCCGGACCTACGAGACGGCGGTCCTCCAGGTCTATGACCTCGACGCGGACAGCACTACCTATACGATGAACAGGCAACAGGCGCTGTTGTGCATCGAAGGAGAGCTTCAAAACAATAAAAAGGAAGGCCTGTTCAGCGTCTACCTGATCGACAACGCCGATCACTCGCGGCGATATAAGGTCTGGGAGAAGACCTTTGCCGGTGACAAACTGAACGGCCAGTGGCGCGTATACACCCTGCGCGGCGGACTGGTCAAATTCCAGACGTACCGGAATGACAGTCTGAACGGCATCAGCCGGTCGTATTGGATCGACGGGAAAGGAGTGATGGACGAGATGGAGTATTTCAACGGGCGGAACAAGTTCATTCAACGCACCTTCTTTAAGAACGGCAAGGTCGAATCGGAGATCCCGTATGACAACGGCAAAACCACCGGGGTTATCCGGCGATATTATGAGACGGGAACGATCCAGGAAACGCAGGAAGTAAAAGACGGCCGCGCGGACGGCGTCAGAAGATACTACTATCCGAACGGGCAGTTGTCCGTCGAGCAGGTGTACCGGGCCGGGAAAAACTGGGAAGCCAGGGCCAGCTTTACGCAGAACCGGCAGCGAAGAAAGGCGGGGACGCTAAAGAACGGAAACGGTACGCTGATCTTTTATAACGACGATGGCACCGTCCGCGAGGTGAAGACCTTTGTAAAGGGCGTGCCGAAGGGATGACGGGCGCAGACCGAAGACCGGACAGCCGAAGTCATAATTTTATAAATGCCCGCGCCGCGATCTCCCCTTTGTCGGTCACGAGACGCAAAAAATATTCGCCCGCGGCCCATCCGGAAGCAGGAAGGGTGATCATGACCCAGGGCGGGCTCAGCGTGGTGACCTGGCGGAAGACATATTGCCCGTTTGTGTTCACCACCGTGACCGTGCAGGTGCCGGTCGACGGGCTGAGAACCTCAACCCGGGTGCTGCCGGCGCCTCTCGCCATATAGAACCTGCCGATCCCGAATTTTCCCGGGGTAAGATCCACCTCGACGATGCCGGAATAGGACGTGCCGTTGCCGTCGGGGCTATATTCAAGCCGGTAATAACTGCTCCCCGCCAGCGGCTTGTCGTCCGTCCAGCTCATGCTGGACAGATCCGAGTCCGCCGTCGCCGCCGGCTCCTGCCAGACATCGCTGAAATGGGTTCCGTCCCCGCTCCGCTGGACGACAAACGATACCGGGGCGAACGCATTCGCGACCGTCCAATGCAGAACGATATCCTGGCCTTCCGGCACCGCGGAGAAATCGACCAGGTTCAACGCCAACGGAGCGGCAAAGGCCGACAGGATGTTTGCCTGTCTGACGACCTGAAAAAGCTGGCGATGCCCGGCATCGTTGACGTGCGTCCCGTCAAAATTGTAAGCCGGGTTGATGTCAAGCGAGTCGGCCGCCACGATGGGGTTATAAAAGTTCAGGCTGTGACCCCGAAATTCCGCCAGCACCGAATCCCGCGTTTGTTTAAGCAGGTCCTGCTGGACGACAGCCACCGAACTTCTCGGCTGGCTGGTGGTGATATAACAGCTCTTGCCCGCGGCCCTGATCGATCTATATATCGCCCGAAGGTTGGACATCGTTTCGGCAAGCGAATAGTCGGCGGCAGCGTCATTGGTGGGAAAGCTTACGATCACGACATCGGGATGGAAGGAGAGCGCCTTTGTGACATTCGTGGCGGTGTCGGGGGCAGGTCTCCCCGGCGGGGGAACGAACCCGGTCGGCATGCCGTCATAGGTTGTTTGCCCGCCGAGGGCGATATTATAGATGGTGTCGATCTCACCCAATTGTTTGAAATACCGTTTTGTCCGGTTGACCCACGAGCTATCGATCGGATCTGCGCCGACCCCCTCGGCGGTGGAGGAGCCGATGACGGCAATCACGAATTTCCTGGACTGGGCCCGGACGGCGCTGAAGGAAGCCAGCAAAAGACATAGCGGCAGGATAATATGGCAACGCATGACGGAACGTTTTGAAAATTGGCGCGACCAAATAAGATTTGGAAAGGATGTGATCGGGGAGTGGAGCAAATCTAGCTTTTTTGTGCTTATTTCTTGGAATATCCGGGAAAAATGTCGTAGATTTATTTAGTTGTTTAACTAACTGTATGCCTAACAACCAATTCAAGAAGGGCGAACTGTACAGCTTTATAACCGGTAAGGCGAGCACGGCTATTGCGCGTAACTTACAGAAGAAATTCGGCGCCGCCGGGCTGAAGATCACGATCGAACAATGGAGCGTACTGTATCATCTCTGGAAGGAAGACGGCAAAAGCCAGCAGGAGCTATGCGTGGCTACCTTCCGGGACAAGCCCAGCATTACGCGGCTGGTGGACAACCTGGAAAAACAGCAGTTGGTCAAACGGGTGCCTGCCGAGAACGACCGGCGGATCAACCTGATCTATCTGACCAGGCAGGCGCAAAAGTTACAGGAGGAGACAATGGCGCTGGCGGAAGAGACGTTGAATGAAGCGTTGGAGGGCGTGCCGCCGGAGCGGATCGATATCTGCAAGGAAGTATTGCAGATCGTCTATGATAATTTAAGATAACATAAATCTCTTTTCTATGAGTGCTTCAACAGAAAAAACGCAGGCCCTGAAGGGTGCTGAATGGCTGGTAAAGGAAAGTTCGCCATTCGACACATTTATCCCCGAGGATTACAATGAAGAACAACAGATGGTCAAGGACATGTGTAATGCCTTCCTTGACGCGGAAGTGTTGCCGGTCATCGACCGGATCGACAAGCTCGAGCCGGGGCTGATGCCATCCCTGATCGAAAAGGCCGGCGAACAGGGTCTGCTGGGCGCGGCGATCCCGGAAGAATATGGCGGCCTTGGGAAAGACTTTATCACCGCCACGCTGGTCAACGAGGGGCTGGGCGGCGGGTTCTCTTTTTCCGTCGGGGTCTCCGCGCATACCGGTATCGGGACACTACCGATCCTGTACTTCGGCACGCCGGAACAAAAAAAGAAATTTATCCCAAAACTGGCGACCGGCGAGTGGAAAGGCTCTTATGGATTGACGGAACCCAACAGCGGAAGCGACGCCCTGGGCGCCAAGACGACCGCGACCCTGACGGCGGACGGCAAGCACTATCTTCTCAATGGGCAAAAATGCTGGATCACCAACGGGGGATTCGCGGATATCTATACGGTATTCGCCAAGATCGACGGCGACAAGTTCTCCGCATTTATTGTCGAACGGGGTTTTGAAGGGTTCACCCAGGGGCCGGAAGAACATAAAATGGGGATCAAGGGATCGTCTACCGTGCAGCTGTATTTCCAGGACTGTAAAGTGCCGGTGGAGAACCTGCTGGGCGAGATCGGCAAGGGGCACGTGATCGCGTTCAATATTCTGAATATCGGCCGCCTTAAGCTATGCGCCGCGGCGCTGGGCGGCGCCAAGCGTGCCGCGACTACCACGATCCAGTATGCGCGGACCCGGGAGCAGTTCAAAACGGCGATCGCCAATTTCGGCGCGATCAAACACAAGCTGGCGGAGATGGCGATCCGGATCTGGACGAGTGAAGCGGCATTATACCGCGCTTCCAAGTGGATCGACGATAAAGAGGTCAGCCTGGCCGGAGCGGGCAAACCGTTTAATGAGGCGGTGCTCGGCGCGGCGGAGGAATACGCGATCGAATGCGCGATCCTGAAGGTCGCGGGGAGCGAGGCGCTCGACTTTGTCGTGGACGAAGGCGTACAGGTCCATGGCGGGAACGGATACAGCGACGAATATATCATTTCAAAAGCATATCGGGACAGCCGGATAAACCGCATCTATGAAGGGACGAATGAGATCAACCGGTTGTTGATCGTCGACATGGTGTTGAAGCGGGCGATGAAGGGCCGGCTTGATATCATGGCGCCGGCGCTGGCGGTATCCCGCGAGCTGGTGAGCATCCCGGATTTCGGGAACGGAGAGGACGGGCCATTTGCCAGGGAGCGGAAGACGATCGTAAATTTCAAAAAAGCGATCCTGTTGACCGCCGGCGCGGCCGTGCAAAAGCTGATGACGCGGATCGAGAACGAGCAGGAGCTCCTGATGCATATCGCCGATATGGCGATCGACACCTACGTGGCGGAAAGCGCGTTGCTGCGGGCCATGAAGCTGGCGGACCAGCGCGGAGAAGCGGCGGCGGCCTTCGAGCTGGATATCATGCGGACCAATCTCTACGATGCGGCGGACCGGATCAACAAATCGGGCAAGGACGCGATCAATTCGTTCGCCGGCGGAGACGAGCAGCGGATGATGTTGCTGGGCCTTAAACGATTCACGAAGGTGGATCCGTTTAACAGCAAGGATGCCCGGCGGAGGATCGCCGACAAGCTGATCGCCGACAACAAATATCCGCTTTGATGAAATTCGCGGTCCTTTCTTTATGTCTATTGTCGGTCGGGATGGGGTCGCGGGCGCAGGACAGCGTCATGCTGGCCCGCACGACCGGGCCGCTGCCCTATATGGAATATGGGATCGGGGATGACCGGTTGGGCGGGGCGAAGATCGGTTTCCTGGACTCGAATATCGTGGTGCGGATCGTGGACAGCTTTGGCACGGATTATAAAGTGCGGCTATCCGCGAACCATTCCGCCTATATCGCCAAGCCCAGCCTGGTGCTGCTGGGTAAGGAACTCAACCGGCCGTTGCCGCATAACCCGCATCTGAGCGGCAATATCAAGGTTTGGGGTGAGGCCGGGAGCGATTTTGTTTCGATCAACCTCGACGACCGGTATCCATACCGGAGTGTTCAATTGCTGGACCCGTCGCGCGTAGCGGTCGATATCTTCGGCGTCACCAGCAATACCAACTGGATCATCCAGCTGAAGTCGGCAACGGAAGTGCGAAACACCTGGTATGAGCAGCCGGAGGACGATGTGCTGCGGGTATACATCCAGCTGAAACATGCGCAACACTGGGGTTATAGCCTGGCCTACGACAGCACGGGGAGAAAGCTGGTGATGCGGGTAAAGCGGCAGCCGCCGGTCCTGGATATCCGGAGACTGCGGATCGCCATAGATGCCGGTCACGGTGGCGATAATGCCGGGGCCAGCGGTGTCCGGAGCAATATCCTGGAAAAAGACTATACGCTGTTGATCGCGGAGCAGCTTCGGAAGGTCCTGAAGGCTGCGGGGGTGAAAAGCGTTTTTATGACCCGGACGACCGATACGTCGCTGAGCATGCCGGAACGGATCGCGATGCTAAAGGCATACGACCCCCACCTGCTGGTCAGTATCCATCTTAATTCCGCCAATTCCGACACCGTGCAAGGGACCAGTACCTACTACCGGTACATCGGCTTCCGGCCTTTGAGTGAGGCCATCCTCGACCGGATGCTCACGCTGGGGCTAAAGGAATTCGGGAATGTGGGCAGCTTTAATTTTGCGCTCAGCGGTCCGACCGACTACCCCAACGCGCTGGTCGAAGTGGCGTTCCTCAGCAACCCCGAAGATGAAAGGAAGATCCTCAAACCGGCCTTCCGGAAGGCGGTGGCGCAAAAGATCTACCTGGGGATCAATGATTGGTTGAATCAAATGAAAGCGAGACAATGAACGGGTATTTGATGTTTGAAAAAGAATGGGTCCCCGGGGAAGATCTTTTTGAGCAGAGTCATTCCCCGGAGAATTCATACGGCGTGGTATTGGAATTTGACGGAGAGACGCTATATTTCTACGCATTGGATAGGAGTGCACAAGAGGGGGGGATGGGAATCCTGGATGCGTTATTTATTTGGCAGCGTCAGGAGGAGCCGGACAAGTTGCCGGTGAAGCTGCAGCTATTCTGGTCGCAAGACTGGCAAAAGTGTGCACTGGTAATCGATGGAAAATGTCATGCCATCTTCGATTTTGCCTCGCATGGGGGCTATAACGTCAGCGAATTCCCGCCCCCAAATAGCATCTGGACCAGGGGCGACAGGAAGCTTACTGACGAGATCATCCAACAGCTATTCTAGCCCGGCCGCGGCCGCCCGGTCGACGAACCAATGCAGCTCGCCCATGACGGGTTTGATCTCCTGTGACGGATATACATCGGGGTTATACGCGCCGCTCAGCACTTCCCGCAAGGCGTGCGCCTTCTTATCGCCCGTCGTAAGGAAGGCAACTCTGGCGGCGCGGTTTACGATCGTCTTTGTCAGCGTGATCCGATACATTTCCTGCGCCTCGAGGTAGTAAGCGATGGCCCAGGCTTTTTCTTCGTGGACGGCCGCGGTGCCGGGAAAAAGGGAGAGCGTGTGGCCGTCGTCGCCCATGCCGAGCAACACGAGGTCGAAACTCGTCGGGGTATTGTCGAAGTAGAAATGAAGGATCTTCTCATACTCGGCGGCCGACTCTTCCGGAGCGATATCCGTACGCATCACGTGGATGTGGTAGGGCGGGACCGGCACGAAATTCAACAGCGTGTCATAAGCCATCTTTGCGTTGTTGCGATCGTCGCTGAAGGGGACGGCCCGTTCGTCACCCCAGAACACGTGGAGCTTTGTCCAGTCGATCTGTTCTTTAAAGGGGGACGCGGCGAGGAGTTTGTGCAATGCTTTCGGCGTGCTGCCGCCCGAGAGCGCGATCGTAAAACGATCCTGGTGCTGCAGGGTAGCGGCGATCGTATTCGCGATCCATGCGGCGGCGGCGTGGCTTAACTCGTCGGGGTTGTTATAGACATGTAGTTCCATCGTCGTTGATTTACCAGTCGCGGGCGGCGGGTGGATCAGGGTGCCGGCTGGATGGTGATCCAGTTGAGGCCATCCCGCGCGATTAGCGCATCCGCGTCTTCCGGTCCCCAGGAATCGGGGGAATAATTGGGGAAATTGCCGGGAGGCCTGCTCTCCCAGGCTTCCAGGATCGGCATAACGATCTTCCATGCCGCCTCCACCTGGTCCGCGCGCATGAACAAGGTCGGGTTGCCTTCCATCACATCCAGCAGCAGCGTCTCGTAGGCCTCCGGTTCATGTTCGTTATCCTTCGGGTTGTAGATCATCTCCACCGGGCTGAGGGTCATCGATTGTCCCGCCTTCTTGGCCTGAAAGCGAAGCCGGACTTCCATCTGCGGCTGGATACTGATGGTCAGCCGGTTTGCCTTCCACGTTTCCGCCGCCTCCGGCGGGAAGGCATAGCTTGGCGCTTTTTTGAACTGGATGGTGATATTGGATGCCTTCTGGTTCAGGCGTTTACCCGTCCGGACGTAAAACGGTACGTCCTGCCAGCGCCAGTTATCGATATAGAATTTGACCGCCGCGAAGGTTTCGACATTCGACGCGGGGTTGACGCTCTTCTCCTGTTTGTACCCGGGAACCTTTTCGCCTTTCATCCACCCTTCGCCGTATTGACCGCGGACGGCGAACTGGTTGACGTCCTCTTTGTTGATCCTGCGGATGGCGTTCAGCACGTCGACTTTTTTGTTCCGGATCTCGTTTGCCTCGAAGTTGACCGGCGCTTCCATCGCGATCATACACATGAGCTGGAGGATGTGGTTCTGCACCATATCCCGGAGCGCGCCGGATTGTTCGTAGTATCCGCCGCGGCCCTCCACGCCGACCGTCTCGGCGGCGGTGATCTGGACGTGTTCGATATGGTTGCGGTTCCAGATCGGTTCGAACAGCGCGTTGGCGAAACGAAGCGCGAGGATGTTCTGCACCGATTCCTTGCCCAGGTAGTGGTCGATCCGGTAGATCTGCTCTTCCTTGAACATGCTCATCAGCAGCTGGTTTAGTTCGTGAGCGCTTTTCAGGTCGTGGCCAAAGGGCTTTTCGAAGACCAGCCGGGTCGTCGACGTCTCGGAGCAGATATTGAGGGCGCCCAGTTTCCTGGCGATATCCGGCATCAGCTGGGGTGCGACGGAGAGGTAGAAGATCACATTGGGGTGTTCGCCGATCTCGGCCTCTTTTGCCTTTACCAATTCGGCAATCTTGCCGTAGTCGCCGTCTTTCTCCGCGTCCATTTGCAGATAGCTGACATGTTTGGAGAATTCGGCCCATTGGCCGTCGGCTTCATCCTTACGCCGGCTGAATTGTTTGATCCCGTTCAGGAGCCGGGTGCGATAGTCTTCGTCGTTATAGGGGCTGCGGCCGATCCCGACGATGCCGAATTTCGCGGGCATCCAGTCGTCGATAAAAAGATTATATAGCGCGGGGGAAAGTTTCCGGTAATTCAGGTCACCGCTTCCGCCAAAGATGAAAATGAGGGAAGCCGGTGGTTTTTTATGGTTTGCCATGTTCGGATCTATTTATTCCATTCGGTGTGAAAAGTGCCGGGTCCGTCGATACGTTGGTAGGTATGGGCGCCGAAATAGTCGCGCTGCGCCTGGATCAGGTTGGTGGGCATCCGCTCGCTGCGGTAGGCGTCGAAATAGCTCAGCGCGGACATCAGCCCGGCCACCGGGTAGCCCAGATGGACGGCATGGATGATGACGTTGCGGAGATTCTGCTTCCTGGACTGGAGCAATTGAACAACCTCCGGTTCGAGCAGCAGGTTGGGGAGTTGCGGGTTCTTTTGGTAGGCTTTAAAGAAAAGCGGGAGGAGGGAAGAGCGGATAATACAGCCGCCGCGCCAGACCTTGACGACGTCCTGCATGGGGATGTCCATGCCCAGTTCCTTTGAGGCGACATGCAGCTGGGCGAGCCCCTGTGCATAGCTCACGATAACGGCGAAATAGAGCGCGTCCTGGACTTGCTGGATAAAGACTTCCTTCGGCACCGGGATATCGGTTGCCGGCATTTTATACAATGCCGCGGCCTGTGTCCGCTCGTCCTTATAAGCGGAGAGCTCGCGCATACAGACGGCCATATCGATCACGGGAATCGGCACGCCGAGGTCCATGGCGTCCTGCGACGTCCATTTGCCCGTGCCTTTTGCCCCGGCCTTATCGAGGATCATGTCGACGAGCCGGTTGCCGGTCTTGTCGTCCTTTTTCAGGAAAATATCGCGGGTGATCTCTACGAGGAAAGACTGAAGCTCGCCTTCATTCCAGTTCTTGTAGATCCTGGAAAGCTCGTCGTTGTCGAGACCGAGGCCGCGATGCAACAGGTCATATGATTCGCTGATCAGCTGCATAATCGCATACTCGATACCGTTATGCACCATTTTGACGTAATGGCCGGCCGCGCCTTTGCCCAGGTGGGCGACGCAGGGTTCACCGTCGACTTTGGCCGCGACGGCTTCCAGCAGGGCCTTTACATGGGGCCAGGCTTCCGGGTCGCCGCCGGGCATAATGCTGGGTCCGGTGCGGGCGCCCTGTTCGCCGCCCGAGATCCCGACACCCATAAAATGGAAACCTTTCTCTTCCATGAATTTTACGCGCCGGAGCGTATCGGTATAGTGGGAGTTGCCGCCATCGATGACGATATCTCCCTTTTCGAGAAGCGGAAGCAGGGAATTGATCACGTCGTCGACGGGTTTGCCCGCGGGGACGAGCATCATCATGCGGCGGGGTTTCTCCAGCGTCTTCACCATTTCGGCGAGCGTATTGAACCCTTTTACCGTTGTACCGGGGGTGGCCGACGATTCAAGCGTGGATGTCTTTGTAGCGTCGAGATCAAAGCCCGCCACCGGAAAGCCATGATCGGCCATGTTGAGGAGCAGGTTGCGTCCCATCACTCCGAGGCCGATCATTCCAAATTTAAAGGTAGAGTTTGCCATGGCGCAAATTTAGGACCTTTGCGCGGGATTATTATTTCATTATCTGTTTGGCCTCGTCCGGATGTGGGCTGCCGCGGTGGCAGGTCACGCAGGAGATCATCGGGATCACGGCGCCGTTTGCATCCTTGTTGAAGGAAAAATATTTCTTGTTGATCTTTGCCGTCATCCGGAACATATGACGGGCGATATTCTTTTCCGGTTTTGCGTCGCTGGCAAAGTCAAGGTGATGATTGCTGGTGTCCGCCGATGGAGCATGACAGAAGTTGCATTTGACACCCAGCGCGGCCTTGAATCCGTCCATGACCTTGTCGAGATCTTCGTTACTGATATTTTTCGGAAGCACCTTCAGGTTCCTTTTCGGGGGATCATCGGCCGGGCGCATCGCTAAAATACCGATGCCGGTCAGTGTGGATAGAACGGCGACGACTGCGATTTTTTTGTAATGCAACATGTTGGGAATTTTGGTCCTCCAATTTAGGGAATTGAACGGTAATTTTGCGCGATGAATGCGGAAACTGTCGGATTAAGCAGGTGGCATATCCTGATCATGGCCGTTTGCACGGGGTTGATCGTGGCGAATATCTATTATTGTCAGCCCCTTATTGTTTTGATCAGCAAAAGCTTTGGCGTTCCGGGGAGTGAGGGCGGCCGGATCCCGTTCCTTACCCAGACGGGATACGCCCTTGGCCTGCTTTTCTTCGTTCCGCTGGGAGACAAGGTGGAGCGGAGAGGCCAGATCATCTGGATGGCCGGCGCGGCGGTTGGGGCGTTGATCCTGGCGGCGACCGCGCCCAGCCTGGTCGTTCTGGAGCTCGCCAGCGTGCTGATCGGGGCGACCTCGGTTATTCCGCAGCTGATCCTGCCGATGGCGGCCCATCTGGCGGCGCCTTCGAGGACAGGAAAGGTGATCGGCTCGATCATGAGCGGGTTGCTGATCGGTATTTTATTATCCAGGACCTTGAGCGGACTGGTCGGCGCCTGGTTAGGCTGGAGAGGAATGTTCTGGGTCGCGGCAGGCATCAGCTTTTCCCTTCTCCTGATCATCCGGCTGAGCTTTCCGGTGAGCAGACCGGGATTCCGCGGGTCCTACGGTTCGCTGATGCGGTCCCTGCTGACGCTGGCGAAGGAGCAACCGGTCCTTCGGGAAGCAGCGGCGATCACTGCGCTGGCGTTTTCGACCTTCGGCATGTTCTGGACAACGATGGTCCTGCATTTGTCCGGCGCCCCGTTCCATTTCAACAGCGGTATCATCGGCCTGTTCGGGCTGGCGGCGGCCGCGGGCGCCGCGGCCGCGCCGCTGGTAGGCGGGTCGGCGGACAGGCGCAATCCCCGGATCACGATCGGCTATGGGCTCGGGCTTTTGCTGTTATCCTTTTTGATGTTATATGCCTGGGCGGATACCGTTCCGGGAATGATCGCCGGGATCGTCCTGCTGGACCTGGCGATGCAATGCATCCATGTATCCAATCAAAGCAGGGTATACGCGCTGATCCCCGCGGCCAGGAACCGGCTGAACACGGTGTACATGACCGTTAGTTTTATCGGCACGGCGCTCGGATCGGCGATCGGGCTTTTTGCGTGGGAAAAGGGCGGGTGGCCCGGTGTCTGCCTAGCGGGCGCGTTGATGACGGTGGCGGCGTTTGCGATATACGGGGCGACCTATGCCGCTCCCCCGAAGTTAACAAATTACTAATCCGGGCAATTGGTCCGCTTCATCCCTTGTCATCTCGCCGAAATGGATTAGCTTTGCGGCGTCAATTTTTTAACAAGTCAATTTTAGCATGAACATTTACATTTCCAATTTGAGTTTTAACGTCACGGACGACGATTTACAGGATTATTTTGCAGAATACGGCGAGGTAAGCTCCGCCAAGGTCATCATGGACAAGTTCACGGGCAAATCCCGGGGTTTCGCCTTTGTCGAGATGTCGGATGACGAGGCCGCAAAGAAGGCTATCGAGGAATTGGACGGCGCAACCGTTGACGGTAGGGTCATCGGGGTATCGGTTGCAAAGCCCAGGGAAGACCGCGGAACCGGAAACAGCGGCGGCAGCGGGGGATTCCAGCGCCGGAACAGCTTTTCCAGCAGCAGGTATTAGGCAGAAACATATTCAGCGCCGCACAAGAGGACCTTCCGGGGTCCTTTTTTTATGCCGCCCGGAGGGTCAGCGGTTTCATGCCGCCCGGAGGGTCAGCGCGACGATGGTGCAACAGGTGCCTTCCGTATAGTCGACAGTGATCGTACCGCCCAGCTTTTCCGCGGCGTGCTGGACCTGGCGGAAGTTATTGGAAAGCGTGCGGTAGAAATAGACCCCGGCGTTTCGAACCCGGATCACGGTGCAGTCGTCGTTCTTTATCGACTCCACGTGGATACACTCGTTTTGCGTGCAATTGACGGCGCGGTCGAGCAGATTCCATAATACGAATGCCAACAGGTTTTCGTCGGTACCCAGCTCAAGATCGCGGTCGATCTGGTTGATGATGATCGTCTTTCGGCTTACGGCGCGCGGGAGGAGGCCCGCCATCAATTCATCCACGAAATGGTGAAGGAGTATTGGGGTGTACAAATCAGTAGCCATCGATACAGGATTTTAGTAAAGGGTTGCTATTAATCACTTAAAGATAACGAAGCAGGACATTGAATCATGTGGCCGGGCGGGAAATATTTTCAAAAATCGGTACTTTCAGCCAATGAATTTTATAGGAAACCTTATATGGTTGATATGCGGCGGGCTCTTTGCCGCGTTGGGCTATATCGTAGGCGGCTTTGTGCTCTGTATCACGATCGTCGGTATCCCATTCGGACTGCAGTGCTTCAAGCTTGCCGGGCTTGTGCTTTGGCCTTTTGGCAAACAGGTGGTCCCCACGCAAAACGGCATGGGATGCCTGTCCTTGATCTGTAATATCATCTGGCTATTGTGCGGAGGCTTGTATACCGCGCTGATCCACCTCGTTTTTGCCGCTTTGCTGACCATTACGATCATCGGCATTCCGTTCGCGCGGCAACACCTGAAACTGATGGAGTTGTCGCTGATGCCGTTTGGCAAACAGGTGATCTGATCGCGAAAGGTGGTGCCGACCCGACCGGTGGTTCGATCGCGAAAGGTGACCCGACCCGACCGGTGGTTCGATCGCGAAAGGTGACCCGATCCCGACCGGTGGTCTAATCCCAGTGCCCTCTGTTCCAGTGGTAGCCGCGGGAGGTATGCTGCCAGCTGCCCCTTGTCCAGGTGTGCCCTTCCCGGCGATGGTCCCAGTGACCGTTATGCCAGACATATCTGCCGCCGCTCCAGACCCAGTCGCCGTCGATCCAAACATAGTCCGGACCCGGGGCCACGCCCTGCTCATAGGTGACCTCCGCGGGTTGTTCGCCGACATATTCGGCTTCGCAGCCCATAGCGGCAACGGAGGCGGCAAGCGCGATGATAAAAAGTGACTTTTTCATACGTTTTGATTTTAAGATGTCATCGGTTCCGGAGGTAGCGGGACTAAAAACATGCCATCGCCGCCCCGCCATATCTTGTGGCCTTATTTCCCCAAATAACCAGTACATTTGTGAGGATATGAGCGATTTAACTACGAACCCGCCTGTTCTGACCGCCAAGGACTTTGCTACCGATCAGGAAGTGCGCTGGTGCCCCGGTTGCGGCGATTATTCGATCCTTGCCCAGGTGCAAAAGATCATGCCTACCCTGGGAATACCCCGGGAAAATATTGTCATCATTTCCGGTATCGGTTGTAGCAGCCGGTTTCCGTATTATATGAACACCTATGGAATGCATTCGATCCATGGGCGCGCATTGCCGATCGCATCCGGGTTGAAGGCAACCCGGCCGGAGCTAAGCGTCTGGGTTGTCACCGGCGACGGCGACAGCCTGAGCATCGGCGGCAATCATACGATCCACCTGCTGCGGCGGAACTTTGATATGAATGTGCTGCTGTTCAACAACCAGATCTATGGGTTGACGAAAGGGCAGTATTCACCGACTTCCGAGGAACGGAAGGTCACCAAGTCGACGCCTTATGGCAGTGTGGATCATCCCTTCAATCCGCTGGCCCTGGCCCGCGGAGCGGATGCGAGTTTTATCGCGCGTAGTATGGACCGGGATCCCAAGCACCTGCAGCAGATGCTGCTTCGCAGCCACGCCCACCGGGGTGCGTCCTTCCTCGAGATCTATCAGAACTGTAATATTTTCAACGACGGCGCTTTCGAGATATTCACCGAAAAGGGTACAAAGCCGCTGGAGACTCTATTCCTCGAACACGGCAAGCCGCTGGTTTTTGGCGCACAGCGGGAGAAGGGCATCCGCCTGGAAGGGTTTACCCCCACGGTGGTGGAGTTGGGCGGCGCCTATGGAGAGAGTGATTGCTGGGTTCATGACGAGCACGATCACTATAAGGCGCAAATCCTGGTGCGGATGTTCGACGATCCGCGGAAGGAAGGACACCTGCCAAGACCGTTTGGCGTCTTCTATGAGACCAGCAGGCCCTGCTATGAAGAATTGATGAACCAGCAGATCGAAGAGGTGATCAAGGCCAAAGGCGAGGGTGACCTGGACAAGTTGTTGCGGGGAAATGAAACCTGGACGATCACGTAGACTATATTCTTTGCCGCGGCGTCACGGTAAACCGTGATCCTCGACCCCACATAATGTACGCCAAATGCACTTTTCAAAAAAGTAGCGCATTTGGCGTAAAAATTCTATGTCTGACCTATCGGTCGTGTCGGCCTCCGGCCGCCAAAGTAAAAAAGAGGCTAGCCCGACATGCTGCCTCTTTTTTTTGGTTTTTTCACAGTGAAGTCATTTGAGCTGTTCACCACGGGTAAGCGGGACGCGGGGTTTTCCCCGGGATCGTCTTAAAACGGGATCGTCTTAAAAAGAGCCAGCGATAGAAATCGCCGGCCTGTGCTTACCTCTGAAACCACAAAAAGAAAAAGTTCGAATATATTTTTCATTCGCTAACGAAGAAGGACCATAAGTTATCGGGTTTACCTTCTGGTATGCAACGGCAGGTGTGCAAACCGGCAGGATGGCTTCGAAAGGGTAACGATGGGATTATTATCAGAACAGGGGATAGATTATCAGACTATGAAGTGTGACTTCATAAGATATTCAATTGGAAAATGGGAAATCTACTGGAGATTGGAGTCTTTGCCGGAAATTGGACGGTCTAGATGCAGATGGAGATTGGATTGGGAAAACTTCTTAATGGTATTTCTGTATCGGGTGATACACAATTCAGACGCGGTAAGCGCGGTAAAAATAAAGACTGTTTCGGTAATAAGCAATTTTTTTTTGAATCTTTATTTTCGCTTCGGGGCGTCGCGCCACGCCCGGCTCCCGAAATTCGGGGCGCTGTCCCGGGAGGGACCGCTAAAATGCTACTGGACAAGGGTTTCAAGTTCCCTGACCGCAGCCCTGAATGTCTTTTCCTTTTTTCTGTTGAACCACCATTCCGGCGCGGTTTTTTTCATCAATGTGTCGATATTGCGCATGCCCACCAGGTACCATATCCCTTTCAGTTTACCGCCGAACGAGGATTGGAGCGCCCGCAGGCTCATCGCAAAACCGCTGTCCAGATATTCCATGTGATGCCAGTATCCCGCCGGCATAAACAGGGAGTCGCCGTGTTCAAGGATGACCTCGTATCCTCTCGCCAGCCGGAGCGCCGGATAGGTCGCCAGGTCGAGCTTGTTGTGCGCTTCGTCAAAATACCGTTCGAAGTTGACCATGCTCAGGACTTCCCAGGGCTTGCGGTAGATCTTATGCTGCTCTTCGAAAGGAAAGAGCAGCACGCGCTTGCGGCCGACGAATTGCGTATGGATGATATGGGAAAGGTCGATGTCGAAGTGCATATGGGTAACGGAACCTTTTCCGCCGACGAAGAGCATCGGGAATCGCCGGACAAACCGTTTCATCAACTCGTCCGGCCACGTAAAATCCGCGGTGAGCTGCGGGGCGTGTTCAAATATATTAAAGAGAAAAATGCGCCATGCCGCGGGCCCTTTCCGGACCATGTCGATGTAGTCGCCGAATTTCATGTAGTCGTCCGCCAGATTGATCGGCGTGTAGGCATCGCTCTTCACATTATTGTAGACGCCGACCTTGACATCGCCGACGATCGATTTAAAATAGTCCCAATTCCATTTTTCATACGCCGGCCACGTCTTTGCCAGACCCGTGATCACCAACGGCTTCATCGGGGTATAATACCGATCCCTGAATTCCTCGCCGCCGATGTGCTCCACCCGGTCTACTGGTTGTAACTCCATAGCCGTAAATTTCGCAAAATTAATACTAAATATATCCTAAATCCATTGTTTTTCCCTATGTTGTTTTGCATATGTTGCTGCATCTTCATCCCATCGATCCCCAACCAAGAAATATCAAGATCATCGTCGAATGTCTGCTTGACGGCGGAGTAGTCGTCTATCCAACCGACACGATCTACGGGTTAGGCTGCGACATTTTTCAACACAAGGCTGTCGAACGGATCTGCCGGATCAAGCAGATCGATCCGGCGAAGGCCAATCTTTCTTTTATCTGTCATGACCTGAGCGATCTGAGCATGTATACAAAGCCGATCTCCACTCCGCTGTACCGGTTGCTTCGGAACTATCTTCCCGGACCATACACGTTTATCCTTCCGGCAAGTAAACAAGTCCCGCGGATATTGAAAAGCCGGCGGGACACGATCGGACTGCGGATCCCGGACATTGTGATCGCGCAGGCGCTGGTGAAAGAGCTCGGACATCCGATCTTAAGTTCATCCCTGCCCGGGGGCGTCGCGGGCGATGCGGGGTCAAGGGTAGAGGACTATACGGACCCGGAAACGATCGAGGAAAAATTCGGAAAGCTGGTGGATATCGTGGCCGATGGCGGGATCGGCGGCGTTCTTCCCTCTACCGTGATCGATTGTACGGGCGATGAGCCGGTCGTCATTCGAAAAGGCTTGGGTCATTTTGAAGAAGTTCCTCCGGGTTGATGTCAAAACTTTTCCGGTGGTATTTACACAGGCCGTGTTTTTCGATGGCCTCGCGGTGTTCCCTCGTACCGTAACCTTTGTTGCTGTTCCAGCCATAATGCGGGAATTCGCAGTGGAGCGCCTGCATGTATTCATCCCGCCAGGTCTTGGCGAGAATACTCGCGGCGGCGATCGAGGCGAAAATGGCGTCGCCCTGAACGATACAGCGGTGAGGGGTACGCCGGTAGCGGATGAACCGGTTCCCGTCGATCAGCAGGAGCTTTGGCCGGATCTTCAGCTGATCGAGCGCCAGATGCATGGCTTTGAACGATGCTTTGAGTATATTGATGCGGTCGATCTCGTCGTGATCCACCCGGGCCACGGCCCAGGCGATGGCATTGGCTTCGATATATGGTCTTAACAGGTTACGGTTGTCTTCCGTGACCTGTTTGGAGTCATTCAGCAGCGGATGGAAGAAACCGCGCGGGAGAATAACGGCCGCGGCGAATACGGGTCCCGCGTAACAGCCCCTGCCTGCTTCATCACAGCCGGCTTCTGTGAGGTCATCCTGGAAATGGATCCGCAGCGGGTTATTCATGCGCCAAAAATAAGTATAAGGGAGTAAATTTGCGGCCATGTCATCCAATTCTTCCTCGCGCGCCGTAGCGATCTGGATCTATACCGGCGTCGGCATGCTGCTCATCCAGGTTATCCTCGGCGGCATCACCCGGTTGACGGGCTCGGGTCTTTCGATCACGGAATGGGATGTGGCGACGGGCGTACTTCCGCCGTTGAACGCCACGCAGTGGCAGACGGCGTTTGAAAAATATCAGCATACGCCGCAATTCCGGCTGATCAATTCCGGGTTTAGCCTCGCCGATTTCAAATTCATTTTCTTCTGGGAGTGGTTTCATCGTTTTTGGGCGCGGCTGGTCGGTGTGGTCTTCCTGGTTGGATTTGCCTGGTTGTTGCTGACCCGGCAGATCCGGCCGGCCCTGGTCAGGCCATTGATCATCCTTTTCCTGCTGGGGGCGCTGCAGGGGGCAGTCGGCTGGATCATGGTCGCCAGCGGGCTGCAGGGCGATGCGATCTATGTCGAACCCGCAAAACTCGCGATGCATTTTATATTCGCGCTGATCCTGATCGTCTATACGTTCTGGCTAGGGTTGCAGCTGACGATACCGGTCACGGCCAGACAGGATTCGCCGGGGCTTCGGAACTGGACGATCGCCATCCTCGCGCTCCTGTTCTTTCAACTGATCTACGGGGCATTGATGGCGGGTCACAAGGCGGCAAATGTCGCGCCGACCTGGCCGGATATAAATGGCGATCTTGTCCCGCCGGGGATGTTCCGCGGATCGTGGCTGGAGGCCGCCGCGGGCAACCGGATCACGGTGCAATTCATTCACCGCACCCTGGCCTACGCGTTATTCGTGCTTGTACTGGTCTGGACGGGAAAGGCGATGCGGCTCCGTACCGCGCCGGCCGGATCCCGATCCCTGCGGTGGTTGCCGCTGGTGCTGATCGGGGTCCAGATCACGCTCGGTATCGGCAGTTTGCTCACCAGTCCCCGGATCGTGGCGCAGCATTGGGTGGCGTTCGATTGGCTGGCCCAGTTCCATCAGATCACCGGGCTTCTATTCTTGCTGACAATGATTGGAAATTTATACCTTGTGATGCCAGTTAGACGTTCATTAGGAGTATGATGCGAATCCTGAAAGCCATTTACTATTTTTTCCCGGTTCAACTTCTACTCCTGCAGCTCAGAAGGCATCAGGTCCTGCTTATCTTTTGGGCGATCCTGTTTAGTACGGTGGACAGCGGTTTTATGCGGAGCTATGGAGCGGCAGCGCTGTTCCTTTCGCCGGAGTACCTGGGAAATGTCAGCCCGATCAGCACGGCATTTGTCGGGATGGCCACCGGGGTTTTTGTGATGAGCTGGAATATCACCACGTTCATTCTCTTCAGCCGGCATTTCCGGTTCCTGGCGACGACGACCAATCCGTTCCTGAAATATTGTATAAATAATGTGTTGTTGCCGCTGATCTTCCTGCTCTTTTACCTGGTAAGGGCGATCCAGTTCAGCGTGAACAGGGAACTGCTTCCGGCTCCTTCGATCATCCTGCTTGCCCTGGGGTTCGTATCGGGGTTCTGTTTTATTTTTACGATCTCCTTTTTATATTTTTTTCGTGCGGACAAGACGATCGTCCGGCGAATGGCGCCGGTGATCAGCAACCCGAAGTTGTTCAAATCCCAGTTCGGAAAGGAGGAGGTGAAGCTGAATGAGACCCGGCTGATGCATGTGAAGTGGTATATCAATTCGCCCCGATCGATCCGGAAGACGAGGGATGTGGCGCACTACAGCAAGGCCTTTATCGAAAGTATTTTCAACCGGCATCACATTTCGGCGGTGCTGTCGATCTTCGGAGCGTTTATCTTCCTGATCGTGATCGGATTTTTTATGGACAGCGGTTATTTCCAGCTGCCGGCGGCGGCCAGTATCCTGGTCTTCTTTGCGATCCTGATCTCCTTGTCGGGCGCCTTCTCGTATTTCCTCGGCTCCTGGGCGATCCCTTCCTTTGTGGTTATCTTTTTTTTGCTGAACCTGCTTTATCAGTACCGGGTTATCGATCCAACCAATAAGGCGTATGGGCTCAACTATACCTCGCAGACGGACCGGCCGTTGTATGATCGCGAAACATTGCTCCAGCTTTGTTCGGAAAAGAATGTGGCGCGGGACAGCGCCAATATGATCCGCATCCTCGAACGGTGGAAAGCACGGCAATCTTCGGCCCGGCCTTTTCTCTACCTGATCAACACCAGCGGGGGCGGGAACCGCAGCGCCTGTTTCACCATGAGCGTCCTGCAGCACCTGGATAGTTTGTCCGGCGGGCAGCTGATGCGAAAAACCTTTCTGATGACCGGGGCGTCGGGCGGAATGCTGGGGGCGGCCTATTTCCGGGAGCTGGCGCGCCGCCGGGATGAAGGCGACACCGGTATTCATCTGCCCGACCGTAAATACGTGGACGATATCTCGCGGGACCTGCTGAACACGTTGTTCTCTTCCTTTGTCGCGCGCGATCTGGCCTCGCCGGCGCAGAAGTTCAAGGTGGGACAATTCGAATATGTCAAGGACCGCGGGTATGCCTTCGAGCAGCAGCTGGATCGCAATACCCGGGGGATGTTAAACCGGCAGTTGAAAGACCTGGCGGCGGACGAGGCGGCGGCGCGGATGCCGTTGATGTTGTTGAGCCCCGATATCACGCGGGACAGCCGCGCGCTGGTGATCAGCACCCAGCCGGTGAGCTTTTTGATGCGGCCGCAATATGACAGTACCCGGATAGCCGGTATGGACCCCGATGCGGTGGATTTCGGGGCGTTGTTTGCAAAGCAGGGACCGATGAACCTGCGGCTGCTGACGGCCCTTCGGATGAATGCCACCTTCCCGTATGTGCTGCCCAATGTCTGGTTGCCGACCCAACCGGTCGTCGACGTCATGGACGCGGGCTTTCGGGACAATTTCGGCGAGCTGAACACGATCCGCTTTTTGAATGTGTTCCGCCGGTGGGTGAGGGAGAATACCGGCGGTGTTGTTCTATTGCAAATCCGGGATCGCAAAGCCGGCGGCTGGGAAAACCCGTTTGAATCCGATGATATTACCGATATCATCACCAAGCCGCTGGTGCTGCTGGAAGACAATTGGTACAAGCTGCAGGAGTACAGTCAAAACGATTTGATGAGCCTCGCCCAGGATGCCATGGGTTTTCCGTTCAGAAAGCTGGTCTTTCAGTATGTTCCAAAGACCGAAGATGCGGGGGCGGCGCTGAATTTTCACCTCACCAAGCAGGAGAAGATAACGATCATCGGCGCGCTGGACAATACCGACAATCAGCGGACATTCGCTGAATTTGTGCATCTCCTGCGGCGGTGAGTTAAGGCTGGATCAGGCAGATGGCCTTCGGGACGATCGCGATCCGAAAGCTCGCGGCCGAAGGGGCGGGTTCCCCGTCGATGTGCAGCGGCGCCCCGCCGGGATTGGCGATCGTCAGGGCCGCGGTCTGAAAATACAATACCTTTTCTTTCCCGGCATTTTTGGGTGCGCGGGTTATTTTGTAGCCGCCGAGCACCTGCCGGATGGCGGACAGGATGAGCCGGAGACGGCTCGTTTTTTTGACGATGACGATGTCCAGCAGCCCATCGTGCAGGTCGGCACGGGGGGCGATCGTGACGTTATTGCCGAATTGGTTTCCGTTGGCGATATCGATAAAGAAGGCTTCGACGGGGAAAGACGCATGGGGGCCCTCCGATGGCAGGTCGATCAGGAAGGGATAGGTTCGGGCGCGGAAGAGGTGAGTAAGGGTGACCCGGACGTAGGTCAGCAGACCGCGCCGGTGTTCCCGCGCGAATTGATGTGCGACGCCGCCGTCGAATCCGATGCCGCACAGCATACACGAAAACCGGCCGTTTATCGAAAAGCCGTCAATCCGGGAGGCGTTGCCCGCGAAGATGATGTCCAGCGCCCTTGCGGGGTCGCGCGGGATCCCCGCCGCGAACGCCAGCCCGTTTCCGGATCCCATCGGGATGATGCCGATCCGTGTTTCTCTTCCCTGCAGTGCCGCGGCGACCGCGCTCACGGTCCCGTCACCGCCGCAGATGACGATATCGGTGAACCCTTCGTCTTCGATCAGCGGAATAAGAAATGAATAGTTTCCCGCCGCGTCGGTCGGAAAAATAGTAAAATCGATCCCGGTCGCGGGGGTTCGCCGTTCTATCAATTTCCTGATCGATCGTTTGCCCCTGGTTCCGGAGATCGGGTTGATCAGGTAAATGATTTTCCTTTGTTTCATCGCGGGTGCAAATATAGGGTGCCGGCGGCGACAGGCACGTGTACGATGTCCGACAGGAAATGCGCGACCCCCTTCTCGACACCGGGTACATCATGGGAGCGGATGGATGAGCCGATCACATGGGTGCCGGCTTCGGGGATTGCCTCCTTGAACTTCTGGTCGGCCGGTGTCCCGAGCTCGTCGAACATCGTCAGTTCCGCCGAGACCTTGACGGTGCTGTCCTGCCGCACCTTGTCCTTATAAAAATAGAAGAGGCCCACGGGCTGCCGAACTCCCGCGAACGTGTGTTCGTTCATCGTGGTCTCGAGAAGTTCTTCGAGCGCCACCGCGGCTTCCAGCCGATACTTCGGATACCAGTACTGGCGGAACAGCGGGCCGTAGTCTTCTTTTATATCGATGTATTTACCGCCGACGACGAGGCGGGCGATCTGAAGACCCCAGTGGTCGTTGAGCAGCCAGGCGTTCGGGTCGTTGATCGCGATGTTGGGGGACAGCAATACCAGCGCGGCCACCTTGTCCGGATAGGTTGCGGCCAGCTGTAAGGCGAGGGTGCCGCCGGTGCTTGTTCCCATCAGGATGACCTTTGTGCCGATCCGTTCACCGATGGCCAGTGCCTCCTGGGCGGAGGCCCAGTATTTGTCGGCGGTCAGGTTGACCATGGCGTCGGGCGTGTCGATCCCGTGTTCGGCAAGCCGCGAAAGAAAGAGATTGCAACCAAATTTTTTTGCGATGTCGATGTCGGTCGGATCTCCTTCGCCCTGCGAGGCGGAAAATCCGTGCAAATAGACGATCGCGTATGCCGTTTTTTTCCTGGCGGAGTCAGCCCAGACGATACGCGCCTCGTTATCGGGTTTGAGATGATGGGTGGCTTCCTCGGTCCGGATATAATTTTCCAGCTCCGCCATTCCTTCGGGCACCGCAGGCATGGTCGTGGAATAGACGGGATCCTTCGGGCGCGGGCCGAGAAAGTATATCACAATGAGCAGCAGTGGGATGAGCAGCCACCATTTCTTCTTCATGCGGTAAAATTTCCTGAATTTATTAAATTTCTGCAAACGAACCGGTAAGATACCGTTTGGCTAGGAAATCCCGCTGTTTTGGCGTACTTTTGCGGCCGAATTATGGAGATTAGAAACATAGCGATCATAGCCCACGTTGACCATGGCAAAACGACCCTGGTGGACAAGATCCTTCATGCCACCCACGTTTTTCGTGAAAACCAGGACACCGGGGAGCTGATCATGGATAACAATGACCTCGAGAAGGAACGGGGTATCACGATCTTTAGCAAGAACGCCGCCGTCGAATATAAGGGTGTCAAAATTAACGTGATAGACACTCCGGGCCACTCCGACTTTGGCGGAGAGGTCGAGCGGGTGCTGAAAATGGCCGACGGGGTGCTGCTGCTGGTGGACGCCTTCGAAGGCCCGATGCCGCAGACCCGTTTTGTACTGCAGAAGGCGCTCCAACTAAACCTGAAGCCGATCGTAGTCATCAATAAGGTAGACAAACCGAATTGCCGGCCGGATGAAGTGCATGACGCCGTCTTCGAACTGTTCTTCAACCTGGATGCGACCGAGGAGCAACTGGATTTCCCAACCTTCTACGGCAGCGGCAAGAACGGCTGGTTCAACAGCAAGAACGAACCGTGCGCCGACATTACCCCGTTGCTGGACGGCATCCTGCAGTATGTTCCGGCGCCCAAAGTGGCGGAAGGCCCGTTGCAGATGCAGATCACTTCGCTGGACTATTCCAGCTTCCTGGGCCGGATCGCGGTGGGGAAGGTGGCGCGGGGCGTCATAAGGGAAGGTCAGCCGGTCGCGCTGATGCAGGCCGGCGGCGCGGTCAAACGGTCGAAGGTAAAGGAACTGTATACCTTCATGGGGATGGGCAAGAAAAAAGCGACGGAGGTAGAGGCCGGCGATATTTGCGCGGTGGTGGGGCTTGAAGAGTTCAATATCGGCGACACCATCGCCGATGCGGAGAACCCCGAAGCGTTGCCGGTGATCAGTGTGGATGAGCCGACGATGAGTATGTTGTTCGGGATCAACAACTCCCCCTTCTACGGCAAGGATGGAAAATTCGTAACGTCGCGTCATTTGCGGGACCGGTTGATGAAGGAGACGGAAAAAAATCTCGCGCTGCGCGTGGAAGATTCGGAAAATGCGGACAGCTTTCTCGTATACGGCCGCGGCATCCTGCATCTCGGCATTCTGATCGAGACGATGCGGCGGGAGGGGTTTGAGCTGACGGTCGGTCAGCCTACCGTCCTGGTCAAGGAGATAAACGGAAAGAAGAACGAGCCGTATGAGATCCTGGTGGTGGATGTACCGGCCGAGTTTAGCGGCAAAGTGATCGATATGGTCACGCAACGGAAGGGCGAGCTGCTGGTGATGGAAAGCAAAGGGGAGATGCAGCACCTTGAATTTGAGATCCCTTCGCGGGGACTGATCGGGCTGCGGAGTAATATGCTCACCAATACCGCCGGAGAGGCGGTGATGGCGCATCGTTTCCTCGAATACAAGCCCTGGAAGGGTCCGATCCCCGGGCGGAACAATGGGGTGTTGTTGTCGAAGAACCAGGAAAAGACCACGGCGTATTCCATCGACAAATTGCAGGATCGCGGGACCTTCTTCGTCGATCCGGGGGAGGATGTATATGTCGGGCAGATCATCGCCGAGCATATCAAGCCGGGTGATCTGATCGTCAATGCGACGGAAGGCAAGAAACTCACGAATATGCGGGCGAGCGGCAGCGACGATGCGGTCCGGATCGTTCCCAAAAAGCAAATGACGCTGGAAGAATGTATGGAATATATCCAGCAGGATGAATGTATCGAAGTAACGCCCAAGAAGATCCGGTTGCGGAAAGTGATCCTGGACGAGGAGGAGCGCAAGCGGTCGGCCCGGGCGATGAAGGTGGAAGAGGCGAAGTAGGCGGATATGTTGTACCTTTGGTCCAACCCGGGGTTATGAAAAAGTTCAGAGTCCTTTTTATGGTGGTATTTCTGCTCTTCGCGGCGGGCGCGGCTCCCGCCGGCGCGCAGTGTTCCATTTGTACGCGGACGGCGCAGCAGCTCGGCGAGCGGCCTGCACAAGCGCTCAATAAGGGAATCATCTATCTCGCATTCACTCCATTTGCTCTGCTCGGCCTCATCGGTTACCGGTGGTGGAAGAGCGAACAACAACATGACTGATTCACGGCTGGTATCGGTGGTACTGGGTACCTACAATGGAACCGCCTTCCTGGAGGAGCAGCTCGGCTCCGTGCTTGCCCAGACCTGGACACCCCTTGAAATAATCGCCATCGATGACGGCAGCACGGACGGCACCGTCGGCATCTTGCGGGAATATGCGGCCCGCGATGCGCGGATCAGGGTCGTGGTCAACGAGACTAACCTGGGGTTCGTCCGGAATTTCGAGAAAGGCTGCCGCCTGGCGCGCGGGACCTATATCGCGCTTTGTGACCAGGACGATTACTGGTTTCCCGACAAGATAGAAAAAATGGTGGCGGCCATCGGCGACTACCCGATGGTCTACTGCGACTCGGCGCTTACCGACGAGCGCCTGCAACCGCTCGGGCGGCGGATCTCGGACCTGGTGCATTTCCAAACCTTCGATGATTGCCGTCAGCTCTGCGTGTTTTCGCGCATGTACGGTCATGCGACGCTCATCACGCGGGACCTGTTTGAAAAGGCCAGCCCGTTCCGCGAGGAGGTGCCGCATGATGGATGGCTCGCTTATCACGGCACCTTGTATGGCGGCGTAAAATATCTTCCGGAGGTGCTGGTAAAGTACCGGCAGCATGCGGGCAATGTGTTCGGGGTGGTCGGGCGGAAGTGGAAAAAAGACAAGGCGCAAAAAAAGGAAAAGCGGCGACGGGAACTGCGGCGCATCCGGATCCGGATGGACGCCTATTGTGCGGCTTGTCCGGAATCGCTGGTTCCTCAAAAGCGGTTGCTGCGGGCCCTTGTAAGAAGTTACCGGAGTTTTGCGCCGTGGAACGATATCCGCCGGGTGGCGCTTTTTCTTGCGAATTACCGGTTGTTGCTCACGGTGAAGCGATACTCCCGCTTCCGGAAGATCCTCTTTTGTTTTAAGATGCTGGTCAAGATCAAGTAAGGGACGTCGGACGGGAGATCAGCCAAAGGACGCCACAAAACGATACAGGTTGAACGAACCTGCCTTCATCGCCGCTTCGATCTTCTCCGCGAGTTCTTTTTTACTAACCCCATACATCCTTCGCTGCTGGATAAGCAGCCACGCACATTCGGCCAGTACGCGATAGCGGCGACCGGAATGGTCTTCGCGTTGCAAGCTTTCCCGGATGGCCAGCGCGAGGTCATCGATCCCCTGCCGCGCGGTTGCGATCGTCTTTATCACGGGGATGTCGCGGGCGTCGCGCCGCGCGGAGAGGGCTTGTACCGACCGCAGGTGCCGGACGAAGACGTCGGCGTCGGGGCGATCGCTTTTGTTGACGACAAAGATATCCGCGATCTCCATCAGCCCGGCTTTCATGGATTGAATATCGTCGCCGGCTTCCGGGGCCAGCACGACGAGGGTGCGGTCGGCGATACCGGCGATCTCGATCTCGTTCTGTCCTACGCCGACGGTCTCGACGATGACCTGGTCGAAGGGAGCGGCCTTCAGCAGGTCGGTGATCCCGATGATGCGGGGATTCAGGCCGCCCAGCGAGCCCCGGGTCGAAAGGCTCCGGATATATACGGCGGGGTGGTTGTACCACTCGCTCATCCGGATCCGGTCACCCAGCAGTGCGCCGAAATAGAGGGAGGACGACGGGTCTACACACAATACCGCCACGCGTTGCCCGTTGGCGACGGCATGACCGATCAGCGCGTCCACCAGCGTACTCTTGCCCGCGCCGGGCGGGCCGGTTACGCCGATGATCGTCGTAGCGGATGGCGGCAGGGCGGCCAGCTGCGGTCCGAAGTCTTCTACATCGTTCTCGATATACGAGATGGCGCGGGCAAGCGACCGGATGTCGCCTTGCCGGATATCCTTCAGTTGTTGCGGGATGGGGACGCGCATGGCGTAAAGATAAGGGGATTTGAACAGCGCCGTCACCGGCGCGGGCGGCCGCATGTGTATGAAATGGGCTATATTTGCCGCCATGAGACCAGGTTTGGGCAAGGCGCTTTACACAAAATTCTTATCCAAGAAGATCAGCGTCCATCATGTTTGCGAAGTCGGCGTTTTTATGCCGGAGATGTCCAATATCCTGGATTTTATCGTCACGGACCGGGTGCGGACGACGCTGGTCGAACCGGATCCGAAATCCATCGCCGCTATCCGGACCTATTTCCGCGACTATCCCAATGTCACCCTGCTGCCTTACGCGGTGTACGACCACCATGGCGAGCTCGAGCTCGTGCAACGCAATGCGTCAACCTTTGTTGCCACGTTGCCCTACAGCCCCGCGCAGGTCAATGACGGGTACCATGTCCGAAAGGAGGACGCGTTTACGGTCGAGTGCAGGACCTTTAAGGAACTGGATGACGGGACCATCGATCTACTGAGTGTGGACACCGAAGGCAGCGAATGGTATGTGATCCGGGAGCTCGTCAGCCGGCCGGTGGTCATTTCCGTGGAGACCCACGGCAAGCTATACCGCAACCCGTTCTATGCGGAGATCGATGCGTGGATGAGGCACAACAACTACGAACGCTGGTGGATGAACAAGGCGGATACGGTGTATTGCCGGAAAGGGGCGTTTCCGGTCACCGCGGGAGAAAAACTTCGGTTATCCCTCATGGATGCTTCCGTAAAGATCCGGCGGACCAGGAAGAAGATCGAACGCTTCTTCCGCGGCGGCAACCGAAAGGAGAGCAACCGATGAGCCGGAAGACATTTATCATCAGCCGGACGGATGCGATCGGCGATGTCGTTCTTACGCTGCCGGTTGCCGGCGTGCTCCGGTCCTTGTATCCTGCTTCCCGGATATTGTTTTTGGGCCGGTCGTATACGGAGGAAGTGGTCAGGTGCTGCGAGCATATCGACGGGTTTCTAAACTGGGATGAATGGCAGTCCCTGCCGCCCGCGGAAGCCGCGCGCGCGATGGCGGCGACGGGCGCCGACTGCATCGTCCATGTATTTCCGCGACGGGGGATCGCGCGTATCGCCCGGATGGCTCGGATAAAGGAAAGGATCGGAACCACCAACCGCGTGTATCACTGGCTATATTGTAATGTCCGCGTGCCGCTATCGCGGAAAAATTCTCCCGATCATGAAGCCCAGTTGAATCTGCGCCTCCTGACACCGCTGGGCGCAAAAGAGCGGTATTCTTTACCCGAGATCGCCGGTTATTACGGACTCACGCGGCTGCCGCCGCTGCCCGCATCCGTCGCTTCCCTTCCGGCGCCGGACCGGTTCAACCTGATCCTGCATCCCAAGTCAAGGGGGAACGGTCGCGAATGGGGGCTTGAAAATTTCCGGCAATTGATCGGGCTTTTGCCGCAGGAACGATACCGGCTTTTTTTGACGGGTTCGGCGGCGGAAGGCCAATTGCTGACGGCATTGACCGCGGAGTTCCCCTTTCTTATCGACCTGACCGGGCGGCTTTCGCTTGGGGAGTTTGTGGCGTTTATCGCGGCGGCCGACGGTCTTGTCGCATCGGGGACCGGCCCGCTGCACCTCGCCGCGGCGCTCGGCATCCATGCGCTTGGTCTTTTTCCGCCGATGCGCCCCATTCATCCGGGCCGGTGGGCGCCGGTCGGCGTGCGGGCGAAATTTTTTGTGAAGGACAAGGACTGTGCGGCGTGCCGCCGCTCGATGGATTGTCCGTGCATCCGGGAAATTTCACCCCGGGAGCTGGTCGCTTATCTGGAGACCGTTTCCTCGCCGCATCCCGCCGATCGCCCGGGCCGGGGGCCGGCAACAGCGGAGCCGGCAACGGGAAAATAAATTATTTTTGCAGACCATGACAAATTTCATCCCGGTATTTCCCCTGGGTATCGTCGTTTATCCGGGAGAAACAGTGAACCTGCATATATTCGAACCGCGATACAAACAATTGGTGAGCGAGTGTTATGCCGAAGGCAAACCGTTCGGCATTCCCACGGTCATCGACAACCGGCTGAATGAAATGGGTACGCTGGTGCGGATCACGGAGGTAGTCAAACAATACGAGAATGGCGAGATGGATATCCGGACCGAGGGGCTGCGGGTATTCCGCATGCTCGAGCTGATCAAGTCGGTCCCCGACAAATTATTCAGCGGCGCGATCGTCAACTATCCCGACAATGTGTTAGGCCCCGGCAAGCGGGCGCTGATGACAAAAGTGATCAATGCCATGCGGGAGCTGCATACCTTGCTGAATATCACAAAAGAATTTCAGAAGCCCGATGAGGAGCTCGTGAGTTATGATATCGCGCATCATACGGGGCTTTCGCTGGAGCAGGAATACGAGTTATTGGGGTTGTTGCGGGAGGAGCAACGCCAGGAGTACCTCAAACGTCACCTTGGCAAGGTACTGCCGGTCATTGCGGAAATGGAGACCTTGAAAGAAAAGGTTAAACTGAACGGCCACTTCAAAAACCTCTCCTCATTCAAATTTGAGGACTAAGCCTATGATGGGAACAACCCTTTGTTTTGACTTTGGAAATACCCGGATGAAATGCGGCGTTTTTACGGACGGGCAATTCCTGGAGGAAGTTGTCCTGGAAGATGACCGCGATGCAACGATCGGCGCGCTGTTGGACCGGTTCCGGCCGACCCGTTCCATCCTTTCATCGGTGATCGGCCACCAGCCGGGACTGGAAGCGCTGTTAACGGCCCGCACCCGGTTTCACAACCTGGATCACCGCTCAAAAGTGCCGATCACCACGCCCGTGGGAAAGCCGGATACGATCGGCGCCGACCGGCTGGCGTTGACGGTTGCGGCGGTGACGCTCTTTCCGGGGAAGAACAACCTCGTCATCGGGCTCGGGTCGGCGATCACGTATAATTATGTAAACAAATACCGGGAATTCCTCGGCGGCGGCATCTCGCCCGGGATGGAAATGCGGTTCAAGTCGTTGCATACGCTTACCGCGAAACTGCCGCTGGTCAAGGCCGACTGGAATTTCCCCTTGGTGGGATATGATACCCGCACCAATATCCTGAGCGGCGTTATCCTCGGAATGGCCAAGGAGATTGACGGGATGATCGGCGCCTACGAAGAGAAATATGACAATTTTAACGTGCTGATGAGCGGCGGCGACGCCGGATATTTCACCCGCCACCTGAAAAAGCGGATATTTGCAGACCCGTATTTAATTTACAAGGGCCTCTATGCCATCTGCGAGCTCAATACATAGGTGGGGCTTTACCCTGTTGATCACCGTTATGGGCGTTGCCTGCACCAACAACGACAAACAGGTGGCCACGAGCGGGCCGCGTGCGGAAGTCCCGGAAGAGGGGACGAATATCCAGGCTTATCTCAGCGAATCGGGGCTGGAGATGGGTCAGCTGGAAGCGAGGGTAAAAGGCAAGCTGCGGTCACCGTTCATGTACCACTATCAGCGTACCGACTCGCCCTATTTTGAATTCCCGCGGACCCTGCATGTCGATTTTTACCAGGATTCCATCCTGGTGAACGATACGCCAACGATCGAAAGCCAGCTCGATGCCTTGTATGGAAAGTACCTGCAAAACCAGGACAAGGTTTTTCTGCGGGACTCCGTGGTGGTAAAGAACATCCTGAAAGGCGACACACTCCACTGCAAATATCTCTGGTGGGATCAGCACACCCAGCGATTTTCCACCGACGACTCGGTTGAGATCCACCAGAAGGACAAGATCCTTCATGGTACCGGGATGGAAGCCGACCAAAACTTCCGGTGGTTTACCATCCGGCATATGACGGGTATTGTCCTGACTTCCGGAAACAATCTTCCAAAGTAGGGTTCGGCGGCGCCGGCAGGGACTATAACTTTTGTTATATGCCCGGCTAACTTTGGTTATATTGACGGCGGCGGCCGGGGGAGCTACTTTTGGGAAAATTGCATGTATGCCTATT
This sequence comes from Puia sp., assembly GCA_035501395.1. Taxonomy (GTDB): domain Bacteria; phylum Bacteroidota; class Bacteroidia; order Chitinophagales; family Chitinophagaceae; genus Puia. Next base: position 37,518 of record DATJWK010000114.1, read on the forward strand.
TCCCCGGTTTTTAAACGCCGGTTATACTCCGGCCTCCTCGCCGCCTCCTGCTGCCTCTCGCTGACTACCGGCTGCAAGAAAGGGGGTGTCGCAGGCAATAGCCAGCCCATCGACACGATCCCCGCGGTTACACCGGTGGGTGCGCCCGTCGGCGCGCCGGTTACCAAAACGATCGGCGCCGCAGGCGGAACGATCGCTTCCGCCGACGGACGGGTGGAGCTCGATTTTCCCGCAGGGGCCCTGGCCGCCAATACCGATATCAGCATCCAGCCGGTTGCCGGCGAAGCGCCGGGCGGCCGGGGGCTTGGCTACCATTTCCAGCCGGACGGCTCGGTGTTCGCCAAGCCGGTGAACCTGATCTTCCATTATGCGGACACCGACGTCACCGGCACCTTGCCCGGTCTGCTCTATATTGCCTACCAGGACAGCGCCGGCAGATGGAAGGCCGATATAAAAACGCGGGTAGTGGATACGGCAGCCCGGACCCTGAGCCTCGGTATCCACCATTTCAGTATTTGGGAAATGGGTGACCGGTTGCACATCGTGCTTGATCCCAACAAGACCGAGGTGAGGGAAAAGGAGACCCGTCATCTATCGGTACAGATTGCGGGCAACGATGTGATCAGCACGTCCGACCCCGAGATCTTTCTGCCGGTGATGACGAAACTGCCGGACGGCGCCGTCAAACAGTGGAAGCTGGCCAGCGACTTCGGCGGGGGGCAGGATGGAACCGTTACGGGATCGGGCAATTCCGCCACCTATGCCGCTCCCGCCGTCGTGCTGGAAGAAACGAATGAACAGGTGGAAGCCGATCTCAACTATTCGCTCACGTATTTCGACAATGGCCAGGCGGTTTCCGTGAGCAAGATCATTTTATTTCAGCAGATCACGCTGATCCCGGACGGCTATTCCTACGACGTAAAGATAAAGGACATGCAATCCGGCACCGCCGGGATGACCATCAACGGGCTGATCGATCAGTATTCGGATGGCGCCAGCCTGCAGGTGGATGTCAATGGGAACGCGGTCACGATCTCCCATATCGTCAACCAGGCGCCGACGGTCACCCCCACGTCCGGCATAGGCCCGGATGGGCAGACCCATGTCACGTCACAGCTGGATAGCCTCGGCACCATCAATATCACCGGCGGCAGCGGGTCGGTCCAAACGGTCGGCACCTCGGTACAGGTGGTTTCGGTGACCCTGACCAGCCAGGGGACCACCACGCCGAAATGGTTGTTCACTAGCCAGGGGGTGTCCTACACCGTCGGCGGCGATGCAGTGCCCGGCTATCCCGGTGCCTTCAGCTTTGTATTGGCCGATTCGGCTCAAAGCTTAGCCCAGGGAAATATAACCGTTACCCCGAAAAATTGATATTTCCCTGCCTGGTTTACCCCCCGGTACTCCCCGGGGGATTTTTTTTGCAAAAAAATTCAATTAAACGTTTGTTTAATTCAAACGTTTGTTTAACTTTGTGCCATCAAAGGAGAATTTTTTGCAAATGAGCGATAAAAGAGAGCATATTCTTAACGTGGCGGAGGAGCTGTTTTCGGAGAAAGGATTTGACGGGACCTCCGTCCGGGATATTGCCCAGCGTGCCGGGGTCAACCTGGCGATGATCTCCTACTATTTTGGTTCCAAAGAGAAGCTGCTGGAGTCGCTGATCGAATTCCGGGCGGGGTATGCATACGGGATCCTCGACGAACTGAATAAGGATGAGACGCTCAGTCAGTGGGATAAGGTGGACCGGCTGGTCGACTTCTATGTGGACCGGATCCTCAATAATATGAAGTTCCATACGATCATGTGGCAGGAGAGCAGCCAGCGGTCGGAGGAGATCAAGAACCGGACGATCGGGATCAAGTTGCGTAACCTCGAGCAGATCACAAAGATCATCGCCGATGGCCAGCAGAAGAAGCTGTTCCGGCAGGTGGATATCCCGATGACGGTGGGTACGATCATGGGTACGATATCTTACTATACACAATCCAAGACCTATTCCTGTGTAACCCTCGCCCTCGGCGAGGACATTAACGACGAACAATATCGCCAGCGGCTTTCCACGCGGCTGAAAGCGCACCTCAAGCGTTTGCTGAGAGCTCATCTGGATATCCGAAACGAAAGCGGGCCTGGCCGCCAAAGCTCCGGCGAAGGCGGCCCCATGAAAGATGACCCCAAGGGTCACTGAGATCTGTACACGAAATAGAAGTTATAAATACATGAATAACATGAAAAAAAGGTTATTGGGAGTTGTATTCTTCCTACTGTCGGCGGTCTTGGTCGCCGATGCACAGCCCAGGACGCTAAGTCTGGAGGAGGCGGTACAACTCGGATTGCAGAACAGCAAAGACCTGAAGCGGCAGCAGTATAAGATCGACGAGGCGCAGGCCCGGCTTGCCCAGGCAAAGGATGCGCAATTGCCGTCGATGAAGGTCGGCTTTCAATATTTACATGCGCTGATGATGTCCCGGCTGGTCAGCATTCCGGGGGTGACGAAGGAGCCGATCAAACTACCGTTCGACTTCCCGGCATATATCGGCACGTTGTCGGTGAGCGAGCCCATCTTTGCGGGCAACCAGCTGAAATATGCGCGGCAGTCGGCGGATCTGTTGGTGCAATTGAGCCGGCTCGATGCGGACAAGGACAAGGAGGATATCACCTATGTCGTCATCAACGCCTACCTCAATTACGACAAGATCCTCCAGAATCAGCTGATCGTCGCCCAGAACATGCAGGATGTGCAGGGGAAGCTCGATGAGATCACCAAATATGAGAGCCAGGGTCTGGCGACGCAGAATGACGTACTGCGGTATCAGCTGCAAAAGTCGCAGATCCAGCTGACCGAGATCGAGCTGGAGAACAACCGGAAGGTGGCCAACTACGATATGGATATCATGCTGGGGCTTCCCGATACCACAACGATCGCGCTGGCGCCCGTCGACTATAAGCTGCAGGAGAACCTGGCGCTGCCCGATCTGATCCAGCAGGCGGAGGCAAACCGCCGCGAGCTGGCCGAACTGGGCTATCAGCAACGGCTCGCCGATGTCAACATAAAAAAGATCCATGACGCGCGGCTGCCGACCGTGGCCGCGACGGCGGGAATGTATTACATCAACCCCACGGGCGAAGTAATCCCGACGCACAACAACCTGCTGGCGCCGATCACCTTTGGCGTCGGCGTTTCCTGGGACATCGGGACGTTGTACACCAATAAGAACAAGGAGCGCGAGGCCAGCCTGAACCGGGCGGAGCTGAACACGGCCCGCGACCAGGGGATGGACGAGATCCACCAGGATGTCCACCGGCAGTTTATCGCTTATCAGCAGGCGCTGGAGCGGATAAAGGTACTCCAGGTCGCGGTGAACCAGGCGCAGGAGAACGAACGGATCACGGAATCCAAGTTCCGGAACAACCTCGTCAACACGACGGACCGGATCGACGCCCAAACCTTGTTGTACCAGGCGCGGGTCAATCTGGAACTGGCGATGTCGGATGCAACGATCGCCTACTACAACGTGCTGAAGTCGACAGGGAAGATCCATCTATAAACCATAAACTAAAATCGCTTTTCAAACTGAATTATAATATGGAACAGAATACGCAACAGAAGCCTCGCAGAAAAATCGTATTTCCGATCATCCTGGGTCTTGTGCTGGTGGGCGCTGCGATCTTCGGGATCAAGGAATATATCTTTTACAGCGCGCATGTAACGACCGACGACGCCCAGGTAGATGCCGACATCAGCCCGGTGGTGGCGCGCGTAGGCGGCTATGTGAAAGAGATCCGCTTTGTGGATAACCAGTATGTACATGCCGGCGATACCCTGGTGGTGCTGGATGACCGGGACTACCAGGTAAAGCTGCAGCAGGCATTGGCCGCGCTGTCTTCGCAGAAGCAGTCCGTGGATGTGTCGGAAGTGCAGGTCAATGAGGCAAGGGCAAGCATCGCGACGGCTCAGGCCGGCGTGGAGCAGGCAAAGGTCGCCGTCTGGAAGGCCAATGAGGATTTCACCCGGTATCAGAACCTCTTCAACGACCATGCCATCACGCAGGCGCAATTCGATGACGCGAAAGCGGCCAAGGAATCGGCCGAGGCGGCGCTGCGGGTTGCGCAATCGCAGGTCCCTACCCAAACCAGGCGCGTCGATGTGAATCAACGGCAGGTCGGTGCGACCGCGTCGAACCTCGCTTCGCGTCAGGCGGACGTCGAGTATGCCAAACTCCAGCTGAGCTATACGGTGATCACCGCGCCGGCAAGCGGCGTGGTGTCCAGGCGGAACATCCAGCTCGGCCAGCTGGTCCAGGCGGGACAAACCTTGTTTGCCATCGTAAATGCCAACGGCATATATGTCACCGCAAACTTCAAGGAAACACAGATGGAGCCGTTACGGATCGGTCAGAAGGTCGACATCTCGGTGGACGCTTTTCCCGACAGCACGTTCCATGGCGCTATCGAGTCATTTTCCGGTGCGACGGGCGCGAAATTCTCCCTGCTCCCACCCGACAACGCGACGGGAAACTTCGTCAAGGTCGTACAACGGGTGCCGGTCCGGATAAAGATCGATGCGGACACCGCGCTGGTCAAACTGTTGCGGGCGGGTATGAGCGTCGACGTGGTCGTGCATACGAAATAGCGGCGGGAGAACAACTTGATCAACCTAAAACATTAAGTCATGGCTGAACATGGACTTAGAAAATGGATCATCACCATCACGGTCATCGTCGCTTCGCTGCTGGAACTGATCGATACGACCATCGTCAATGTCGCCTTGCCCGACATCATGGGTAACCTCGGCGCGACGCTGGATGATGCGGGCTGGATCGTGACCGGCTATGCCGTCGCCAACGTGATCATCCTGCCCATGTCCGGTTGGCTGGGGGACCGGTTTGGACGGAAGAACTATTTTATCACCTCGATCATCGCCTTTACCGCCTTTTCATTCCTTTGCGGGAATGCGCATTCGCTTTCATCGCTGGTGGTGTTCCGGCTTTTGCAGGGTCTGGCCGGCGGCGGTCTGCTGTCGACCGCGCAGGCGATCCTCATGGAGACCTGGCCGCGGGAAGAGATCGGCATGGCGACGGCCCTTTTCGGGATGGGCGCGGTCGTGGGGCCTACGGTGGGACCCACCATCGGCGGCTATATCGTAAAACATTTTACCTGGCCCTGGATCTTTTATGTGAATATCCCGGTCGGCGTTATCGCCGCGTTCTGTGTGTCGGTCTTTGTCCGGGAGTCGCCGAAGTATGGAAAGGGGAAACCCATCGACTGGTGGGGCATCCTCTTGCTGGCCGTCGGCGTCGGCAGTCTCCAGGTGGTGCTCGAGAAGGGGGAATCGGAGGATTGGTTTTCGAAGACCTATATCACGGTGCTGGCTTTTACCACCGTCGTGGCGGCGATCGCGTTTATCTGGCGGGAGTTAAGCACCGATCATCCCGTGGTGAATTTCCGCATTCTGAAGAACCGCAGTTTTGCCATCGGGATCGTTACGTCTTTTGTGCTGGGCTTCGCCCTGTACGGATCGGTATTCATTTTTCCCGTCTTTTGTCAGAACCTGCTGCATTTTGACGCCGAACAAACGGGGCTTATCCTTTTTCCCGGCGGGCTGGCGACGATCATGATGATGCCCTTTGTCGGGCAGATGCTAAAGCGCAAAGTGCCGGCGCAGTTTATGGCGACGGGCGGCTTCTTCCTCTTCTTCGTTTTTACGTGGATGCTTTCCAATTCCACCCTCGAATCCGGGACCAGCGACTTCTTCTGGCCGCTGATCATCCGCGGTCTGGGGATGTCCATCCTCTTCGTGCCGCTGACCACGCTGGCGCTGCAAGGGCTGAAGGGGCCCGAGATCGGCCAGGGTACGGGGTTGAACAATATGATGCGGCAACTGGGCGGTTCCTTCGGGATCGCCATCCTGACCACCCTTATCCACATCAAATCCGCCATCGTCCGGAACGGGCTTATCGGCTATTTGAACCCCTACAACCCGGAATATATCCAGCGGCGGGCGGCATTGATCGCCGGTTTCCTGGCCAAGGGATTTACGCTCGACCAGGCCACGCAGATGACCAATGCGGCGATGGAGGGGATTGTCGACCGGCAAACCATGCTGGTGACCTATGATAATCTTTATTTGACCATCGGGGTGTTCGTGCTATGCTGTATCCCGATCGTTTTTCTGCAACCGTTTAAACGGAATGTGGCCATCGCCTCCGGCGGTCATTGACCGGCCAACATAAAATAGAATGGAGATCATCGATAGATCGGCAATCGGCTAACAGCTCAAATGAGGGTCCATGCAAAAGAAAAGTCCTGATATGATCAGGACTTTTCAATTTTTTTGTACGATCTTAACCAACAAGTCTTGGCCATCAATAGGTACAAATTTTAAGTCGGTTTCTTCTTAGGATTTGGATGTTCTCGGATGTTGGATTTTTGAATCAGTTTGATCGATAGGATTCAAGGTTTTTCTTTGGATCTTGGTTTTAAAAACGCTGGTTTTTTGTCAAGGATTTGAATCAAGGTTTCTCTTCGGACGTTGGATTTTGGTTTTTCTTTCGGATTTTAATTCATTCATTCATTCTATGGACAGGTTCTTCAGGACTTGGATTCGAATCGCTTATCGATCAACTAACGATACAAACATACAATTCGGCCGCTGCAGACACAAGAGGGTTATCGCTCTATTTAACACTTGCTGTTTTTACGGTGCGGATCGTAGAAATACGATGCCCGCGGCGTGGTTCCCCGCTATTTTTTTGGAGGCAACGTAATTTGGCCTATTTTGGACCAAAAGGCTTCACATGGGAAGTTTTGAAAACAAGACCGCGTTGATCACCGGCGGCACCCGCGGGATCGGTAAAGCCATCGCGATCCGCCTGGCCCGCGAAGGGGCCAATATCGCGATCATCGGCAAGACGTCGGAACCCAATCCAAAACTCGAAGGAACGATCTATACCGCGGCGGAAGAGATCGCCGCGGCCGGGAACGGCAATGTCCTGCCCCTGCACGGCGACATCCGGTTCGAAGACAAGATCAGGGAAATGGTGGCGGAAACGATTGCCAAATTCGGCCAGCTGGATATCCTGGTCAACAACGCCAGCGCGATCAATATCGCGACGACGGAACAAACGGAAGTCAAGCGGTACGATCTGATCCAGAACATCAATGTCCGCGGAACGTTTCTGATGAGCCAGGCTTGTATCCCGCAGCTGAAGAACGCACACAATCCGCATATCCTGAATCTCTCGCCGCCGTTGAACATGGATCCCCGCTGGTTTGGCCAGCACCTGGCTTATACGATCAGCAAATACGGCATGAGTATGATCGTGCTCGGGCTGGCGGAGGAATTACGGCAATACCGGATCGCCGCCAATGCGCTCTGGCCGAAAACGACCATCGCCACCGCGGCGGTGAAGAATTTGCTGGGGGGCGACTTTCTCATGCAGCGTAGCAGACATCCGGAGATCGTGGCCGATGCGGCCTTCTACATCCTACAGCGCCCCTCCTTCGAAGTCACAGGCAATTTTTTTATTGACGAGGACGTTCTAAGATCGGAAGGGGTCAGCGATTTTAGCGCGTATGCCGTGAACCCCGATCTCAAACTGATGAACGATCTGTTCTTATAGTCCGTTATAACGCTTTTCATTTTTAATCCTGGGTAAAAGGCAACATCCTCCTCCCGTTCCAAAGCGGGAGGTTTTGTTGTATCCAGTCCGGTTATTCAGGATGCGGTGCTTAACGGCCGATGATATTCCGTTTACTTCCGGCAACAAGAAGGGCTGCGGCTGCCAAACCCGTATCCTTGAACAGGTTGGTCATCGGGAACCGCCGGGCGCCGCTGTCGGGGGCGTTGATCACCGCGGGCAGGTGTACCGTCAGCACGATCAGCAATAAAAAGAGGCATAGCAGCAGGCCGGCCAGCTTGACCTGGCGATTTATCAGAAAGGCGATGGATGCCGCGATCATACATGCGCCGGTCAAATACACCCAAATGGGCCCACGGGGAAGAAAAGAAGGAACCATCTTCTGCAAGTCGGTGACCTGGAGGAAGTGGTTGATACCAAAGAATCCAATGACAAGGGCGTAGAAGATCGTCCCTACCTTGGTGAGGGTTGCATTGTTCATATGGCGATCGTTTAGTGAACCTAATTTAACAAAAAATTAGGACATTTCATGCAGCGGGGGCGCGAAACTATAAATTCGGCTGGTCGTCCGCGTGTTCGCGCGTCTTTTCGGTTTCGCCGGCTTCCGGGCTCGCGGTTCTTTCCGGGCGCATCTGCGGGAAGAGCAGCACATCCTGGATGCTGGGCTGGCCGGTCATCAGCATGCAAAGCCGGTCGATGCCGAATCCGATCCCGGCGGTGGGGGGCATGCCATATTCCAGGGCGCGGAGGAAATCGTAGTCGATAAACATCGCTTCGTCGTCGCCGCGTTCCATCAGCTGCAGCTGGGCTTCGAACCGCTCCCGCTGGTCGAGCGGATCATTCAGCTCGCTGTAGGCATTCGCGATCTCCTTTCCGTTGACGATCAGCTCGAACCGCTCCACCAGTCCGGGGCGGCTGCGATGTCGCTTGGTCAGCGGGCTCATCTCGACGGGGTAGTCGGTGATGAAGGTGGGTTGGACAAAATGGTGTTCGCATTTCGCGCTGAAGATCTCATCGATCAATTTGCCTTTTCCCATACTGGGCTCGACGTGGAGGTGGAGGCGGTGGCAGAGGCCGCGGAGATCGTTTTCCTCCATCCCTTCGATGTCGGCGCCGGTATGTTCTTTGATGGCGTCATACATCGTGACGCGGCGGTAGGGCGCCTTGAAGTCGATCTCCTGGCCGTCGGCAAGCACCCAGCTGACGCCGTTGGTGGCCACGGCCGCGGTTTCCAGCAGCTGTTCGGTCGTCTCCATCATCCACAGGTAATCCTTATAGGCGGTGTAGAATTCCAGTACGGTGAACTCCGGATTGTGCGTGCGATCCATGCCTTCGTTGCGGAAGTTGCGGCTGAACTCATAGACCCAGTCGAAGCCGCCGACGATCAGCCGCTTCAGGTAGAGCTCATTGGCGATCCGGAGATAGAACGGAATATCGAGTGCATTGTGATGGGTGACAAAAGGCCGGGCGGCGGCACCGCCGGGGATGGATTGCAATACCGGGGTGTCGACCTCCAACGCGCCGCGGTCATTCAGGAATTGCCGGATCGAGTTGATCATCCGCGTACGGCGGATGAAAACATCCTTGACTTGCGGGTTGACGATGAGGTCCGCATACCGTTGCCGGTATCTAAACTCCGGATCGGTAACGGCGTCAAAGGTCTCTCCCTCTTTTTCACGGACGACGGGCAAGGGCTTCAGCGATTTGGTGAGTACCGTAAATTCTCTGGCGTGGATCGAGATCTCGCCGGTCTTCGTCGTGAACACATATCCTTTTACGCCAACGATGTCGCCGAGATCCAACAATCTTTTCCAGACAACGTCGTAAAGTGTCTTGTCCTCACCCGGACAAATGTCATCGCGTTTGATGTAGAGCTGAATTTTGCCGGAGCTGTCCTGCAGGGATGCGAAAGACGCTTTCCCCATGTCGCGGCGGCTCATGAGGCGTCCCGCGACACAAACGTCGGGCATTTCCTGCGCGGGGTAATTCTCCCGGATATAGGCGGCGCTTGTGTTGACCGGATACAGGGGCGCGGGAAAAGCATCTATTCCCAGCTGTTGCAGTTCCGCCAGCTTTTCGCGCCGGATGATCTCTTGTTCCGATAGATGGGGGGTGGTCATAAATTCCCGCGAAGATAATGCAATTGTATTTAGTTCAGTGCCAGCAGCACCTGCCAGGCCTCGCTCACTTTTCCCTCCGCGAGCAATTGCCGGGCGTATGTATGCAGCTCCGCTTCCATTTCTTCCGGGCTTGAGGCATAATACTGGAAGATCTGCCGGAGACGCTCGTCATTAAATGCCGGGTCCACCGCCGGAAGGGCTTGCACGTTGGCCAGGCGGCCAAGATCGTTGCCGGTCAGGATGCGGCTTTGGCGAATGGCGGGCGGGAGCGCATCGATTCCCACGCCGAGATGGACATTGGGTTTTTCCACCCGGAACAGATTGGCCGCTTCGACGCTGCAGTACCAGTCCTCCCCAAGCCGGGCCACCAGCGGGAACCGCTGTTGATCGATGCGGCGGGTTACCGGATCGAGGATACTGTCGTCGATGTGCATGCGCAGGGCTTCGCAGATCACCAGGTTGCCCGAACCCGGCTGCTCGCCGAGGGGGCGCGTATCGACTACCCTGCACTCGATCCTGACCTTGCTTTCCTTTACCATGGGAGGCCGCACCACGGTAGCCGGCTCCTCCGTAAAGCCGGCCTTTGTAAATTCCGAAACGGTTTTGGGGTAGTCGCAGCTGGACAGGCTGACCTGCTGCACCATCGGCAAGTCGACGATATTGATGACGACTTCCGGGACTTCAAGGACGTTGTGCCAGGTATGTTTGGTGCTATTGTCCCTCACCCGCCGCGAGGGGGAGAAGATGAGGATAGGGGGCGTGCTGGAAAACATATTGAAAAAGCTGAACGGGCTGAGGTTGACCTGCCCCGCGGCGTCGATCGTACTGGCAAAACAAATGGGGCGGGGCGCCACAGCGGCCTGAAGATAACCTTGTCGTTCGACAGGAGTGATCGTGGCCAGATCGATGGTCATTTCTTCTTTCCCTCCAGCAATGAGAAATCGCTCTCTTCCCGGGTAATGGTATTCGTGAGGATCCCGAGGCCGTCCACCTCCATCTCGATGACATCGCCTTCCTGTAACCATTGTTCGGCATACCCGGGATCGTTGAGCTTGCCCGTCCCGTTCAGTTCGAGAAAACAGCCGGTGCCGACGGTGCCGCTGCCGATGATATCGCCGGGATAGAGGTCCGCGCCATAGGACGCCCGTTCGATCAACTCGGCAAAGGTCCAATCCATATCCCCGAGGTTGCCGTCGCTGACGGTCACGTCGTTGACGCGGCATTGCATGCGGAGGTTCCAGTTCAGCCCGGTATGACCGGCCTTGCACGGGATCTCGAGATCCGCCAGCTCGTCAAGGGTCACCAGCCAGGGACCGGTAGCGGTTGCAAAATCCTTTCCCTTTGCCGGCCCGAGGTTCAACAACATTTCCTCCGCCTGGAGTGTCCGGGCGCTGAGGTCGTTCATGATCATCAGTCCGCCGATATAGCTGTCGGCCTCCGCGGCGCGGATATTCCGGCCCTGGCGGGCGATGACGATCGCGACTTCGAGTTCGAAATCGAGCCGGGCGAAATGGTCCGGCATGCAGCGGATATCGCCGGGCCCCTGGATACTATGATGGTTGGTGAAATAGAACACCGGGAACTGATCGAACTCGGGGATCATCGGCACTTTACGGTTGCGCCGGGCGGCCTCCACGTGCTGCCGGAAGGCATAACCGTCACGACAGGACGCGGGGAAAGGGACGGGTGCGAGGAGTTGAACGCGATCCAGGGGGATCGCCTTGCCGCGGCCGATATTCCCGTCCAGGATAGCCAGTTCACCCGCCTGCATGATCGGGATCAGCTCATCCCAGTAATTCAGGAACATGTTCATCGTATTGGGGACATCGGGATGGATCAGGCCGACGTCGTAGAGGAGGTCGTCGACGACGATGCCGAGTTGTTCATGTTCTTCTCTCAGAAAGGATACCATCTTCATACGGGTAAAAGTAATGCAAAAAAACTATCTTCGGCCGATGCGTCCATTCCTCTTCGTCCTTTGCTGTTTGTGTTCCGGCATGTTGAATCCGGCAGTCGGTCAGGACAAAACCGACAGCTTCCTGGTGGCGTTGTTGCGTTCACACGCCTCCCCCGCCCTGCTGCACGTGCTGGATAACCCGGACTCATTCCGGTATCAGCTGATCTATACCCGCATCGACCGGGATAAGAATAACCAGCCGCATTTTCAGAACTTCGATTACCGGGTAAACCGGTTGGACTATTTCAATCCGGCATCGACGGTAAAACTTCCGCTGGCGTTGTTGGCATTGGAGAAGATGGATAGCCTTTCCCGGTATGGGGTGGACAGGGAAACGCCGATGTTCACCGACAGCGCGTACAGCGGGCAAACATCCGTCGATGCCGATACGAGCGCAGCGGGCGTGTCGCCGACGCTGGCCCAGTATATCCGGAAGATCTTCCTGGTGAGCGACAACGACGCATACAACCGGCTGTATGAATTTCTCGGGCAGGAGCCGATCAACCGGCGTCTATGGCAGCTCGGCTATCCCGATATCCGCATCACGCGGCGTTTTGTGCCGATGACGGAAGACGAGAACCGGCATACCAACCCCATCCGGTTTATATTGGGTACCCGGACATTGTACGAACAACCGGCTGCGGTCAGCCACCTGGATTTCGACTTTAGCCATCGGGTGCTCATCGGCAACGCCTACTATGACCGGCATGATTCATTGATCCATGCGCCGATGGATTTTACCCGGCACAATAATTTTCCGCTGGAAGACGCGCAGGGGATGCTGCGGTCGGTGCTCTTTCCGGAATCCGTACCCGAAACGAACCGTTTTCATCTCAGCGCATCGGACTATCGATTCCTGTACAAATATATGTCCGAGTATCCGCGCGAGTCGTGGCATCCGTTTTATGATACCGCCGTCTATTTCGATAGCTATACGAAATTCTTCTTTTTCCGGGCCGGTCGCAGTGCACCCCCGTCGTATATCCGCAGTTTCAACAAACCCGGCTGGTCCTATGGGTTCTTAACGGATATCGCCTATATCGCCGATTTTTCCCACGATGTCGAATTCATGCTGAGCGGGACGGTATACGTAAACCGCGACGGTATTTTGAATGACGATAAATACGAATATGAAGAGATCGGCTGGCCATTCTTTAAAGAAGTGGGAACGATCATCTATCAGTATGAGCTGGCGCGCAAGCGGGCTTATCGCCCCGATCTGGGCCGGTTCCGGATGGACTACGGTCCGCTGGATTATTAATATAAGTCGTACCTTTACCGTCCAATCGCGCTTACGATGAAATTTGAAAAGATACATAATAAGGGGCAGGCCCAGCTTTTCAGGAATCAATATCTTGAAATGCTGACGAAGACTCACCCGCTGGTGATCTGGGGTATGTATCTGCCCATCATTTGCTATTCCTTATATTACGGCGGTTCGCGCTATGGCTTCCCGCTGATGCGTATCGGGCTCGTTTTCCTGTGCGGGATGCTGTTCTGGACCTTTTTCGAATACCTGATGCACCGCTTTGTTTTCCACTGGGTGGCGGAGAACGATCGCGCAAAAAAGATCGTTTACGTGATGCATGGCAATCATCACCACTTTCCCCGCGATCGCGAGCGGTTGTTTATGCCGCCCGTTCCAAGCCTGATCATCGCCTCCCTGCTCTTCCTGGTCATGCGGCTGCTGATGGGCCCCGACGTCTTCCTGTTCTTCCCGGGATTTATGCTTGGGTACCTGCTTTACGGTTCGATGCACTACGCGATCCACGCGTGGAATCCGCCATTCAAATGGATGAAACCCCTCTGGCGCAACCATCACCTGCATCACTATAAAGACGATCATAAGGGATTTGGCGTCAGCAGCACGATCTGGGACCGGGTCTTCGGGACCATGTTCGACCTCAGTAAGGAAAAGGAGGACAAGGAGAAGGTGAAAGAACTAATGTTTTAGGCCCGGCATTTTCCGGGTCCGCATTTTCTACGACCGGTACTTCCGCCTGGTTTCGATCTTTTGCCACTGCCGTTCCAGGATGAGCCGGGCGATCAGCAGGCCGGCATCGACGCCGGAATTCTCCCGCAACAGGTTTTTCAATTTTGCTTCGCTGACGTCAATGCGATAGAGCAGCGAGACGAGCCGATTGAAATCCGCGGTGATCATCGCGTTGATCCGCTCGGCGAGGACGACCGTCAATGCGTCTATGCCTGGGGTCTCGGGCAGGTCGAGACCGTAGGATCGATTTAAATCTTCCCGTAGTGCCGGTAGCTCCATGATCAGAATTTTTCGAGTGCGCCCAGCGCAAACAGGGCGAGGTCATATTTGACGGGATCCGCGGGGTCGAGCTGCGCGAGGTGGGCGGTCAGTTCCACCGCGGCAGTCCAATCCGTCGGGGTGCGCGTGAGCAGTCCGAATCGCCGGGCGACGCGCGCCACATGCAGATCCAGCGGGCAGATCAGCCGGCTCGCGGGGATGTTGTCCCAGCATCCAAAGTCAACTCCCTTGTTGTCCTTGCGGACCATCCAGCGAAGGAACATGTTCAGGCGTTTGCAGGTGGAGTTTCTTTCGGGGGTGGCGATGTGCTTGCGGGTACGCGGGGGTACGTCATCCAATGAAAAGAAATAGTGATGGAATGCGGATAAGGCGGCGCCGGCTTCCCAGCCGGCGCCCGTTCCGGCAAGGAGGAAGGCCTCTTCCAGCGTGTGGTGCCGCCGGTAGTGATGCCGGAGGAACTCCACAAAATACAGCAGATCGGTCGCATTGAAGGTCCGGTGTTTGAACGCCAGCAGGCGCCGCGCCTCGCGTTCCCGGTGGTTCAGGATGAATTGATGGGGAGCGTCGTCCATAAGATGCATCAGTTCCCGCGATTTGCGGATGATCGTCGTCCGGTTGCCCCAGGAAAAAATGGCGGTAAAAAATCCCGCGATCTCGATGTCCTGGCGCTTTTTGTAACCGTGCGGGATACTGATCGGGTCGTCGGGGACAAAAGAAGGCCGGTTATATTCCCTGAGCTTTCTGTCAAGGAAGTTCCTCAGCGCCTCCGGCGTAACGGGCGATGTGGCGGATGGGGCGGTGACGCTCATCCGATTGCCTGTTGGAGGTCCGCGATAAGGTCGTCCGCATCCTCGATGCCCACGCTGAGCCGGATCAGGGAGTCGCCCAACCCGTTGCGGAGCCGCTCTTCCCGGGGGATAGAAGCATGGGTCATACTGGCGGGATGGTTGATCAGCGACTCGACACCGCCGAGGCTCTCCGCCAGCGCGAAGACCTTGGTGGAGGACAGCACCCTCGTAGCGGCGGCGACGCTGTCGTCTTTGAGGGTAAAGCTCATCATCCCGCCAAAGCCGCGCATTTGCCGTTTGGCGATGGCATACCCGGGGTGGTCTTCAAAGCCGCACCAGTATACTTTTCCTACTTTGGCATGGCCGCGCAGCCAGCGCGCGATGGCCTCGCCGTTGGCACAGTGCCGGTCCATCCGGACATGGAGGGTCTTCAGACCGCGGAGCACGAGAAAACAATCCTGCGGGCCCGGAACGGCACCGCAGCTCTTCTGGATAAAATAGAGTTTGTCGCGCAACGAATCGTCATTCATCACCAGACAGCCATGGATGACATCGCTGTGTCCGCCCAGGTACTTTGTCGCGGAATGCATGGTGATATCGGCGCCAAGGTCGAGCGGATTCTGAAGATAGGGGGATGCAAACGTATTGTCGACGCACAACAGGACCCGAGATGGTCTCGTGACCGCGGCCAGGGCCGCGATGTCGATGATATTCATCAACGGGTTGGTGGGAGTTTCCGCCCAGACGAGGCGGGTATTGGCGTTGATATAGGATTTGATCGCGGCGGCATCCTGCATGTTGACAAAATGAAACCGGATGCCCATCTTCTCATAAACCTTTGTAAAGAGCCGGTACGTGCCGCCGTACATATCGTTTGCCGCAATCACTTCATCGCCGGGCACAAGAAGCCGAAGCACCGCGTCGGTCGCGGCAACGCCGCTGCCGAAGCAAAGTCCGTGACGCCCGTTCTCGATCTGGGCAAGCGCGGATTCCAACGCGAAACGGGTCGGGTTTTGCGAGCGCGCATACTCATACCCTTTATGTACGCCGGGAGCCGATTGAACATAGGTGGAGGTTTGATAGATCGGCGTCATGATCGATCCGGTGGAGGGATCGGGAACTACGCCGGCGTGTATCAGTTTGGTGGAAAGTTTCATGGCCCAAAGATACTTCATCCAGTTTAACAAAAGCTTAACCCGCGATGAGCAACATGATGATTCCCGATTCGCGCCGGTTTTCACCGGTTTCAAAATCGGTTTTACCGCCTTTGGGTTGGACCGCTTTCCAACACCGGATTCCCGCCCTGTGTCGCCGTTACCGACGCTGTAGAAACGCTTGACACCGGCTTGAATTGACCCTAGATTTGACACGTGAATGAGCTATTATTCGATGAACGCTTTAAATAACACGTTATGACAACAAATCATTTTATCAGGAGAACAGCGCTTGTCGCCTGCTGCCTTCTGACCTTATCGGCCGGTGTATTCGCAGGAACTTTCACCGGTGTACCCGCCGGAACGAACGCAACGGTAATCGCCGGAGCGGACTTCACGATCAGCGATAAATTGCTGCAAGCATTTCAACACACCTTCCCCGATGCAAAACAAGTCAAATGGGTGGAAGGGCCGAACGGATACCAGGTTACCTTCCGGCAGAACGAGATCCTGACCAAGGTGGAGTATGACAAGGACGCGCATTTTCTCAATTCGCTTCGTTACTATTCGGAGAAGAACCTCCCGGTCACCATTATCTGCCAGTTGCAGAAGCACTATGCCGGGAAGACCATTTGGGGTGTGACCGAACTGTCCACCGAATCGACAACCGAGTATTATGTGAAGTTGGTGGACGACCGCAACTGGTATACGGTGAAGTCGGATGCCGACGGGAATTTGCAGACGGTCGAAAAGTACAGGAAGAGCTGACGCCGGCCGATCGCGAAGTGTCGGTCAGGCAAGCCACGCCGGTCAACCCAGGCGAGCCACGCCGGTCAACCCAGGCAAGCCACGCCGGTCAACCCAGGCAAGCCGCTGTAACCAGATATCGCCAATCATAATTTTCAGCCGAATGGGCGCCCATCGGCTGAATTTTTTTTTGCAGCACCCGGTGATCGAGGATGCCTTTTCCGATGAGGGATTTCCGCGCCTGTGCGATCCGGTCGATGATGGCCGGGTCGGTCATCCATTGTTGTTGCGGCGGTTCAAATCCCGTTTTATCTTTTCTCCAGACGATCCCCGCCGGGAGCGCCCATTCCCTGTTTATGCGAAGCAGCCATTTGGTCCACCCATCGCGGATCTTGAAATGTGCCGGGAGGGCGAACAGGAATTCCGCCAGCCGATGATCGAGGAAGGGCAGCCTTGTCTCCACGCCGTGCGCCATGGAATTGCGGTCGGCATAGCGCAGCAACTCTTCGAGGCCATTGGTCAGCGCATTATAATAAAGCGCGTTGTTCAGCCGGTTCACGGGCGGGAGATCGTAATAGGATATTCCCGCGGCATGGACAAAATCTTTAGCGAGGTCCTTGTTTCCCCGCTGCCGGGCAATCCGGCTCCGGCGCCGCATAAAACCGGCAAGCTCGGGCCAGGTGGCGGCCAGCCGTTGCTTCCACGACCAATCCTGCCGGGCGGCGGGGTCCCGGACCGCCGCGAGCTCCGTTGCGAGCGTTCGGGGATCGTTACGGTACAGCTCCCGCCAATACCACGCAAAATACTTTGGATAGCCGGCGAGCAGTTCGTCGGCGCCCTGGCCGTCGAGCAGGACCGTGATCCCGGTTGTCTTTGCGAGCGCGTAAACCCGGTACTGCGCATAAATGCTGGCGGATTGAAAGGGTTCCTCCTGCTGCGCGGCCAGCCGGTCGAGATCCTGCAGCAGGTCGGCAGCGGTCGGCGTCGTGGAAAAATTTGTCAAATTAAAGTGGCGGGTGACCTGGCGGATGAACGAGGTCTCATCTTTTTCAAAGCCGGGGAATACCGCCGAGAACGTCGGAAGCGATGCCGGTCGATCCGGCTGTTCGAGGATATAGGAAACGATCGCGGAGCTGTCAAGGCCGCCGCTAAGACTGGCGCCGATCGATACATCGCTGCGGAGTCTGCGCCGGACCGACTCGGCCATCAGCGAATCGAATTCCTCCACGATGTCCTTTTCCGGTCTGCCGTGGTGCGGTTCTCCCGTGTCGCCCGGCGGATCCCAGTAGGGTTGAATTTCACGCTTCCCGGTGGCGGCATGATAACACAGATAGGAGCGGGCGGGAAGGCGGGTGATGTCTTTGTAAAAGGTCTCCGCGGGGTTGGCCGGGTTTTGCGTATAACCCAGCGTGATAAAATTGAACAGCATCGGCGGATTAAGCGTCTTTGGGACGCCGGCTGCCCAAAGGGCCTTCATTTCACTGGCGAACAGGAACTGGGTTTCATCCTGAAATATAAAGAGGGGTTTTTCGCCGAACCGGTCGCGGGCAAGGAATAACCGGCGCTCCGCGCTGTCCCAGAGCGCGAACGCGAACATCCCGTCGAAATGCCGGAGACAGTCCGGCCCAAAACAATCATAGGCGGCTGCGATGACCTCCGTATCGGTGCGGGTGTGAAATGCGTAACCTTTTGATTGGAGCACCTCGCGGAGTTCGATATAATTATAGATCTCGCCATTATGTATTATGGAATACCGGTCAAGGCAGGTCATGGGTTGAGCGCCGGCGGGACTCAGGTCGATGACCGACAGCCGCCGGTGGCCCAGGCCGACCGCACAGGAGGGCTCCGGACCCGGCAGCTCCGACCCGCCGGCCCCGTCGATCCAGTGACCTTCGCCGTCCGGGCCGCGGTGTGCCAGGGCGTCGGTCATGTTCTTTAGCCGCCGGATAGTGACCCTGGCCGGGTCGGGAGACAGGATGCCTGCAATACCACACATGGCCCGAAATTATCCAAATTTTCCGGATGGCGTTGGAATGGGGCGGGGGGATGCCGGAACGTCTTCAGTAAAGAGGTTATTCCGAACGCAATGCGTTTACCGGATTGGACAAGGCCGCCTTTATCGCGCGGAAGCTCACCGTTGCCAGCGCGATCAGTAGCGCGGTTATACCCGCCAGGACGAATATCCACCAGCTGATGGAAACGCTGTAGGCGTAGCCTCGGATCCATCGATGGAGGGCTATCCACGCCAAAGGCCAGGCGATCAAATTGGCGATCACCACGAGGCCGAAAAAATGCCGGGACAACAAGATGACAATATCTTTTACGGAGGCGCCCAGGACTTTGCGGATGCCAATCTCTTTGGTCCGCTTCTCCGCGGAAAAGGAGGCCAGCCCGAATAGCCCGAGGCAGGAGATGAGGATGGCCAGACCGGCCATGATCGCCACCATCCGGGAGACTTGCGTATCGGTCCGGTATAACTCCTTAAAATGATCGTCGAGGAACTGGTAGGCGAAGGGGTACTCCGGCAAAACGTGTTTCCAGGTGGATTGGATCAGCCCGATAGCCGGTCCGGCTTGCCGGCCGTCGATCTTCACCGACATCCGGTTAAAGGACCACTGGGGTTCATTCATCAGAAATATGGGTTCGATCTTGTAGTGGAGGGAATTAAAGTTGAAATCTTTGCATACGCCAACGATGCTGCCGAGCGTATCGCCGCCGAAATATTTGCCGATGAGCCAGGACAACGGCGTTCCGCCGGGTTGATCTTTGAGTAGTTGCCGGGCCAGCGATTCGTTGATGATGGATTCTTTTCCCCCCGCCGATTTGTCGCGGGAGAAGTTCCTCCCGGCCAGCAACGGGATCTTGTAGAGGGTAAGATAGTCGGGATCCACGAAGATCCCACCGGTGACCAGAACCTGCATCGGGCGGTTGCCCGGCCAGAATCCGATCCCGAGCGGCGACATTTCCCCGCCCAGTTGATACCCGGCGCCCGTTACTCCGGAGACGAGCGGACTGGCAGCCAGTTCTTGCTTAAGCAAATGATATTTCCGGGAAGTGATCCCGTGCAGGTCGATAGTGACCATCTGGTCGCGGTCAAAGCCCGGATCTTGCTGCTCCATGTAGTGCAGCTGCCGGAACATAAGAATGGTCGCGATCACGAGAAAGACAGCGCTTGTAAATTGCGCCACCACCAGGATACTTCGAAAGCCGCCCTTTTCTTTCCCCGTCCCGCCGCCTCCTTTTAACACCGTCACCGGCCGGAAGGAGGACAGGTAGAACGCCGGATATAAACCCGAAAAAATTCCGATGAGAATCGTCCCGGCAAACAGGACCGCCAGTAGTCCGGGATGCACGGAAAGCAGCGGAGAGAGCTTCCTTCCGGTCAGCTGATCCATAGCAGGTAGTATCAAGCGCACCAGGCCAAAAGCCACCACCAGCGCAATCACGGCCAGGAGCGTTGATTCGACGAGGAACTGGAAGCCCAATTGCGAGCGCAAGGCGCCGATCGTTTTGCGGATGCCGACCTCTTTGCCTCGTTCCGCCGACTGGGCGGTAGCCAGGTTCATGAAATTGATGCATGCGATGAGCAGCACCAGGAGACCGATGCCCATAAAAATATTCGTGTAGCGATCATCGAATTTCCGGAAGTTGATATCGTCATCCTTGAAATCGGCGGCGCCGGCATGGATATCCTTCAACGGCAGGAGGAAGAGATCGTTGTGGATCTCCGGACCCGAGAGGTGATGCGCTTGCCCATAGGCGGGAAATTGCTTTTCCAGCGTGGCCCGGTCGGCATTCGGCGCGAGTTCAAGATAGGTGAATACCCAGGAGGTGCCCCATCGATTGATCCAGTCCGGCTTGTAAATCGTATTAAAGGATTGCAAGGCGTCGAATTGAAACTGGGTGTTTGGCGGCACGTCTTTCAGGATACCCGTTACCGTAAAAAGAAGGGTGTCGTCGCCGAAATGTGAAATTGTTTTACCGACGGGGTCCGCGTTGCCGAACAATTCCCGGGCCGCCGATTCCGTGAGCACGATACTATTCGGCTTTTGCAAGACGGTATGCCGGTCTCCTTTCCGGAGCGGGAAGTTGAACATGTGGAGGAAGGCGGTATCTACGAAGTAGGTGGAGGGAAGGAATAATCGGCGGTCGCCATATGTGATCTCGTATTGGTCGTTGACCGCCACGCGGCTGAAGTTCAGGATCGCGGGGAATTCGGCTTTTAGCGTCGGCCCCATCGGGAACATCGTGGCTGCTTCATTTTGGACGATCCCAGTGCCGGTAAATGTCTGCCGTTCATTAAGCCGGTATATATTCGCGGGATGCATGGCGTCGAAACTCTTCTCGTAAAATACGAACAGCAGGATCACGATGCAGGCCGCCAGGCCGGTGGCAAGTCCCAGCACATTCAGGAAGCTGTACAGCCTGTTCCTTGTGAAATGGCGTAGCGCCGTCCTAAGATGGATCCTAAACATAAGCATTAATTACAGCCGTCCGGCCCGATGAAGGGGCAACAGAACCCGTGCCAGCTGCGTTATCAAGTGAAATTCAATGTATTGTAATTAAATTGTCCTGCATGGTGTATGCTTTCGATACAGGGTATGGCCGGTTCTGCGGATTGTTGGGAGCCTATAGCTTGAAATGCCTTTTTGCCTGCCGAAAGACATCTGCAAATTTTGGCAGATCATAAATCTGGTTTTCCAATTTCTTCCGCCAAGCTTTCTCAAGGTTTTTTTCCTTTTCCAATAATTTTTCCTCGAACAGCCGGAAGTCATGCCCCTTATTGCGGGCTTTTCGTTCAAATGCTGTCTTTACATGTTTTGTATCTTTTTTTTCCCCTTCCGTCAAATGCCAGAAATCAAATAGATCTCTGGGCTCTGTCCTCCCCATTAATGCAGCCATCTTTTCTATCAGAATTTCTTCCAGGGGATAGCATTTCAAGAAAAAGGACTCCTGCGGCAGGTCGCTGTAAAGGATAAATATCTTTCTCGATTCGATTGGAAATTCAAGTACTTCCTTCCTGGTTATATCTATTTTAATATCCCGGCTGGTCAGACTTCCTTGCAAAGGACCAATATAATTGCAATAGAAGGCGAGGCTGCCGCTCTCATGCGTATTGGTTTCCTTGAACTGTACAGTTAGGTTTGCTCCTTCTTTTAAAAAAGCATAAACCTTTTCAAACTCTGCCATCAATTTTTCGTTCATAATCATATCATCCAGCAGGGTGAAATCCAAATCTTCGGAAAATCGATAATCCTGAAAATAGGCCTTCTTCAAGACGGTTCCACCTTTAAATACCAAATTAGCGGCAAGCATCGGGTTCTTAGAAATTCCATATAACAGCCAGCTCAACACATAATCCTTTTCTATTTGAGTATCCTTTAGCCGATATTCTTTGGCGACTGCATTGATTTCTTTTGGAAGGATCATATTAGGTAAATATGGATGAAGTAATATCTGTTGCTTCCATATTCTGCAGGATATGCCACTTATTTACCCATCGCCCTTTCTTTTCGTAGGAAGGTTCCAGCAGAATAAAGGAGTTGGACTTTATTTTCTGAAGAGAAGTAGAAATGGGATTCCTTATTTCCAGCAAATCCAATAAAAAGCCCAGCCTTTTAATGACTGATTGAGCTTTGAACTTCTCGCAGTACTGATAGAGCCTTTGGTAGTCTATTTTGTCTTTTGACTTGTAGAGAGCTTTTGCAATTTCGGTAATTCCCCCGGAATAGTCCGGCTTAAATAGGCTGTCCACAAACGTCTTTTCAAGATCGGAGCAGCTTACTCTATTAAAACTATCAATCCATATATTCTTGCTTCCGAAGAAATGATTAGCATTATGATATATGAACTGAAATTTGATTCCATGAACAGTTAATATAGAGGGCTTGATTTGTTGATTCACAACGATGCGTTCAACAAGAGAAGGTTGCGTAATCAGGTTGTGTATCTCCATTGCACTGTAATATCCGATGTAGTGCCCGGCATCTCCGACAAGATATTGCGCGATTAAGTGCCAGTTGGGGAAATAGGTTTCGGGGTCTTGTTCATAAGGTATAATCCAATAGATCCCTTCCTTAAGACGTAAAAGCAACCCGCGCTTAATCATGTCACGCATCAGCTTCTTAACTGCATCTTTGGAAGAAGTCTTTAATGTTGAATATACCTCATCGATAGTAAAGGAGCGCCTATTCAGGCCGTTGAAGTGCTTTAGGACTTGCGCAGATTTACTCGAAAGTGTTTTATATCTTGTATCCATTAGAGGACTTTTAAAATCTCTGTTAAGATACAAAATAAATATTTATTATATAGGAATGTAGAGACTTTTTAAGTCTTTATTCGGATATAAAAAATTATTCCGCAATGACCGCCGGGTCAATCCCGCCCCGCCTCCTCCTGCAGCCGGTGCAAGGTCCCGGCGGCAAACGCTTGCAATTCGGGGAAAAAGGTCGTGTAACAATCCTTAATTCGTTGATAATGAATAACAAATAGCTCGCAAGCCTTCTGAGCGCCGGGCATATAGGCCGCGCGGCGGGCCAGCCCGGCAAAGCTGGCGAAAATGCCTTCCCGGTGACGATAGCCGGACAGCCAGTCCTGTTCGCGCATATAAGGAAAGATGCGGGCAAAACGATCCGGGAAGACGCTTATCCGCTCCGCCAGCTGCCCATAGGTCCGCCCGGCAAAGGCGTAAAGACCCGCGGCGGATGGAAAGATAAGCGGGTCGACGGCGAGGAAATGGTCGAATGCGACATCGGTCAGGGGACCGGAATAGAGCCCGTAATCGGGCCTGAAACAAGCCTTTGCCGCGTGGGTAGCCGGATGGGAGTCGGTAAAGTTGTCGATGGCGCGGTGGAGGGTAATCCCGGTCCGGATCGAAGGCGGATAGTCGAATTGTCGCTTGCCCTTTACAAAATCGCTGATCATATTTCCAACCAATATGTCGGGGATGTCGAAGGAAAGATATGCGTGCGCCAGGTAATTCACTTGCTGTAAATTAACACAACATAAAATCATTTTAGGCTTTTCTTAAGAATTCGGCCCCAAACCGCGATGGATGCTGTGTTATAGCGTGTCGAAGCGGCAATGAACTAACGGTGTGGGACGTGTTTGTTCATGATCCGGTAATATGGATTGGCCATTGATCAATATTGGCTTGGGCGCGGGTGTAACATAAATACTTTTGTTGCGTCTTAGTTTGTGTGTGCACGGGTTGTACGGAAACGATACAGTAAAGAACGGCAAAAAAAATTTTTGAGGAAGATGCAACATGAAATGAAAAGCACTCGTCTATAATATCAAATGACCCGCGTTGAAAACGGAGCTCGTTTAAAAAAGAAAAAAACAATAATAACTTATAAAGCAATCAACATGAAAAAGATGATCTTATCCCTCGCAACAGTAATGATGATGGGATTCGGCGCATTCGCCAACGGCAATGACGACAACGTTTCGCAGATGGCACGTGACAACTTCAAAAAGGAATTTGTAACCGCCAGCAATATCCGGTGGGAGCAACGCAACGATTTTTCGAAAGCCACCTTCACGATGAACGGCCAGGTTCTAACCGCCTATTATTATGCTAACGGCGACCTGCAGGCCGTCGTGCGGAACATCACTTCCGACCAGCTGCCGATCAATTTGCTCACCAACCTTCGCAAAGAGTACACCGCCTTTTGGATCACCGATCTCTTCGAGATCTCCAGCGATAATGAAACGACCTATTATGTAACTGTCGAAAACAGCGATAAGAAGATTGTATTGAAATCGGATAGCTTTTCTTCCTGGGACGTATATAGCAAAGAGCGGAAGACGGACGCAGAATAACGGTCAAATTTTGAATGGTAGAAGGCGCCATGCCTTAGTGGAAGCCGGCTCGAACACATAAAGTAGAGCCGGCTTTCTGCTGTCCGTAAAATCCAGTACTTTTGCGGCTCAAAATGTTCAGCCATGCGCAAAGGCCCTGTTTCAACATTCATCGAACATCATTACCGGCACTTTAATGCCGCGGCGCTGATCGATGCGGCAAAAGGTTACGAAACACATCTGCTGGAGGGCGGAAAAATGATGGTCACCCTGGCCGGGGCGATGAGCACGGCGGAACTGGGTATTTCGCTGGCCGAGATGATCCGGCAGGGAAAGGTGGATATCATCAGCTGTACCGGTGCGAACCTGGAAGAGGACGTGATGAACCTGGTGGCGCACAGCCATTACCGGCGGGTACCGAATTACCGCGACCTGACCCCCCAGGATGAATGGAACCTGCTGGAGAACCATTTCAACCGCGTGACGGATACCTGTATCCCCGAAGAAGAGGCTTTTCGCCGGTTGCAGCGGCACCTGGTCAAGGTGTGGAAGGATGCGGAGGCAAAAAATGAGCGATATTTTCCCCATGAATTCCTGTATAAGGTCGTACTCAGCGGGGACCTCGAGCAATACTATGAGATCGATCCGAAAGACAGCTGGATCGTCGCTGCGGCGAAAAAGAATATCCCGATCGTCGTTCCCGGATGGGAGGACAGCACCACGGGCAACATTTTTGCAAGCTATGTGATCAAGAAGGAGCTAAAGGCCGGCACCGTAAAAAGCGGGATCGAATATATGACATGGCTGGCGGGCTGGTACCGTGAAAACAGCGGCGGAAAGGGCGTGGGGTTCTTCCAGATCGGCGGCGGGATCGCCGGGGATTTCCCGATTTGTGTCGTGCCGATGATGTACCAGGACCTGGAATGGCATGACGTTCCGTTCTGGAGCTATTTTTGCCAGATCTCGGATTCGACCACCTCTTTCGGGTCCTATTCCGGCGCCGTCCCGAATGAGAAGATCACCTGGGGCAAACTGGACATCCATACGCCCAAATTTATCGTCGAAAGCGACGCCACCATTGTTGCCCCGCTGATTTTCGCCTGGGTGCTGGGTTGGTAGTCATAACTAGCATACTATGAACGCAAATTCTGAAGAGTTATACCTGGAAGCCGAAGCGGACATCAAGAACAACCACTATGCGGAGGCCTTCAAGAAGTATGAAAGTATTCTCTATGAGGAGCCCGATAGCGCCCAGGCTCACAATTCCATGGGGTGGTTGTACAAGACGCAGTTCGATGATTATGCGAAAGCGGAAAATCACTTTCAGACGGCTGTCAAATGCGATCCGCTCTATCCTCATTCCTATTTTCATATTGCCGCGTTGCTGATGGAAATGGAGCGGTTCGACGAGTTGCACCAGCACCTGGAAAAATGTCTTCGGATCCGGACGATCGACAAGTCCTGGGTCTATGGGCGTTTCGCCTTATCGGAGGAGCAGCGGCGGAATTATGAAAAAGCCATTTTTTATTTCGAAAAAGCCATTTTAGCCAGCCAGAACGATGAAAAGATCAAAGATTACCGCCAGGATATTGAAAGATGTCAAATGAAGACGGAGATCTTGAAGAAGCATGGGAGCTGATTGCGCGGCAGGGGCGGCTGAGGCTTTGGACCCGCCTTCGCCAAGGCTACGGCGGACAAGCCGGCGGGCGAGGCGGCGGGTGAAAAAAAACAAGCACCCCATTACAGAGTGCGTTGTTTACTCCTAACTGACCTATGAAAAATTTTGGATGACGTGTTTTGCCCTACGAAATTGGGCAAAAACATCAGGATGGGAAAAAAATGGGGCCCGATTAACCACGGGTTAACATTGGTTAACGGGATTGGTTATTTCAACACCTTTACCCTGACCATTTCGATCCGGGTCTCGCTGACGTTGACGATTTCGAATTCGTAGTCGCCGATGATGATCCGGTCTTTCAGGCGGGGGATCGTCTCGTGCTGGTTGATGATATAGCCGGAAAGCGTCTCGGATCCATCGACCGGCAGGTCCAGCCCGTATTTCCGATTGATATAATCCAGCTTTAGCCGGCCGGAGAAGATGAATTCGTCGTTCGACAATTTCTTTTCTTCAAATTCTTCGGTATCGTATTCGTCGCGGATATCGCCAAAGATCTCTTCGAGGAGGTTTTCCATCGTGACGATACCGGCAGTCCCCCCGAATTCATCCACGACCCAGGCGATACTTTTTCGTTCCCGGCTGAATTTATTGATCAGGTCGGTAGCGCTCATGCTTTCCGGGACGGCGGGAATGGAGTGCATAATCGATTTGATCGAGGGGGGATCCCGGAACAGGTCGAGCTGATGGATATAGCCGGCCACATGGTCCAGGTTTCCTTCATAGACGACCAGTTTGCTCAGCCGGGTATCGACGAATTTCGTCCTGACCTCATCCATCGGGGTTTCCAGATCGACCCCTTCGATCTCTTTTCGCGGTATGAGGCACTCCCTGACCCTGACTTTCGGCAGCGCCAGCGCCGCTTCGAAAAGATTCTTGTTCAGGTCGTTGGCATCTTCCTCGGTCTCTTTCGTTTGCTGAAGGAAATGGTCCAGATCGACGATGGAGATGATCCCTTTGCGCTCATCCATGCGGACATTGAACACATACTTGAGGACCCACTGCGCGATTGCCGTAAAAAAGGTGGAGACCGGGTACAGGAGTTTGCTCAGGAATTCCATGGTGGTCGCGAAAAAGGTCAGCAGGGAATTGCTCTTGGCGCGGAACAGGGCTCTGGGAATAAATTCGCCGAATATCAGGACGAAGAGGGAGACGGCCATGGTTTCGACAAACAGCTGGATGGCATTTGCCCAGCTAAGGACCATATGGGTTTCCGCCACAAATGAAGTCCAGGCCGGGACAAAGGTTTCTCCGCCCATGAGGGTGAAAACGACAAGGGAAATATTGAAGCCGGTCAGGGTGGTGCCAAAGAACCGGATGGGGTGATCGACGAATTCGGAAAGAATCTGGCCGCTGCTCAGCCCCTGTTTCTTTTTTAGTTCGATGGCCAGCTTGTTGGCTCTGAGGAATGCGACTTCGATGCCCGAAAAAAAGGCGATCATCAGCCAGGCAACTATCGACCAGATAAAGGCATATGCGTTCATAATTCTATGCAGGCCGGCCGCAGGCCGGCCCGTGTCGAACCGCTAAAATAGGCCGAAAAATCGAAAATCGCAATCCTCAGGGAAGGGCCAGGAATTCCCGGATGGCGGCTTCCGCTTCGCGGCAGGCCTTGGGGAGATCGTCGTTGACGATGATCCGGTCGAAGTGATGTTTGAACGAGATCTCGTATGCGGCCTTGTTGACACGGGCCAGCAGGCTTTCAACCGTTTCGGTCCCGCGTTTTTCGAGCCGCTCGCGAAGCGCGTCGACGGAAGGCGGTTCGATAAAAAGGGCAAGCGTGGAGTGCGGGTATTGTTCCTGGATATGGATGGCGCCCTTTACTTCGATATCGAGCAACGGTGTTTTCCCTGCGTTCCAGATCCGGTCCAGCTCGCTTTTGAGTGTGCCATAATATTTGCCTTCGTAGACCATCTCCCATTCCGCGAATTCGTTGTGGAGGATCTTTTGTTTGAACGCGTCCATCGATAGGAAGTAATAGTCCACGCCGTTTGTTTCATAGCTGCGGGGCGAGCGGGTCGCGGCGGAGACGGAGAAAGCGAGGTTGGCGGGGTAGTGCTCCAGGAGGTAGCGGGTGATGGATGTTTTACCGGCACCCGAAGGGGCGGTGATGATCACGATCTTTTGCCCGGAACTCATATTCTGTCGATTTGGGCTCCCAACCGGCGAAGCCGGTCGTCGATGTATTGGTATCCCCGGTCGATCTGTTCGATATTCTGGATGACGCTTTTGCCTTCCGCGCTAAGGGCGGCGATCAGCAAAGCGACACCGGCGCGGATATCGGGGCTGCTCATGCTGATGCCGCGGAGCCGCTGTTCCCTTCCGAGGCCGATGACCGCCGCCCGGTGCGGGTCGCAAAGGATGATCCGGGCGCCCATGTCGATCAGCTTGTCGACAAAAAACAGCCGGCTTTCAAACATTTTCTGATGGATCAGCACCGACCCCCTGGCTTGCGTGGCGACGACCAGTACGATGCTTAGGAGGTCGGGAGTAAAACCCGGCCACGGATTATCATAGATCGTCAGGACGGAGCCGTCAAGGAAGGTTCCGATCTCATAGACGTCCTGGGCGGGGACATAGATGTCGTCACCCCTGAATTCGAGGCGTATGCCCAGCTGGCGGAATTTGTCGGGGATAACGCCCAGGGTGTCGAGACCGGCATTCCGGATCGTGATCTCGCTTTGCGTCATGGCGGCAAGGCCGATAAAGGATCCGATCTCGATCATGTCGGGGAGCATCCGGTGGTCGGTCCCGCCGAGATAGCCGACTCCCTCGATATGCAACAGGTTGCTACCGATGCCGCTGATGCGGGCGCCCATCCGGGTCAGCATGTTGCAGAGCTGCTGGATATACGGTTCGCACGCGGCGTTATAGATCGTGGTCTGGCCTTCGGCCATCACGGCCGCCATGATAATATTCGCCGTACCGGTGACGGAGGGTTCGTCGAGCAGCAGGTAAGTGCCCTTCAGCCGGGGAGCTTCGAGGTGGAAAAGACTTTCTTCGGGCTGATAATTGAATTTTACGCCCAGCTTTTCAAAGCCGATGATATGCGTATCCAGCCTTCGCCTCCCGATCTTGTCGCCGCCCGGTTTCGGGATAAAGGCTTTATGGAAGCGCGCCAGCATCGGCCCCGCGAGCATGACCGATCCCCGGAGCTTGCCGCTTTTGCCGCGAAACTCATCGCTTCGCAAATAGTCGATATGGACCTCGTCTGCCTGGAAAATACAGGTGTCGCGGGAGATGCGATTGGTCTTCACCCCCATTTCGCCGAGCAACTCGATCAGCAGGTTGACGTCGAGAATGTCGGGGATGTTCGAAATGGTCATTTTCTCGGGGGTCAGCAAAACCGCGCTGATGATCTGCAACGCTTCGTTCTTGGCGCCCTGGGGAGTGATCTCTCCTTGTAGTCGCCTGCCCCCGATGACTTCGAATGAATGCACGCTGCTGCGGGTTAGTATCTTTTCTTTTTGAATTTATTGCCGCCGCGGTCGTTATTGCGGTCGTTGTTACGGTTGTTGCTGCGTTGCTGGTACTTCTGGTTCCGGTTTTTACGGTAATCCTGGTAATTACCGCGGCCACTGTTGCCGGGATTGGCAACATTACCGTTGGTTTCCCGCACCTCGCTGGGTCTGAAACTCTTGACGTTTGGCGTATTGGTGAATTCCAGCTGCCCGTTGGTGATCTGGGTCAACTCCGTCTGGATGGCGTCGTCGTGCACGGCTTCCTTATGCCAGTTGTTATAGGCCAGCTTCATGTAGTACGCCACGGCATTGGCGAATCCCGCGCGTTTGTCGGGGTTCTCTTCCGCCAGCGCTTTGTTGATGACGATCTCCAGATTTTTACCCAGATGCGAAAGCTTCGGGTATCGTTTAGGATACTTCAACGGATTGGGTCTGGCCCTTAAGGTCTCCCGGGTCGGGATCGGATAAGGGGATGCCACTTCCAGCTTGAAGTCGGAGATCAGGAAAAGATGATCCCATAGTTTATGGCGGAAATCTTCGACATTTTTCAAATGCGGGTTCAGGAAGCCCATCAGCTCGATAACGGCATATGCGTTGCGCTGGCGTTTTTCCTTGTCTTCCAGCGTCAGCAGGTATTCGATCATCTTTTGAATGTGACGACCGTATTCACGCATCACCAGGTGGTTCCTGGTGGTGTTGTATTCCATGTTCTCTATACTTGGCAAATGATCTGATTTAGAAGACAAATCTACAAAAATAAACCTACCCCGCAATGCGGGGGCAGGTTTTAGTCGATAAAGACTTTGCTGACAAAGCTCCGGTTGTGGCTCAGGTCGCTTGTCCGGAGGAAATACAGCCCCTTAACCGGC
>DATJWK010000115.1:0-21395 GCA_035501395.1 Puia sp.
GATCGCCGCCATCATTTGTCTCAGCATGGCCTTCTTTGGGAGCGGACCGGTAGCGCTGGTGGCATTTCCCGCGGTAGGCTTCTTTGCATCGGTGATGTACCCGATCATCTTTTCCCTGGCGCTTAACTCCGTCGACGAGCATCACGGGTCGTTCGCGGGGATCATCGTCACGGGGATCATCGGCGGAGCGATCGTTCCGTTGATCATCGGCGGCCTGGGAGACGCGCTGGGACTTCGAACGGGGATGTTCTTCCTGTACATCACGCTGGGTTATATTCTGAGTGTAGGTTTCTGGGCGAAGCCGCTGATCACAAATAAAACGGTCTTTTCAAAACGCGAACAAGATGGGAAGTGAGCAAATCATCGGGATCGATCTGGGCGCCTCCAATGTCCGGGGCGCGGTCGTGGACGGGGGCGGGCTTTCCGATATCATATCGGTGCGGATCCATAGCGACGGGTCGGTGGAAGAGGTCCTCGACGATATTTATAGCGTGATCGATCCCCTCATAACCCCGGAAATCTCCGGCATCGGGATCGGCGTTCCCAGCGTAGTCGATGTGGCGGAGGGGATCGTCTACGATGTGCTTTATATTCCTTCCTGGAAGGAGGTACCGCTAAAGCGGCTGCTGGAGGCGCGGTATCACCGGCCGGTATTTGTAAACAACGACGCAAACTGTTTTGCGCTGGGAGAATTTTATTTCGGGAAAGGGAAGGGAGTTGGGTCCCTGATCGGGATGACCATCGGTACCGGGTTGGGCTCCGGGATCGTTGTCTTTAATAAATTGTATGCCGGCCGGAATTGCGGCGCGGGGGAACTGGGACTGCTGCCTTACCGGGACAACATCCTGGAGTACTATTGCAGCGGATCGTTTTTTCGCAACGTATATGGACTGGATGGCGTGGAGGTATATGAAGCGGCATTACGCGGGGAGGCGCGGGCGCTGGCGCTATATGCCGAATTGGGTGTGCATGTGGGGCAGGCGATAAAGGCCGTTATGTACGCCTACGACCCCGAGCTGATCGTGCTGGGAGGTTCGGTGAGCCAGGCCTTCGACTTGTTCAGCCACCCGATGTGGAAGGAAATAAAGACCCTGGCATTTGGAAAATCGGCCGAACGGATCCGCGTTGAAGTTTCTAACCTGAAAAATAGCGGTATCCTCGGGGCTGCCGCGCTTTACTACGATGCAAAAGAATAACCTATGCAGGACGACCCTTGCGGTTGTGGTTTCTCTTCTGATGACCCGGTCCTACGGGCAAAAATCCTTCGAATTGAAAGCCGACTGGCGGATGCAGTCGGAAACAAAGGTCACCGATGGCGGGGCGGCCATTTCGCAAGCCGGCTATTCCGCGGCGAGCTGGTATAAGGTCAGTGTGCCGACGACGATCATCGCGGGGTTGTTGGCCAATAAGGTTTACGACTTTGACCCGTTCTACGCCATGAATTTTGAAAAGCTGAAGGATCCGACGCTGGATGCGCCCTGGTGGTTCCGGCGCGAATTCGACCTCCCCGCTTCGGCAAAAGGCAAAGATGTCGTGCTAAAACTGCACGGGATCAACTACAAGGCGAATGTGTGGCTGAACGGAGTGTTGATCGCCGACAGCAACCGGATCATGAATCCGTTCCGGATCATCGAGCTGAACGTGACGGCGGTGGTCAGGCCCGGAGCGCCGAACGTACTGGCGCTGGAGATCAGGCGACCGGTCAATCCGCAGAAACGCGGCGGCGACCTGGCGATCGACTATGCCGATTGGATCCACTATCCCCCGGACTACAATGGCGGGATCGTCAACGATATCGAAATCAAAACGTATGACCGGGTGGGGGTCGAGCATCCGCTGGTCACGACGAAATTCGACCTGCCGTCGCTCGATGTGGCGCACCTGACGGTCGATGCGGTGGTGACCAACTATTCCGATTCGGCACAGGACGCGACAGTGGCAGGGAAGATCAATAACGGCACGGAGTTCGCAAAAAAATTGCATCTCGGGGCGCACGAGGTCGCCGATGTGGTCTTTACACCGGCGGAGTATCCACAGCTGAATATTCAGAATCCGCGGATCTGGTGGCCATGGCAATATGGAAAGCCGCTGCTGAATGCGGTGACCCTTGTCGTCTGGCACGGGGAATCGGTAAGCAGTACGATCACTGAAGAATTTGGCATCCGCCAGATCGAATCGACATTTATAAGCGACAGATCGAGAGAGTTCATAGTGAACGGCAAACGGATCGTGCTGCGGGGTGCGGCCTGGTCCCCGGATATCTTTCAGCGACGATCGCCAAAGCGCCAGGAGCAGGAGATCCGGCTATACCGCGATATGAATATGAATATTGTGCGGTCGGAAGGAAAGATGGAAGACGACAATTTCTATCACCTTTGCGATAAATACGGCATGCTTGTCATGACCGGATGGATGTGTTGCGGCGCGTGGCAGTACCCCGAACTTTGGGACGGAGCCAAACGGGCGTCGGCGATGGCATCGGACAGCAGTGTGATGTTGTGGCTGCGGGACAAGCCGAGTGTGATGGTCTGGCTGAATGGCAGCGATATGCCGCCGCGCGACACGACCGTGGAGCGCGGTTACCTCAACATCGAGGCCGCGCTGAAATGGCCAAATCCCACGATCTCGACGGCCGACGCCAGCAAGTCGAAGGTGTCGGGCTTTAGCGGCGTAAAGATGGACGGGCCCTATGAGTGGGTGCCGCCGATCTATTGGGAGACCGATTCGTTATTGAAATATGGCGGAGCATGGAGTTTTGCGACCGAGATTTCACCCGGACCCTCGATCCCGCCGTACGAGAGCCTGATCAAATTCATTCCAAAGGATTCGATGTGGTTCACGACGGCAACCTGGAAGTATCATTGCGGGACGATGAACTTCGGGAACACCGATGTCTTCAATGCGGCGCTGCAGGGACGTTATGGGCCCGCAAAAGATATCAGGGACTATATCGCCAAGGCGCAGGCGCAGAATTATGAGGGGCATCGCGCGATGATGGAGGCCTATGGACTGCATAAATACCATGAGGCAACCGGCGTGGTGCAGTGGATGGGGAGCAATCCGTGGCCGGGGCTGATCTGGCACACCTATGACTACTACCTGTATCCGGCGGGGACCTATTTCGGAATGAAAAAGGCGATGGAGCCGCTCCACATCATGTATTCCTACGGCGGGAACGAGGTGGTGGTGACAAACAGCCTGCTGGAACGTTGCACCGGCCTCACGGCGGAAGCAACGGTCTTCAACCTCGACGGCCACCGGAAATGGTCGAATAAAGTGGCAGGCGATGTAACGGTGGAGGCGGACAGCGTCTGGCATGGTATTACGATCCCGGCAATCGATGGGCTGTCATCCACCTATTTCCTGCGGCTGCAGCTGACGGACGCATCCGGCGCCGTCAGGGACATCAACTGGTATTGGTTGTCGCCAAAAAGGGACGTACTGGATTGGAAAAAATCGCAATGGTATGTAACCCCGGAAAGCTCCTATGCCGATTATTCCGCGTTAAGATCGTTGGCAACAACCGAAATCCGTATGGCAATCGGCGCGGCCGTCGCCAGAGGAGACAGCACGGTCCATGCGGTGACCCTGACAAATACGGGAAAAGTGGTCGCCTTCCAGGTGCACTTGCGCGCGCTGAGGGGTAGGGACGGCGATGACATTTTGCCGGTAATCTTTAGCGACAACTATATCGAACTGGCGCCGGGAGAAAGCAGGGTGGTCTATTGCAAATACGCTAGTGAGGATGCGGGCGGCTCCGCCGCGCATTTTGTCGTGGAGGGATGGAATACGGAAATACAAAAATGAAAACATGAATACCGGTACTAAATTCCTGGTAACGCCGTTGCTGGCGATGTCACTTGCACTCGGAAGCTGCTCGGGCACAAAGGATCAAAATAACCAACTGACCGACCAGGAAATAAAAGCCGGCTGGAAACTGCTTTTTGACGGAAAAACGACGGATGGATGGCATTTGTACAACCGGGGCCACGTGCCGTCGGCCTGGATCGTGGTCGACGATGCGTTGTACTGCAAGCCCGACGGCAAACTCGAACATGGCGACCTCATCTCGGACAAGGACTACGAAAATTTCGATCTGCAATTTGAATGGAAGATCATAAGGTATGGGAACAGCGGCGTTTTTATCGACGTCGTCGAAGATACCGCTATTCGAACCGCCTGGGCCTCGGGCCCGGAATACCAGTTATTGGATTCGTCAAACCCGGACTATGCGAATCCGCTAAAGCGCTCGGGTGCCCTCTTCGGGTTGTACCCGCAGTTGAATCCGGCAGCGCTTAAGCCGTTTGGGGAATGGAATCAGTCAAGGATCGTTCAGTCCAATGGCAAGATAGCATTTTTTCTAAATGGTGTTCAGACGCTAAACCTGGACCTTCGGTCGGCGGCGTGGGCGGACACGGTGGCGAAGAGCAACTTCCAGAAGTTCCCCGAGTTCGGCAAACATACGAAGGGGAAGATCGGGCTGCAGGACTGGAGCAAAGGGGTTTCGTTCAGGAATATGAAGATTAAGGAAATATGAAAAGAATCCATGGGGCAACCGAGTATGCGCGGCGGCCGTTTACTCCCCCAAAACACTGTCGTGAAACAACACCAACTTGCCTTGTCCCTGGGCATCGGTTGCCTTATCACCATCGCTTCCTGTAAAAAATCTTCCTCGCCGGCGCCGGCGCCGACCCCGGAAGCCACGCGAATCATCCATTATATCTTGTATACGACCCAGGATTTTTCAACGAATACAGATACCATCCGGTTTCAGCTTTACATGGCGGGAAACGGCGCTACGCTCTTTGACTCGGCCATCCAACCGATGACGATCAATGCCATTCCCGATTCGCTGCACCCACTCACTTTTAGTAAAACGGTTCCTGCCGGCCACGCACAGGAAAACCTCCAGGTGGGTTTTTTATACGGTATCGATCATGTCGGTAATAGCTGGTTTCTTGACAGCAGCAGCGCCGGTCAAACCTCAAAAACCGTGTGGTACAATTTCCGGTAACCTCGCCCGGGCGATAATGGGGCATTTTTTACCCGTCCGGCCGTAAATAAAACCCGTCCCACGACCGACGAGCGATCCGGCACAATTCTTTCACTATAAAAGAAAACCCATCGCCTTGTCACCCAACCAAAACCATCGCACCGCGCCAACTGCCCATAACGGGCACCGGTATAATTTTCATATCATCGGGATAGGCTCTTCCGCCGGCGGGCTGCAACCGCTAAAGACGATCATAGGGGACCTGCCGCCCGGCTTTCCCGCCGCAGTCATCGTAGTGCATCACGCGCCCGCTGACGGACCTCACCAGCTGGCCGAGGTCCTCCGGCAAGTGAGCCCGCTGCCGGTCGTGGAAGTGCAGACCACGCAGCGCATCCAACCGGGTCATGTATATCTTCCGGAACCCGGTCAAAATGTAAAAATCCGTGATCACATCCTTTCGGTCGAAGAGCGGGAGCCCGGCGCAAAAGCAAAGCGCACCATCGACACATTTTTTCACAGTCTTGCCTGGGATGCCCGGGAAAAGAGCATCGGCATCATCCTGTCGGGGACAGACTACGACGGCATCGGCGGCGCCGAAGCCATCGAAGCAAAAGGGGGATTTGTCATCGTTCAGGACCCGGCCACCGCCCAATACCCGTTGATGCCGATCGCCCTGATTGCCAACGATAACCCAAGCTTTATCCTGCAACCCGAAGAGATCAGTGGACAGATTGCCCGCGAGCTGGGGCAATAAAATCGCGTCACGGGCAGGGCAGGTTGGGTCAAAAGAACCATTTGTGGTTAAACGGGACAAATGGTGGATAGACGGCTGGAAATCTGGCTTAAAACCGCCCCAAGCAACAATTTTGCAGCCGCGGTTACTTTAGTCTCGGATACTTAACTGCTTAAAACTACCGGTATGTTGCGCAACTATTGGAAAACGGCGTGGCGGAACCTATGGAAGACCAGAACATTTTCCGCCATCAATGTATCCGGGCTGGCCATCGGCATCGCCGCTTTTTTTCTGATCGTCAGCTATCTTCATTTTGAATACAGCTTTGACGA
The DNA here is from genome assembly GCA_035501395.1 of Puia sp. Lineage (GTDB taxonomy): Bacteria > Bacteroidota > Bacteroidia > Chitinophagales > Chitinophagaceae > Puia. The sequence continues at coordinate 6,059 of DATJWK010000115.1, forward strand.
CTACCATGTCCGGAAAGACCGGCTATTCCGGGTCCCGATGGAGGTAACGGAACAAATGCAGCCTGGCGCGCAACCTGAGCGGGTCGCCTTCACTTATCCCGCGGTCGCGGGGGCGTTGAAACGGGACTTCCCCGAGGTCCAGGAGACGATGCGTATCCGTAAACGCTGGGGTGTGGTAAGAAGCGGTAACAATCAATACGTGGAGGACGATAATTTCCTGTATGTCGACGCGAGCATTTTCAGGATGTTCACGTTTGAATTTGTCGCCGGCGATGCCGAAAATGCGTTCCGCGAGCTGAACGACATCGTTATTACCAGCGCCACGGCGAAGAAATATTTCGGGGACGTGAACCCCCTGGGTCAAAAGCTGGGCTACCGGGATGAGAATTTTGTGGTGAAGGCCGTGATCGAAGACCCGCCCGCCAATTCCCACCTTCACTTTCATATCCTTGCCAACTATAACAAGTATGCGCAAGATATGGCGGCACAGGGCAACGATGCGCAAAACAGCTGGACCTGGAGCGATTTTTACACCTATGTCCTGCTGCGGCCGGGAGCGGGTCCGGAGAAACTGCGTGCACAGCTGCCCGCGTTCGCGGAGCGGCATATGGGAGACAAGATGAAAAAGGCGGGCATCTTCGTTCGATTCGACCTCCAGCCTTTAAAGGATATTCATCTCCATTCGCGATATCAATATGAATGGCCGGGGAATGGAGATCTCAGTTATCTGAAATACCTTGCGGCGGCGGCGTTGTTCCTCCTGGTCATTGCCTGGATCAATTACATCAGCCTGAGCAGCGCAAGGGCGATCGACCGGGCAAAAGAAGTGGGGGTCAGAAAGGTCATCGGCGCGGGGAAGGCTCAACTGATCCGGCAATTTCTGATGGAATCGCTGCTGATCAACGGGATGTCGGTTGTTGCCGGGCTGATCGTCTACCAGTTGTCGCTTCCCGCCTTTTCCCGCCTGGTGGAATTGTCAACCGCGGAACTTGTTTTGCCGGGAGTTGTATTCTGGCCGCTGGCAGCCCTGATCTTCCTCCTTGGTTCTTTCCTCGCCGGTGCTTATCCTTCTTTTATCCTTTCCTCGCAGGCTCCCCTTCCAGCCCTCAAACCTGCCGCTGCGCGTGTGCCTGACCGGGGTAATAAGGCGCTCGTCCGCCGCTCGCTCGTGGTGGTGCAGTTCTTCGCCGCTATCGTCCTGATCTGTGGCGCCCGTGGGCTCAACCGGCAGGTTCAGTATATGAGCAGAGCCGATCTTGGCCTCAATGTACGGCAGACCCTGATCCTCCACCAGACGGTAGGTCAGGATAGCAGTAAAACCCGGGTGATCGCCTCCTTTATCAATGACCTTGAAAGCCACCCGGGTATCGTTTCCGTAACGGCTTCTACGTCGGTGCCCGGATCGGAAGTAGGTGGTTCCTCCCGGTACCATACCCTGCATTCGAACGCTGAAAAGACCGGCAGGAATTTCGGGATTGACAGCAAATTCATTCCGGACTACGGGCTTACTGTAGTGGCGGGAAGGAACTTTATCACCGACAAAAAAGAGCCCACGACAAATGTCATCCTGAATGAGGCCGCCGTGCGGGTATTTGGATTTAGCTCCGATGCGGCGGCCATTGGCGAACGCATCATGGATGGAACAGACACCTGGCAGGTTGTCGGGGTTATCCGCGACTACCATCAGAAGACCCTCCAGAACGTCATCGACCCGATCGTTTTTTATCCGGAGGAGGAACACAACATGAGCGATTTTTCGGTGAAGATAAATACCCCCGATGCAAAGGCCCTCTTGGATTTTGTGCGGGCAAGATGGCTATCGTCCTTCCCCGAAAGTCCCTTTGTCTATCAATTCCTCGACGACGTATTCAATACCGGTTATCGGAATGAACGGCTATTCTCAACCGTTCTTTGGCTATTCACTTTGCTGGCGGTCCTTGTGGCCAGCCTCGGGCTGCTGGGTCTGTCGATCTATACCGTTGCAAAACGGCGCAAAGAGATCAGTATCCGGAAAGTACTGGGCGCAACGGTCTTGCAGATCGTCCGGGTTGTAGCAAAGGACTTTATTCTTCTTGTCCTCCTTTCCGCCCTCGGGGCGATCCCGTTGGCCTGGTACCTGCTTCAAAACTGGCTGCGGGACTATGCCTTTCATATTTCCATCGGCCCATGGTTCTTCTTTCTTCCCGTGCTGATGATCATCACGATTGCCATGTGCACCGTCTGCTATCATTCGCTAACGGCGGCATTGGCGAACCCGGTAAAGCATTTGAAGGTGGAGTAAAAAAAAATGTATATTTATTGGTCGTCAATCGCCGCCATATGAAGCATTTCCCTACCGATGACCAAATCGCGTTTTATCAGGCCAACGGTTTTGTCGTGATCGAGGATTTCCTGACGCCGGATGAGCTCAACCACTGGCGCAAGGCCGTCGTGCAGGCGGTCGCGGAACGCGGCGGAAGAAAGATCCCCGGGAAAGACATTATGATCGGGCAGGATGACGGGATCAATGAAGACGGGGATTATTTCGGAAAAGTTTTTGATCAGTTGCTAAACCTCTGGCAGACGAATGCCGCGGTAAAAGAGCTGATGACGGACGAGCGGATCGGCAAGATGGCGGCCACCCTCTCCGGTGCGGAAGGGATCAGGATCTGGCATGACCAGGCCTTGTTCAAACGGCCCTGGGCCAACCCCACCGCATGGCATCTCGATACGCCGTTCTGGTCATTCTCCGACCGGCGCGCGATATCGATCTGGGTAGCGCTGGACGATGCGACCTTGCAAAACGGTTGCCTTTATTTTATTCCCGGTTCCCACAAAGCGACGAAATTTGACAAGATCACCATCGGCCGGAATATGGACAGTATCTTCGATGTCTACCCGCAGTTTCTAAAAGCGCCGGCGGCTGCCGCGCCGATGAAAGCGGGCAGCTGTTCCTTTCATAACGGGCTCACGATCCATGGCGCCGGCCCTAATATGACAAATGCCTGGCGGCGGGCGATGACCTGCGCCTATATGCCGGACGGCAGTGTTTTTAACGGGGAGCCGAATATTCTCCCCGACGCGTACCTGAACAGTCTCCGTGTCGGCGACCTGCTCGACAACAACGAACAGAACCCACTTATTTATGCAGCCCATTGAACTTTCCGCGATCGCCCCCAGAGAGACCGCACCGGGATATTCAGGCCGGTTTATCCATACCGCCGGGATGACCCTGGCATATTTTCAGATAAAAGCCGGCAGCGCATCGCCCGAGCACGCGCACGTCCATGAGCAGGTATCGCAGGTCCTGGAGGGGGTCTTCCAGTTGACAGTCGCCGGTGAACCGATCATCTTAAAACCCGGCGCCGTTCTGGTCATTCCCCCAAACGTGCGGCATTCGGGTCTGGCCATCACCGATTGCCTGCTGTTGGATATTTTTAACCCCGTGCGGGAGGATTTTAAGAAATGAGGTGCTTGCTGATATCGATCGTTGCGCTTCTCCTGCCCGGCGTGGTCGCAAACGCGCAAGTGACCCCGCGCAACCTGCTCGAAAAAAACATCGATCCCGGCGGGCTTCGAAAAGTACTTGTTTCCAAATCGGCGTGGCGACCCTTTCCGCAATCGCCGGCGGGTTGGGCAAAAATCTTGCCCGACAGCATCCGGGCGACCTTGATAAAAAATGGCGAAGCTGCCCTGCAGGGACCGCTGTCCGGCGGCGGCCAGCTATTCCCAAATGTACCCGCCTCGGTGACCCTGGACTTCTTCCGCAACGGCAACCGGACGCGGTATGAGAGCCTGGCCTTCGGAAAACGCAACCGGCTCTGGGCGCTCGTACTTGCGGAATCCGTGGAGGGTAGGAGGCGGTTCGTGGATGCGATCCTCGACGGGATCTGGTCGGTCTCGGAGGAGACCTTCTGGGGCGCTTCCGCGCATCTTTTTCTGCAAAAAGGAGGAAGAGGTTTGCCTGACGCCGAGAACCCCGTCGTGGACCTTTTTGCCGCTGAAACCGCAGCCAACCTGGCCTGGGCGGATTACTTTATCGGCCCCGAGCTGGACAGCATCTCCCCGCTGATCCGCAGCCGGATCCGCTATGAAGTGAACAGACGGATCTTCGTGCCGTTACGAACGGCCAGATATGATTGGCTGGGTGGTGGAGACAAAAATGCAAAACTGAATAACTGGGCGCCCTGGATCATGTCGAACTATCTTACCGCAGCCCTGTTGCTCGAAAACGATAATAACCGGCGAACCGAAGCGGTCTATCGCGCCATGCAGGTGACCGACCAGTACCTGAACGGTCTCGGTGATGACGGCGCATGCGAGGAAGGCCCGACCTACTGGGCTTTTGGCCCCGGCAGCGTACTGGATATCCTGGACCTGCTGCACAGCGCCACAAACGGCCGGATAAATATTTTTAACGACAGCCTGATCCGGAACATGGCCGCTTATTTCTATAAGGTACATATCGGGGGTGATTATTTTGTTAATATCGGCGACGCACACCCGGAAGTCGTTCCCGAACCCCTCATGGTTCGACGCTTCGGCGTAGAGACGGGTGACAAAACCATGCGCGCATTCGGAAAGTGGTTGGATGCAAGAGTCAACTATGCAAACAGCCTGCAATTGCAACAATTTCATCGGACGCGCGAACTTTTCGACCTTGACGACCTCGGGGATATGGGCGCCGAACAGGCCGCGTTCCGGGATGTTGCCTCTGCCTGGATGCCCGACGTACAACTTATGGTAACGCGGGTGCAGCACGGCCTTTATGTGGCCGCTCATGGCGGTAATAACGGTAAAAGCCATAACCACAACGATGTCGGCGACTTCATCGTGTATGCCGACGGGGACCCCGTGATCATAGACGTGGGCTCGGGCACCTACACGGCCAGGACGTTCTCGAAAGACCGGTATACACTCTGGTTCAACACGTCCGACTTTCACAATTTGCCGACGATCAATGGTCAGGGCGAACAGGAAGGAACGGCGTTCGCCGCCACCCGGGTTTCGTATCATCCGGCTGACCTTGACGGCCCTCCCTTCGCCATGATGCGCATGAATTTAAAAGATGCGTATAACGTTAGCGCCGGCATCCGGACATGGACCCGCACCATCATGGTGGATCATTCGTGGCCAGTCATCTCGATCACCGACAGCTGCGAGGCGGATAGTTTGTTTGCGGCACTGACCCAGAACATCATGACGGTTGACACGGTGGTCATCGCAACGCCCGGGCTGATCACCTTCACGACCACCCACGGAAAAAAAGTTGAGATGCACTACGATGCACACTACTGGACAGCCCGCGCGGATACTGTCCCGTTGACCACGCCGGAAGACGAAGGGTTGAAAGAAACCTGGCATCACCGAACCATCACAAGAATCCGGTTGGATATCAGATCCCCGGTAAAGCAAGCGGTGTTTAAATATACCATCATCGCAAAATGATATCCCGTGAGAAGAAGGTCTTTTATTAAACGCGGATCGGTATTGATATCGGGCTACACCCTGGCCGGCGCGTGGCCGTTGACACTGGCCGCGAACCAACCGCTTTCCGCCGGGAGCCTCTACACCCGCTTCAAAGATCCCTGCATGTCCACCCGCCCGTTCGTCCGCTGGTGGTGGAATGGTGATAAGATAGAAAAAGAAGAGCTGTCGCGTGAGCTAAAGGCGCTGAAATCCGCCGGATTTGGCGGTGTAGAGATCAACCCGATCGCGTTTCCCGAACGAACCGCAGATCTGGACCTCCCCTCCATCGAATGGCTAAGCCCGGCGTGGCTGGACATGTTGAAGTATACGCTCGAGGAAGCCGCCACCCACGGGTTAACCTGCGACCTCATCGTCGGCTCGGGCTGGCCCTTTGGCGCACCCTGGCTGGCGGCGGAAGAGCGGAGCCGCGTCCGGGTCATTTCGGCGATTAAACTGCAAGGCCCCATGGACTACGAAGCGATCACCGCCGATTTGATAAAAGACGCCTACCCCGCCATCTCAGCGCCTTTTGCAGGCCGCGTGTCGCGACTGGTCTCCCTGCATCTCGTCCCGAGCCCCTTGAACAGCCTCGATGAGGTAACCACCATCCCCGTCGAGCCGGAGAAAAAGACGTACAACATCCGCGTACCCACCGGCAGCCATATGTTGTACGGTCTGGTCGAGTTCATCGGCTTTAGCGAGGTGATCAACGGAGCACCCGGCGCCAACGGCCCCGTCCTAAACCATTACCATAAGGCGGCCGTCGAAAAATACCTGCATCGGATGTCGGATGCGATCGGGCCGCTGACACAACATCTCCGCTGCTTCTTCACCGACAGCCTCGAACTCGAAGGCGCCAACTGGTGCGAGGATATGGAAGCCGAGTTCCAAAAGCGAAGAGGGTACGAGCTGCGACCCTATCTGCCCTTCATCCTCTATAAGACGGGGAATTTGGGGAACAACATCGACCCCGAATACGGCGTCAAACATGGAGAGGTATTCAGACAATTGACCGGCAGGGTGCGCTTTGATTTCGATCTTACAAAGACGGAGCTGCTGCGGGAACGTTTTGTCGAGCCCTTCCTCGCCTGGTGCAAAGAGAACAAGGTCCTTTCCCGGATGCAGGCCTACGGTCGCGGCTATGATCCCCTGGACGGCAGCTTTGGCGTGGACATCCCGGAGTGTGAGACCTGGATCCGACCCGGTTTGGGAACACAGATGAGCGAGGAAGACTACCGCGTGGGCCGGGCCTATACGATGATCAACAAATATGTTTCCTCCGCGGCCCATTTGCAGGGAAAGAAGATCGTTTCCTGCGAGGAAATGACAAACACCGATCGGGTGTTCAATGAGACCCTGGACCTCCTGAAGGTAGCGGCAGATCAGAGTATTATCTCCGGCGTGACACACGCGGTCTTCCACGGGTTCAACTACTCGCCGCCGGGCGCCGGCTTCCCCGGCTGGGTTCGATACGGCACTTACTTTAGCGAACGGAACCCCTGGTGGCCCTGGTTGTCACACCTGACAACCTATCGGGCAAGACTGACTGCGATCTTCCAGGAAATGACCATGTATGCCGGAATAGCCCTGCTGCCACCGATCGCCGACAGCTGGAATCGTTACGGGGCCCAAAACACTCCTTTCCCCACCCTCATCCACCCGTCCTACCAGCCCCTCATTTGGGAAGCGATCCACAAAAACGGCGACGGCTGCGACTACGTCTCGGAGTCAACGATCCAAAAGGGGAATCTCAAAAACTATCATACCCTTTTCCTGATCGAAGTCGAGAGCCTGATCCCCGCCACGGCAAAAGCGTTATATGATTTTATATCGGCCGGTGGCCGCATCTTTTGTATCGAGACCCTCCCGTCAAAAGCCGAAAGCCTGACAAAGCCGGACGCCGAAGTACAGGAATGGGTAAAAAAAATGCAGGAAATCCCGGATCGATTTATCCTGGTGAAAAAGCCGAAAAAAGATTTCATCGGCTGGTATCGCCAGATCCAAAAAGATCACTCGCTAAAACCCTATGTGACGATCGACCCGCCAAACCCATTTGTCAACCAGGTACGCTACCGGTCAACGCAAATGGAGGCGATCTTCTTTATCAATTCAAATCTGAGCGAAGCCTGCAACCTCGGGCTTTCGTTCACGCCGGAGCTTACAAAAGACAAATGGCCCTGGCTTTGGGACGCTGCAACGGGCGACCGGTACCGCTTGCCGTGGTCGCCGGGTTCGGTGCTAACCCTCGATCTCGCCCCTGCGGACTCAAAGATTATCGTGTTCGAAAAAAAGAAAAAGGGTAAGTTCTATGCCGCGACACCCGCCGGACAAAGCCCACCCGCCGGACAAAGCCCACCACTCGAAGACTGGTCGGTGGAATGGCGGCACATCGACGGAACAACCGCACTTTCCGGGATGAAGGAATTAAAAGACGTAAAAGGCATCCCGGAACACGCCGCGTTCAGCGGTCTTATCATCTACCGGAAGACCGTCAACCTCGATTCCGCCAAAATCCTCGATCTTGGAAAAGTCCACGGGGTATCGGAACTTAGTGTCAATGGCGTTCCAATCGGAGTGCGATGGTATGGTAAGCGTATCTTCTCACTACAAAAAGGAGAAAATAAGCTGGAGATAACGGTGACGGCCACCCTCGGCAACTATATGAAAACGCTCACCAAGAACCCCGTCGCACAATATTGGACAAATGACGGGCGACGCGATCAGGACATCCAGTCGATCGGCATAGCCGGACCCGTAACAATCTACTAACCGACCGATATGATAAAATATCTTCTTTTTTTGATCTTGCCGCTTGCCGCTCGGGCGGTAGACTACCCCGCCTCGACATTCGGCATCCGCTCGGATGGCGTGACGCTGAATACCCGGTCGATCCAATTCGCCGTCGACTACATTCACGACCACGGCGGCGGGCGGCTTGTTTTTGAAGTCGGAAGATACCTGACCGGTTCGATCCATCTCAAGTCGGATGTAGGTCTCGAGTTGAAAGAGGGGTCAGTCCTTCTGGGCTCGCTGAACCCCTTTGACTATGATAAGGATGGTTTCACCGCCTTGTTGCTGGCAGACAGCCAGCGCAACATTTCCATCACCGGCCGCGGGATGATCGACGGGCGGGGCCGCGAAGTCGCGACAGCCATCGTTGCGTTGGTCCACGGCGGGATCATCCGCGACCCGCTGACGAGCGACCGGCCGAACGAAGCCAACCGGCCCATGCTGATCTATTTCAAACACTGCCATTCGGTATGTCTGAGAAGCATCACGCTGGCCAACGCCGCCTCCTGGGTGGAGACATATGACCAGTGCAGCGGCCTTAGGATCGACAGTATCCGGGTAGACAGCAAGGCCTATTGGAATAACGACGGGATTGATATCGTGGACTGCAGCCAGGTGCGCGTGGCCGGTTGTCAAATCGACGCGGCCGACGACGGCATCTGTCTGAAATCACATGATCCCGCTGCGGCCTGCGCGAACATCCTGATCCGGGATTGTACGATCCGGTCCAGCGCAAGCGCGATTAAATTCGGAACCGTGTCCCGCGGTGGATTCCGGCATATAAATATTCTGCACAACCGGGTATATGACACCTACCGGTCGGCGCTGGCGCTGGAAGCGGTGGATGGCGCGGCGATCGAAGACGTTCTCGCGGACAGCCTGGACGCCGTCAACACCGGCAACGCGCTCTTTATGCGTATCGGCGCAAGAAGCGGCGCAAAGCAAAGCCGTCTCACCAACGTCACCATCCGGCATCTCTCCGTGCGGATCGCTGCCGGCAAAGCCGACAGCGGTTATCCGTATGAAGGTCCGGTACAGGACCTGCCGCGGAATATCTCTCCGATCGTGCTGACGGGGCTGCCGGGTGCGTTTTTGCAGGATATCCGGTTGGAGGATGTGTCTGTCACCTATCCCGGCGGCGGGAATCCGGACGTCGCGTCACGCACCCCGTCGGACAGCATCCCCGAACTTGCCGCGAGTTACCCCGAATTCTCGATGTTCAAAGAGCTGCCCGCCTGGGGGCTGTACATCCGCCATGCGCGCGGCGTGCAGGTCAAAAACCTGCGGCTGGCCTGCGCTGCCAAAGACTATCGCCCGGCGATCGTACTGGATGATGTGCAGGGAGCGAATTGGGAGGGGACGATGGTTAAGGAACCGGGGAAACGTCCAGCATTTCCTTCGCGAATTGGTACCCGATATCCCGAATAATCCGCAGGGATCTTACATTCAGCACCGTGAACCGATTCAGCGCCGGCGGCTCAAGATAGACGTCGCACAGCGGAATATCATCCAGGATCATTTCCCGTAACGTCAGGTGAACAACCCTGTCGCTCTGCGCGATCAGCGAAGCTTTGGGGTCGAACGGCACGAGGGGGTTTACAAAAACCCCCACCACCGGGAAAGAAAATTTCTTCAGCGGGGCCACGTTAAAATTGCACGACAGACCGCCATCCACGTAAGGGATCCCGTCAATGATCGTCGGCGGAAAGACGACCGGAATGGAAGCCGACGCGATCACGACATCCACGATCGATCCGGTTGTAAACGTCGCCCCCCGCCCGGTCGAGTAATTGGTGGCGTTGGCGAAATATGGGATCGGCAGGTCTTCTATTTTCCCGGTGCGGAGATTGTTCCGGACCAAGTCACGCAAAAAATTGATGTTGAGAAGTCCCTGTTTGAGGTGATGCCGGTTGACCGGTAGTCGTTTGATATGTGTCAGGATCAGCTCCCCGACTTCCGCCGGATGAAATCCATCCGCGATAAAGGCCCCGATCACCGCTCCCGCGCTGGTTCCGCTTACCGCCTGAACAGTATACCCCTTTTCAAAGAGGTATTGCAGGACCCCCAAATGCGCCATGCCCCTGGCGCCTCCACCGGACAGACACACTGATATAGCTGCCATATGATTGTTTTCAAGCTGCTTAAATTTAGCGATTCTGTTTACTTTTTAAAAAAGTACAAAACTGAACATAGCGTGTCCGGAACCGGACAAAGAATAAAACCAACGAAATCGCAACTAATTGATTATTAAGATGTAAAAAAATAGGTACTTTTCTGGCAGTAGTTTCCGCTATTCTGAAACAAAGACCATGTTCAAGAACTATCTCCACATCGCCCTCCGGCAGCTCCGCAAGAACCGCGTCTACTCCTTTATCAACATTGTCGGCCTCGCCACCGGCATGGCCATCGCGCTCATCATCGGCATCTGGATCACGGGCGAACTGTCCCGCGACCACAATTATCCCAACGTTGACCGCATCGCGGAGATCATGCAGGACCAACACGGCAAAGCCGAAGGTAAAGCGTACTCCTATACCGGCAAGACGGTCTCTTCGGCCCTCAAACCGTTTCTGCAGAAAGGGTACGATGACGTCATCGCCCAATCGGCCATCACACTCTGGCCCGGCGACGCGCTGCTGGTCAACGGGGATAAAACCATCAGCCGGAAAAGCTGCTGGGTGGAATATAGCTTTCCCCTCATCTTTGGCTATCATTTCCTCAGCGGGACCGCGGAATCCATGCGCGACCCCAATACGGCCGTCATCTCCCAATCCACCGCCATCGCGCTCTATGGCACCGAAAAAGCCGTTGGCAAGACGTTCAAACTGGGCAACAAAACCCCGCTGACCGTCGGCGGTGTCTTTACCAATCTGCCCGCCAACAGCACCTTTCATGATGTCGAAGTACTCGCCTCCATTGCCAATGACAATTGCAAATGGCTGATGAATAACACGGATTTTGAGAACCACAGCTGCAATATCTATGTCCGCCTGGCCGGCAGTTCAACCGCGGAACAGGCGACCGCCCGGATAAAGAATATCTGCACGCCCTTCGTCAAATATGCCACGGAAACCTACCGGGTCATGCCTTTCGAACAATTGTATTTGCATTATGACGACACCAACGGCAGTACGGAAACCGGCGCCATTGGCTTCGTCCGGCTCATGGGCATCATCGGGGTTTTTGTTCTGTTGCTGGCCTGCATCAACTTCATGAACCTGTCAACAGCCCGCAGTGAACAACGCGCAAAGGAGGTGGGTATCCGGAAGACCATCGGCTCGCTGCGCAGCCAGCTCGTCGCCCAGTTCCTTGGTGAATCCATCCTGCTTGCCGTCATCTCCCTTGTCCTGGCGGTCCTCCTTGCCGCTCTTGCACTTCCCTGGTTTAGTATGCTTGCCGGCAAGGCGATGATATTTCCCTGGGCCAGCCCGATCTTTTGGGGACTCTCCGGGGCATTTACGATCCTCACCGGCCTCATCGCCGGCAGCTACCCGGCCTTCTACCTGTCTGGTTTCCGTCCCGTCAACGTTTTAAAAGGCTCATTTAATGCGGGAAAGGGTGCAAGCACGCCAAGAAAGGTACTTGTCGTGACGCAGTTCTCCATTTCATTAGCGCTGATCATCGGCACGGTCGTCGTGTTTCGGCAGATCCAGCTCGCGAAGGATCGTCCCATTGGCTATGACCGCGCCGGGCTCATTACGGTGCCCATCAACACCGACTCCCTCGACCGTCATTACGAGGCCCTGCGTACGGCGCTGCTGAATAGCGGGGTCATCGCCAATATGGCCAGCTCGTCGACGACGCTGAATGACTTCTCTCAGAATAATTTTATGGAATGGGAGGGAATGACCCTCGAACAAAAACATACCTCCTTCCGCGATATATTCGTTAGCGCCGATTTCGGTCCAACGATTGGCTGGACCATCGTGAAGGGCCGCGATTTTTCCCGCGCCTTCCGCACAGACAGCACGGCGGCGATCGTCAACGAAGAGGGGGCCCGCATCCTCGGATTCAAAGACCCCATCGGCAAGACGGTAAAACACTTTGGCAAGAATGTTACCATCATCGGCGTATCGAAGGACATGGTGAACAACAACGTTTACGGTAAGGTCCAACCGGCCATCTTCCTCGGTGAAGGGGGGCACAATGTGTTCACGATCCGGATAAAACCCGGAATTCCCGTCCACGCCGCGTTGGCCAGGATGGAATCCGTTTTCAAGCAATTTAACCCGGCCAGTCCGTTCATCTATCGATTCAATGACCAAGATTTCGAACAGAAATATATCACGGAAACGCGAACCGGAAATCTCGCCACGGTGTTCTCGGGCCTCGCTATCCTTATTTCCTGCCTCGGACTCTTCGGCCTGGCCTCCTTCGTCGCCGAACAACGCACAAAAGAGATCGGCGTCCGCAAAGTCCTGGGGGCCGGCGTGGTCAATCTTTGGGCATTACTTTCCAGCGAATTCCTGAAGCTCATAGCCCTGTCCATGCTCATCGCGATGCCCCTCGCCTACTACTGCATGAGCCAATGGCTCCAGAACTATCCGATCCATACCGGGCTCTCTGCTTGGATCTTCCTGGATTCCGGCGCCGGAATCCTCTTGATCACCCTGGCCACTGTAAGCCTTCAGGCCATCAAAGCTGCTACGATGAATCCCGTCAAAAGTCTCCGCAGCGAATGATTTTGCCCATTCAATGCAGGGAACCGCCTTTTTCAAGGGCGTTCGGTTTTACCGCCTGGACCGCCCCCCGCGCGGTAGTCTTGAGCATGTCCCGGTCAATTTTGTCGCGAAACGCCTTTCGAAAACCGTCGCCCGGTCCCTTCATCAGGATGATCAACGATCCGTCCTCCCGCGCGTAAGGGTTTGTAATACTATCCACTAATCGGACCGATTTGAACTCTTTGAGAAAGGCGTGCTGCATCTCCTGCTTGTCATCGGTAACGAGCAAGAGAACGTCAAACCGGTCATAGTTCGGCGGCATCCAGTACAGGAAGCTCGCATTGTCGCTGTAAGCGGGCGGCAGATGATACTTGGGCCCATAATAGTTCACGGCTCCGGCCTGCCCGTAATTGTCACAAAACAAAAGGGTGTGGGCCCGCTCCGCACTGTCAAGGGATGCATAGGCCCCGGCCACTTTGCGGGTCATCTCCTCCCAGGACAACATATCCGCGAAATCCTGGGGCAGCGGGTGGTCTTGCTGGTCCTCCCAACGCAGGACGCCAACCTTACGGGCGAGGGGGTGGTGAATATAGTAGTCGGCCAGCGCGGCCGGCGCCTTGAATGGCAGGAGCAGGGGGACAAGGCGGATCCCGATGAACAGGCTAAACGCAAGGATAGCCATCCTCCACCACTTGTTCGCCCAGGCCTCCACCCGGGGCGCGCCAAATGCAAAGAGGATCGGATAAGCCCCTTGCGAATAATAGCTTTTCCCGTGACCGATCAACAGGAGCGCGAGCGTGACGAAGAACGCCCAGGCGATAAAACGATACCGTTTTGCCCGCACCACCCACACCAGCCCGGTCAGCCAGGTAAAGAGAGTGCCCACATTGTACAGAAGCTGATCCACCAGAAAACTCCCGGGACTTAGGTATTGAAGCTGGTCCTCCTGCAGGGTCTTCATATGGTACACGACCGGGAAACCGTGGCGGGCCTCCCAAAGCAGGTTGGGCAGGAAGAGCAGCAGACCCAAACCGACGGCATAGTAAAAGTGGCGGTTGGTGAATAGCTTCTTGTCCCGGGCCAGGAGGAGCCCGACCAACAAGCCGGACGCGTAGAAGGCCATCGTGTACTTGCCGAGCATGCCCAGGCCAAAGCTTATGCCGGTAAAGTAGAGAAACCGGTTATTTTCGGTCTGCCGATACCTGGTCAGGCCATATGCCATCGCCGTCCAGCAGAGGATATCCAGGAAATTCGGCTGAAAGAGGAAATGCATCCGAAGCCACGCACCCGCTACAAAGGGCATCCAGGCGAGGACCAGGGCGAACCAATGGCCGCCGAGGTGCAATACCAGCCGGCCCACGAGCAGGTACGTCAGGGCGCCAGCCAGGGCGGGCCATATCTTGATCGCCCCCATCGCGCCGCCGAACAGGTTGGTCAGCCACGCAAAGACGGAAAGCAGCGGCGGCGCCTCCATATAGCCCCAGGCCATATGCCGCGCCTCTGCCAGGTAAAGGAACTCGTCCCGGTGGGGTTCCCAGACGGGGTCCTGCAAAAAGAAGGGCAAGAATAGCTTGACGAGCGCAAGAAGGTAGAGGAGATGGGCGGGTTTCATGGGAAAAAGATAAAAAGATCGGGATACTTCCCGGAGAAATTTTGACCACCGGCATAAAATCGTTGACCACTATTAAAGAATCTGTTCTACCTTAACCGTCTATGAGCAACAATTCATACGACGCTATCGTGATCGGATCCGGTATTAGCGGCGGGTGGGCCGCAAAAGAGCTGACCGAACAAGGCCTGAAAACCCTGATGCTGGAAAGAGGTCGGAATTTCGAACATATAAAGGACTACCAATCCGCAAAACTGGACCCATGGGGCTTTCCGCATCGGGGCTCGGTCACTCAACAGCAACGCAAGGACAGGCCGGTGATTTCGCGCAACTGGGGCGCCTCGGAGGCCGTGATGGACTATTGGGCCAATGAACAGGATTGCCCGTATGTCGAGACAAAGCCGTTCAACTGGTGGCGGGCCTACCAATTGGGCGGCCGGTCGATCCTTTGGGGACGTCAGAGCTATCGCTGGAGCGACCACGATTTCGAGGCCAACCTCAAAGACGGCTGGGCAATCGACTGGCCGATCCGGTATACCGACATCGCGCCCTGGTATGACCATGTGGAAAAATTTATCGGGGTCAGCGGATCTTTGGAGGGCCTCGAACAATTACCCGATGGCCATTTCCTTCCCCCCATGGATATGACCTGCGTTGAACAGGTCGTTGCCGCAAGGATAAAGGAGCACTATAAGGGCCGCCGCCACATGATCATCGGCCGGGTCGCCAACCTAACCGCCCCCATCCCCGGAAGGACCCAATGTCAATTCCGAAACCGTTGCTGGGAAGGATGTCCCTTCGGCGGGTATTTTAGTACGCAGTCTTCCAC
>DATJWK010000116.1:0-7749 GCA_035501395.1 Puia sp.
CAATCGGAGGTGGGAAAGAGACATCACCGGGCAGGCGGAGGGGTTCCCGATTGCCGACAATCAGGTCTTGCAGAAGCCGCCGCTCGTTCATTTCCTCCTTCCAAAAAGATGCCGTGTCCTTTGGATAGTAATATCGTGGGAAAGATTCGACCGAGACGAACACGGCTTCGCCGGTGGTATCGTCCTGGAACAGCGCCGTGCGGGGCCGGGGCCAATAGTTATTGTAATCAGGGAGGGAGTTGAGGAATTCTTCACTGGTTGCCCTTTCCATGATCCGGCGCATACCCGCATCGACATCGGGCACCATCGGGGTGGTCACGGAGACATGGAGAAAAGTATCGACATAGTCCCGGAAACCCGAATAGCGATAGGGCGTAAATGCGAAGGAGTTGAAGAATTCCGAAAAAGCCCGGTCTTTATTGCGGCTGCGGGCGGCCAGGACATAGGAATCCGGGCCGTAGACAAGGGATCTGGTCCTTATCCATGAGCCGTCTTTCGCCTGGTACAACGCGTCGAGACAGGCATGTCCTTTATAGTAGCCGGCCTTGCGGCTAACCGGGCGGCTGATCCAGTCCGAAAGGCGAAAACTCTCCTCCATCAGGGCCAGGTCCGCCGTGTCCTCCTCGAGAAAGCGGTAATTCTGGACCGTCTCTTTCCAGATCAGAAATGCATCGCCGGTAACCGAATCCGTGGCTTCATATTCCCACCGGGTTATGCCATCCGGTCCGGAACGGTCCTGGTCCTGCCGCGGCTGCCGCGGCAGCCGGACAGAGAAACCGCCGCGTGCCGGAGTGAACAGCGTCCAGCCGGCGGGTGTCAGACTGCGAATATGGATGGAATTGAAAAATTGATCCGCCTCGGGGCCGTCCACATAGTTGTTGGTACCGCTCATTTTGAACACCCAGATCTCGTAGGGGGTAACGAGCACGTTGTAGCGTTGCAGATCGCCGCGACGGGTGCGGCCGGTAATGTCAAACCCATGATAGCCCCCCTGCGTGATGTCGGACTTCTTCAGGATCTTACCGGGAATATTTTCGTAGAGGAGGCTGTCGATCTTCTTGAGTATAGTTTCGTCCTTTTCGCCGAGGAAACAGCTATGCGTGTTGACCCGGCTGATCATGTAATAGGCGCCGTTGCTCATATCGGCATATTGCCAGGAGTCGTCGATGCCATGGCTTTCGGGCCGGCGGTGGAGGACGCCGGGAACGCTGACCGAAAAAGCGCCGTCGCCGGCCGTAAAATTCGTAAAGTTGACGGGCACTTTTATCTTGTCGATATCATCGCGGCGCTGGGCATCGCGGTCGGGCATGACGATGGGGCGGAGGGTATACCCTTTCTTCCGCAGCAGTTCGATAACGCCGCGGCGGCCGGGCAGGTGCGCAGCTCCTACGCCGACGAACAGAGAGTGCTTCTGTACGATGCTGTCTATGGATGCCGCCTGGATCTCATTACGGCGATAGAGGAATTTCTCCATGTAAGCTTCGGAGGGTTCCATCAGTTTTTCGAGGGAATCGAGCAGGTCGAGATCACCCTGTCTGTAGGCTTCCTGGGTTTTGCGTTCGATATCATAGGCTGACTCTCCATCCATATCCGGGCCCTTTTTCTTCCGGTCCTTCATCATATCCTGTGCGGCTTCCATGACGAGGCGTTCGGTCTGAAAATAATTTTCGACACCGGTGGCTTCTTTTCCAAGCTTCCTGCCAGTCTGATAGATGTACAGATCGAGATAGGTATCTTCTTCGAAATCGGCGCGGGTGCGGTAGGTACGATAGAGCAGGCCGTTGATGATAGTCGGTTCATCGCTCAAAGCGGATTTCAGCCGGTCGTCGTAGCGTTCGAGCTGGAAGGATTTCTCGTTGAGAAAATCGTTGGGGGAACCCTGGGTATAATACCGCAGGTTCGACTCCATATTCTCGAAGCGGAACAGTTGATCCTGCCAGAGTTGCGGATCGAGCTCGAGGGCAACGACATCGGAGCTCTTGATATCTGCATAAAATGAGTCGCTCAGGTGGAAGACCAGTTTACTGCTGACGTGCATGGTGCCGAAGAGATACGACGGCTTTTTTAGGCCGTTGCCGGTGATCTCCCAGAGGAGGGCGGGATATTTTTTTCCAGGTTTCTCCTGGGCGATCGAGGAGGAAAGAAAAAAGAGGCAGAACATGGCTCCCGGCACACAAAACCTGAATGGGGTTGATCTCATTATATGGGCTATTGGCGGAAACCGGGCGGAGCCCGGTTCGAATTCAAATCAATACAAGATGCATAAAAGACGGGAATTCGGGAAAATTATTTTGTTACGGCGGAGTAAATATCGGTGGGTGCACGGAGGCGCGGGACCGCGGCGGGGGCCAGCCTTCGCCGAAGCGTCGGGGGGGAACGGTGGCGAAATTTTATTTGGATTTGAGGCGTTTATGTCCTACCTTTGCCCGCTTGAAAAATGATATCAAATCGGGTGCCGTAAGACCTGGTTTGTACCGGAATCCTTCCGATCTGCCTTACCATCCCTCTCTGGTATCATGTGTCGTATTGGGCTTGTGTTTTCTGTTTTCACATTTGTCGTTGTTCGTGTGCGTAGTCGGGAAATTTAAAAAAATCATTATTCCAAATGAAGCTTTCACAGTTCAAGTTTGATCTGCCCTTAAACCTTATTGCCCAGCACCCTGCGAAAAAGAGAGAGGATAGCCGGATGATGGTGGTCCACCGGAAGACCGGGTTGATCGAAAACAAGCATTTCCGGGATATCCTGGATTATTTCGACGACAAGGACGTATTCGTTGTGAATAACACAAAGGTGTTCCCGGCGAGAATGTACGGGCGGAAGGAGAAGACGGGGGCGAAGATCGAGGTCTTCCTGCTGCGGGAGTTGAACAAACCGAACCGGCTTTGGGATGTCATCGTGGATCCGGCGCGGAAGATCCGGGTCGGCAACAAGCTTTATTTTGGAGACAATGACGAACTGGTGGCGGAAGTGATCGACAATACGACCAGCCGGGGGCGGACGATCCGTTTCCTTTGGGATGGAAATGATGACGAGTTCCGCGAGATGCTGGAGATGTTGGGGGAAACACCGCTGCCGAAATATATCAAGCGCAAACCCGATGAGGAAGACAAGGAGCGCTACCAGACGGTTTATGCCAAGCATGAGGGCGCGGTAGCGGCGCCGACGGCGGGGCTGCATTTCAGTAAAGAGTTGATCAAACGGCTCGAGATAAAAGGAGTTCGGTTCGCGGAAATCACACTGCATACGGGGCTCGGTACGTTCCGGCCGATCGAGGTGGAGGACCTGAGCAAGCACAAGATGGATGCGGAATACTACCGGATCGAAGATGATGCCTGCAAGATCGTCAACAAGGCGCGGGTAGGCGGCCACCGGATCTGTTCGATCGGGACAACGACGATGCGGGCCATCGAGTCCTCGTTTACGGCGGAGAAGTTATTAAAGCCCTCGGAAGGCTGGACGAATACATTTGTTCACCCGCCGTATCAATTCAACATAGCGGGTGCGCTGGTCACGAATTTCCACCTGCCGAAGACAAGCCTGCTCATCATGGTTTGTGCGTTTGCCGGGTATGACCTCGCGATGGAAGCCTACAAAAAAGCGATCAAGGACAAATACCGTTTCTTCAGCTATGGAGACGCGATGCTGGTCTTATGAGAAAAATTTCGTTTTTCTTTCTGTTATTTCCATTCCTTATGGCCAATGCGCAGCAGGAACTGCCGCTGTATGGCAGTCGACCGATTCCCAACTCAAAACCCGGACCTGACCTCGAGACGGTAGATACGACAATGGATCCGGTCCGTTATTCGTACAGCCTTGTAAGCCGGCCAACATTACGGGTATATCTGCCGGCGGGGTGGAAGAGCGGAAACAGGAAGGAAAAGGGGACGGCGGTCGTGATCTGTCCCGGCGGCGGTTATTTGCACCTGGCCTTTACGCATGAGGGAACCGATATCGCCAAAATGTTCAACGACCTCGGAATTGCCGCCTTTGTACTGAAGTACCGGCTGCCGAATGACGAAACGATGGTCGACAAAACAATCGGGCCGTTGCAGGATGCGCAACGGGCCATACAGCTGGTAAGGGAGCGGGCGGCCGGGTGGGGTGTGGACCCCGCGAAGGTGGGTATTATCGGGTTCTCGGCCGGGGGCCACCTGGCGTCAACGGCCGGGACGCATTTCAATGAGGCGGTCATCGACAATCCGGGAAAGGTCAGCCTGCGGCCGGATTTTATGATCCTGTTATACCCGGTGGTCAGTTTCGAGGATAGCATTGCGCATCGGGGATCGAGGGACAACCTGATCGGGCTGCATCCCGATAGCACCCTGGTCCGAAAATATTCGAATGAATTACAGGTGACGGCGCAAACACCGCCTACCTTTCTGGTACATGCGGGTGATGACAAGGTTGTGCCGGTAGCGAATAGTCTTCATTTCTACGAGGCGTTGCAAGCGAATGGGGTATCTGCGGAGTTGCACGTCTATCCAAAAGGCGGCCATGGGTTTGGGATGAACAACCCGACGACGCCGGACCGGTGGACGGACCGGTTAAAAAATTGGTTGATCGCGGGCGGATGGCTGCGTTAGCAGGCAGGGCTTATTCCAGGCCAAAGAGACCTTTGTTGAGCAGCTGAAGGGTCTCTTTTTTGTAGGTGGACGGAATCAGCAGCGAGACGTTATGACGGCTTCCGCCGTAACTCACCATCCGGATAGGCACCGTGTCCAGCGATTCGAACAGCCGGCTTAGCACCCGCGGGGTATGGGTGATCTCGTTGCCGACGATCGCAACGATTGTATGGTTGTCTTCGACTTCGATGACGCCGAACGGCTCCAGTTCGCGGACGATATTTTTCAGTTCTCCGGCATTCTCGATAGTAAGCGACACGGCCACTTCAGACGTAGTGATCATATCGATAGGGGTGCGGTATTTTTCGAATATCTCGAAGATTTTCCGCAGGAAGCCATAGGCCAGCAGCATGCGGCTGCTGCGGATGTTGATGGCGATGATACCGTCTTTGGCGGCGATGGCCTTCACGCCGGTCGACCCGGCCTCTTCGGCGATAAGCGTTCCTTTGGCCTCCGGTTGCATCGTGTTGAGCAGCCGGACCGGCACTTTATAAAATTGAGCGGGCCAGATGCTGGCCGGATGGAGGATCTTGGCTCCGAAGTACGCCAGCTCCGCGGCTTCTTCAAAGCTAAGCTGGTCGATGGCGACGGTTCTTTTGACTACCCGGGGGTCATTATTGTGCATACCGTCGATGTCCGTCCAGATCTCGCAGACCGAGGCGTTGATAGCGGCGGCGATAAGCGAGGCGCTATAATCACTGCCGCCGCGCTTGAGATTATCCACTTCTCCGCGGGCGTTGCGACAGATGTACCCCTGGGTAATGAACAGGGCCGTATCCTTGTGTTGTTGCAGCAGGTAGGTCAGTTTGGTTTTGATGCTATTGATCTGCGGCTCGTCGTGGTTGTCGATGCTCATGAATTCTAGAGCAGGAAGCAGGAAATGAGGAACTTTGTTCTCTTCCAGAAAAACGGAGAACAGTTTTGTCGACAGGAGCTCGCCCTGTGCCAGGATATCTTTACTAAGCGCTTCGCTAAAGGAGATGCGCAAAATGATGTAGAGGAATTCAAAATGTTCGGCAAGGATGGCTTTTGCCTTATGGTAGGAGGGTTCGGTATGGACCAGCTCTTTTATAAAAGTCGAATAGTGGGCTTCCAGTTTTTCGATCAGCTCGGCGGCCTTATCCCGCTGTCCGGCTGCGATGGCGTTCCCGATCTCGACCAGGGAGTTGGTAGTACCGCTGAGTGCGCTGAGGACGACGATCTTTGGCTCGGTGTCGGCGGTGATCAATTGACTGACCTGGCGCATCCGCTCGGGTTTGCCCACGGAGGTGCCGCCGAATTTCATGATCTTGAACTGGGTCATGTTATTTTTTTGGGTCCGCGAAGATACGACCTTTAGCCTGCCGATGGGAATTCCGCCCCCATTTTAATTGCGAGCGCTTGCAGCTCTTCGATGACCGCGGGCAGCAGCGGGATACCGGAATCCAGTCGCTGGGCCTCCATTTCGCGTTCGGGGTCGCCGGGGATCAGCACCCGGTCGTGGCCGGGTGCGGGGGTTGCGGCGCGGAAACGGCGGATCCAGTTGTCCATGTGGTGTTTGAAGTCCTCTGCGGGTCGGAACGCGTCGATCCGCATGGCCCCGAAGAAATGGCCGATGCCTTTCCCCGGCATGCCGGTCGGCATGGGAAGATAAGCGGGGAACGGAGGGACCCAGGGGCCATAGTTCGCCCCGCTGAGGACGGCGGAAAAAATGTCGACGATGGCGCCAAGAGCGTAGCCTTTATGGCTGCCGTGTTCGCGATCGCCGCCCAGTGGAAGCAGGGCGCCGCCTGTCTTCAGTTCGTGGGGATTGATGGAAGGCTGACCTGTTTTATCCTGAATCCAGCCCAAGGGGGCGGGTTGGTCCTTCCGCTGCAGGATTTCTAGTTTGCCGTTGGCGGCGGTGGTGGTAGCCAGGTCGGCGACAAAAGGGGGTTCTTCGCCGGCGGGGATGGCGACGCAGATCGGGTTGGTACCGAGCATGCGTTCGATGGAAAAAGTAGGTGCGACGAGGGCGCTGGCATTGGTCATGGCGATGCCGATCATATCCCGCCGGACGGCGGCCATCGCATGATAACCCGCTATCCCGAAATGGTTGGAGTTCTGGACGCTAACCCAGCCGGTGCCGCAGGCTGCCGCCTTTTGGATCGCGGTCTGCATCGCGAATGGGGCGACGACCAGGCCAAGGCCGCTATCCCCGTCGACGACGGCGGTGGAGGGAGTTTCGTAAAGAACGCGGAGCTGTGGTTTTGGATTGGCCCTGCCGGCTTCCTGCAGGCGGACATAGCCGGCGAGACGTGCTATACCGTGAGAATCAATCCCGCGGAGGTCCGCACTCAGCAAGGTTCCCGCAGCGGTGCGGGCTTCTTCCCCGGGGCAACCGATCCGGAGGAAGATCCCGGTTGTAAACGCCAGGAGTTCCTGGTACGAAAAGACCATTCGGTAGTTTTTTGACTCAAAGATCGGGAAAGGGGGGCAACCTTAATGGACAACCGCCCGTTATACCATCAGGGAACCGGGGTGATAATCTATTGATCTTATAGGAAACTGGTAATCTATAGTTTGCTGACCTGCTCGTTGAAGAACTTCACGGTGGCTACAACGTCGGGGACGTTGTTATACCAGTTGTCTTCCCTTTCGATAGAGAAGTAACCTTCAAAGTGCTGGCGTTTGAGTTCCTCAAAGATCGGCGGATAGTTGATCGCACCCGTACCGACCACCATGTCTTTTGCACGCGTATGACCAAGCGTGTCAATGTCTTTTAGATGTACCCCGAAAATGTGGCCTTTCAGTTCTTTCAGGCATGCGACGGGGTCGAGTCCATTGCGGGCCCAGTGACCGATATCCGCACAGGAGCCGATATGGCGGTGACCCTTTACGGCGGCGAGTACGGAGTCGGGGCTCCAGTAAGGGTTTGGTTTCGGATGATCGTGGATCGCGAGATTGATATGGTAGATGTCTGCCAGGCTGTCAATGGCGTCCCATTGGTTTTTCCGCGGCTCGCACGTTATGTAGCTCATCCCGAAATATTTGGCCAGATCGAAGAAGCGTTTCCATTCGTCGATCGTTCGGGGGCTGATTACGCCCATGGCGTAAATATGCATGCCTTTTGACTCAAGGAGTTTTTTGACCCTTTCCTTACTGGCT
>DATJWK010000117.1:0-14691 GCA_035501395.1 Puia sp.
ATTACATCCGGATAGATCGTTCCCTGGCCCAAAAGCTCCACTCCTTCCACCTTCGCCGCTTCCTCCTGGAACACGTCGATGAACAACCGGCCGATTGTCTTCCGCTTGGCCTCCGGATCCGACTTCCCCGCCAACTGGCGATAAAACATCTCCGCCGCATCAACACCTTTCACATTAAGCCCAATCTTGCGATATGTCTCCAAAACCTGGTTGAATTCGTTCTTCCGCAAGACCCCATTATCCACGAAGATCCCTACCAACCGGTCACCGATGGCCTGGTGGATGAGCGTCGCCGCCACCGTCGAATCCACTCCTCCACTCAACGCCATAATAACTTTTCGCGATCCGATTTGTTGCTTCAACGCCGCTACGGTATCCGACACAAAATGAGCCGGCGTCCAGTCCTGCGAACAACCGCATACATTCACGAGAAAATTCCGCAGGATCTTCTTCCCTTCGATCGAGTGATAGACTTCAGGATGAAATTGCAGACAATACAACGGCAGATCCCCGTTGTGACGCGTTTTTCGGAAAGCCGCAAAAGGAATGGTCTCGGTGTTAGCCAGCACTTCAAAACCCGCCGGCAGCTCGAGTATGGTATCGGCATGGCTCATCCATACCTGCGATAACTCCGTGACCTCCTTTAAGATCACGTCCTCCTGTCGTTTATGCATCAATGCCCTTCCATATTCCCTTTTACTGCTCTTCTCGACACTTCCGCCATACCATTTAGCCGTCAGCTGTGCACCGTAACAAATGCCCAACACGGGAACGTGTTGGTGAAGCTCGCCAACATCCACCACGGGCGCGCCATTATCGTTCACCGAAAAAGGACTTCCCGACAGGATGATCCCTTTCAGCGAAGGGTCAAATTCGACCGTCTTATGATATGGGACAATCTCGCAGTAGACATTGGCCTCACGTACAGCCCTGGCTATCAATTGGGTATACTGAGAACCAAAGTCGAGGATTAGAATCTTTTCCGTCATCGTGACGCGAAGGTAAAAAAAATCCCCCACTGTAACCTCCGCCGGTTTTCCCCGTCAGATCAACCGTAACCTCTTCCTATTTTTCCCCGTCAAATCAACTACATTTGTATATAACCTAAAACATCCGCCATGACCAGGATTCACCTTAAGACCTGCCTGCTGCTGACCTTTCCGATCATGTTGTTTTCCTGCAATCATATTTTCGGCAAGCGCGTCCACGGCAACGGAAATGTAACGACCCAGGACCGCCAGGTCGGCAGTTTCAAGGACATAGAGGTTGGCGGCGCGGCGAAGGTTTTTGTCTCCCAGGGCGATCAGCACTCCGTAAAAGTCGAAGTGGACGAGAATCTCCAGCAGTTCGTCGAGGTCTACCAGGAAGGCGGCAAGGTGATCGTTCGGGAGAAGAGCGGATACAATCTTGACCCGACCGGCGATCTCAAGATCTATGTCACCTCGCCGGTATATAATGATATCGACGTTTCCGGCGCCTGTGACATCATCGGCCAGTCAGCCATCAACAACCCGGAAAATATCGAAATGCACATCAGCGGCGCAGGTGATATGAAAATGGAAATCAATGCTCCCCGCATCTCCGCCGAAGTCACCGGCAGTGGCAACATCGACCTGAAAGGCGAGACAAAGTCCGTCTCGCTTGACCTGAGCGGCGCCGCCCACGCGCATTGTTTCGATTTGAAATCGGAAGACACAAAAGTGGACATTTCCGGAGCAGGTTCCGCCCAGGTTTATGCCAGCGTCCATCTCGACGCACAAGTCAGCGGCGCCGGCACCGTTGACTATAAGGGGGGCGCCAAAGTGGATCAGCACGTCAGTGGCGCCGGCGGGGTCCACCAGGCAGATTAAATTATATCCATGATCCGCTACCTCGCCGCGCTCATCATCACCTGCGCCCCCGGCGTATCAAGTCGGGCGCAAGCACCCATTCCATCACCGGAGCGATTCGTCAACATCGCATTCTCGCTCACGGCTGACAGTGTCCGCCCCCATTATTTTCTCTTATCCGGCGCCGATACCTGCCGCTTCGTAAAATACGACTACGACGAATTGTCCAAATCCCTCCTCGAACCTATACCCATCAGCATACTTAATGAGCTCGCGGAAAAAGTCTATCATTCGGACTTTCACCATCTCTGGAATAAGGACTCTCTGACCCGGGCTATCTGCATCTCGCGCCGTCAGGCGGACTCTATCCTATCCCTGGTGCCGCCTAAGGGGGACACCACACATTTCCATGACATCTTCAGTTTCTCTCTCCCACAATTCACCGACGACGGCAAATACGCCGTTATCGACCTCAACATAGTTTGCGGAAGCCGCTGCGGCGCCGGTTCGACCTGCTTCTTTCGTCGCACCGAAACGGGCTGGAAATTCATCGGCATCCACTTCAACTGGTACGCCTGACACACTCCGCGCGTTCTCCGCCCTTGCCTGCCGTCATTTCAGACCGATTCGCGCCCGCCCCCCTTTACAAATCCACAAACTTCACCCTGATCCAGATGTTCCTGTTCCTTCCTTTGTCATCCGTTACCGATATCTTGACCGGCCCTTCCGTGGGGAAGAAGAATTGCTTCACGCCCGCATCCCCTCCTTTATAGAACTTGTCATTGATATACCAATACACCTTTCCCACGTCATTTCCCGCCTTGCATTGCAACTGTACCGGCTCCGGATCTTTTTTATTGATCAGGTATTCGCTTCCATTCGCCGGCGAAACCACCACCGGCCCGCCCTCGCGGAACAGCTTCTCACATGCCGGATTATGCGGCGGTATCGGCACGAAAGCGATCTTATTGGCCTCATTGTAATCGCGCATCTCCGGGGACATCACTTTATACAGCTTCTTTTTGTATCCCGCCTCAGGCAGACAAGTCCGGCAGTATGACACCTTCTCATCCGCCGACACAAAAACCTCCTCCATATTGTCGCATTTGCGGGCCGGAGATACAAGGGGGATAAAATAATCCGTAACCAGGTGCGCACAAAAATCCGCGGGAGGCAAACCGGTCTCCGTACAGACCATCCGGATATCGCAATCCGGCGGCTGGCTGAACCACTGGTCATCGGCATCATAGTCGATGGTATTGAACACCGTAAACAATAAAGGCGTCGCCACATTAGCTCCGCTTAGCTCGGGTATGCCAACTCCGGAGAAATTGCCCACCCACACCCCAACCGTATACTTCTTATTATAGCCGATGCTCCACGCATCCCGTCGTCCATACGAGGTCCCCGTCTTCCACGCGATCTTTGGTAAATGCATTGTGCTTTCCCAGCTGACCGGGAAGTCCGGCCTATTGACCCTCGATAACATCTCGTTGATCATAAAGGCGGCAGCCGGGCTGAGGATCCGGCGCCCAACCGCGGCCCCCGCTGAAGCGGGTACTGCCGCACCATCCGCCGGTCTCCAGGCATTCCGCAACGCGCCGCCTGCCGCCGGGCCGCCCAATGCCGTATCGTCAAATGAATAAACAGGACGGACGTACATGCCTTCATGCGCAAAAATCGAGTACATCCCCGTCAGTTCCTCCAACGTCGCTCCGCATCCCCCTAAGATCATGGATAACCCGAGTTTGTCCCGATCCTTGTCGACCTGCCGGAAGTCACACTGCACCAGCTTATGGATCAATACATCCGTACCAAGCGCCCTGAGGCTTTTCACCGCCGGGATATTCAGCGAGTGTCCAAGCGCATATTCGACCGTAACATAGCCGTTGAACTTCCGGTCATAATTCTCGGGCGTAAACCCATTATAGTTTACCGGCACATCCTCGATGGTCATCTTTGGCGTCAGCAGACCCGCGTCAAAACACAACCCGTATAACAACGGCTTTAGTGTACTCCCGGGCTGCCGGATCGCTGCCGCTCCGTTGACCTGTCCCGCATCCGTCGAATCATGGAAATCAGCGCTTCCGACGTAGCTGACGACCTGGCGGGTTCGGTTATCGATGACGACCACTGCCGCATTTCGGATATTTTTCAGCGTTAGCGTCCGCGAGTAGTCCTTTACCAGCTTCTCGATCTTGAGCTGGGTATTGAGCTCGATAGTCGAGTGTACAACATCCTGTCCCCTCTTTTTCAGCTTCCAGGCAAGCTGCGGTACCAGGCTGGGAACCACACCCCGCCTTGCCGTTAACGGCTCGGCTAGCGCATCCTCGATCTCCTTCGGCGCAAAAACGCCCTCCCGCGCCCACCGTCGGAGCCATTTGTTGCGTTCAGCGACAATCAGATCGTTGTGCCGGCCGAGCACCAGCGAGGACGGCCGGTTTGGAATGACCGATAGCGCCGTGATCTCCGCCAACGACAAATGATCGGGATTTTTGCCGAAATAGAGGATCGATGCAGACTTGACCCCCTGGATATTGCCACCGTAGGGTACCTTGTTCAAATATAATTGTAGGATCTGGTCCTTGCTGTATTTCCATTCGAGCTGGAATGCCCGGAATACCTCAACCAGCTTACCCCAATACGTCCGTCGTTTAGGCTCCAACGCCCGCGCCACCTGCATCGTGATCGTACTTGCCCCTGACGTCCGCCGCCGGGCAAAAATATTCCGCGCACACGCCTTCACCATCGCCACCGGGTTTACGCCCGGATGATAATAGAAATACTTGTCCTCCTTCTCAACGATCGTCTTTCTCAACAACGGTGAGATCTCGCCGAGGTCCGTCTTCATCCGCCATTGCTGGTCATGCGTCAGGAAAGCATGGATAACTTCGCCTTTGTTATCCGTGACGATCGTCGAGTATTCTATCCGATCGGGCAGGGGGAAGACCCAATTAAGCAGTAGAAACAGAAAAAACAACCCGGCCACGCCTATCCCGCCACGTTTTGTCCATCGCCACCACCGACCGCGGCCGCGTTCGCGGTTTAACAAATTCTTATTATTCGCCCCCTTGACAAACAGCTTTTTCATATCGTAATTTCAGCTTCAAATTGTCGGGGCGCTGCCCCGATCTTATATGTCCCCCTCCATTCCCCCTTAGCTCCCGCACTAAATTCACTATTTATTCGTTTGCCTGCAATAGTTACGGCGCGAATTTCATTGTCCTTTTTGTATATTAACGTCGTTTTATATAAAAACTTCAATCTGACCTCTTATGCCTAACCGTATTGGCGCAGCCGCCAAATTGCCTGGCCTGAACGCCATGGCGTCCATCGCCTTCTTGCTCATCCTTTCCACTTCCTGTAACCGCAGCACCGTTAAGCTCGACTACACCAATGCAAAAGACGAAGTTCCGGCACTCGGTAACCTGACCTTCCGCTTCGATCAGTCCCTGGTCCCCGACTCCCTCGTCGATCAATGGGATTCCACGGAATATGTAGAATTTGAACCGAAGATCGCAGGCCGGTTCCGCTGGGAACATCCTGACGAACTGGTTTTCTCTCCGGCCCGCTCGTTTGCTCCCGCCACCAGCTACAAAGCAATCCTGAAGGACGTTATCCTCAAGCACAGCAAGTTCGGCCGCCTCAAAGCCGACGGCGATCTTTCTTTTCATACGCCGGACCTTCGCGTAGATAACGTCAACGCGACCTGGGTATTGCAGGATGAAAACAGCACGTCCGCCATTCCCCAGATCGACATGCAGTTCAACTACGCCGTAAATCCGGCCGGCCTAAAAGATAAAATGGCCATCTTCGTCGATGGTCAACCCATTACCTATAACCTCCAGACTCTTTCAACGGCCGATCGTCTGTCGTTCCGGCTGACCAACCTGAAAATGGAAGACAAGACCCTCCAGGCGAAAATCACGATCGGCAAAGGTCTGCTCCCGGACGGCGGTTCAAATGGTCTCACCAACCCCCTGGATCTGACTACATCCATCCCTTCCCCCTATGTCCTGGCGATCGGTGAGGTGACCACCGATCACGATGGTACGACCGGATCCATTCATGTCTCGACAAGCCAGCAGCTCGTAGCCGCTAACCTCGCTTCGTCGATCACGGTCAGCCCTGCCGTAAAATTCACTGCCCAGGCGACCGAAACGGGTCTCATCATTCAAAGCGATAACTTCGACGAGTCAAAGAGCTATACCTTGACAATCGGGAAAGGCCTTCGCGGCCGAATTGGCGGTATCCTTCATGAAGAATACAACACAAATATCACTTTCGGCCAGTTAGAACCCTCCATTGGCTTTGCCAACGACAAGGGCGTGTACCTCTCGGGAAAAGGCGCAAAGAACATCGAAGTAAAGATCGTGAACGTGCCCCGGGTAAAAGTCATCGTCTCCAAGATCTATGAGAATAACCTGCTTGCGGCTCAGCACACCAATTACTACCGGCCCCATGAATCACGGACGAGCAGTTCGTCCGAAACCGCCGAGACTTCGGAAGAAGGTGACGGACCCTCCTTTGACAATAGCTCCTCCGATGATGAGGTCCTCGGAGACGTGATATACGAGCAGGAAATCGATACGCGCAGTCTGCCCCGGAGCAGCAATAGCACCGTGAACCGTCTCCTGACCCTCAACATGAGCGACAAACTTCCCGAATTCAAAGGCATCTATCACGTGATGATCCGCTCCACAAAGAATTACTGGCTGCGCGACAGCAGGTTTATTTCTCTTTCCGACATCGGAATGATCGCAAAAGAGGGAAAGGAAAAGATCCTCGTATTTACCAACTCAATAAAGACCGCCTCCGCTCTACCCGGCGTGGCTATTCAGGCCTACGGCGCCAATAACCAATTGCTGGGCTCCGGGACCACGGACGCAAACGGCGTCGCCGAGATCGGCTATACCCGTCGCGAATTCTTCGGCTTCCGACCGGCGATGCTTATTGCGCACTCCGCCGATGACTTTAACTACCTGCCTTTCGGTACTACCCGCGTCAATACTTCCCGCTTCGAAGTCGGCGGTCGCCGCTCGAACCCCTCGGGCCTCGACGCATATGTATACCCCGAACGCGATATCTACCGTCCCGGCGAGCGCGTCAACTTCTCTGTCATCCTTCGCGACCGCCAGTGGAAATCTCCCGGCGAACTGCCTGTCGTCCTAAAATTCCTTCTGCCCAATGGCAAAGAGCTAAAGAGCTTCCGCAAGACTACCAATGATCAGGGCTCCATCGAAGGCAACGTGGACATCGCGCTCACCGCCATCACCGGTACCTACTCGCTCGAAGTCTATACCTCGAACGACGTTCTGCTCGCCACCCAACTCTTCCGCATCGAGGAGTTCGTACCCGATCGCATAAAGTTGACCACCCAGCTGAATAAAACATTCCTTGAAGCAGGCGATGCCGCAAAACTCGACATCCACGCCGTAAACTTCTTCGGACCGCCCGCCGCCAATCGCAATTATGAATGCGAGATACAGGTCCACCGGCAAACTTTCCGGCCAAAAGACTTCGATAACTATGACTTCGGCCTGTCCGCCCAGAGCACGACCTTCGACAAGAATGTCCGACAGGGAAAAACCGACGACCAGGGAAATGCCGTCGAACATTACGAAGTGCCCGCGATCTTCCGGAACCTTGGCCTGCTCCATGCGACTTTTTTCGCTACCGTCTTCGACGAGACCGGACGCCCCGTCAGCAAGAGCGCCGGCATCGATATCTATACGCAACCCGTTTTTTTCGGCGTCGGCAATGACGGCTACTATTTCTACCCGCTCAACGAAGCCGTCAATTTCCCGCTGGTCGCCGTCGACCGGACCGGGAAGCTCGTAACCGGATCGGCACGGGTAGAGGTTGTCAAACATGAGTACCATACCGTGCTGACAAAAAATGGCGACTACTTCCGCTACGAGTCACAGCAACAGGATATCATGATCAGCAGCAATACCGTCACCGTCAGCAGCGACAAAACAAATTATCCCTTCATCCCCCGGTCTCCCGGCGACTATGAGCTTCGCGTATCCATTCCGGGCGCCAACAGCTACGTGAGCCGCGAATTCTATAGCTGGGGAGACTGGGGCGGTGACAACTCCAACTTCCAGGTCAACAACGAAGGGCATATCGATATCTCGGTGGAAAAAGCGGCCTACAGCACCGGGGAAAGCGTCGGCGCCCTATTCAAGACACCCTTCGACGGCCGGATGCTGGTAACCCTCGAGACGGATAAGGTCATATCTTATCAATACGTCGATGTCAGCAAGCGTACCGCTCACCTGAGCCTTCCGCTGACCATCGATGACGTCCCGAATGTTTATATCACCGCAACCCTGATAAAGCCGCATGAATTGTCGGACATCCCGCTTACCGTGGCGCATGGCTTCCAGTCGGTGAAAGTCGAAGCGAAAGACCGGCATATGCCCGTGGAGATCGCCGCCCAAACCGCCGTCAGGTCTCATACACACCAGAAAGTGACCGTCAAGGCTGCCCCGGGCAGTATGATCACCCTTGCCGCTGTGGACAATGGCGTCCTCCAGGTCTCCGATTTTTCAACCCCGGATCCATATGCACACTTTTACGCCAAACGGGCTCTCGAAGTCACGGACTATGACCTCTACCCGCTGCTTTTTCCGGAAATAAAGGCGGCGTTGAGCAGCACGGGCGGTGACGAAAGCGGCGATATGAAGAAACGGACCAACCCGATGCCGGCCAAGCGTATCAAGATCCTCTCCTACTGGAGCGGTATCGCCCACGCCGACGGCAGCGGCGAAGCCAGTTTCGAATTTGACATCCCGCAATTCTCCGGCTCCGTCCGCCTGATGGCTGTAGCTTATAAAGACGATGATTTCGGCTCGAAAGACGTCAATATGACCGTAGCCGACCCGATCGTACTCAGCTCCGCACTTCCGCGCTTTATGAGTCCGGGCGATACGGTTACTATGCCGGTCACCGTCAGTAATACCACCGCAGCCGGCGGGAATGCCGATGTGAAGCTGCGGTTAAGCGGTCCCATTCATCCTATCGGCGACGACGTCCAAACTCTCCATATCGGCGCCAATAGTGAAGGCCGTGCTGAATTCAAGCTGGCCGCTTCACCGGCTATCGGCATCGGCAAGGTGACCGTCGACGTAAACAGCAAAGGCGAACGTTTTACCGACGAAACCGAGATCGGGATCAGACCCTCCGCCCCATTGCAGAAATTCACCGGCGCCGGTTCGATCGCCGGCGGTTCCTCCGCGCCGGTTAACTGGTCGATCGGGGATTACATTCCCTCCAGCATCGACTACCACCTTGTTATCAGCAAGTCTCCTGCCGCCGAACTTGGCCCCTGGCTAAATCGCCTCGTCGAATACCCCTACGGCTGTACCGAACAGACTGTTTCCATCGCCTTCCCTCAACTCTACTTCGGGGATATGGCCGACCTCGTCCGCACCAGCGTGGCCACCTCCCAAAGAGCCAGTGCCAACGCTAACGTGCAGGAGGCGATCCGGAAAATAAAAATGCGCCAGCTCTACAACGGCGCGGTGACCCTCTGGGATGACGAAGGCACCGAAAACTGGTGGGCGACCATCTATGCCGCCCACTTCCTGATCGAAGCGCAAAAGGCCGGCTTCGATGTGGACAAGGGTTTGCTCTCCACGATGCTTGGTTATATTAATAACCGGCTGAAAAACCGCGAGACCGTCGTGTATTGGTATAACCGGACCTTTAACAGAAGGATTGCGCCGGAAGAGGTTAGCTATGGATTGTATGTCCTCGCTCTCGCCGGCCAGCCCGACGTCAGCGTGATGAATTATTATAAAGCCAACCCAACTATGCTCAGCCTGGATTGCCGCTATTTGCTGGCCGCCGCCTATGCCCTCGCAGGCGATCGACGCAGCTTCCAGCAATTCCTGCCGGCCAGCTATACCGGCGAAGAACCAAACACGATGTCCGGCGGTAGCTTTGCCTCCGATATCCGGGATGAGTCTCTCGCGCTCGACGTCCTCGTCGATGCCGACCCCAATAACGCGCAGATCCCGGTCATGGCCCGCCACGTAGTGGAAAAGTTGAAGTCCCGCTATTGGTTTAGCACCCAGGAGTTGGCATTTAGCGTCCTCGGCCTCGGTAAAGTGGCCCGCCAGGCTGCCGGTTCCTCCGTGACAGCCGACGTGATGGTCGACGGCAAAAAAGTCGGTACGATGGATGGCAACCCGCTAAAACTTTCCACCCGCGAGATCGCTGCAGGCTCCAACACGGGCGCGACACCAACCGTTACCATAAACGCGCGCGGCGCCGGCCGGCTTTATTACTTCTGGGAGACTGAAGGCATCAGCGCCACCGGTAGCTTTAAGGAGGAGGATAGTTACCTGAAAGTACGCAAACGCTTTTTCGACCGCTTTGGCCGCCCCCTTACCGGCACCTCCTTCAAACAAAATGATCTCGTGATCGTCCAACTGACCCTCGAACGGACCTTTAGCACCGATGTCGACAATATCGTCATCACCGACATGCTGCCCGCCGGCTTTGAGATCGAGAACCCAAGGACCAAGAACATTCCAGGTCTCGACTGGGTCAAGGACGAGGATAAACCCACTGCACTCGACGTCCGCGACGACCGGATCAATCTCTTCGTCGACCTCCGCTCCGCGAAGCAAACGTACTATTATGCCGTTCGTGCCGTCTCACCCGGGATCTATCACATGGGCCCGGTCAGCGCCGATGCGATGTACAATGGTGAATACCATTCCTACAATGGTGCAGGCATCGTCCATATCACCCCATAATGAAATCGTGGCCGGCCCCACCGGGGCCGGCCACTTTAATCCCTGACCCGGCGGGACATCGACCCGCAATGCCGTTCTGCCGAACCATCCATTCGATGCCGTTCTTCCGCAGCATCCAATGCTTTTCTCCCCGCCATCCAAACTCAATTAGTAGTTTCTACTCATTGCAAATCGTAAATCCACTAAAACGCAACCGATTGTTAGGCCATGTTGATGTTTTACTCTATTTTTAAACCGTAATTATTTCCTATATATAATTTTTATTCCTGTATTTTTACCTCTTAAATCTATCGGCATGAAGCTTTTTGTAGCAGGTCTTCCTTATGATTTTGACGACACGGACCTGAAAGAAATGTTTGAGCTGTACGGCACGGTGAACTTTGCAAAAATTGTGATGGACAGGGAAACCGGGAAGAGTAAAGGCTTCGGCTTTGTAGATATGCCAGACGAGACCGAAGCCCGCGGAGCCATTGAGACCCTTGACAACGCTTCGATCCGTGGAAAGAAAATGGCGGTCAAGGAGGCCGACGAACAAAACCGCGGCGGCGGTGGTGGCGGCGGCCGGGATTTTCGCGGCGGCGGTGACCGCGGGGGTGGCGGACGCGGCGGCTATCGTCCTGGCGGCGGCGGGTATCGTCCCGGTGGTGGTGGTGGCTATCGTCCGGGTGGCGGCGGCGGTTATCGGCCCGGGGGTGGTGAAGGTGGCAGAGATGACCGGGGTGATCGCGGCGGTGGCGGCGGCTATCGTGGCGGCGGCGACCGGGGTGACCGGGGTGATCGTGGCGACCGCGGCGGAGATCGGGACAGGGGATACTAAAGAGACTACTTCACAATTCGATAAACCGGATATCGCAGGTGTGCTGGTTCGTAGTACGGAGAATGCGTGTACACAAATTCCAGCTGGGCTCTTGCGTTTTGCGCAAACACCGAATCGGCCTGTCGCTTTTGCTCCAATTGCCGCCGAACATCCGGATGTGTCTTTAACCATTCCCCCGCGACATCTTCCCATCGGTACCCACTATATCCTTCTTTTTGTTGTAATATCGCATCGAAGAAATTCCATGCAAAATAGGAATCTTCGCCCGTTGGTTCGAGCATCTCCACCAGGAACCGACGCGCCGGCTGATTTGTCGTGATGACATAGTCTCCCTTTAGGAAATGAATGGATTCCTGGTCGGCTTTTACCTGGACGGCTGTGTTCTTATGATGTTTTTCATAGGCTCGCGGATAGGATTTGTAATCGGCAATATGATAGACTTCGACTGCCATCGTTGTGTCGGCAGGCAACCGAGCTACGTGAACGCCATTCAGCTGCAACAGATCCACTACCGCATGCCAGCCCTGCGGAATGACATAAGCCTTCGGCACCGGCGCCCAAACATCGGCAGTAAAATAGTCGAAGAACCTGACGGGTACGTCAAAAGGTTTCGTATGATCGTAGTACATGCGCGGTAACCCGGTCACGTCACTCGCCTTCATCCCCGGCTCATATCCCTTGAACCGGATCGAATCCCATCGGGACTTATCCACTTTCCAGTCCAGCGCCAGTCGGACGCTGTCCAAGTCGGCCGCAATATCCTGCACCCGCTTCTTCAACAGCTCACCAGAATATCGCGACGCCTGGCCGATCATCGCTTCCATCAATGCATAGGTTGACAATACGCGGTCCCTGAACGGCTTTAACATGTGCGTCTCCGGCATAAAAGCGATCGTGTGGAACAATGATGCATAACCGCTGGAATACCTTGGCTCGTCGTAAAAACCGTCCCACCCCTCGCCCGGGCTTCCCGCTTCGAACTCGACATACGGCGTCATGCCCCAACCTCGCTTCTCCATATCTGCAAACAGCGCCGGCTGCAGGACATCATGCAGGAATACACCCAATTGGCCGCCGAGCTTGTTCCATTGCGAACACAATAAGGTCATTGTATATTGATAATCCGCCCCGTCGCTGACATGGTTGTCGATCTGCAACACGGGGTCCAGCCAATGAAAAATCTGTACAAAGGACTTTGCATTCCGGCTGTCATTCTTGGTAAAGTCGCGGTTGAGGTCGAGGTTTTGCGCGTTCCCCCGGAACCCGTAGGCCTCGGGACCGTTTTGGTTCACCCGGGAGAAACTGCTTCGGTTCAACGCGCCGCCGATATTGTAAAGCGGGATCACCGCGAGCGCAACATTATCAGGAATGTGGATCTTCTTTTCAGCCAGGTCACGGATCAACAGCATACTGGCATCGACTCCATCCGGCTCTCCCGGGTGGATTCCATTGTTGATGAGGATCACCACCTTACCCTGCCGGTGCCACAACGCAGGATCATGGCTTCCGTCATTCGAATACAACACCACATCATAAGGATATCCGGCATCACTCATCCCCATCTCCCTGATCGACACCAGGTTCGACGCATTGTCTACCTCTTTGTAAAATGTGATACACTCTGCAAAGGTTGCGGTGCGTTTGCCTTCAGAAGCTTCAAAAGGCGTTTGTAGATGCTGGCCCCATCCGATCAGTGGAAAAAGAAGGGAAATAAGCGACAGTCGTTTTCTCATTCCTCTAAAATAGAAAAAGAGAACGTCCCCACTGAAGTTGACGCCCTCTTTTTTTGTACAAGAACTATTTTACATCCCGCGCTCGGGGCTTTATATCCCGCGCTCGGGGCCGGGTCACGCATTCTATTTTTTCGCCGCCGCTGCGAGCCCATTGACCTTTCTGGCCAGCTTGCGCTTCAGATTCGCCGCCTTATTCTTGTGAATGATTCCCTTTTTAGCCAGCTTATCGATCATGGAAGCGACTTCGGGTAACTGCTTGCCTGCTTCGTTTTGCTCTTTAACCTCCCGCAGATCGCGGATCGCGTTCCGGGTGGTTTTCCCGTAGTACCGGTTACGATCACGCCGCTTTTCGGCCTGTCTAACATCCTTTTTTGTTGCGCTATGATTAGCCATGAACTCGACAATTTTAGGACGGCAAAAGTACGAGCGTTTGCTTTAACTACCAAATCCGTGGCTTGCAAATTCGGCAATTTCCCTAAAATCGCCCTAAGCATGCGCGCCGACCCGATCCTGAGGCCTGCATGGTGCTCTTGCGAGCACCCCGCTAAAATCATGCGTATCTTTCCAAATCATGCGCATAAATCTCCCGGGCTTGCCCGGCATCGCACTCCGGGGTTCGCCCGCCCTATTCCTGCGTCAAGCCCTTTCGCTCCCGAGCCTTTCGCTCCCGAGCCTTTCGCTCCCGAGTCCTTTCGCTCCCGAGTCCTTTCGCTCCCGAGCCTCTTGTGCCCCAAGCCTCCTTCGCTCCAACCCTCCTTCGCCCCCTTCACCCCGAGGCTCCGAGCAACCCCGTCCACCTTCGAGCCATGCCCATCCACCGTCCCGGCCGCCCCCTTCCACCGTCCCGGCCGCCCCCATCCACCGTCCCGGCCGCCCCCATCCACCCTTCGACCCGCCCCCGTCCACCGTCCGGGCCGTCCCCGCCCACTGTCCGGGCCGTCCCCGTCCACCGTCCTGGCCGCCCCCGTGCACCGTCCTGGCCGCCCCTGCCCAGCGTCCTGGCCGTCGCCATTCCACTGTCCGCGCGGTTAAATAATTGGTAAAAACCCCTAAAAAACCATAGCGCTATGACGAACTTTGACCGATATTTGTAGCCCTAAATCGCCGGCCCCCGGCCGGCCCGACTCAACCAGCTCTTCTATGAAGGACTTTTCATTTATAACTAATTCACATCCAGCTTATATTGAAGGCCTCTACCAGGATTTCGTAAAGAACCCCGACGCGGTGGACCCCGACTTCCGACATTTCTTCGAAGGGTTCGACTTCGCGGTCACCCAAGGCAAATTGGCGGCCGCCAATGGCTCGCCAAAAGCCAACGGTACCAGCGCAAACGGCACTTTTAGTCCTGCCGCACCCACGTCGACCCTGACCACCGCCGATGGCGTAGACTGGAAAAAGGAACTTGGCGCCTACCGGATGATCCTCGGCTATCGCAACAAGGGCCATCTGATCGCAAAGACCAACCCTATCCGTCCCCGTAAGGACAGGGGCGCCAACCTCGACCTTGCCTTCTTTGGATTCACCGAAGAAGACCTGGATAA
>DATJWK010000118.1:0-59359 GCA_035501395.1 Puia sp.
ATGGGTTTAATTATCTCCAACTCATCCTTGTGGGCGTCGAAGACCAGTTCGTCGTGAACCTGCAGGAGCATTTTTGAGCGCAGCCCCTGCCGCCGGAACTCGTCATGCACCTTGATCATCGCCATCTTGATCATGTCCGCGGCGGTTCCCTGGATGGGGGAGTTGATCGCGTTCCGCTCGGCAAAACCCCGGATGGTGAAATTCGCCGAATTGATATCCCGCAACCACCGTTTGCGCCCCATCAAGGTCTCCACATAGCCATGTTCCCGGGCAAAATTGATGGTGGCATCCATATAGCGTTGGATGCCGGCAAATTGTTTTTTGTAGTTGTCGATGATTTCTTTCGCCTCCGACCGGCTGATCCCGAGGTTGTCGGCCAAACCGAATGCGCCCTGGCCGTAGATGATCCCGAAGTTTACGCTCTTGGCCTTATAGCGCATCTCCTTTGTCACATCCTTCTCTTCCACCCCGAACACTTTCGCCGCGGTCGCCGTGTGGATGTCCTTCCCTTCGAGGAATGCGGCGCACATATTCGGGTCGGCGCTGATCGCCGCAACGATCCGAAGCTCGATCTGTGAATAGTCGGCCGAGAGAAGGACGAACTCTTCGTTCCGGGGAATAAACGCCTTTCGGATCTCGCGACCCCGCTCCGTACGGATGGGAATATTTTGCAGATTGGGGTTATTGGAACTCAACCGGCCGGTCACGGCCACCGCCTGTGCATAACTGGTATGAACGCGGCCGGTCTTCCGGTTGACCATCAGGGGCAGCGCATCGACATAGGTGGACCGCAGCTTGGTCAGCTCGCGGAAGGCGAGGATATCGTCCACGATCTGGTGCCGGACCGCCAGCTTTAGTAAAACATCTTCCCCTGTCGCGTATTGCCCCGTCTTTGTTTTTTTGGCCTTGGGATCGAGCTGCATCTTTTCAAAAAGCACCTCGCCCAGCTGCTTTGGCGACGACAGGTTGAATCGTTCCCCCGCTTGCTGATAGACCCGTTCCTCCGCCTGCCGGGCTTCCCGGTCGAGCTCCTTGGAATACTCCCGCAAAAACTCCATATCCACCCGGATGCCCTCGAACTCCATATCCGTCAACACCCGCACCAGCGGATTCTCGACCTCATAAAAGACCTTCTTCACCGCCTTTTTCTCCAGCTGCGGGTAGAACGCCTGTTTGAGCTGTAGCGTGATGTCGGCATCCTCCGCCGCATAGTCCTTTATTTTCTCCAGCTCCACATCCCGCATGTTCCCCTGCCCTTTTCCTTTTTTTCCGATCAGCTCCTCGATATGCACCGGCTCATAGCCCAGGTACTGCGCGCTGAGCAAGTCCATATTCCGCTTGCCTTCCGGTTCGATCATATAGTGCGCCAGCATCGTATCGAAGATCGGCCCCCGCGGTTCGACGCCATACCACTTCAGCATCAGCCAGTCATATTTCAGGTTCTGACCGATCCAGGTGATCGACCCCGAATCCCAAAGCGGCCGAAACGCCTCCAGGATCTTTTTTACGCCCGCCTCGTCCGCGGGAACCGGGACATACCACGCCTCGCCCGGCGTATACGCGAAACTCATCCCCACCATTTCCGCGTCATTCGGATCGATACCCGTCGTCTCCGTGTCAAAACAGATCTCCGTTTGCTGCGTTAACAAGCCCACGAGCTCCGCGATAGCCTTCTCCCCGACGACCGCCGTATAGGAATGCGGGGTGTTGTGGATGTTGCGCCCGCCATTCGGGACCGCCGCCTCCGCGGCGCCTTCGCTCGCCGCGCCCCCGTCC
Source organism: Puia sp. (assembly GCA_035501395.1). Taxonomy (GTDB): domain Bacteria; phylum Bacteroidota; class Bacteroidia; order Chitinophagales; family Chitinophagaceae; genus Puia. The sequence goes on from DATJWK010000118.1 coordinate 1,777, forward strand.
GCCGCGCCCCCGCTCACCGAGCCTTCGCCCGTCGCACCTTCGCCCCCGCTTCCCTCTCCCGCCCCCGCTTCTCCGCCCTCCGGGTTTTCCTCACCTCGCTCCACCGCCGCCTCCAGCCGGGTGCTGGCCTCTTCGAGTAATTCGAGTTTGTCAACCGCTTTCACCCCTTTTTTCGCCGGGCCCGCCGGCTTCACGGCGTGGCCGAACAAATCGGTCTGCACGCCTTCCGGTACCGGATAACCGCCGCCAGCCCCCCAATTTTCGCCCAGCACCCGCTTCCCCAGCGTTCTGAACTCCAGCGCGGTGAAGATCTCGTTCAATGCGGCCTTATCCCATTCCTTCAGCCGGAAATTCTCCTCATGGAATTCCACCGGGACACTGGTGATGATCGTCGCCAGCTTTTTGCTCATCAGCGCGAGCTCCTTGCCCGCGCGCACCTTCTCCCCCAACGCGCCCTTGATATTTTCCGCATTCGCCACCACATTTTCCAGCGTGCCCCACTCGCCGAGCAGCTTGGCCGCCGTCTTTTCCCCGACACCCCTGATACCCGGGATATTGTCGACCGCGTCGCCCATCAACCCGAGGATATCGATCACCTGGGAGACGTCTTTTATATTCCATTTTTCACAGACTTCTTTCGGGCCGAGGATCTCCGCCAGCCCACCCTGGTAACCCGGCTTGTAAATGCGGATCTTCTCCGTCACCAGCTGCCCATAGTCTTTGTCCGGCGTCACCATATACACTTCGTAACCGCTCGCCGCCGCCTGCTGGCTCAATGTGCCGATCACATCATCGGCCTCATAGCCGTCCAACTCAACGCAGGGAATATTAAAACCCTTGACGATCGCTTTGATGTCGGGTAGTGCGCTGATCAGGTCCTCCGGCGCTTCCTGCCGGTTTGCCTTGTAAGCCGCAAAATCCGTGTGCCGCTCGGTCGGCGCTTCCGTATCGAAACACACGGCCATATGCGAAGGCTTCTGATTGTTGATCAGATCGATCAACGCGTTCGTAAAGCCGAATTGTGCATTGGTGTTTCGTCCCTTCGACGTGATGCGCGGACTGCTGATCAGCGCATAATATGCCCGGAAGATCAACGCCATCGCGTCGAGAAGGAATACCCTTTTGTCCGTGTTTTCCATGCGGCGAATTTAGCCAAATTCCAGGGAAGCTTCGCCGGCGGAAGTACTAATTTTTTTAGCTGGATTGTTTTAAATGGCACCTATCCCTTCATCTCCTTCAGCAACTTCTGCAACCCGAACATCTCATCCCGCAATCGGGCGGCCTCCATGAAATCGAGGTCGCGCGCCGCTTTCTCCATCTCTTTTTTTGTCTTCGCAATGGCCTTCTCGACCTGCGGGATCGTCTGGTACACCTCCTGTTCCTCCGCCGCAACCGAGACCAGTTCTTCATCGGGGGCCACGGCATAGGGATCGGCGGGATTATAGCCCTTGATGTCCAGCACCGACGTCTGCGCGAATACCTGCTCCTTGGATTTCAATATTGTTCTCGGGACAATCCCGTGCGCTTCGTTGTAGGCCATCTGTTTCTCGCGCCGCCGCAGCGTCTCATCCATCGTCCGCTGCATGCTTTCCGTGATCGTGTCGGCATAGAAGATGACCAGCCCGTCCACATTTCGCGCTGCCCGGCCGGCCGTCTGCGTCAGCGACTTCTCATTCCGGAGGAACCCTTCCTTGTCCGCATCCAGGATAGCGACCAGCGAAACCTCCGGGAGATCGAGACCCTCCCGCAGCAGGTTTACGCCGACCAGCACATCGATCTCGCCGAGGCGGAGCTGCCGCAGGATCTCCACGCGCTCGAGCGTGTCCACCTCGCTATGGATATATTTTGATTTGATGTCGATGCGGTGCAGGTATTTGTCCATCTCTTCCGCCATCCGCTTGGTCAGCGTCGTCACGAGCACGCGGTCGCCTTTTTTTACGCGCTTGTCGATCTCATCCAGCAGGTCATCGATCTGGTTCACGCTCGGCCGCACTTCGATCGGGGGATCCAGCAAACCCGTCGGCCGCACAACCTGTTCTATTACCACGCCTTCCGTTTTCTCCAATTCATAATCCCCCGGCGTCGCCGACACAAAGATGGTCTGACCCGTCATCGACTCGAATTCATGAAAATTCAACGGCCGGTTGTCGAGCGCGCTCGGCAAGCGGAACCCATAGTCCACCAGCACCAGTTTCCGGCTGCGGTCGCCGCCATACATCCCGCTGATCTGCGGCACCGTCTGATGGCTCTCATCGAGCACGAGCAGAAAATCTTTTGGGAAATAATCCAGCAGACAGAACGGCCGCGTTCCCGGCTGCCGCCGGTCAAAGAATCGGGAATAGTTCTCTACGCCGTTACAATACCCGAGCTCCCGGATCATTTCCACATCATAGTTGACCCGCTCGCTCAACCGCTGTGCCTCGATATACCGACCGATACTTTTGAAATACGCTACCTGCGCCGAAAGTTCGTCCTGGATCTCATACAGCACCTGCTGCAGGATATCCTTTGGCGCAAGATACAGGTTGGCCGGAAAAATGGCCGCGTCCTGCATCTCGCCGATCCGCTTGCCGCTCTTTAGCTCAAAACTTTCGATGGAGTCGATCTCATCCCCGAAGAAGCTGATCCGGTAGCCGAAATCCACATAGGGCAGATTGATATCCACGGTGTCTCCCTTTACCCGGAAATTCCCCCGCGTGAATTCGATCTCGCTGCGTTTATAGAGCGAGTTGACCAGCGCATGTAAAAAGCCCTGCCGCGAGATCACCTGCCCCTTCCTGAGCCGGATAATACCGTTCTCAAACTCCGCCGGATTGCCGATACCATAGATACAGCTCACCGACGCCACGACGATGATATCCCGGCGGCCGCTCAACAGCTGCGTCGTCGCCTGCAGGCGGAGCTTATCCAGCTCTTCGTTTATGGAAAGGTCCTTTTCAATATAGGTATTGCTGACGGGCATGTAGGCCTCGGGCTGATAATAGTCGTAATACGAAACGAAATAGCCGACCGCGTTTTCCGGAAAGAAGGCCTTGAATTCGCCATACAGCTGCGCGACCAGCGTTTTGTTGTGCGTAAGCACCAGGGTGGGACGTTGAACATTCTGTATCACATTGGCGATCGTAAAGGTTTTTCCCGACCCGGTAACGCCCAATAAGGTGTGGTAGCGTTCTCCATCCTGAATGCCCTCCGTCAGCTGGCGGATCGCCTCCGGCTGATCTCCCGCGGGCGGATAAGGCGCGTGAAGTTTAAAAGACATAACTATAAAATTACGCCTTTTTCACTTTTTTCAACGCCTTTCGGAATGGGTCCCAGCTGATCCGTAATTTGCCGTCATCCCCGGTCCTGGCCCGAAGGTGCAGACTGACCCCCCCCTTGCTGTCGTTGCCGCGGCTTTCCGGCGGGATGTCGCCCGCCCGGGTTTTCAAATTGCTTAAAGGGACCTGTAAACTCATATCGGCGCCGGTCTTCAGGTCATAGGTGCCCTCCGCATAGAGGGTAAATGCGGTCGACTGAATTTCCATCCGATGCAGCGTGATCGTCGACGAGTCGAGATCCAGCGCATTCCGGAGCGTGCCAAATCGGACGAGACTCATGTCCCGTTTTTTGAGCACCGTCTCATGGATCTTTTCCATCGGTTCGAAATCGACCAGTTCGCCGTCCTCGATCCGGAAATCGACCGCTCCCCGGAGACTGTTCGGTACGATCCGCGCCCGGTCGGTCAACAATCCGTCCAATCGGACATCCGCGTCCAGGCTGCCTTTGAGATTGCGCGCGCCGATCCCTTTGAGACCGAAATCATCAAAGGAGCGGAACAGCCCCGGCAGATCCACCCCCTTCAGATGCGACTGCAATGTCAGTGGATTGGCATCCCCGTTGGCCTTTCTTGTCAATACGGCCTGCATGTCAAGCGACCCCGCGCTTTGCTCGACCGTCAGCCTTTTCAGCAGGATCTCATTACGCTGAAAAAAGAGCTCCGCCCGGGCATGCGCGCCGGAAAAATCCGCATAGCTGAGATTGATCGCATCGAGGTTGACGTGGATGAGGCCGTCCTTTAAAAAATTGTCGATGCGGGTCGCCGTCGCGCCCAACACCGCGCTGCCCGAATGCCGGCCCGAGGTGCCCGAGCCCCCGGCTCCCGAGGCTCCGGTTCCCGAGCCCCCGATTCCCGACGAGCCCCCCGACAAGGCTTCCGTTGGTCGGCCGGCCAGCGGCAGGAAATCTTCCAGCGCGAGGTGGGCCGCGCTGAGGGTCCAATCCATACCCACCTTCTCGGAATTATGATCGAGGAGCGCGATAAGGTTTTTCGCCACGCCTCTTATCTGCATCCGCGTGTTTCCCACGCGCGCATCCAGCCGTTCGATCACCAGGTCCTGGTCCCGGAATAACAGCCGCCCGGTGGCGTTGACCAGCTGAAACTGATAAGGGACATACACCACCGTTCCGGAATCGATGTCCAGGCGGCCATTTACCGTCGCGCCGGCGGTGTCGTTTTCTGACATGGGACCCTTATACCGAAGGTCCAGGTGGCAGCTTCCCCTTTTGAATTGGAGGGTCTGGCTGCCGTAGATATCGTTCAGGGCCAACAGGTCAAATTGCGACTTCAACCCGCAGGAAAGCTGCGGGTGCTTCAGGTCGGTGATCTCGATCGTGTCGGCGTGCAGGGGGAGCCCTTCGAACTTTCCGGCAAAATCGGTAAGCCGGATGCCGGAGTTTTCATCGCCGCGCACCTGCCCGTGCACCCATTCATTTGTAAAAGAGCTGTGAAACGAGACGTCGGTGAATCGGCCGGCCGGCGTCAGCACCCCGGCATTCACGACGTTCAGGCGGACCTGGATCTGCGGCTCGTGTTGATCTGCCGCACCGGCGTCCAGCTGGACGTGCACGGCAAGCGGCCGATCGATATCGTACCGGTCGAGCTTTTGCTGCAGGAGCGTGGTCAGCAAACCCGCCGCTTCCCGGAACCGGATCGGCGACGCGTCGATCGTCAAAAAGAAGGGATCCGGCTTGACCGTCGGGAAAAATCGCCCGGAGAAGACAACCGGATGACCGTCGATTTCGAGCGTTGCGTTCGTCACCTGCAGGATATGGCTGGCGGTATTGTAGTACATGCCAAAGCGCCCCCTGATCGGTTTGTCCTTGACAAAACTTCCCTTGGCCGTGTTGAAGGCAACCTTCCTTGCCGTCAGGTCGGTGTTGACGTCGAACCGCAAAACCCGCTCCTCCCGGCCGATCACGGCATGCAGCCGCCGGAATTCCAGATCGAACAGCTTATGGCGGTCCTGCATGTCGACGACAAAGCGGACATCCGAACAGACCAGCTCGGGCAGATCGGCTTCCTTGCCGGTGTCGGCCGCGCGGCCGGCTTCATGCCGGCCCTTCAACAAATAGGTATTGCTGTATCCGGTGCTGTCCGTATAGAAATAGACCGAACCATGCTCGACAAAGACGGTAGTCAGTTCTACCTTTCCCGAGAAAAGACTTTTGAAGATGGATCCGCTGACAAACAGATGGGAAGCCGTCAGCAGATCGTGATGATGCTGTCCCCAAAGACTGTCCCGCAGCGACACATCCGACATCGCCACGCTGACCGAAGGGAAATGCCGGAACAGCGAGATGTCGATGCTGCCTGCCCGCAGTGTTCCGCCGATCCGCGTATTGATGTCGGTTCGCGCTTTTTCAATCAACCTGGCTTTATTCCGCTCGACATAGACCGCCAGGAGGAGCCAAAACAAGAATAGCAGGCCCAAGACCGCGCCTGCTATTCGTAACGTATATCGTAAGAATCGTTTCAAATCATGGTTCTATCGCCCCGAGATAATCCGAAAATCTTTTTAGCACGACGGCGTCGATCTCGATCTGCTCCTGTGCCTCCTTCCAATTCCGCTGCTCGATCGCTTCCCGGATCCCCGGCAATGTCTTCACTCCGTAACCGGTATAAAACCCGGGAGCGTAGATCGTATGCCGGTACCAGGAACGCCGCGGAAGGCCGTTATCCGACAGCAATTGTTGTTCCGCCTTGTAAAGGGCTTTGTTGACCGCGTCGGCCCGCGCTCCGGTGAGCCTGGCTTTTGCCAGCGTATCGGCCAGCCGGGCGCTCACTTTTTCCAGCCCGTTGAGGGCATTCTGGAGGGAAGCCCAGTTTAGATAAGGCACTTCATCTTTTGGGGCGGGCGGCGACAGGTGGAGCGCCGTGTCCGTTGCATTTGTAAAGTACCGCTCGCGGATTAGCTGATTGGTCATCGACGTTGTTTCACGCATCTGCTCCAATTCGGTCATGAGGTCGGTTGCGTATCCGTTGATGGTCTTGTACAGCGCGCGGAAGTCAAACGGAAGCATGGGGGCATCGGCCATTCGCATGGTGATCCGGCCGGCTGTCTCCGCCAGCGCCACGCCGTATTGGAAGCTCGGGTCTTTGAAGCGCCGGTAATCGTCATAGGAGTCATAAATGGAGTGATATTCGCCACCGGGGTCTTCGCCGCCGAACCCGAGATTAAAACAGGGAATGCCCAGGTGTTGGAGGAAGGGAGAATAGTCGGAGCCTGAGCCCAGCGCCCCGATCGTAAAGGGCTTTTTTTGCATCCCGTCTTTTTTCAGCCTTCCCGCGTTGGCTGCGTTCACCAGGTCGCGCTCGTGCATCCGCTCCGACAGGGAAAGATGTGTCTCGGGGTCCGTAACGTCCCGGGCTATTTCATTCATAAAGGGCTCCAGCGCGTGCGAACCCTCCACCCCGAGGTAACCCCGCCCGTTGCCGTCCGAATTGATATACACGACCGCCTTTTGCTGGAGTTCCGCGGCATGTTGTTCCGCCCACTCCGTGGAGCCGAGCAGGCCGGGTTCTTCGCCGTCCCAGGCGCAATAGATGATCGTTCGTTTCGGCCTCCAGCCGGTCTTCAGCAATTCGCTGATCCCCCGCGCTTCTTCCAGCATGGCCGATTGGCCGCTGAGCGGGTCGCCCGCGCCGTTTACCCAGCCGTCATGATGGTTGCCGCGGATCACCCATTCATCCGGCAGCTCGCTTCCGGGAAGCCGGGCGATCACGTCGTGCAGTTCTTTCATATCCCAGTTAAATGCCAGTTTGAGATGAACGGTGGTCTTCCCCGGGCCGATATGATAGGTGAAGGGAAGTGCGCCGCGCCAGTCGGGTGGGGCCACCGGACCGTCCAGGGCACGAAGCAGGGGCTCGGCATCATGATAGGAGATGGGAAGCACGGGGATCTTCAGCAGGGTGGGCGCTTCGGACCGGTCCAGCCGTTTGGCGTCTTTGGTCGCGCCGATGCCGGGCGTCAGCGGATCGCCGGGGTAGATGGGCATGTCCATCACGGACCCGCGCTGTACGCCATATTCGTTCTTGAATGCGCCCTTCGGATAGACGTCCCCATCATAATACCCGTCGTCCCGCGGGTCGGAATAGATGATACAGCCGATGGCGCCGTGTTCCTGCGCCACTTTTGGTTTGATGCCGCGCCACGAACGGCCGTATTTGGCAATGACGATCTTACCCTTTACCGAGATGCCCAGTCTTTCAAGATATTCGTAGTCTTCGGGAATCCCGTAGTTGACAAAGACAAGGGCTCCTGTCACATCCCCATCCGCCGACCAGCAGTTGTAGGTGGGAAGCTGTTCGGAAGTTTGACCGGAAGTGGCGTCCGCCGCCAGCGGCTTTTCCGCCAGGGTGGCTTTGAATACCGTCGGTCCGGTCATTTCCAGCAGCCGCTCCTTTGGAGTAGGGAACGGGACGTAAAACGTTTCCACCTGCACGTCATATCCCCAGCCTTTTAGTTTATTATAAATGTAGTCGACAACGGCTTTGTCTCCGGGTGACCCCACGTGATGCGGCCGGGCCGACATGATCCGGATGCCGCTGTCGATATTGGCGGGCCGGAGATAGCTGTCGTAGGTCGATTCCAGGCTTAGTTGTGGTTGAACGGCCGATTCGGGAAACCCGGACAGATTTTTTGTTTGGGATCTGCCCGGCAGGGTGGCCAGCAGAAGACAGGCGATCAGGATCTTTCTCATGATGTGTAGTTTTGTGTCTGCTCCGGGGGCGGCTGCAGACGGTTGTTATAGACGGAGTAATCGGGTGGGCGGATCTCATATTCCTCCAGCATAAGGGGAGAGGTGAAAATAAAATCCGCCGTGGCCCGGTCGCAGGCAAAGGGGATGTTCCAGGCAACGGCCAGGCGCAGCAGCGCCTTGATGTCGGGGTCGTGCGGCTGGGCTTCCATCGGATCCCAGAAGAAGATCAGCATGTCGATCTTCCCCTCGGCGATCCTGGAGCCGATCTGCTGGTCGCCGCCAAGCGGGCCGCTCAGGAACTTGCTCACCGGCTGGCCCAGGGCCTGCTCAACCAGCGCGCCGGTCGTCCCTGTTCCATACAGCCAGTGCTGGGCAAGGGCCGCCTTATTATAGACAGCCCATTCGATCAGCTCGTTCTTTTTGTTGTCATGCGCCACGAGGGCGATGCGTTTGGAGCCGCTCATTTTTCTCACGGGCGTTTGCATACGCAGTTTTTAAGATGGCTGAAAGTTACCCATTTTAAGAAGTTTATAACAACTCGCAGAAAATTTTCATTCAGCGGCTGCGTTCTAATCAGCTCTGCCAACTTTACCAAGTCGACCCTTTAAAAATGCAAAAGCTGACCAGCGTCGTTTTATTGCTGCTATTCTGTGCCTATTCTGGCCGTGCCCAGCAGGCCAACCAGGTATCCGACTCCACTCTCGCGGATTCCGTGGCCAGGTCACGGACCGGTGGCGGCGCGTTATTCATCGATTTTACCGCTGCATCAAATGAATCCAATCGCGTTCTCCTGAAATGGGATATCGACCCCTCGGCCAATGTCGATCCATCGGCCGCAGGGTATTTTGTGATCGAGCGGAGTCCCGACGAAACCCATTATGAGACCATTGGTGTAGTCCGCATTGCAGCGGGGACGGATCACTATGAAGTAACGGATGGAGCGGCGCCCAACGGATCGGATTTCTACCGGGTTAAATACGCGGCACGGACCGGTGCGATGGTATATTCGAAGACCATGCAGCTGAGTTTGTCCGGTACGGTGGACTTTAAGTTTTACCCCAACCCGGTCGATAAGCTCTTTATTGTGCGTACGGAACACACGATCGACTTACAAGTCATCGACGCTGCAGGGGCAGTACGGGTAAGCAAACGGCTGCAACCCGGAATACAGGTTGTCAACGTTTCTTCGCTCGAAAAGGGGGTTTATGTCCTGCGAGTAACTGATAAAGAAAGCAATAGAGCCGTTTCGCACCAGCTGGTCAAGAATTAAAAAGGTATAAAAAAAGAAAATTACCAGAAAATGGTATTGCAGAATTGATTATTATCCTATACCTTTATCTCGGTTTTTCATAGGATATTGGATTTTAAAACGGGGTTGAATTTCTATTCAGACCCCTTTTTGTTTTTAGCCCCTGCAAGCATAAAAGCCGCGCGGATGTGAACGAGAAGCCGGCCGGATACAAATGACAAGGGCCATCTAAAAATAGACGGCCCTTACTAACTCAATTAAATAAAAAGGCTATACGCTCTGCATCTCCTTTACCTTCTCCCGGATCTTGTTCTCGATCTCGGCAGCCATTTCAGGATTGTCGTGTAGTAATTGTTTCACCGTATCGCGGCCCTGGCCGAGTTTGTCTGTTCCATAGCTGAACCAGCTTCCGCTCTTTGCGATAATCCCCAACTCTACCCCCATGTCGATGATCTCCCCCATCTTGGAAATACCTTCGCCAAAGACGATATCGAACTCCGCGGCCCGGAAAGGGGGGGCGACCTTGTTCTTCACGACTTTCACTTTTACCCGGTTGCCTACTGCTTCTTCGCCGTCCTTGATCTGAGCCATCCGCCGGATATCCAGCCGTACCGAAGCATAGAATTTGAGCGCATTTCCGCCCGTTGTCGTTTCCGGATTGCCGAACATGACACCGATCTTTTCCCGAAGCTGATTGATAAAAATACAGATGGTGTTGGTCTTGCTGATCGTGGCCGTCAGCTTTCTCAGGGCCTGTGACATCAACCGCGCCTGGAGACCCATTTTACTGTCGCCCATTTCCCCTTCGAGCTCACCTTTTGGCACCAGCGCCGCAACGGAGTCGATGACCACCACATCGAGCGCGCCGGAAAGGATCAGCCGGTCCGCGATCTCCAGCCCCTGCTCGCCGTAGTCGGGCTGCGATATCAGCAGGTTGTCGATATCCACTCCCAGCTTCTGCGCATAGGCGCTGTCAAAGGCATGTTCCGCATCGATGATGGCGCACATGCCGCCCTTTTTCTGGGCTTCTGCAATGATATGAGTGGCGATGGTTGTCTTGCCGGATGATTCGGGTCCATATATTTCGACGACTCTGCCTTTAGGCAGCCCTCCAACTCCCAACGCCATGTCGAGACCGATGGAACCGGTCGAGATCACCTCCATAGGGTCCTGGCTCTTTTCATTCATCATCATTACACTCCCCTTGCCAAAGTCTTTGTCGATCTTATCCATCGTCAACTTTAAGGCCTTCAATTTTTCTGCGTTTGACATAGTCGTAGTTTTTAGTTCACCCAAATTTATTGATTCACCAAAGGTAGGGGAATTAATTTATACACACTAATCTTTTTAGTATTTTTCAGCTAATTTTTTTGGATTGTAGCGGGCGGCAGGAAACGCAGTTTGACCGCAACCCCAAGTTTTTGCTTCTTTTTGACACTCCGGGCAACGCTATTTTCATAACATGCATTTATAAACGGGTCAGCACGGCGCGGTCAGGATCAAAGGCTCCCTTGTCCTCGAACCCGCCCTCTTCTTCAACGGCTTCTTCAAAAATGTAACACCCGGTCTTCGGTTGAGTATCGGAGGATTTTGACGGAAAATCGCCCGGCAGGCGCGGTTTTGGCAATAAATTCGCCTATCTTGCGGCAAAACAAATTAGCAGATTTGGTTTGTTAACTTATCTTTGGCACCATTCTTCTCCGGGACCACGCGCGGGAGAAGAATGATTTTTTTAAAAAAATATTACTATGAAGCTTAAACAATCACTCCTCTTCGCCGCCCTGGCCGTTTTCCTGTTTTCCTGTGTAAGTCAAAAGAAATTCAAGGCAGAAGTAGCCAAGGCCGACTCGCTAACCGCGGCAAACGCCAAGCTGGCCGCGGACCTCAAAAACTGTAACGATCTGACATCCCAGGACGCCGCAGCAAAGGCCGCTCTTCAAAAACAGATCGACGACCTGAACAAGGCGCTCGACGCAGCCAAGCAGAACCACGACGTAACCCTGAAGCAGCTGCAGGACCTCTCCGTCATCTCCAGCGCCCAGGCCGAAAGCATCAAGAAATCTCTGGACAATATAGGTTCGAAGGATATCTACATCCAAAACCTGCAAGCCCAGCTGGCGCATAAGGACTCCCTGAACATGGCCCTCGTAATGAACCTGAAAGGCGCGCTGGCCGACGTTAACGACCAGGACGTCAACATCAAGGTCGAGAAAGGCGTTGTATATATCGACATCTCCGACAAACTGCTCTTCAACAGCGGAAAGTGGGACGTGACGCCGGCCGCCAAGACCGTTCTCGGTAAGGTTGCCACCGTGCTGAAAGCACAGCCGGATATCGAATTTATGGTCGAAGGCCACACGGACAACAAACCCTACGATCATCCCGGGCCCATTAAGGATAACTGGGACCTGAGTACGAAACGCGCTACCTCCGTCGTTCGCATCCTGCAGAAGGAGTATGGCCTCGATCCGGCTCATATCACGGCAGCCGGCCGCGGAGAATACGTACCGGTGGCCGGGAACGACACCAAGGAAGGACGTGCAGCCAACCGTCGCACCCGGATCGTGATCCTGCCGCAACTGGACCAGTTCTTCAAGCTCCTGGAACACAAATAAACAATCCTAAAGGACAATAGATCAGAACCGCCCCCCAGCCGGGGGCGGTTTTTTTAGCCCCGGCTATCATTTTATCGTCCAATCTTCGTTATTTAGTCAATATAATTCAATCCTTTAGGGGTGGCATTCCGGCTTCTGAAACCTAACGCGTTCATTTTAACGATCATTACCCTCGTAATCAGCCTGGGCATCCGCTGCCCGGTCCGGGGGCAGTCGCCTGTTGCACAGCATGGGCTGATCGATCTCAGCAAGGAAGATCTTTTCAATAATTCACTGGCGCTAAACGGCGAGTGGGCGCTCTACTGGGAACACCTGCTTCCCCCGGACAGCATCGCCATTCCCCCGACGGCCTATGTCCCCTATCCCGTCCTCTGGAAAGACCTGAGGGTCGACGGCCGTTCTTTCCCAACCGTTGGCTACGCCACCTACACGCTGACCGTCCTGCTGCCCCATCGGCGGCCGCGTATCGGTCTTGAGATACCGGATACCTATTGCTCCTTTAAACTTTTTGTCAACGGCGTTCTCCAGGCTCAGGATGGCGTTCCCGCAACGACCCGCGAAAATGCCATTCCGTTCTGGGCTACCAGAAATGTCGCCCTTCCCCCGGGTGAACCGGACACGCTCCGGTTCGTTATGCAGATCGCCAACTTCTGGCATGCCCGCGGCGGCCCCTATAAAGAAATCCTTATCGGGGATAAAGACGTCCTCTTCCTCAAAAAGAACCGCGATGTCGCCTATGATTTTCTGATGGCAGGCTGTATGTTCATGGGCGGTCTGTTCTTTCTCGGGCTTTTCGTCTTTAGCAGCCATGATAAGACGATCTTGTATTTCTCGCTGTTTTGTATCGTGTTCAGCTACCGGATGGTCGGCACCCAGCATTACGCGCTACACTTATTGTTCTCCAACCTCGACTGGTTCGTTACCATCCGGATCGAATACCTTTCCCTTTCCCTGGCCATGGCCTTTTTCTGCGCCTATACCCGCAAGCTATACCCCGACGATATCATCCCCTTTGTCACCAAGGCGCTGATCTGGCTTTGCCTGGCATACAGCATCACCGTCCTCGTCCTGCCCACGCTGATCTTTACCCATCTGCTGATCGGCTTCCTCAGCATGATGTTCTTTTGCATCGCCTATTCCATGTATGTATTCCTGCGTGCGGCCCGGCACCGGCGAAGCGGTTCGGTGTTCGCGCTGTTAAGCACCGGGGTGATGTTATTTATCGGTACCATCATGAACCTCCACTATTTCGGGTTTATTACCGATTGGCGGGCCGTATTGTTCATTTCCTATATCGCCTTCTTCTGGCTTCAGTCGCTGGCCCTTTCGCATCGTTTTGCCCATCATTTCCGCCAGGCGACGTGGCAGGCGCGGCAAGGCCTCCGGACCAAATCGGAATTCCTGTCCACGATGTCGCACGAGATCCGGACCCCGCTCAACGCCGTTATCGGCATGACCCATCTGATGCTGCGAAACGATCCGCGCGCCGATCAGAAAGAAGACCTTGGGGTTATGCTCTTCTCCGCCAACAACCTGCTTTCGATCGTAAACAATATCCTCGACTATAACAAGATCGAAGAAGGAAAGATAGGATTCGAGCATATCCCGATGGATCTCGCCGCCATCGCCCGGAACATCGTCGCCGGGCTGCGGAATGCCGCGGAAGAACGCGGGATCATCCTCCGCGCCGACATCGACACGCGGCTCGATCATAAAGTCATGGGCGACCCGACCCGGACGAGCCAGGTCATCAATAACCTTATGCACAACGCCGTCAAGTTTACAAAGGCCGGCTCGGTGCGGTTGACCCTCACCGTTGATGCCATCGAGGCGGAGCGGATCACCGTAACCGTAAGGGTAGAAGACACGGGGATCGGCATCCCCGCTGAAAAGCAGGGCCTGATCTTCGACCGCTTCACACAGGCCGACTCTTCCACGTCACGCAGCTACGGCGGCACCGGTCTTGGACTGGCCATCACCAAAAAGATCCTGGAGCTTCAGGGCGTTGCGCTCAAGTTGATCAGCGAACCCGATAAGGGATCCACCTTTTATTTTACCCAGTCGTTCATCAACACCAACGAGCCGGCCGGCGAAAGCCGCGATCTGCTGCCCGCCGTCGAATCCGAGCAACTGCTCCGCGGAATACATATCCTGCTGGTGGAGGACAACCCGCTCAATGTGCTCGTCGCGCAGACCATGCTGGAGAATAACGGCGCCACCGTGGATGTAGCCGTCAACGGCGCGGAAGCCCTCGATAAGCTGGACGCCAGCTGCCATCAGCTTGTCCTGATGGACCTCCATATGCCGGTTATGGATGGTTATGAGGCCACCGTTTTGCTCCGCAAGCGCGGCGAAACGCTGCCGATCATCGCGCTGACCGCCAGCACACCCAAAGAAGTCGAAAGCGACGCCTTTGCGGCGGGCCTCAACGACGTAGTCGTGAAACCGTTCAGCCCCGACGAACTCTATCGCGTCATCCTGCAGTACGTTCAGCCCACGTCCAACTGATCGGCGGGTTATACCGGAACTTTTCTTCGCCGGATCTGTCCGTATACAGCCAATTTCTGAACATTAAAGGCGGACTTCGGCGGGGCCTGGCTGGGGAAATTGTTCCACAAATACGTCCATATCCGATTGGCATAGTTTTTCTCCACTCTACCAAAAGACCTCGTTATGAAAATCCCAGGCGTCGCACTCCTTCTGCTGCTTGCCTGCCACTTCACCGGCAACGCAACTCCCGACACGACTGCTCTCGGCGGCCGCTGGTATCTCGAGCCCGTTCTTCCTTCAGATACTGCAGCCGGGAAGATACCCTGGCTGGACCTTAACCCCGAGAACTCCCGCTTTACGGGGAACAGCGGCTGTAACGCTATGCACGGCAAATTCTATTTCAGCAAAACCGACAGCAGCTTCGCTTTTAACGATGAGATCTTCACGGCGCGGATGGCTTGCCCCGGATACAACGAATCCGCTTTTTTGAAAAGTCTGAAGAAAACCGCGGGTTTCAGGCTGAACAACGGCACCCTTACGCTCCTCGGTGAGGACAAAACGGAGCTTTCCCGCTGGACACGAAAACCCGCGAAGGCGCCAAAGGCACTAAAGACCTGATCGTGTTGCCGTCCTGATCCTGCTGCAGACTTGATCATGCTGCAGACCGGATCGTGCTGAGGGGCTGAGCCTATCCACAAAGAATACACAATCAGCCACCGCCACGGTAACATAACAGAATATTCACATTGTGGTAACATAATAGGAAGAATTTTGACCAAATCTATGATCATGACAACGAGAATCTTAGCGGATCTGACAAGGGAACTGCTCAACAGCGGGGTCTTTAGCCATCTTCCGGATGATGAGATCGCCCGTCTGCACTGGATGATCCTTCGCTTCCGGCAAGAGGAAGACCTGCCGCTCGCGCCCTTGCTGACCTATTGGTACCGGGGAGATTATTACGCGTCCAATGCCTCCTCCCGATTGTTGCAGCAGTGTAATGAATATCTGCAGCGCATGGGTCAGCCCCTTATTGACGTTTACGGAGAAGAGTTTTACGAAGCCTGAGGTCCCCGGTAATAGGTTCCGGGATCTTCGAGCACTTTTTTCCACTGGCGTCGATGACTTTCCTGCCATTTCTTATCCGGGTGAACGCCCCAATTCACTCGCTTCAGGTGCTCACTCACAAATTCCCGCTGTTCCGGATGCACAAAAAACGGATGAAGGTAATACCAGGCGGGGTCGGCCGTCAGCACTTTCCAGAAAGCTTCCCAACTCACATACCACGTGTCAAATACCTGCACTTCCCCGGTAACCGCATCCGAAATACTGTAATTGTATAAAAAAGAGACCTCTCCGCCCGCTTCCCGCACCCGGTAAAGACTGCCCCCGCTTTGCTCGGAGCTGATATCGAAATAGAGTTCCTTTGGCATGAAAAAAGTAGTATTTTCGGACAAATCAATACGATATGGCACTCATCCCCAATAATAAAAAGAAAAAGGACAACAAGGCTCTACCTGGTCCGAAAAGCAATATTCCCGGTTTCCCCGCCGGTAAAGGAAAGACCAATACCAAAGCGGCCAGCAAGAACACGAGGATGCCCGGCAACGCTCAACGCGGCTCATAATAGGCCTTCAGAAAATTAACGTATTTCCTGCAAACCGTCACCATTTTGACGTGTCGGTCTATTCATTCCCCGGCCGAAATTGATGTGGTTTTAACTAACTTCGCAGCATGCGTGACTATCTCAGCGAATTGAATGAACCACAACGGGAAGCGGTGTTGCACAAGGACGGTCCGATCATGATCGTTGCCGGCGCCGGCAGCGGTAAAACCAAAGTATTGACAACCCGCATTGCACACCTGCTCTCCCAGGGTGTCAGCGCATTCAATATCCTGGCCCTTACGTTCACCAATAAGGCCGCGAAAGAAATGAAGGAACGCGTCGAAAAGATCCTTGGCAACAACGAGGCCCGCAATCTGTATATCGGCACGTTTCATAGTGTGTTTGCACGCATCCTTCGCGGCGAAGCCCATCACCTCGGGTATGAACGGAACTTTACGATCTATGACACGGATGACGCCAAAAGCGTTGTAAAAACCGTGATCAATGAATTGAACCTCGACGACAAACACTATAAGCCCAATACCGTTTATAACCGGATCTCCGCAGCCAAAAACGCGCTAGTCGGCCCCGCGGAGTATGCCAACGACTATGCCATCCAGCAGGAAGATATGCGTAGTAACCGGCCGGCTATCGCCCAGATCTACGACGCCTACACGAAGCGCTGCTTTAAGAACGGCGCGATGGACTTCGACGATCTGCTGATAAAGATGTACGAGCTGCTGAAGACCTATCCGGAAAGCCTTCACAAATTCCAGCATAAATTCAAGTATATCCTGATCGACGAGTACCAGGATACCAACCCCGCCCAGTACGAGATCATCAAGCTGCTGGGCGCTGCACACGAGAACGTCTGTGTCGTCGGCGACGACGCCCAGAGTATATACAGCTTCCGCGGCGCGACGATCGAGAATATCCTTCAATTCCAAAAGGATTATGACGATGTGAAATTGGTAAAGCTGGAACAGAATTACCGGAGTACGCAGAGCATTCTGAACGTCGCAAACGAAGTGATCCGGAACAACAAGGGTCAAATTCCGAAAAACCTCTGGACTGACAATGCAACGGGCGAACGGATAAAGCTGGTCCGGTTGATGACCGATAACGACGAAGGCAAATTTGTTGCCGATACCATCCAGGAGCAACGCCTGCGCAATCACTACAACAATCGCGATTTCGCGATCCTGTACCGGACGAACGCCCAGAGCCGCGCCTTTGAAGAAAGCCTCCGCCGGATGGCCATACCCTATACCATATATGGCAGCATCAGCTTCTACTCGCGTAAGGAGATAAAGGATTTCGTCGCATATCTGCGGATTATCGTCAACCGCCGGGATGAGGAATCCCTCAAGCGGATCATCAACTATCCCGCCCGGGGTATCGGCAAGACCACGATAGATCGCGCCGTGCTGGCTGCCAACGAACGCGGCATCCCGATGTGGGAGGTACTCGAAAGGGCAAGCGAATTTGGTTTTAAAGCCGGCACCCTGGAGGCCATCGACAATTTTGTGCTCATGATCCGCAGCTTCAGCAGCATGCTGGCCACGAAAAATGCCTATGACGTCGCCCAGCATGTCGGCAAACAGACCAATTTTGTACGAGAGCTTTTTAACGACAAATCCACCGAGGGAGTAGCCCGGTACGAAAACATCCAGGAGTTGCTCAATTCCATCAAGGAGTTCACCGAACGGCCCGATGAAGACGGTGTCCTCGACGCGGAGACAAAGGACCTCGGGAGCTATCTCCAGCAGATCACCCTGCTGACGGATGCCGATGAGAAAGACCCCAATGCCGACACCGTCAAGCTGATGAGCATCCACGCCGCGAAAGGCCTCGAATTCTCCTGCGTGTTTGCCGCCGGCCTGGAAGAAATGCTTTTCCCGAATGCCATGGCCATCAACACCCGCGAAGAGCTTGAAGAAGAAAGACGGTTATTCTATGTGGTGATCACCCGGGCAAAACAGCGGCTGTGGATCACCTACGCCAACACCCGCTACCGCTTCGGCAATCTTGTTCAGAACGAACCGAGCCGGTTTATCGACGAGATCCCCAATGAATTCCTGGACCGCAGCTTTGCCGGTGGCGGCATCCGCAATCAGGGGCAGGGTTTCTCCGGACCCGGCGGCTCAGCCTACGAGCGGCTCCACGGCAACCGGTTCGGAAACGCCAACCCATCCGATAACTCAGCCAAACCAGCCTACCTACCCCCCAAACCGCAAGCCAGGACGATCGAACATCGGCCGGGTCCGGATTTTATTCCCAGCGATACTTCTACCCTTCAGATCGGACAAAAGGTGGAGCATGCAAAATTCGGATTCGGCATGGTAACCGCGATGGAAGGGAACATCAATGATCGGACCGCTACCGTCAAATTCGAACACAACGGCGAAAAGAAGATTAAGTTAAATTATGCGAAATTGCGGATCGTCGGGTAAAAATGAATTTGGCGCGTGGTGCAGTAATTCAGCAGTTTGACAACACACCCCTCTCTTTCGTGGAAATTTTCTCAAGGTGGGAACGGATTTTGACCGTTTGCGGATGCGCCTTAAAAAAAGCCCGGTCAGGGCAGCCGCAGCGACGATTGCAGTTATTGAAATTGATAAATGTTTGCTATCTTTTACGCATGACCGAAATGTACAAAGTACAGCCCAGTGGATTGTATTTTGTAACCCTGACCGTAGTCGGCGGGATCGACGTGTTTACCCGCTTTGAGTATTGTGATCTGTTAGTGGACAACCTGAACTACTGCATAGATAACAAACGGTTAAGGGTATACGAATACGCGATCCTTCCGAGCCAGTTGTATATGATTGCCGATGTGGAAGCAGGAAAAGGGAATTTACCGAAAGTGCTGCGCGACCTGAAAAGCATCTCGGCCAAACAACTGCTCCGGGCTATCTCCGAACACCCCGATGAAACCCGCAAGGAATGGCTGATGCGGCAATTCCAATTCTTTGCCAATCGCTATCAGCATGATTCCGAGCACCATTTCTGGCAATTTGGGAATCAGCCGGTCGACATTGAAAAGATCGTTAAAAAAGGGAAAGCCGTCCCGTCCCCCATCGACAAGCTCCTCCAGGCCCGTTGGGTCGATGATCCCGTCCATTACCTGCATTGCAGCGCCTGGCCCCGCCAACGGGTCAGACTGGCCATAAAAGACGGCGTTCTGGACTTCACGAAAAAATAAAGCTCCGGGCACAACGATCGGCCAGGGATTTTTGTAACTTTAGAGTAATCCCCTCCCGCCAGACCCGATCCCCACCCTTGTCGTTCCCTTTCAAGCGGCGTGCAATGGACGCCGGAAGAAATTTGTTCATTTAAACAAGTGAGTATGCCCTTGAATGAAAAACCCATCCTGCCGCTTGACGCCTGTTATTTTCTGACATTCAATATAGTAGATAAGATCGACCTGTTTGTCAGGCCCGCTTATAAACAAGTGATCGCCGACTCGCTGAATCATTTTATCCACACGCAGGGCCTGCACCTTTATGCATGGTGCCTGATGAGCAGCCACCTCCACCTCGTGCTGCGCACAAGGGATGGCGCCGCTCCCGCTTATTTCGAACGTGATTTTAAAAAATTTACGACGCCTTTGCTGCTCAAAACGATCGAAGTCGAAATGGACTTCCGCCGCGAATGGATGCTCCGGCGTTTTGAGGAATACGGAATGTCGCTCCGGCGACTGGAGAAATATCATCTTTGGCAGAACTGCAGCAGCCCGATACGGATCGAGAACGATCAACCCCGTCTCCTCATGGATCGGATCGCCCATATCCATGAAAATCCTGTTCGTGAAGGAATTGTCGACCAGCCGGAATCCTATGTGTTCAGTTCTGCCCGCGACTACGCCGGTATCCGGGGTCTTGTCGCGGTAAAAGTAGTCCAGCCCCAGGGGCTCTTCCTGGCCAAGCGGCTCTCGGCGAACTGATGTATCCCGATTGTAATATTTTCGCTTTTTCTGCGACAAAAGTTTCAACGGCTCAAAACCGCGCAATTTGCAGGACCCCGCCATACAGGAAACGTTTATCCGGCTGGTGAGCGAACACCGCGGCATGCTGTACAAAGTTTGCCGGCTTTATTGTTTTACCGATCCGGACCGGCAGGACCTGTTTCAGGAGATTGTTTTACAGCTTTGGCGTTCCTATCCCGCCTTTCGTGGGGAGGCCAGGATCAGTACCTGGCTGTACCGGATTGCGCTGAACACCGCCATATCGGGGTTGCGTAAACAAAAGCGGCTGATCACCAGCGTCGATCCCGAATCCCTCCCGACCGAATTGCAGGATATCCAATACCCGCCGGAAAAAGAGGAACAGCTTCGTCAGCTGTATACCGCCATCGACCGGCTGTCCGAGGTGGAAAAGGCCCTGACCATGCTCTATCTCGAAGAGAGAAGCTACCAGGAAATGGAAGAGATCCTTGGTATCTCACAAAATAACCTCCGGGTCAAAATGAACCGGATCCGGGACAAACTAAGAAAGATCACTCAATCGGAAGCGTATGGAATTGGAAAGTCTTAAATATATCTGGCATTCATTGGAAGTCCCGCCGAACCTGCTGCGGGATCGCCAGTCCCTGGTCGTTCTATTGCAAAAAAAGTCCCAAGCTCCCGTCGCCCGCATGCGCCGCAACCTCATCTGGGAGGCGGTACTTCTTTTGACCGCCTACACCCCCGCCATCCTGTGCTTCCTTTTCGGATTCGAAGGCCGTCTCGCGGCCATTTCCTGGCTGTTCATCATCGTCCTGGCTTTCTTTTTTGCTTACTACTTCCTGAAATACCGGCTTCTCCGGAAAATGCAGTGTCCCACCTGTCAGCTAAGGTCCAACCTGGTCCGGCAGGTGGAGACCCTGAAACGATACACCCGTTTTTACCTCCTGGCGGGCACCGCAATGATCCCGCTGACCTATGCGCTGGCCTGGTTCATTATCCGGTGGAAATTCTCTTCTGCGTTCTCGACCCTCTTTCAACGTCTCCACCCTACGCCGTGGTGGGGAAGCTCCGGCTTGTGGCTCGTCCTCCTGATCCCGTTGACGGTGGGGATGTATTTTTTAAATGCCGCATACATCAACAAGCTTTATGGCCGTCACATCAAAAAATTACAGGAATTGCTGCGCGAATTGGATTCGGAGTAAGTAATTTACTTTCAAAACAACCTCCATGACCAAAGGCCTCCTCACCAGCCTATTCCTGTTGTCGTTGTCCGCAACCGTCTTTGCCCAGCCCTCAAAAGATGAATCGGCCATCCGCCGGCTTATGGCGGCCCAGGTCGATGCCTGGAACAAGGGAAATCTCGACGTCTTTATGAAAGGTTACTGGAACAACGACTCACTGGTCTTTATCGGCAAGTCCGGCCCCAGCTACGGGTATCGTCTGGCGCTTGCGAACTATAAGAAGAATTACGCCGGCCCCGATCAGATGGGGAAGCTCTTTTTTGACTTGCTTTCTGTAAAAAGACTATCCGCCAATTATTATTTTGTGATCGGGAAATGGTTCCTCAAGAGAAAGACCGGAGACATCGGCGGGGTCTATACCCTTCTCTTCCGGAAAATCGATGGCCAGTGGCGCATCGTCGTAGATCATACCAGCTGATCGCCGGTCCCGCGTCCCCCCATGGGGAGTCTAGCCGTGGGGAAATTTTTTCTTCCAGGTCCGGTAAAGAAAAACGCCATATAGCACACCCGTTCCCAGGAAGAAGCAATAAAACAATATGTTCGGCAGATCCGGTTTCCCGTAGACCGGCAGCAGATCATAATAGATGCCCAGGGTCATGTTGACGAAAAGCCACAGGAGCCCAAGCATAACGGAAAAGAGAACCCGTCTCAGAAAGCCCTTTACCTCCGGTTCCATCCCCATATGTGTAATCAGTTTATCAGCAATTTCCTGAATTCGGTCGAATCCCCGTTGAAAACATCAAAATCAACCTTTGTAACGATCCCGTTGACGCGTCCGGCTTCACTATGCTGCCAAAACGCCCAGTCCCGCGAAATATTTGGACGCTGCTTTTGAAGATAATGGGCCACCCACAGGGGATAGCCATCGAAGTCATCTTTCAGATACAGTTTGTAAAAATCCACATTGGTGTAGATGATGGGGATCACGTGATAATAATCCTGCACCGTTTGAAGCCACTCTTTCGCCCGCTGCCGCAGCTTGTCGGCCGGTACGCCGTATGTTTGTTCGATATCCAGCACCGGGGGCAGGTCGCCGGCGGCCAGTTCGACCGAGTTGATGAAGTTCTCCGCCTGTGCCTTTCCGCTCTTGGTCGAAAGGAAAAAATGGTATGCGCCCCTCGACAGCCCGGCATCCCGCGATTTCTTCCAGTTCCGCTTGAAAAAGGCGTCCTCGCTTCCCAGCCCCTCTGTGGCTTTGATAAACGTAAAACTCACCTGCACATCCCCAACCCGCATGTCCTTCACCATCCCCCAATCGATATAGTCCTGGTATTTTGAGACATCTATGCCATGGATAGGATAATTGACGGGGATCTCGATACCAAAGGCGGCATAGTTCATAAAATGCGCCCGGCGTTCCATCAGCCAGATATAACCTAAATACCCCATCACCACGGCCGCTGCCAATCCCAGGAATACCAACCCGAATTTCCAGACCTTGTTTTTCCTCGCTTTATTCGCCATTGCATACAAACATAATTTAGTATTTTTATATTTTCAAAAGATGGCCGGAGGCGGCCTGTTTCCCGCGCGATCATGCCGGAATTCAACCGCAACGATACGATCAACCTTCTCTCCAAACTCACTACCCGACGCGCATGGAATGGGTTGAAAGTGCTTGCCAGCTATTATCTCAGCAAATGGACAAAACGGGCGATCCAATGGGGCTACCCGGTCTCCCTATCCTTCGAACCGACCACTTCTTGCAACCTTCGATGTCCGGAATGTCCCAGCGGTTTGCGCGCATTCACGCGGCCTACGGGCATGCTTCGCGACGATTTTTTCCGCGCAACCATCGATCAGCTTTCGCGTGAGCTGCTCTATCTTGTCTTCTATTTCCAGGGCGAGCCCTACCTCAATCCGGATTTCCTCGACATGGTCGCGTACGCGTCTTCAAGAGGCATCTATACCGCCACTTCCACCAACGGCCATTACCTGGACGATCGCAATGCCAGACGAACGGTGGAAAACCATCTCGATCGCCTGATCATTTCCATTGACGGGACAACGCAGGGGGTCTATCAGCAATACCGGGTCGGCGGCCGGCTGGAGAAGGTGCTCGAAGGCGCGCGTAATATCGTACGGTGGAAAAAAGCGCTGAAGAGCAAAACGCCATTCGTCATCTTCCAGTTCCTCGTCGTTCGGCCGAACGAAGACCAGCTGGACGATATTCGCCGGCTTGCCGCCGAGATCGGCGTGGACCAGGTCCGATTCAAGACCGCGCAGGTCTACGACTACCAGAACGACCCGAACGGACTGATACCGACAAAGTCCAAATACAGCCGCTATCGCCGGCTGGCCGGCGGCGGATGGGCGCCGAAACACCATCTCGACAACCATTGCTGGCGTCTGTGGCATGCCACGGTGATCACCTGGGATGGCCTGGTGGTACCCTGCTGTTTTGACAAGGACGCGCAACATCCCCTCGGAGACCTGAAAGGACGGCCGTTCAAAGATGTCTGGCAGGACCGCGAATACGTCCGGTTCCGCCGCCAGGTCCTGCAGAGCCGGAAGAATATAGATATTTGCGCCAATTGCAGTGAAGGCGCCAGGGTCTGGAGAGACTGAGTACAAAAGTCGGGAGGGCAAGGAATATGTCGTTATCTTCGTCTATAGCTACGCGTTTGCAATATCAGCATCTTGCTATCCGGGAGGTCATCGGTGAGCGTCCAGATAGCGTGCTCCGCCGGCCGGTTATCCCGGGGAAGTGGAGCGCCCATGGGAACATCGCCCACCTGGCCGCCTATCAGCCGGTATTTATCGACCGCCTGCAACGGATAGCCCGCGGACCCAGCCCCGCATTTGGCCGCTATGTCGCGGAAGAAGACAAGGAATTCCCGGCCTATCTCGATCGTCCCACGGCATCCTTACTCGAACAGATCGACGCCGACCGGTCCCGCATTTGTTCGCTGCTTGCCGGCGCCGACGATTCCTTTCAAGGCCGCACAGCTTCCCATCCCCGTTTTGGGCTCCTCACCGTCATTGACTGGACCGAATTTTTTTTGCTGCATGAAGCGCACCATCTTTACACCATTTACGCGCTGATACATACACCCTCCCATTAGATAATTTCTGTAATTTTAATCATGTCACCTGAAAACGAGATCAACCAGCGAAAATTCAGCGTCATCCTGCTCGCCTTATTCTTTTTGTCTGTTAACCTGATGGCGCAACCGAAATATGAATTCCGTGCCGCCTGGGTAGCATCCGTAGGGAATATCGACTGGCCTTCACAGAAAGGGCTTCCGGTCGACAGCCAGAAAGTGGAGTTTGTCCGACTTCTCGATATGCATCAGCGAAACGGGCTCAACGCCGTCGTCGTTCAGATCAGACCGGCCGCCGACGCATTTTATCCTTCGCCGTATGAACCCTGGAGCGAGTGGCTAACCGGTATCCAGGGGCAGGCGCCCTCACCTTATTATGACCCGCTGGAATTTATGCTCGAGGAGACCCACAAACGCGGCATGGAGTTCCATGCCTGGTGTAATCCTTATCGGGCCGTGCACACCATCGGAAAATCTTCCATTGCCCCGGACCATATCACGCGGCAACACCCGGAATGGTTCGTTCGTTTTGAAAAGACGCTTTATTTCGATCCCGGGATTCCCGAGGTCCAACGGTATGTGACCGAAATCGCCCGGGATATCGTTCGCCGTTATGATATCGACGCGCTTCATTTCGACGACTATTTTTATCCTTATGATATCGTGGAAGGCGGGCCGGCCGGCAAAGACTTCCCGGACAACCGCTCTTACGCGCGGTATGGTAAGGGATTGTCCAAGGCCGATTGGCGCCGCGCCAATGTCGATTCGGTCATTGTCAGCATCAGCAGGGCCATAAAGGAGATAAGGCCGCATTGCAAATTCGGGATCAGCCCCTTTGCCATCTGGCGTAATAATGACAAGGACCCGGAGGGGAGCAACACCCATACCATAACAGACTACGACAACCTATATGCGGATATCCTGCTTTGGCTACGCAACGGATGGATCGATTATGTCGTACCGCAAATCTATTTTGAATTCAGCCACCCCCGCGCACCTTATGCCGTATTGGTTGACTGGTGGGCGCGGCATGCGTACGGGCGGCAATGTTTTATCGGCCTGGCGCCTTTTCTCGCGCTCAACAACCCCGTCAGACCCGCGTGGCAGGACTCCAGCCAGCTGACGCGCCAGATCCAGCTCCTGCGGACTTATCCCAGTATCCAGGGGGCGGTCTTCTTTAGCAGCAAATCCTTCGAATCCAACCCGAATGGCTGGTGTGACAGCCTTCGGAACAATTATTATAACTATCCGGCGCTGATCCCGCCGATGCCCTGGATCGATTCGACCAAACCGCACCCGCCGCGCTTTCATGTCGAAAGCGATCAAAAAGAGGCGACGGCAACCGCTTTTTTTGATCCCGGCGATCCGCAGGATACCTTGCGGGGCTACGCCATTTATCAGTCCGACTCTGCCTCGGCGCCCGCTCCAACCAGGCCGGCGTTCCGTTTTATTCCCTATGATCCCGTGGCGGAATTTACGATCAATTTCCCGACCGAGAGCAAGGGTATGCCCCACTATTATTATGTGACCGCTATCAGCCGCACCAATGTCGAGAGTGACCCGATTCCAATCATTTTTGGTAATTTCGAGGTGAAATAGCCACCAAAAAATTCTTAGATATATGCCCGGTTTTGAATTGTTCGGCCCTGAAGAACGCAAAGAAGTCAACGACGTCCTCGAAACGGGTATCCTCATGCGCTATGGCTTTGACGGCCCGCGGAAGGGTATCTGGAAATCCCGGGAGCTGGAGGCCGAGATCTGTAAGAAATTGTCGTGCCATCACGCGCAACTTGTCTCCAGCGGCACTGCGGCGCTTACCGCCGCTTACGCCGCCCTTGGTATCGGCGCCGGCGATGAGGTGATCATGCCCGTTTTCACTTTTGTGGCCAGTTTCGAATGTATCCTGAGCGTTGGAGCCATACCGGTCCTTGTCGACGTCGACGAATCGCTGACCCTCGAGCCCGAAGCCGTCCGTCGCGCCATCACCCCGCGCACCAAATGTATCATGCCGGTCCATATGTGCGGCGCCATGGCCGACCTCGACCCCCTGATGCAGATCTGTAAGGAACATAACCTGATCCTCCTCGAAGATGCCTGCCAGAGCTTTGGCGGTCGCTATAAAGGGAAATACCTCGGTACGATCGGCCACGCGGGAACGTTTTCCTTCGATTTTGTCAAGATAGTTACCTGTGCCGAAGGCGGCGCGGTCATTACAAACAGCCAGGAGCTTTATACGAAACTGGATGCGTATGCCGACCACGGACATGACCACAAGGGCGTGGACCGCGGCGCCGATCTCCATCCCTATATCGGTTATAATTTCCGCATCTCCGAACTGCATGCCGCGGTGGGCCTGGCCCAGGTAAGGAAACTGGATCATTTCATCGCTCTTCAGCGCAAGAGCCAGCAGCAGCTAAGGACCGTTCTTTCCGCCATCCCCGAGGTTTCGTTCCGCCACATCCCCGACCCGGAAGGCGATATCTGCAGCTTTCTCACCTGGTTCCTGCCGACGGAAGCAATCACGCGCGCGGTGGTCCAGGAGCTGAAGGATTCCGGCGTCCTCGCGGGTAATTTTTATTGGTACGACAATAACTGGCACTATATCCGCAAGTGGAACCACCTCAAGGAGGCGGCGAGTCTTTATCCGTTGACGGACCCGCAGCAAAAGGCGCTGCACGCGCTCGGTACCGCCAATTTCGCCGCCAGCGACCGGATCATGAGCCGATGCGTGTCGACCGCCATCGGGTTGTTGTGGACGGAAGAGCAGGCCCGCGAGAAAGGGGAGAAGATTGGCGCGGCGATCAGAAAGGTCTTAGATAAGTCTATGGTACAACGTTGAAAAGTTTTCATAAGTTTGGGGTGTTAACCAAACCTCATTTATGAAGAACATCGCCCCGGTAGCTTGCCTGGCATTGACCGCCTTCCTGGGATCCTTTCTTTTCTGCGCTTGCGGACCCACCGCGAAAGTTACCACTCAGAAGGAGTACAAAGACAGCGTGGCGATTAAAAGCGCCCATGTTATCGTTGTAAGTGACCAGGAAACCAGCGCTTGCATGAGCTATTACCAGCGTTTTTTTGTGGATTCGCTGAATAAGGATGGAGTTAAGACAGTGGGAACGTTCTATTGCTGCAGGGAGAGGAAGACCGATATCAAAGCGCTGATGGATTCTCTCATCCGAGGAAATTTGGATGCTCAGGCTATCCTCGCGGTAGTCATGACAAAAGTCGTGACTGGCTACGGCACCGCCAGTTCAAGAGAGTTGCAGCTGGTGTTATTCGACGTCGAAAAACAAGAAGTCACCTGGAAGGGGAAGTTGTCCGCTGATTTTAGCTGGTTTGTGAGCGATCAGAATTATCAGGCTGTCGCTCATAAGATGACCAATTCGACGTTGGCTACGTTGAAATACCAGGAAATCATACCGCTTTAGGCGGTTAGGGAGTCTTAACGGGCGGTTCGGCGCGCTACCAGACGGTTCGGCGAGTTCACCAGCCTGGTTTTCCTTCGAGGTGGTTGACTTCCTGCAGCGAACCCAGCCGCAGCCGGAGGGGGAGATGTGTGGTCTTTTCTATTTGCAACTCTTTCTTGCAGAAGTAACCCAGCTTGCCGATGTAATAACCGCTTCCATAGGCATCCTGAAGAATATTCGCCGGAAGGAGGTAGTCGTATCCACCATTCTCCATCATGGCAACGCGCCAGCTCAAGCCATTGTAAACAGGTTGCGGGTGTAGCAGGGTCACTTCTTTAGTCCCGGGGCCCGCTACCGACAACCCACTATTTTTCAACACGCCCACCGGCAAAGTCTGCGCCCATAGCGAGTTGATAAGTATTGAGAAACATACAACAAGAAAAGTTTTTTTTCGTTGCAATGGTAGTCCCTCCTTTTTTACTTAAATTTACGGCCTGATTTTTGTGGTTCGCGGCCCCTTTTTCAGGAAGGCTGAGGAATGGGCTCGAAAAACCCCTGAATTACATGTCGTTAAGCCAATCACTACAGCAAAAATTACTCCAAAAGCTCTCCCCGCAGCAGATTCAGCTGATGAAACTGCTCCAGGTGCCTACGGCTATCCTCGAAGAGCGGATCAAGGAAGAGTTGGAGGAGAATCCGGCGCTGGAAGTGACCGAAGACCATGAGGATGGGGCAGAAGAACTGAAAGACGAGTTTGAAAGCGGGGAGGAATTTGAAGAAAAGGACGGCAGCGAGGACGAATACGACAACATCGATATCAGCGAGTATGTCAGCGAGTACGACGACGACGTGGCGGATTACAAACTCCGGGACGACAACTACCCCGACGCGGATGAAGATCGCGTGGTGCCGCATAAGGTAGAAACGTCCTTTCACGAGGTCCTTCTCGACCAGTTGGGCATGCTGGTGATCGACGACCGGACCCGGAAGATCGCCGAGCAGATCATCGGCAGCATCGACGATGACGGTTATCTCCGGCGTGAGACCGCCTCCATTGCCGACGACCTCGCTTTCCGCCAGAATATCGAAACGACCGAAGAGGAGATCGAGACGCTTATACACAAGATCCAGCAATTCGATCCCCCCGGAGTAGCCGCGCGGGACCTCCAGGAATGCCTGCTCATCCAGCTTAACCGGAGAAAGAACGGGAATAAGGCCGTGGATACGGCGATTGACGTCCTCTCGAACTATTTTGACGAATTTACAAAAAAGCATTACGATAAGATCCAGCGCGGTCTCAACCTGACCGACGATCAGCTCAAAGACGTGATCAATCAGATCATCAAGCTCAATCCAAAACCCGGGGGTGATGTCGGCGAAGCCAACAAAAACGAAAGCTATGTCATCCCGGATTTTTTTATTGCGAACAACGCCGGCAAGCTCGAGCTCTCCCTCAACTCAAAAAACGCTCCCGACCTCCGGATCAGTGAAGGTTACAAGGAAATGCTGAAGGAATACGACCGCGGCAGCAAAAAAGATAAACGCCAGAAGGAAGCCGTTCTGTTCATCAAACAAAAGATCGATGCGGCCAAATGGTTCATCGATGCCATCAAACAACGTCAGCAGACCCTTTATAACACCATGCACACGATCATGGAGTACCAGCACGATTTTTTTCTGACCGGCGACGAGACCACCCTGCGTCCCATGATCCTCAAGGACATTGCCGAACGTACCGCGCTCGATATCTCGACCGTAAGCCGGGTGGCCAACAGCAAGTTTGTCCAGACAGAGTTCGGTACCTACCGGCTCAAGTTCTTCTTTAGCGAATCGCTCAGTACCGACAGCGGGGAAGAAGTATCCACCCGGGAAGTGAAGAAGATCCTCAGCGACCTGATCGAGGGCGAAAGCAAAAAGAAACCGCTCAGCGACGAAAAGCTCACCGAGCTCCTGCAGGAAAAGGGCTACAATATCGCCCGCCGGACGGTAGCAAAATACCGGGAACAGCTCAATATCCCTGTTGCGCGGCTGCGCAAGGAACTCTAAAACCTCTTCTATGAATGGTGTAACGACGGGTGTAACGCGGATTACGGGGAATTTTTTCTCTTATCTCTTCCACCCGCTTTTTATCAGCTCCTATGTAACGGCCTTTCTCCTCTTTGTGCACCCGATGGCCTTTTCGGAATTCGATCACCTGACGCGGGTGTTCCGTCTTATTACGATCATATCCTGCAATGTTTTCTTCCCTCTCTTTTCCGTTTTCCTGATGTGGCGGTTAAAGCTGTTCGTGACTTCGATGTATCTGCGGGACCAGAAGGAGCGGATCGTGCCGTATATCATCGCCATGATCTTCTATTGGTGGACCTGGAATCTGTTCAAGAACCTGCCCGACACGCCTGAACTGGCCATCCGTTTTCTGGCCGGCTCCTTCCTTGCGCTGGTCGGAGCGTTCCTTTGCAATATCTGGTTCAAGATCAGTATTCACACGGTTGCGCTCGGCAACGCCCTGATGTTCTTTTTCCTCTTCACTTTCACCGACGACTATGCCTCCGGCCTGTATCTTTCCATTGCCGTGGGGGTCACCGGTATCGTTGCCACTTCCCGTCTTTTGGTGGGAAACCATAGCACGTTCGAAGTTTGGGCGGGGTTGTTTGTCGGGATGCTTGCGCAGCTTATCGGGTGGTATGGACCGTTCTCGTGAGATGCTTTTTGGCTTGCCCGCGGCCCAAAGAAAGAAAAGCCCAATCATAGGGTACGAACCTAAATTGAGCTTTTTCACCTTCAAACCATCTGAAGTGTACGTCCATGCTAGTAGTTCAGTATCTTCGACCGGACGATGTATTTTGGGGTTGGATAATAAATAAACAAACAAGATCCTTCTTTTATCAGATCAATGATATTCTCCGACTCGTCCGCGGGAACCGCCGGGCACCCATAACTTCTGCCACAGAACTGATTCATTTGCAGGAAATCCGGGCCGACGTACTCCGAGCCATGGACGACTATACCCCGTCCAAAGGCCCGGTCATTAAAACCTCGTTCCATCCCTTTGATCCGCAGGGAAAGTCCATTGCTTCCATAATAGGTGTCTTCGGTGACATAAAAACCCAGGCTGCTCTTGCGGGATGAGGGGCTGTTGGAAAAAGAGCGTGCAAACTCACCGCCCGAAGCTCTGCCGTGTGCAACATACGTATTGACCACGACAGTCTTGTTCTCCATATCCAGGACATACAGCCGTTTGTTGCGGCTGGACTGGCTCATGTCACAAATCGATAATATATTGGGGTTGTTCAGCCAATGATGGTCCAATAAGTAATGGTATCCCTTAAGTGCATAATGGAAAGCCTTCTTGGTCAACCCTATTTCCTGCAAATTGAATTGCTCATAGAGGATGGTAACTTCCTCCGCAAGGGCTGCTTCCCTTGCGGCTTTGGCGGCGCTGCTATGCGTTCTTACGGGCGTACCCCCACCGGCCAATGCGACATTGACCGGGAGCAAAAATGCGATCCAGACACACCAGACCAGCGGTTTCAAATTCCTGCGACGCATGTTTCAAAGGTTTTAATCTATGCCTTTAAAGGGGTTTTCATGGGTATCGTTCCCGCCCTCCGGCTCTTATTTTTAGGCTTTCGCCTGTTTTAAAACGAGGGGGAATGTAAAATATTATCTATTTTCTACTTGTGCAAGAATCTTTTATGAAAATTTTCATTATTTTATGAGCAATAATTCTACCGGGCGGGAGTATACCCTTATATCCTAACTTTTTTCCATTTACCCCGCCTAAATACGACAAAACTTACCACGGTCAGGCTGGATTCGGTCAGCAGGATGGCCGTAAATACTCCCTGCGGTCCGAACCTGAAATAGTTCGCCAGCAGCCAGGCCAGGGGTATCTGGAACGCCCAGAAGCAAAATAGATTGATTATTAATGGAGTAAGTGTGTCGCCCGCCCCGTTGAACGCATTGGTCAGCACCATCCCCACCCCATAGAATACATATCCCAGCGTGATGATCCGCAATGCGTGGATCGCCATGTCCTGCACATTCGGGTCGCTGTTTAAAAATGCAACAATCGGACCGGATGCAACAAAAAAGATCAGGGTAACTCCCGCCATGAACACACCATTATAAAGCGCCGCCGTCCGTACGGCCCGCACCGCCCGGTCGGGAAGCTTCGCACCCAGGCTTTGCCCGACGAGCGTCGATGCCGCATTGGCCATTCCCCATGCCGGGAGCAAAAAGAACAATAAGATACGGATCGACACCTGGTAACCGGCAATCGCCACATCCTGGAACTGGGCTATCAGCCGCGTCATCACGATCCAGCTCGCCGAATTGATAAAAAATTGCCCGAACCCCGAAGCGGTGACCCGTAAAAGATCCCAAATCACCGTCCAGTCCGGCTTGAAATACGGGCTGACTTTTGGCAGCATGGCCGTTCCGCGGAACAGATAGTACAATTGGAACAATACCCCGACACCTCGTCCCACCGTGGTGGCTATCGCCGCACCGGCGATCCCGTAAAAATGAATGAGTATCGGGCAAAGGATAATATTGCAGCCGTTTGCGATCCACAAGGACCACATCGCCATGGCAGCGTTGCCGGCTCCGCGGAAGATGCCATTGATCAGAAACAGGAGCACGATAACCATGCTTCCGCCAAACTGGATCCGGGTATAGGGCGTTCCCATCGCGACCGTCAAGGGGCTCCCGCCCATGACGTGAAGGATTGACGAAGCCAGCAGGGCTCCTGTCACGCTGAGGGCCAGGATAAAGGCGGCAGACAGGACAAGCGATTGAGCCGCCGCATGGGCGGCAGCCTCCGGCCGCTTTTCACCGATCCGGCGGGCGACCATCGCCGTTGCCGCCATACTAAGCCCAATCGCAACCGTATAAACCAGTGTTAATACGGATTCAGTCAAGCTGACTGCCGCCACCGCCTCTTTGCCAAGGCGGCCGACAAAATACAGATCGACCAGCGCAAAAACCGATTCCATCGACATTTCGAGGACCATCGGTATGGCCAGGAGCAAAATCGCCCGCCGCAGGCTTCCCACGGTATAATCCCGGTGCTCGCTGGAAAGGGATTCGCGGATAAATGCAGCTGCGCGTGAAAGAATGCCGGGTTTTTGTTCAGGAGAAGA
The DNA here is from genome assembly GCA_035501395.1 of Puia sp. Taxonomy (GTDB): domain Bacteria; phylum Bacteroidota; class Bacteroidia; order Chitinophagales; family Chitinophagaceae; genus Puia. The sequence goes on from DATJWK010000118.1 coordinate 34,538, forward strand.
AACAGACATGATATCCCGAGTTTTGAGAGGGAAAAATTTGTGACCACCGTGGGAGGGGTGCGCCTGTCGACTGTGAACAGGTTCCGCACCGACTTAAAAGACCATAGACGGGATATTATACATGGAAAGCAAATATCCGGATTATTTTTTGGACTCTTGCCGTAAATGCCGAAGAATCTCAGTAATAACGGCCGATCGCCGGGTCATCCACCACGATCTTTTTGAGTTCCGCCGGATCGACCGGGCCCTCCTTCGCGTAGATCACCTTTCCGCCCGGTTCGATCACCATCGTATAGGGCAAAGCCCCCTGCCATTTTGGATCCACTGCCTCGATCAGCTTGTACTTGTCATCCAAGTTGAAGATATAGTTGAGATTGGAAGCTTGTGATTGCTGAAGAAATTTCAGCGCTTTATCGCGTTTGGCGGGTTCATCCGCGCTGATACTGATAAATTCGAAATCCCGCCGGCGATACATCCGGTTCATATCGACAAAGTCGGGGAATTCGGCCACGCAGGGACCGCACCACGTAGCCCAGATATCGATGACCCGAAGCTTTTCGGTATGGTTTCGGATCAATTCCGTGATCCCGCTTGCGGTGATCGTATCCAGTTTCACCGGCTCCTTTGCCCATTCCTGTCTTGCTTTCTCGATCCAATCGCTCTTCTCGGTCCACTTGATCGAGCAGCCAAAGACTTTTGTCGTCTGGACGGGCACGGGTTTCCCGGCGAGCACCGCTTCGATGGCATTTCGGGCATCCTGCACGTGCGGGGTCTTCGATGGCTTCTCTACGTCATCAACCCGGCCGCTGTACCGGAGCTTTCTGTTCTGATCGAATACAAATACATGCGGGGTTGCGATCGGCCCATAGGCCTTTGCGGCGGTCTCCGTCTGGCCGTCGTACAGATAGGGGAAGTTGAAATGTTTCTCCGCCGCCCGCCGCTTCATCTCCTCAAAACTGTCACTCATATCGGTATAGCCCAGTTCGTCCAGCCGGATCGACGACGGATCGTTTGGCATGATCGCCACTACCGCCACTCCTTTATCCTTATAATCTGCCGTCAGCCGGATCAGCCGGTCCTCATAGGCCTGTGCCGTAGGACAATGATTGCAGGTGAAGACGACCACGAGGACTTTTGCTGCGGAGAAAGAGGAGAGGGAGTATGTTTTTCCGTCCACGCCCTGCAAGGAGAAATCCGGCGCCGGCGATCCGATCGGGAGCGTCGGGTGCTCGCCCGGAGGTCGTAGGGAACCGGGGAAGGGCCGTGACGAGCCGGAGAAAAGGCTTGGAGAGCCGGGAAAGGACCATCCCGAGAATAAGATCAGGCTACATGCGATCAGGAGGAATCTCATACGGCGTATTTTATGTGCGGAAATCCACCCAATTTACAAAATTTGGCCGCTTGGTTTGGCACCGATTCCTTACATTCATAGCCCTGATGTATGAATGATGTAGTCAAACCCGCCCACATCAGGCGCTGACGTAGTCTTGATGTAGCCCCTCCCGTCTTCAACCATTGTAAATTTAAAAAAATAACGATATGCACACCCGGAGATCATTCCTCAAGTCTACCACCGTCTTTTCCGCGGGAATTTTTGCCGCCCCCGCCTTTCCTTCGCTGATGTCTGCGCGTCATCCGACGATCGGCCTCCAACTATACACGGTCCGTGACGCCATGGCCGCCGACGCCGTTGGGACCCTGGCAAAAGTGGCGCAGATCGGCTACAATTCCCTGGAGGGCGCCACCTATACCGGCTCGGAAAAATTCTATGGCATGGACCCGGTTACTTTCCGGGGTGTCCTGAAGAACAACGGGCTCGTCATGCGGAGCTGCCACTATCGCTATGGGGAAGATCAAGCGGGAGCGCCAAACGGGGTGTTCAATGGCACCATCCTCCACGACTGGGATCGGACCGTCGAAGACGCCCATACCGTCGGTCTTAAATATATGGCATGCGCGTGGCTGTCTCCCAATGAGCGAAAAGGCCTGGACCACTACAAAAAATTGGCGGATGACTTTAATGTGGCCGGTCGTAAATGTAAGGACGCCGGTATCCAGTTCGTTTATCACAACCACGATTTTGAATTCATCAAACAGGACGAAAAATATCCCTATGACGTGATCCTGGACAATACGGACCGCGATTTGGTAAAGATGGAGGTCGACTTGTATTGGCTGACCTTCGCGGGCCAGGACCCCGTCAAATTGTTTGAGGCGCACCCCGGCCGCTTTCCGCTCTGGCATCTGAAAGATATGGATAGTACGCCGGAGAGGAAGTTCACTTCTGTCGGCAGCGGGGTCATCGATTTCAAGACGATCTTCGCCCACCGCAAGACGGCCGGGATGAAATACTTCTTTGTGGAGGAAGACCGCTGCCCGGGCTCGCCGTTTGACGCGATTACGAGCAGTTACAATTACATAAAGACAAACCTGGTTTAAGACGCCGTTGCGCCGGTTATGCCGTTTTCCCCCTGGTGTGCAGTTCCATCAAAAAATCGAACAGGTTCATCTCCGTGGGGATGCGGAGTTTTTTCCGCAAGCGGTAGCGGCTGATCTCTACTCCGCGGACGGAAATGTTTTCAAGCTGTGCGATTTCCTTGCTCGAGAGGTTCATTCGCAAATAGGCGCAAAGCTTCAGTTCATGGGCGCTGAGTTGCGGATAGGCGCTTTTCAGGATCTGTAAAAAATCGCTGTGCACCTTGTCGAAATGGACGGCAAACTGCTCCCAATCCTTGTCCATCTTGTTCTCTTCGCCAAGGATACGCAACATCTTTTTGTATTCTTCCGCCGCCGCACCATCTCCGTTGACGCCGCGTTTGATCCGCATCAGTTCCTCCCGGATATTGCCGAGCAGTTCCCCCTTCTGCACCAGGTGCATTGCCGCGGAAGCCAGCTCTGTATTCTTGTGTTCGATCTCCGCCTCCAGCTTTTCGTTCTTCAGCTTTACGATCTCCTTATCCGATTTTTCGATTTCCAGCTGATGCAGGTACTGCAGCCGCCTTTGTTCCTCCTCATGCCTGGCTTGCTGGCGCAGGAATATCCGGCGCTGCCAATAGTACAGCAGGTACACCAGCGCCCCAAACAGGCAAGTATAGAGGAGATAAGCCCAGCCCGTCTGATACCAGGGCGGCAGGATGTTAAACGAATATTCCGTTATGGCCGACTCATTACCCAGGTTGCTTTTGGACTTAACCTGGAAAGTATAGGTTCCCGCCGGCAGGTTGGTATATTCCTTTTCCGTCTTTTTGGACCATGACGACCAGTCCTTGTCAAATCCGGTCAGCAGATAGCTGTACTGGATACTGTTTTGTGCGGCATACAGGGGTGAACTGAATTCGAAATGGAGTGAGCTCCAATTATTCGAAATGCTGTAGACGGCGTCTGCCGGTTGTCCGCCGCTGTCATTCACCTCGTCAAAATAACCCCCGAACAACAGGCTGTCTGTTTTGCCGAGTGCCTTTACCATGCGGATCCGCGCCTGTACCGGGTACCGGTTCTTTTTATATTCTTCATAATTGATGAGGTAAAAGCCCTTTTCCGCCCCGACGAACACATTGTGCCGGTCGTAGGGATAGATATGTTCATAGTCGGCTACCATCTTGCCGCTCAGCTCCGGAAAATAGATGATCTCGGGCTGCGGTTCGGACATATCTACCACGCCCAGGTTTTTGTCCTCGATAAACCAGATATTTCCCGATGCGTCTTCCCGCAGGTAGCGGATATTCCGCTCTCCCAGCAACCCCGTAAAATAGTTGGATACTTCAAAGGAGTCGGTCGCCGGATCATATTCATAGACGCCTTTTTCCGTCGTGATCACGATGTGGTTCCTGATCTTGAACAAGTGGTTCTTCAGATTGGAGGGAAGTCCGTTCTGCTCGGTATATAGTTTTACCCGCGGATGAAGTGTATCGTTGAGATCGATCCGGTAAACCCCGCGATAGGAATGCGCTACCCACACGGTACTGTTATTATCCATGGCCATGAACTGCGAAGAGGCGTTGTACCCCGGCAGCGCGGCCTCCGGTGTTATTCGTCCCCGGTCATAGCGAAGGAGTTCGATCCCGTTGTCCGCTCCGCCAAGGATCAGGGAGGAAGGCAAGACATTGGAAAAAGGCAGGAACATCCAATAGGAAACGCGGGTATCGATCGGGGTCAGGCGGTCGTTTTTGATCTCATAGGCCCCGTCATGATGACCCAGCAGCAGACTACCGTTTACTTCCGACAAACCAAACGTCGACCCCTTTGTGCCCGGAACGGATCTGAACTCACCGCGCAGGAAGCTCAGGTCCTCCCGCTCGTCGATCGGCACGCTATATAGCCCATTCGACGTTCCGACAAAGAGTTCCTTATCGAATATGATGGAAGTATAGCCCAACCCTTCGTTGAGTTTTTCGGGGTAGATATGTTTGATGGCATTGTTATAGGCCACCAGATCGATCCCATCATCCAACCCCAGCCAGAGATTCTTATCGCGGTCCAGGAACAGGTAAAGGACATTGTTGTTCTGCAACCCCTCTTTTCTGGAGAGATTTTGTATGATCTCCCCTTTCCGGTCAACGATATAGATGCCATCGAGGTTTGTTCCGATCGCCAGCCAATCCTTATTCACCGCAATCGCGGTCAGCACCCGTTCGTTTACAAAAGGGTCCGTTCCGGCGATCCGGAATGGGGTGATCTTTTTCCCCGTCAGCGTGAAGAACCCCGTATTGACCGTCCCGACAAAGCTGCTGTCCTTGCCGAAAGGAAAAAGACAGGTTACCAGGTAGCCCGGCGGAAGGGCGCTCTCCTGTAAGAATGGCGTCCATAAACCTGCCCGGAACTCCAGCAGACCGTTCTTGCCGTCCTGGGCGATCAGGCGGCCGTTGCTTTGACCCAGAAACATCCATTCCGAGGCGGCGGGGTAAACGGTGACCGCCTTATTGTTCAGCTGAAAGATGAACTGCCGGCACATAAAGAAGACGTCGTTCCCAAAAGCAACGACAAACCACATATCCGAAAAGGCGTAATTTTTCTCGGAGATCAGCGGCTTTAACGAGGTGAAGATCAGCCTGCCGTTATGATCCGGTGAAAAATAACCAAAGTCACCCTGACCGCCCGCATAGATCCGATTGTCCTTACCCATCGCTATCGACCGGACGACTGTTTTATTGGGAAGGGGGTAGGTCTTCCAGGCATTTCCGTCGAAGGAAGTCAACCCCTCGTAATTGGCAAAATACATTAACCCGTTGCGGTCCTGGACCACCCCGCGGTTCTGGGTCCCCGCGTTATATACATCCCGGGAATAGTTGATGATATCCGGAATTCCAATGGTATTCTGAAACCCCCGGCTTACAAATGCCAGACAAATCAGGCAAGCAGTGAGTGTAATTCGTATCCGGATCCTAGTCATTTTTGCCCCTCTTATTAAAGGTAAAACAAAATGTCCCCCGGTTCCCAAAAAGAAGTAGCCGTTTCCGCATATAACGGGGATTGATGTAGTGATGTTGTGGTGTAAACGGCTGGATTAAAGCCTTTTTTGGCCGGTGATGTAGTGATGATGTAGTCAAAAACTGCCCGTTTGAGCAAAGCCGGTCTATATTTGTTTTCGACACAGCGCTTTCTCCTAACCAATATTATCCCGAGATGAGATCAACTACCGCTAACGCATTGCTGCTGCTGACCTTTTTGGCCGTCCTGACTACAGATGAGGCTTTATCCCAAACCGCTTTTTCTCCCGCGCCGGCCCCGGAAAGGGTAGGGATCTTCGATGCCCACGGCGATGTCGGCACCGGGGTCAAACCCGGCTCGGCCACCTATATACCCGCGACCGGCCAGTATATTATCAGTGGCGCCGGCTACAATGTATGGGCTGACCATGATGAATTTCAGTATGTATACAAGAAGATGACGGGTGACTTTATTCTTTATGCAAAGGCTGAATTTCTGGGGACCTGGGTGAACTATCACCGAAAGGTAGGCTGGATGGTTCGAAAAACGCTGGATGGCAATTCACCTCATATCAATGCCGTCGAGCATGGTGACGGGCTCACTTCGCTGCAATGGCGGCCGACCCCGGGCGCTCAGACCCAGGAACACAAGCTGAAAATGACGCATGCCAACATCCTCCAGCTGGAACGGCGTGGTAATCAATATATCATGCGGGCGGCGATCTACGGTGAGCCCTTTATGACCGATACGGTCAGCCTCGACCTGGGGGATGATGTATATGTCGGCCTTTTTGTCGGCTCGCATAACTCCGACGTGCTGGAGACGGGAGTATTCAGCAATGTCAGCATTACCGTGCCATTGAAGGGTGAATCCAACCAGAATACCCAGATGACCCTTGGCAGCAATCTCGAGATCCTGGAGGTAGCATCCGGTCATCGCGAGACGATTTACAAGGTGCCTTATTCCATCCAGGCGCCCAACTGGACCCCGGATGGCAAAAGTCTGATCTTCAATGACGCTAACGGAACCTTATATCATTTCGACCTGGCTACCCGCAGCCCTCGAACTTTAAAGAGCGGGACGGTTACGAATAATAACAACGACCATGTCATCTCCTTCGATGGGAAAATGCTAGGCCTGAGCAGCTTTGTCCGGGACCTCGGCGGCTCCATTATTTATTCGGTTCCGATCGAAGGCGGCATACCCAAACAGATCACCCCGAAGGGGCCTTCCTACTTCCACGGCTGGTCGCCGGACGGGAAAGACATGGTCTTTTGCGGGGAACGCAACGGGGAGTTCGACGTCTACAAGGTACCGGCAGCGGGCGGCCCCGAAGTTCGCCTTACTTCGGCCAAAGGCCTTGATGACGGTCCCGAATATACGCCCGACGGCCAGTATATCTATTTCAATTCAGTCCGGTCCGGATTGATGCAGATCTGGCGGATGAAGTCCGATGGCAGTGCCCAGGAGCAGATCACCAATGACGGCTACGATAACTGGTTCGCCCACATCTCACCCGATGGGAAATGGTTTGTTTACCTGACTTTTCTGCCGGAAGAGACGCCCGCGGGAATCCACCCGCCGTATAAACATGTCTATATCCGGCTATTGCCGATTGACGGAAAAGGCACTCCGAAGGTGCTCGCTTATCTATATGGCGGTCAGGGTTCGATGAATACACCGTCGTGGTCGCCTGATGGTAAAAAGATTGCGTTTGTCAGCAATACAGATGTGGGCGGCAATTGATACCTTAGGGATCAATCTAATCTTTTTCCCATGCGTCAAATCCTTTCGATTGGCCTTGCCTTTTTTGTCCCGTCGGTGCTTCTTGCCCAACCGGTCCGCCAGGTAAAGCTGACCCGCTTTTCCCTGCAGTCTTCCGCCGTCGTGACGGCCGGCGGCGACTCGCTCTCTTCCGTACACTATTTGCCTAAGAATTATTGGTTCCCTGTCACCGTACCTTCCACTGTACTGACGGGTTTGGTCGCCAACAAGGTTTACCCCGATCCCTATATCGGGATGAACAACATGCTGATCCCCGACGCAAACGACAGCTTTAACCGCCAATACCAGCTCGAACGATACAGCTATCTCCCCGGCGAGCCGAACCCCTGGAAGAAACCATATTGGTATCGCACGACGTTTACGGTCCCGGCCGCCGATAAGGGCAAATACTTTCAGCTCATATTCAAAGGGATAAACTACCGGGCGGCGGTCTGGCTGAACGGAAAGCCACTTGCCGATTCGGCGAAAATGGTTGGCATGTTCGAGGAATTTGACCTCGATGCCACGTCAGCCATCCGGCCCGGCGAAGACAACGCGCTCGCCGTTGAAATATACCCCCTCGATTACCCGGGTCTCCCGTCGACTCCCCAGCTACAGGCCTTTGGCGACTTTTTTGACAATGGCGGTCCGACCGGTGACATCGGGAAGAATGTGACCATGCTGAGTTCGGTAGGCTGGGACTGGATCCCCGAAGTGCATGATCGCAATATGGGCATCTGGCAGCCCGTCTATCTCCGCACCAGCGGGCAGGTGACGATCAGCCGCCCGCGGATCAAGACAGACCTCCCCGGTCTCCCGGATACGGGGTTGGCAAAGCTGTCACTCGACCTCGAGTTGTGCAATCACGATACGCATGCGCGCCGCGGTACGCTCGAGATGACGATAAGCCCCGAGAATTTCCAGGGCGAGCGCGTGGCGTTCAAGGAGGAGCTAACCCTCGACGGGTCCCAGTCGAGGACAGTGCAACTGAACGCGGCCCAGGTGGCCGCTCTGGAGATCAGGCATCCAAAGCTATGGTGGCCTAACGGTTATGGGGAGGCGAACCTATATCGGCTGCGGCTTCGTTTTGTCGCCGCGGGCGTTGTCTCCGAGGATACTTCCATCGTCTTTGGTATCCGGACGGTTGGGTCCACTGCCACCGATGTCAACGGCTTTACGCGACGCGATTTTTATGTCAACGGCCGGCGTATCCACCTCAACGGCGGCGCCTGGGTTCCCGACATGATGTTGAACCGCGACCGGCAGCGTTATGACTTCGAACTTCGGCTCTGCCGAAACGCAAACGTCAACCTTGTTCGCATCTGGGGTGGCGGTCTCGGCGAGACCGATGACTTTTATGAGCTTGCCGACCGTTATGGTCTTTTGGTCTGGCAGGACTTCTGGATCACCGGCGACACTAACGGCGGTTTCAAGGGATCCGCGGAATGGCCGCTGCAGGCTTCGGTCTTCTACCATAACATGACGAGCACCATCTACCGCATCCGAAATCACCCCAGCCTTCTCGTATGGACCGGCGGGAACGAAGGCCATGCGCGGAAGGAGCTTTACGACGCCATGCGCGATAACGTAGCCGCCCTCGACGGCACCCGCCCATTCATCCCCTGTTCCTCCGGCTTTTCCCATGCGCCGGCGGATTGGAAAGGCTCCTGGCCGGACGACAAGCCCGCGGGTGTTTACAGCGGCGGTCCGTATTCCTGGCAGGATGACGCCCAATATTACCGGTTGGTGGACGGAAAAAAAGACTGGGTTTTCAAGGACGAGACCGGCATCCCGTCGCAACCACCTTACAATACGCTGCCAAAGATCATCCCGGACCTCGTCCCGGACAATAACCTGCCCTATCCATTAAACAATTCCTGGGGATATCACGACGCCTGCACGGGGAACGGACACTACGATACGTATTACAAGGCCATGCTCGATCGTTACGGCGCTCCGGTGAACATGCGGGACTTCTCGGACAAAATGCAGCTGCTGAATGCAAACGGCTATCGCAGTATTTTCGAAGCGGCAGGCCATAAACTGAACGAAACCGGCGGCGTGATGCTCTGGAAACTCAATGCCGCATTCCCGAGCGTCGTCTGGCAGGTCTACGACTGGTACCTCGAACCGAACAGCGGCTACTATTTTATGAAGCGCGCCATCGAAGCCGTTCACATCCAACTGAACCTCGACGATTCCGCGGTCGCCCTCGTCAACCGGACCTATGTAAAAAGACCGAACCTTCACTACGAAGCGGAAGTGATCGGCATGACGGGAGCTTCGCTTTTTAAAAAGACCGGGCAAGCCAGCCTGGATACTACCGACGTCCGGGAAGTCCTCTCCCTGCGGGATATCCTGCAGCAAACTTCGGGTGTTTCCTTTGTCCTCCTCTCGTTGAAAGACGCCGCCGGCCAAACGATCTCGCAAAACACCTACTGGATGTCCCCGGGTCACGACTTCGCCGACCTGCGCGCGATGCCGTCGTCAACCGTACGCGCGGCCGTCATCGCCTCGGCCAAGCAGGATGCCTGGATGGAATGGACCCTCCGATTCACCAATCCGTCCCCCCGGCTCGCATTTTTCCTAAACCCCCAGCTAATCCGCAACGGAGAAGAAGTATTGCCCAGCTATTGGTCCGATAATTATTTTTCGATCCCCGCCGGCGGTGCTATAACGGTAACGGTCAGTTGCCCGGCAGGACAAAGCCCGCAACTGCGGTTGGAGGGTTGGAATATTGCATCCACCACCCAATCGCTCGCCAAAGACTAAAAACAAATACGATATGACCGCAAGACTACTTTGGACCATCCTGTTGGTCCCCGCCATCGCCATGGCCCAACATCCCGTCGGCATCTTCGACGACCACCTGGATATCGGCCGTCCCAAATTACCGGGCGACGCATCCTACGACGAAGCAACCCAGACCTACACGATAAAAGGTGCGGGCGACAACATCTGGTTCAACCGGGACGAATTCCAGTTCGTGTACAAAAAAATAAAGGGAGATTTCATCCTGACCGCGGACTTTGCATTCACCGGAGATACCGCCGGCGCCGTCGGCCACCGAAAGACAGGCTGGATGATCCGCGAATCCACGGACGAGGGCGCGGCAAGCGCAAATGCCTGCAAGCACATCGACGGTCTTGTCGTTTTGCAGTGGCGGCCCTATCGGGGCATGTTCATGCGCGATCCGGAAGAGGAACGATTTTACCCAAAAAAAGGCGGCCAGACGATCCAGCTCGAGCGTATCGGCAAGCGGATCACCATGAAGATCGCGCACCCCGGCGAGCCGTTGCAGCTTGTCGGCAGCTGTTCGACCGATGCGCTCGAGAAGGACGTGCTTGTCGGACTGTATGTTTGCTCCCATGATTCGAACACGGTCGCGAGCGCGAGGGTCTGGAACGTCCGCATCGATAAGCCCGTTATCCACGAATATTCCGCTAACCCTCACGTGACACCGCAGCCTGTCCGCGATGTACTGGGCAGCCGGCTGGAGATCCTCGATCTGGCCGACAACAACCGGAAGGTTATCCACGAAGCTCCCGGACGGTTCGAAGCGCCGAACTACACCCCCGACGGAAAAAAACTGCTGTTCAACGAGGGCGGTTCGCTTTTCACGATCCCCATTGAAGGCGGCGCCACAGAAAAGCTAAATACCGGGAAGATCAGCCGCATTAACAATGACCATATGATATCGTTCGACGGCAAAATGCTTGGGATCAGCAGCGGCAGACCCGACAGCTCCGGCTCATTTATTTTTGTGCTGCCCCTCACCGGCGGCGACCCGCGGCAGATCACCGCAGCCACCCCATCGTATCTTCACGGCTGGGCGCCAAACGGAAAGGAACTGGCATTTGTCGGCAAGCGAAACGGGTCGGCCGTGTACAACCTGTATAAGGTTTCCCTCAAAGACAACCGGGAAACCGCGCTTACCGAAAACACCCGAACTCATGTGGATGGCCCGGAATATTCCCCGGACGGAAAATATATCTACTATAACGCAAACAGCAGCGGCACGATGCAGATCTGGCGGATGCGCCCCGACGGTTCGGAAAAGGAACAGCTGACCTTTGACGACTATCACAATTGGTTCCCGCATATTTCCCCCGATGGAAAATGGATGGTATTCATCTCGTTTCCTATGGATATCGATCCGGACTCCCACCCATCCTACAAAGATGTCATGCTGCGGCTGATGCCCCTGACCAGTCCCGGCGGACCAAAGGTGATCGCGTATTTATACGGCGGTCAGGGCACGATCAACGCTCCTTCCTGGTCACCCGACAGCAGACATATCGCTTTTGTCAGCAATTCGGTGCCGCAAGTGCAATGATGTAGCAATGTTGTGGCGAAAAGCCTGATTTTCTTGTGTTTTCGTCTCTGTGATGTAGTGTTGATGTGGTGGAAAAATAGTCGTTGGAGTATTTCAAAATTAGATTTGTCGGGTCGATCTCTCTTTTATTTTGAAATAAATTAAACAACGACTGCTTATGCCAGCAAAAAATTATGGGCAGAGAAAGTCAGGTTGCCTGGTAGTGCTTCTTCTGCTGCTTACCGGCTACGTTTACGCCCAAAATCCGGTTACCGGAAAGGTAATCAACAAGACGGACAACACTGCCGTCGCCGGTGCGACGATCCAGGTCAAAGGCACAAAAGTCTTCACCACCTCGGGAACCGACGGATCCTTTAGCGTCTTCCTGCCTAAACCAAAAGGCACACTGGTTATTTCCGCCGTTGGTTTTGCCAGCCTCGAAATACCGGTCACCGCGGGGGCCCCCGCAGGCGACATCGGTCTTGCCACGGTATCCACTACCCTGAACGACGTGGTTGTTACGGGATATACCGCCCAGCGCAAACGGGATATCACGGGCTCGGTTTCCGTCGTTAACGTCGCGGATGCCAAAGCTACCCCGACCGGAAGCACCGAATCGCTGTTGCAAGGACAGGCATCCGGGGTCACCGTATTCACTACCGGCCAGCCCGGCGGCGCATCCGTCGTTCAGATCAGGGGGATTACCTCCTCCGGCAATTCTGCGCCGCTGGTCATCATCGACGGGGTGCCGGAAAGCATGCACGACATCAACCCGAATGATATTGCATCCATCCAGGTCCTGAAGGACGCCGGCGCGGCTTCCATCTATGGGGTCCGCGGATCGAACGGCGTAATCATCATCACCACCAAACGCGGCTCGGGGGCGATAAAGGTTGCCTATGACGGCTACTATGGCAGCCAACAGCCCTTGCACAAAAGCTGGGATATGGCTACCCCCACCCAGACGGGGGTGGCTAAATGGGCGATGGCTTTTAATGACGGTCTCACCGCCAGCGACCCACAGTATGGGAGCGGTCCCACCCCGGTCCTGCCTTATTATATTACGCCGACCGGCGCGCCGAAAGGGGCACCCAACACGAGCCTGGCCGACTACAGCCTCTATGGCAACCACATTACGCTGGCCGACCAGGGGGGCAACAACTGGTTTAACGACATTTTCAAGCCGGCGCCCATCCAGAACCATAACGTCTCGCTGAGCGGAGGAACCGGGAAATCGTCTTTTTTTGTTGCGTTCAACTACATGGATCAGCACGGGACCCTGATCGATACCCGGCTGAAACGTTATTCGATCCGAGCCAACTCGGTGTTTAGTTTTGCCGACGATCATATCCGGGTCGGCGAAAATATGTTCGCCTTCTACAAAAGCAACCCCGGCTATCTGAACGCACCGGGCGTGAACAGCACCAACTCCATCAACGCTTCCTACCAGATCCCCAACATCATTCCCGTTCACGATATCGCCGGCAACTACGCCGGCACGATCTCACAGGGTCTCGGTAACGCCTGGAACCCCGTCTCCATCCAGGAAAGGCAGGCGAACAACACCAGTCACGACTACCAGGTACTCGGCAACCTGTTCGCGGATGTGGACTTCCTCCGGCATTTCACCGCGCACAGCAGTGTCGGCGGAACGGCGGATTACTACTATTACAACGGCTTTGCCACTACGCCATATGAGATTGCCGAGAACAATACCGCTGCCAACCTCTATGAGGAGACCTTTGGCTGGAACACCAGCCTGATCTGGACCAACACCCTCAAATATGCCAATACCTGGGGCAAGCACGATCTCAGCGTGCTCGGCGGGGTCGAATACATCTACAACACCGGCCGGGCCGTCAATGCGACAAGGGGGAATTACTATATCACCGATTCCGCCAATCTAACGGTAAGCCCCAACCTGTGGACTCTGAATTTTGGCCAGGCTTCCACGCAGACCAACAACTCGGGTGTTGTGGGCGATAACGGCATCCTGACCCCTTACCAGCTGGCCATCTTCTCCATGTTCGGCCGCCTCGACTATAACTATGACGGTAAATACCTGTTCAGTGCGACATTCCGCCGTGACGGTTCGTCGGTATTTGTTCCGGCGCAACGCTTCGGAACCTTCCCCGCGCTTACCGCAGGCTGGCGGATCTCCCAGGAGAACTTTATGAAGGATATCGACTGGATCAGCGATCTCAAGATCCGCGGCGGCTGGGGAAAGCTCGGTTCGATCAGCAATATCAACCCGACAAATGCCTATACGCTGTACGGTCAGCAGATCAACGAGTCGTATTACGATATCAACGGCACGAGCAGCAGCCCCGTCGCCGGTCTCTATGTCAGCCAATATGGCAACCCCAATACCAGTTGGGAGAAGGACATCCTCACCAATATCGGTCTCGATGCGACGCTCTTTCATAACAAACTCGATTTCAGCATCGAATGGTATGACAAGCTGATCAGCGGTCTTCTCTTCGTACCACAGGTACCCGGAACCAATGGCGGTGCGGCGGATCCCTTCACCAATTCCGGGAACATCAAGAATACCGGTGTGGATGTGGCCGCCACCTGGCACGGCATCATCAACAACAAGGTCAAATTCGATGTCGGTGCGAACCTCACGACGTACAACAACAAAGTGGCGAGCCTCCCCGCGGGCACCCTGTATATCGATGAGCCGGTCGGCGCACAGACGATCACTTCGCGGATCCAGCCGGGACATCCGCTGGGAGCGTTTTTTGGCTATAAGGTAATCGGCATCTTCCAAAGCTGGCAGGACGTGAAAAATTCCCCCGCCCAGCAGGACGCCGCACCCGGCCGGTTCAAATATGCGGACGTCGACCACGATGGCGCGATCACTTCGAATGACCGGACTTTCTTTGGAAACCCCAACCCCAAATTCAGTCTTGGCATCAACCTTTCGGTCACGTATCTGAATTGGGATTTCTATACTTTCCTTTATGCTTCCATCGGTAACGATATCCTCAATGATGTCAAATCTTCCACGGATTTCCCGCAAACCTTCGGGAATCAGATCAGCAAAGCAGTCGCGCTCAATTCCGCCCGGCTGATCGGATCGAATGGGCAGGCCACCAATATAAACGATTCTTCCGCCCAGGTCGCCAACCCGGGAACAAAGATCCCGATGCTGGAACAAAGCGCCAACTTCAGCAACTCCGGCGCGTTCAATTCCTACATCATGGAGAACGGATCTTTTCTACGGATGCGTAATCTGACCGTTGGCTACAATATCGTGTCTCCCGGCCTAAAACGGCTCCACTTCGATAAGTTGAGGATCTACGCGCAGGTTTTGAACCTGTTCACGATCACCAAATACTCCGGTCTCGACCCCGAGCTGAATCCCGGCAGCAATACCGTATTCGGCGTGGACGGCGGAGTATATCCCAATAACCAAAAGACCTACAATCTCGGTGTCAGTCTGACCGTACATTGATTCACCATGAAAAAAAGAATGTATATGCCAAAGTCAATAAAATGGATAGCGCCCGCGATGGCCGGGTTGCCGGCACTCATCATATTTGCCTGTAATAACAAATTGGATCTTCAACCGCAGGGCGCCTTGCTCTCGTCCAACGTCACCAACAATTCAGGAGTGCAGGGGCTGCTGATCGGCGCGTATGCGCTGCTGTCAGGGGAGAATGTTCCGGGTCAAAACCTCGGTAACGGCAGCGCCGCCTCCAACTATGTTTACGGCAGCGAATGCGCGGATGATTCCTATAAAGGCTCAACTCCGTCCGATCAGCCCGATTGCATCCCGCTGATGACCTGGTCGCTGGCGCAGGCCGGAACAAGCTCCTATCTCGACGAGAAATGGGTCGTATTGTATACCGGGATCCAGCGGTCGAACGATGTGATCCGCACGCTTCGCCAGTCAACCGGCATTTCGCCGGCCGATACGATCGAGTATGAAGCCGAGGCCCGGTTCCTGCGAGGCTACTATCATTTCGAAGGCAAAAAGCTCTGGAACAATTTTCCGTATGTCGACGAGTCGGTCGACTATGTGAATAACAACCTCGACGTCCCGAATTTCAACAGCGGCGGTTTTATCAATATCTGGCCGCAGATCGTCGCCGACATGACCTATGCCGCCAACAACCTGCCGGGAACCCAGCCGAATGTCGGCCGCGTCAACAAATGGGCGGCGATGGCGTTCCTGGCAAAATGTTATATGTATCAACATGAGTACGACAGCGCCCTGACGGTCCTCAACCAGGTGATCGCCAGCGGGACGACCGCCAACGGCACTCCCTACGGGCTCGAACCGATCTATGAGAGCAATTTCAACCCGGCGCAAAAGAACGGTTCAGAGAGCGTTTTCGCCTGCCAGGCATCCGTCAACGACGGCTCGGCCACCGCTACCAACGGCGGCAACGGCGATACCGGAGACGAATTGAATTTTCCGTATAACCATGGCCCCGGGTGCTGCGGATTCAACAATCCTTCCTGGAACCTTGTCCAGGCTTACAAAACAGACGGGAGCGGCCTGCCTTACCTCGACGGCAGCTACAATAACACCCCGCTCGTCAGCGATCCCACGAATCCCTGGACAGGCACGGTAGACCCACGGCTTGACTGGGCAGTCGGCCGGCCGGGCGAGCCGTACTTCGACTGGGGGACAGTCGATTCCACCTGGATCCGCGACGTCAATGACGACGGGTTGTTCGTCCCCAAAAAGAACTCTTATGCCAAGAGCCAGCAAGGGAAGTATTCTTCCACCGAAACCGTTTTCTGGGGCGCCGCGGAAGTCGATGCCAACAACGTCAACCTCTGCCGCTACTCCGACGTCCTCCTGTGGGCGGCGGAATGCGAAGCGCAGGTAGGCAGCCTCGATAAGGCGGAGACCTATGTCAACCAGGTACGCGCGCGCGCCGCCAACCCCAACGGCTGGGTATATCTGAACGCAACCTACAACGCGACCACCAGCACATACTCCCCCCAGACGACCCCCGGGGCCAACTACAACGTAGGCCAATACCCCGCCGGCGCCTTCACCGCTAACGGCCAGGCCTATGCTATCAATGCCATCCAGATGGAGCGCCGGCTCGAACTTGCCATGGAAGGTCAGCGGTTCTTCGATCTCGCGCGGTGGGATAATGGCACCGGTACCATGGCGGCTACGCTTAACAGCTACGTCAATGTGGAAAAGAACCGAAGCGGCTTCTACCGCGTCAACAGCGGCGCCAATTTCACAAAAGGCGTAAACGAATATTTCGCCATCCCGCTCAACGAGATCGATGCAGAGAACGCAAAAGGCACTGTCAACCTCAAACAAAATCCCGGCTATCAATAATGTGGATGGCCGGCCTCTCCGGGCCTGCGCAGCAGGCGCAGGCCCTTTTTTCGCCGCTTCGCGGCCAGCTCACCCGTAAAAAGACCCATTTTCACCGCGGCTTTTGGAAAAGTCGTGGTTTTTCGTAATTTGAACGGCATGTCCGCAAAGACGAACTGGTCAGTAGCTATCCGGCCCTTGCTAAAAAAGTACAAGGGAAAGCAACATCCGCTGGAGTACAAGAACCTTTACCAGCTGGTTGTTATGGTCGTGCTCGCGGCCCAGGCTACCGATAACGTCATTAATGCCAAGGCGCCGGGATTGTTTAACGTCTATCCGGATATGTCCGCACTCGCCAAGGTGAAGTCATCGAGGGACTTATTCCCGTACCTGCAGGGCATCCGCAACTTTGCGCATAAAGCGGACTGGCTGACCAAAATTGCCGCGACGGTCAAGGCGGACAGCCATATCCCCATGACAATGGATCAACTAACCGCCCTGCCCGGTATCGGCAGGAAGTCGGCTAATGTCATTCTCCGGGAAGCCGGCCGACCGCCGGAAGGGATCATCGTCGACCTCCACGTGATGCGTGTAGCGCCCAGGCTGGGGATCGCCGATGGAAAAGACCCGAAGGAAGTCGAGGAGCAGTTGATGGAAATACTGCCGAAAAAAGAGTGGGACGCCGGCATGGCCATGTCCTTCCTCGGAAGGGAAACCTGCCGCCCGACCAGGCCGGATTGCCCGCACTGCGTGATGAATCCCGTTTGTGCTTTCTATAGGGAAAATAATTGAGATAAACCCACGCCCTGAACCATGAGGCATCCTGAACCGGAAGCTGTAGCGTCGCTGTTGACCGCGCTCAGCCAACTTTATCCTTTGAGCCCCGGAGCACAGCAATATCTCCGGGGCCATGTCCGCTCCTGCACGGTAGCCAAACGCAAGCTCCTCCTGAAGGAAGGAATGGTCTGCGAGCACATTTATTTTGTTATTAAAGGGGCGCTCAGAGGGTTTACGCGCGAAGGTTCAAAAGATATCACGACCTGGATTGTCGCGGAGAATGAGTTGGTCTCGTCCATCCTGAGCCTTGACGAATCCGCGAAATCCATCGAAAACATCCAGGCCCTGGAAAAATGCGAGCTGCTGTCACTGACGCTCGCGGAACTGGAGCTGATGTACGAAAACTTCCCCGAAGCCAATATCCTTGCCCGGAAGATCCTTCAACGCTATTACGCCGATGCGGAGCGAAGGGCATTCATCGCCAGACTGACAAAAGCTGAAAATAAGTACCGGCATTTTCTGATGGGGAATCAGGGGCTGTCCAACCGCATCCCGTTGAAATATGTAGCTTCCTATCTCGGGGTCACGCTTGAAACGCTCAGCCGTATCCGTAAAAAATTTATGCGTTCAGGCCCAGCCTCCGGGAAATATTAGAATTGAAGACATTTGCCGGATCGTATTTGCGTTTGATCGCCAGCCACTCCGTATGCTGCGGATACATTGCCTTGAACATGTTTTCTTCCAGCAGGGCATCCTTCCCGAGATACAGCCGTCCGCCGGCTGCGAGCACTTTTGCGTCCAGTTTTGGCGTAAAACTCAGCAACTGCTTTGTAACCGGGAAATCGATCGCCAGCGTATAGCCGGAGAAGGGGAAGGATAAAATTCCCTGCGCCTCGCCCATGCGCTTAAAAACATTCAGAAAAGGAGTACATCCGCTCCCCGCTATCATTTCCAGGATCTCCGTGAGGTTCTTTTTACCATTCTCCTCCGGGATGACGAACTGGTATTGGATAAACCCGCGTTTGCCGTAGCCCCTGTTCCAATTGTTGATCGCGTCAAGCGGGAAAAAGAACTTCTCATAGTGTACAAACTGCTTCGGCGAATTCTGGACGAAAGCGATCACCCGGTTCAGGATGCGGACAGTAAGGCCGTTCAATGTAAACGAAGGAAAAAAGAAAGGCACCGACAGTTTGCCGGTCGAATGCAGTTTTAAGGGATTGGCCTTAAGCTTCTCCGGAAGCTCGTCCAGTCTGGCCGCATTTCCCAGCGTCAGCACGCCGCTCCCCAGCTTGCCGCCTTTCGCCAGGGCGTCGATCCATGCCACGGAATAGTTGTAGTCATGATCGTATTTTTCAAGCGCTTCCAGCATGTGGTCCAGGTTTTTGATGACCATCGACTTCTGCTTGAAGTATGTCGTCTCCACCTTCCTCAGCCGGATCCTGGCTTTCAGGATCACACCCAGCAGACCCAGGCCGCCGAAATTTGCCCAGAAGAGATCGCTATTCTCCGTCCGCGAGGCCTCAACCGTCGAGCCGTCCGCCAGGAGAATGGAGAAGGACAGCACACAATTGACAAAGGAACCGTCGATATGATGCGCTTTCCCGTGAATATCGTTTGCAATGGCTCCGCCGATCGTGACGAATTTGGTGCCGGGACAGATCATCGGTAGCCATCCCTTTGGGCCAAAAACCGTGATGATCTCCTCGAGGCTCACCCCGGCCTCGCATTCGAGTATCCCTTCCTTCTCATCAAAATGGAGAAAATGGTTCAATTTGGTGCAGATGGCCACATAACGGTCATCATTGATAGCCTGGTCCCCGTAGCTTCTGCCCAACCCACGCGCAATCAGCGGTGTTTTTTTCAGTTCGCTTTTCAGGTCTTCTTCGATTCGCGGAAACAATGGAATGGATTCGCTCAAAGGGTAGTTGCCCCAACCCGCTAGCTTCTCTTTCCGCTCGGCTGCCATGGTGATTTACGTTTCGATTGCAAACCAGGCGCTGCCCGGTTTTGGTTCGTTAAGGGCCCGAAAGTAAGGCAAAAAGTCATATCTTGCGCCCGGCCTCTTCTTTAACCTTTTATTAACCGTAAGGACGATACTTTTGTCAACCGGAACATTGAATTTACCCACAAGTGACATTATGAAGAAATACGTTTTAACTGCCTTGGTAACGTTCGCCACAACTGCTGTTTTCGCTCAACAAAAGCCAACCAATCCGCCTCCCGCAACCGATACCACAGCCGCCAAACGTCCCGTAACCCAGCCGCAACCCGCTCCGCCTCACACGAATACAAAACAGAAAGACTGGAGTAAGGTTAAATTGGACCCCAGACGTCCCCAGGATCATTTTATGTTCGAGCTAGGATACGACAATTGGGTAGGTTCGACGGACAGTATGAATATCAAAGGGTTTAACCACAGCGAGAATTTTTACTTCATGTATGCGTGGCCGTTCAAGACGGACGCCCGCTTCGCCGTAGCCGCCGGGATTGGTCTGGGCTCCAGCAATATTTATTTCGCCCACCAGGAAGTACTGGTAGCAGCCTACCAGAATCAGACCCTTGCTTTTCCTGATGAAGAGGGGGCCAACCATTATAAGAAGTACAAGCTAACGACCACCTATCTTGAAGTCCCTGTCGAGCTTCGGTTTTCACTCGATCCCGAACACATGGACCACAGTTGGAAATTCGCGGTGGGCACGAAGATCGGCTTAATGATGAGCGCGTATACCAAAGGCAGGACCCTGGTGAGCGCCACCGGTCAGACCCTTGGAGTTTTTACGGTAAAAAATAGCTCCAAGCAGTTCTTCAGCACGGCGGAGTTCACCCCGACCTTTCGGGTTAGCAAAGGCTTTATCGGTTTCTTTGCACAGATCCATGTCAACCCGCTGATCAAACCCGCTGCCGGTCCATCTGTGTTTCCCGTTTCCGGCGGGATCGTCATCAGTGGATTGTAGGGCGCATTTACCGGCATTTTTCTCTCCCTATTCCGCGAGGCAATGCGTACTTTTGCACCTCAGCAGAAAAATCACCGCGTTTGTTAGAAAAGAAATACAACATTGAGAAGGAAGAACGGGCGGTCCTGGTCGGTGTAGTGGATAGGGACCAGACGGAAGAACAAGTCCAGGAGTACCTGGATGAATTGGCTTTTCTGGCCGAGACCGCCGGCGCAGTCACCGTCAAACGGTTTACACAGAAATTAGGGCACCGGGACAGCAAGACCTTTATCGGGAAAGGTAAATTGGAAGAGATCAAAGCCTATATTGCCGCGCGCGACATCCGGGTTGTCATTTTTGACGACGAATTGAGCGGTTCCCAGATCTCCAACATCGAACAGATCCTCGACACCAAAACCATTGACCGGTCCGACCTGATCCTCGACATATTTGCAAGCCGCGCGAAGACGGCCCAGGCGAAACTGCAGGTCGAACTTGCTCAGTATCAATATATTTTGCCACGACTTCGGGGGATGTGGAAACACCTTGAACGGTTGGGCGGCGGCATCGGCACCCGGGGTCCCGGTGAATCGGAAATCGAAACCGACCGCCGGATCGCCCGCGACAAGATTGCGTTGTTGCGCCGGCGGCTGCAGGAGATCGACAAACAGGCTTTCACGCAGCGCAAAGACCGGGGTGAATTTATCCGGGTTGCGCTCGTCGGATATACGAATGTCGGCAAGTCGACGATCATGAATCTTCTTAGCAAGTCCGAGGTGTTTGCCGAGAACAAGTTGTTTGCGACCCTCGACACCACTACCCGCAAGGTTGTTTTTGAGAATACGCCGTTCCTGTTGAGCGACACCGTCGGGTTCATCCGGAAACTGCCGCATCACCTCGTTGAAAGTTTTAAGAGCACGCTGGATGAGGTGCGGGAAGCAGACATCCTCTTGCATGTCGTCGATGTCGCACATCCCCGGTACGAGGAGCAGCTGGGCGTTGTCAATAAAACCCTCCAGGAGTTGAATGCTTTTGACAAACCCATGCTGACGATCTTTAACAAGATCGATCTTTATGAGACCCGCAACTTCGATCCCTGGCTGGAGGCGGGCGTCAAAGAAGAGTTACTCAGCGAACTCCGCGAGCGTTGGGAAAGGGAAACCACCGGCAACTGCGTTATCGTTTCGGCTACCGAACGCCGCAATCTTGACGAATTGCGCAAGACCATCCTCGAAAAAGTCAGGACGCTTTATAAGGTAAGATATCCTTACAAATCCGAATTCCTTTATTAGCTAACGATGGCGTTTTCAAAGTACAAGTGGCACAAGTTCGCCGATTCCGCGGCTGACCTCCGATGGACTCCCGGGTCGGTGGCTGAAGTTACGGTGGATGGCAAGACGCTTTGTGTTGCGCGCGATGGGGATCAATGGTTTGGCTTCGCGCATAGCTGCCCGCATGCCGGGGCGCCGCTTACCGACGGCTATCTTGACCGGTCGTGCAATGTTGTCTGCCCGGTTCATAACTTGCGGTTCAGCCTCCGGACCGGACGGGATACGCTTGGCGAGGGGTACCGGCTCAGGACTTATCCCGTGGAGGTGCGGCCGGACGGGCTTTTTATCGGGATCGACGAAGGGGGGTTTTTAAAAAAATGGTTTTAGGGGGCGACATTTTCACCCGGAATCCCTATTTTTGCAACCCCTTTTGGGGGGGGCGGCCGGGCGGGTTTCCCGGAGACATATTCCTCCTTAGCTCAGTTGGTTAGAGCATCTGACTGTTAATCAGAGGGTCGTTGGTTCAAGTCCAACAGGGGGAGCGGATAATCAGGCACTTATATGGCATACTGCAGTAGGTGCTTTTTTATTTGATACATGTTTTGATACATGTTTTCTGGTTATCCATCGTCGACGATAATTTTTATCTTTGACATCATGGCAAGATGCACGGCACCAATTAAGGGTCATCGCACAGCAAGCGGGCGAGCGGCGTGCCCTGTACACGGCGGCGGCTACGGTGACAACAGGTCATTCTCGTACTCGTCCTACCCATCGTCAGGGAGCAGCGCCGGTGGTCGAAGCAGCGTAGGCGGATCGGGGAGCGGTTCAAGGCCGCGCTGGTCGCGAGCCGGTTCATCCGTGGTATACACGCCTGCCGAAATACGGACACTCACACCGTTCCGCGAAACCGTTGAAAGACGGACGACGCTGCCTGAACTTTGGGATGTTTTTCTTTGCCATGCATGGGATGATCGGGGCAAGGCCGCTAAGGAACTGCACGATTTGCTCGTGTCACGCGGCGTCTCAGTTTGGTTCAGCGAGAAGGACGTCGCCCTCGGCACGCCACTGCTCCGCGAAATCGACAGGGGACTAGCGAAGTCGCGTGTCGGGATCGTGCTGGTAACTCCTGCGCTGCTACGCCGCATTCAAGATCAGGGCATCGCCGACAAAGAGCTGTCCGTACTCCTCGCGCGTGACCAGCTCGTCCCCATCGTGCACGAGACAACCTATGAAGCTCTCCGCGAAGTCAGCCCCATGCTCGCTTCACGAAGTGGGCTGAGTACTGCAGAAAATCCGATGGTAGATGTCGCGGCCAAACTCGCCGAGCTAGTCGCCCTCTAGGAGGAATCGACATCCTCGCAAGTCACCAAAGACATCCAATTTCCCAGAAATCGATGCGTGTGTAGGTCAATAATTTCTCCTTGCGCAAGAGCTTTTTCAAAATTGCCAATTATGGAACTTGCTCAAAAGGAAATCCACAGGCTTTTTTACCATTTACCTCTCGCGACGGTATTATCTTAACGAGGTAATTGATCGGCAATATCGCAGCAGTTTTCTATATTTAACTGATGAAGACATTCGCTCTTATGCATTTTATATGTATCTGTATATTGTCATACGGCCAAAATTCAGATTCGTTGAATAAGGCAAAAATTATTGGAAGGTGGGTTTCCGAGGAGGATAAGAGATCTGAGGTGACCTTTACCAAATTACGTAAATTTGATTACTATGATAAGAAGCTGGAAAGTAGTGAGCGATATCGGATACAAAATGATTCTTTAATAACAATTGATAAGTTGACTGGCGATCATTTCATTTATTCTCTCGAAGGTGTTTCAGAAAAGTATTTATCATTGATGTATTTACCAAGCGGCCATTTGTTGCTTTTTAGGAGGGAAAAAGCAAAGCAAACCAACTGAGGTACGTCTATTATCTATTTCAAAATCAAATCTTTACCTAAATAGTATGTATTTTTCAGTGTGTGTGCATCTGAAATAGTGAACCAACTGCCCCCTCATGAACAAATCGCTAATCCTAACTCTTTTTTCTCTCTTTCTTTCAGAAATTCTACTTGCTCAGGTCAACTTAACCAGCGTTAAAAAAGAAAGCTGGCAGGTGTTTGCCTATAAAATCAAGGCCGCCGATGCCGAAAAATATATTTTGAAGGATAGCATCGATATTGATCGGTTCCTTTCATATAGCCCGGTTGCTATCTTTCCCAGCGACAGTGTGGACGAGAAGAAATTACCTACAGGGCAATATGTGTTGATCGCCATTAAGGACAATCGAGTTCATGCCAATCTTATTGGCGTATCGAACTTGCTCGTCTATCCCATCAACAATCAGCAACGAGTCCAATTGCTTCTGAAGGATAGAAACGACCATTTTATCGATGCGGCGAAAATTTGGGTAAACGGGAAGGAGGCAAAATACCGAAAAGATGCTCAAAGTTACCGGGTAATGCAAAAGTATCCGGACAAGGCACTTGTAAAAGTGTATGCCCCAAATGACACTCTTTTTACCTCTCTTTCCGCTAAAGACGAATTGGACCGTTCCGTGGCCGAACAAAAATGGATCAATTTAAAGAAAACCTGGCCGGTGAGGACGCTATCCTGGTTACCTGAAAAGATCGAGCATTTGATAAAACCTGCGCACCGCTATCCTTCTTCCGGCGCGGGTACCACCGGGATGATTGTTTTTGATCAACCAAAATACAAGCCAGCCGATACCGTGAAATGGAAGGCCTATGTGTTCTCCAAAAGGTGGAAGCAGTACAACAAACCCGTCGATGTATTTTTGGAGTATTACTTCGCAGGGAACAGTAGGAAAGTCTTCCTAAAGACCATCCAGGCGTCTTCACCGGGGTCCTATGTCTTCCAATTCTCGATTTCCGATACCTTAAAGTCAGATCTGAGTTACACCGTTGTTCTAAAGAACAAGGACGGCAAGAGGATCCTGGCGAAAAGTTTTCGGATCGAGGACTATCTTCTGGATGAAATATCCAGTTATCAGGCCCGCGCTGAAAAGGACAGTTAT
>DATJWK010000119.1:0-16055 GCA_035501395.1 Puia sp.
AATTCATCATAAAAAGCAAAAATGATCCGGCCACCTATGCCCGGTTAAGATTGCTCGTAACAGGCGACAACGTGTATAAATTGTTTACTGCCGGTCAGGTCAATAAATGCAACACGCCGCAGGTCGATCGATTTTTCAACGAATTCCGGATAAATGGACCCGCTGCTCCGGCATCCGTGACCCTATCCAAAGCATCGCTGCTTTTGCACGACCTGGGCAGTCCCGACTCCGTCATCAGGCGAAAGGCACATTTGGCCTTATCATCCGCAAAATTCGGGAAAGGGGACGTATCATTGCTAAAAGATGCCCTATTCCGGCTCTATCAATCTCCTTACAACGCTTCGCAGGGGACAACCATCAACCTTACAATAGCCCGGAAATTTGCCGAGTTGGATGATTCGACCGCGGTGACCTATGTACGCGAATCCTACCCATCCCTGATAGAAGAGAAGTACTCGCTTAAGAATACGGCGTTGTCGCTGCTGGCCCATCAGCATAGCGCGTTTAGTTATGCTACCTTAGCGGAGTTATTCAAACAAGGGCCAACCCGGGAAAAGCTGGATTTTTCCGTTCTCCATGCTATGACGGATAGCCTGGCACTCACCCGCACCCTTTTCTTCGCTTTTCAATCATGGATTCGAGATACCTTACAAGCGCCTGGGATCGCCTACATAACGTTAAGTTTACTAGACAGCGGTTATCTGGCCAAGGAATCCATCATGCCCTCTGCCGAAGCGTTCATTGAAGCGGCTGCCGCCCTGTTGCCTGCCTTAAAGACCCAGGATGACTATAATGACTATCATCTGTTCTCGCTACTCGATTTGATCGGTCGTTTCCATATCCCCGCCTCTTATTCGCTGCTAAAGGATTACCTGGCCGTTCGCAACAAATTTCTCCTGCAGAAGGCGGTGCAGCTGTTACTCGACGGCGGTCAATCGATCCCGGCCACTGCTTTGAATCGGCTGGCCGCCGACCCTGCAACCAGGCTGGACCTATATGACACCCTGACAAGATTCGACAAAGCCGCGCTTTTCCCCAGGGAATACCTCGTCCAGTCCCGGTTTGCCGAGTCATTGATTTTTGGTGCCGCTGAAAATGATGATGAAGGAACGATCGAAAAGTTAAGCTTGCTGTCAAAGAAAACAGCGGCTGTCGATGGGAAGACGTATGCCTGGTATCTTTATAAGGTAAGTTATCACACGGACGATGGGCTGCAAAACTATCTTGGCATTGCCGGCGGCTACAATCCCGCCGCAGCGGGTCTGAAGCCCAAAAAGAACATGACCGGTATTTACTGGAAAGAGCAGCTCGACGGAGAGAATGCTGATTTGCTTTTCAAAGCGTATTTAAAAGGGATTGAAAGCGACCAAAAAGAATAATGAGAGGGGAGCGCCACAGGAAGGATGGATTTCTCCGATAACCCAAAAGGACGCAATAACCCGTCAGGACTGAATTTTAAATTCAGTGGGAAATTGTTACTTTGGGGGTCATGCAACCCGGGACCGATCTGCGCGATATTGACGCCTTCAAAGCCATTATACAACAGTACTCACAGGATATGCTTCTGGTGGCGTACTTGCTGCTGAAAGATCCTTATCGGGCATCCGCAGTAGTAGACAACGTGTTTCTTGATCTCCGCGCGGGCAAGTTTGACGGCGAAATGTATAATCCGATTGAGCGTTTTCTCATTGCCAAAATACGGGAGCGATGTTTGCCTTTTGTCCCGGACAATTGATTTCCCATTTTTTCTTTACCGGGCCCCCCACGCGGGTGGCTTTTTATCTGAAAATCAAGCCTGGGTTTTTTTGGACTTGGAATGTAATGGTTTTTCCTTAACTTACCTACAAATAGGATAAGGTTGAATGGTTATGGAAAAACTCTGATGCAGTAGCATTGCAGAATCTTTAAAGATAGCCCCGGTTGCTTCAGCGAGTACCGGGGCATTTTTGTTCTATTTGGTCAAGAGCCAAACGTTCACATTGGAAATCCCCTTTCAATTCGGTTAGGCCTTAACTTTGTCCCGAATTTCCAAATCCCCGAATCGCATGAGCTCAAACGTCATTGGATATGCTCTTTTTGGTCTTTTATTTAGCCCGCTGCAAAGCCTGGCCCAGACACTATCCTGCAGCGACCTGAAAAATGGCGTTTTTGTCTTCTTCTCCCGTACCGACGGGTCCCGGTCGACCTATACCCGAAACGCCGATGTGCAAAAAGAGTTCAATCCCGCAAGCCACCAGACAGTGATCTGGGACGTTGAGTGGGTGGGCGACTGTGCATACTATCTAAAATATAATTCCGGAATGGAGGATCAGCCCAAACAGACGCAAGAGCTGTTAAAGAAACATCGATTCCTTTACCAAATCGTTGAGGTTACAGCCGACTATTATATTTTTCAAAGCACCCTTGACAAAGCTTCCAATCCGGTCATTTTGAAAGATACGCTTTGGATCAAACAATGCAGCGATGCCAAAAGAAAAGTCACCACCAATCCCCGGATCGATAGCCTGCTGGCACTCCGAAAAGCGGCATTCGACTCAGTCGTCAGCAAATCGGCATTCATCTATGTTTTCAGACCGGGGAAATTTGTCATGGGCGGGGAAAGTTTTACGATTTTTTTGAACGACCAGCCAATCTGCGAAATGGCCAACAAGGCAGCTTATATCGTTCGTTTATCAAAAGAGGGGCAAACCACCCTGGTGGGCAAGGTAGGGAAACAGGAGACATCCATCACGTTCGATATCAAAGCCGGTAACAGCTATTTCCTGCGCTGTGAATTGCCCTGGTCGCTGGCTCCCAAACCCCGGCTGATCAAATCGGATAAGGAGGAAGCTCAGCCTTATTTCGACAAGATCAAATAACGCTTTTTTCGGCGAGTGCCCAACGCTGTCACAAAAAATGATCGCGAGGCCGCAATCGATTTTCGCCGGAAGCGGATCAGTTGAATATCCATAGGACGATCGGGCGAGACGAGTGGTCGATCAGGGGTTCGAGCTGCTGAAAAAAGCCCCGCGAGACCATCGGGCAGCCCAGGCTGTTGCAAATAGGAAGTGGATCGGTCTCGGCCTCGGGCACGTAGGAAAAAGAATGCAGTACGATGTTCCGCCGGGAGGCTTGGCTATTCGTACTGTCCAGGCCATATAATTTGTAGGAGCGGCCAAAGCGGCCAAAGTAGGGAGCGCCGATCCGGTATCTGCCAACGGAAGTGCAGCCGCTGCCGTCGGCGTTCGAAAAGTTTGGTTCCACCGCGAACGTATGGTTGGCGCTCCCATGCGCCACCAGCCCCGCAAGGACCAAGGTGTCTTTCTCGAGGTCAACGACAAAAAAGCGATACTTCCCCGAGGGCAGCCCCATATCGACAAGAAAGGCGATCTTGGCATTGTAGCCATGCGCCGCCGCGAAGGCTCGGAGGGCTGCCAGGTGCTGGTCCAATCGTCGACGCTCCGGTTCCTCCAACGGCTGGTGGCCGGCCAATCTCGCATTTCGAACCGCACTTCGTGAAAATCCCTTCCAGTAGTAGCGGGCGCCAATGGCAAAGACCATTAGAATAACGGCTCCCGATGTGAGCAGCAAGCGGCGGATCAGGCTCATGGCTCAGGTTTGCATTAAAATGCGAAGCTAGCGTGATTCCACAGATGTGTAGTGGAAAAGAAATGTTAAAGCCGGGAGGGTCCGGATCTTTATTCTCCGTAACGGTTCGTGGCACTGAAATTCATGTGACAAAGTCATTATTGAAGTGACAGATCATCTTACAGCTTGCTGTCCCGGGGCGCAAACATTCTCTCAAAAGCGAACAGATCCAGACCGGATACGAACAGTTTAAATTAATCCATTACTTATAAGTAATTAAACAGAAATAAATTGCGATTTGGCATTCCATTGGGCACTTTCCTTATAAATCTGGAAGCCAAACTACAATAGCCATGCTAAAAAACTATTTCAAGATAGCGTTTAGAAATATCACGCGCCACAAGGCCTATTCGGTCATTAATATTTCCGGCATGGCAATAGGCCTCGCATCAGGTATCCTGATCCTGCTTTGGGCGCAGAACGAACGGAGTTATGACAAGTTCCAGAAGAATGCCGGCCAGATATATCGTATCGCCGGAGATTTTGGTGACTTGAAAGCCGCGATAAACACGGAAGGCATGCCTGCCGGGTTAAAAGCAGAGCTTCCGGTCGTTAAAGATTATGCCAGATTAAGCCTGCCCTCCACGGTGCTGTTTGAAGCAGGTAGTAGGAAATTCGAAGAAAAACGGGTGTTCTACGCGGACCCGAGTTTCATGGATGTATTTTCCTTTCCCCTGGTGCAGGGTAATCGGGACGAAGCCTTAAAACGAATGGATGGTATTCTGATCACGCAGCAAATGGCCAATAAATACTTTGGGCAAGAAAACCCGATGGGTAAATTCCTTCGAAAAAACAATGGCAAAAATGTAGTCGTAACAGGCGTTTTGGCCAATATTCCTGCCAATTCAGACTTGCAGTTTGATTTTATCATGCCGATGACGCCCTTGGGAAAGGTGGAAGATTCAACTCAGAACAGATGGGAGAACTTTAATTATTACAGCTACATTCAATTGGATAAAGGCTTCGTTCCTTCTGTCGAAAATTTGTCGAAGCTGGAGACCAAAATGACGCAGATATTTCAGCGGCATAGCCCAATGCCGGTTGTGTTTCATTTGCAGCCTTTAACCAAAATACACCTGGCGCCGGCGTTGATGGGTGATATGCCCGGTCACGGGAATGCACAATATGTAAGTATTTTTTTTATTACTGCTATTTTAATTCTCGTAGTTGCCTGTATCAATTTTATGAACCTGGCTACTGCGCGCTCGGCCCGAAGGGCCAAAGAAATTGGCTTGCGTAAAGTATCGGGGGCCGTACGCGGACAATTGATCCTCCAGTTTTTAAGCGAGGCTGTTTTTACTTCCTTTGTTGCGCTGTTTCTTTCGCTGTTGTTTGTCCGGTTATTTTTGCCGGCGTTCAATGAAATTGCCGATAGAAGATTGTCCATTCCTTCTTCAGATCCCGGCTTTTGGTTAAGCCTGCTGGGTATAACGCTCCTGGTCGGATTGGTTTCCGGCAGCTATCCGGCCTTATTTCTGTCTGGCTTTAACCCGGTTAAAGTACTCAAAGGGAACCTAAGATCGATGGGCGGCAATTTGTTGTTCCGAAATGCATTGGTCGTTCTTCAATTCACGACATCCATCGTATTGCTAGTCGGCACGGTGGTAATCTACGACCAGCTAAGATTCATGAAGGACCGTAACCCCGGCTTTGAAAAAGCCAATCTTATGTATATGCCCATCACGGGGGACCTCTGGAATAGGCGGCAGGCGTTGAAGAATGAGCTGAAACAAAATCCGCCGACCAGTGATTTTGCCATCACGTCTGATTTGCCCACCGATATGAAGTCCGGAAATGGAAGTGCGGACTGGGAAGGCAAAGATCCCAAGTTACAGCTGGTTTATTCATTGATGGATGTCAATGAGGATTTTGTAGATGTATTTAAGCTGAAACTGGCAAGCGGGAGAAGCTTTTCAAGATCCTTTCCGGCCGATTCAAATAATTTCATGATCAACGAAAAAATGCTGGGTATTATGGGCTTAAATGCAGCCACGGCGGTTGGAAAGAAATTCTCGTTCACCGGAAGGAGCGGTACGATCATCGGTGTGGTGAGGGATTTTAATTTTAAACCGGCGCAGCAGGCTATCGACCCCCTGATCTTGCGCTATAACAAAGACGGTGGTTTTGTGGTGGTGAGAACATCGCCAGGGAAAACAGAGGCAACGATCAAGGCGCTGTCGAATATAAGCCGGCAGCTAAACCCGGCCTATCCCTTCGAATTCGATTTCCTCGACCGGGATATCGCCAATCTTTATAAGGGGGAACAACAGATGGGCAACATTTTTAACCTATTTGCCCTTCTTGGCATTTTTATCGCATGCCTGGGCCTATATGGATTGTCCGCTTTTATGGCCGAGCAGCGGACCAGGGAAATTGGAATCCGTAAAGTATTGGGTGCGCCCGTTATCAACCTGGTTTATTTATTATCCGCTGGAATCACTAAGTTGATCCTTATCGCGACAATTATCGCGATACCGCTTTCCTGGTGGGCGGCGAATAGCTGGCTGGCAAATTTTGCCTACCATATCCAGGTGAGTTGGCTGGTATTCTTGACTGCATCCCTCGGGGCATTGGGTATTGCATGGCTTACCGTTGGTTATGAATCTATAAAAGCGGCAATTGTTAACCCGATAAAGAGTTTGAGAACAGACTGATCCTGGTTATTCAAACGAAAGCCTATAGTGCGTTTCGCGATGGGTCATGTGCGATTTTGAAAAGATACCAGGTTACCGCCTCCCAACGGATCACTCTTTAAACACCTGCACATTCCGATCAAAACTCTCATCCAGGCTGATAAACGTTTCCGTCCGCTCGATCCCCTTTATCTTCTGCAATTCATCATGCAGAACAAAACGGAGCTGGTTGATGTCCTTACAGACAATTTCGGCAAACATGCTGTAATTTCCCGTCGTGTAGTTCAGCCGGACGATTTCCGGTATCTTGTGCAGCTCGCGGGCGACACTGTCATAAAGCGAGCTCTTTTCAAGATAGATCCCGATAAAGGCGATGACGTCATAACCGAGTTGCTTAAGGTCTACGTGCAATTTTGTACCTTTAACAACGGACAGTTCCTGCAGCTTCTTTATCCGAACGTGGATCGTGCCTCCCGATACAAATAGCTTCTTGCCCAGTTCGGCATATGAAATCTCTGCATTCTCCATCATTTCGTGGATGATCTGCAGGTCTAATTTGTCGAGATTCAATTTAACAGCCATCTTGAAAGGGGTTTTTAATATTTATCTACAATTATATGTAAATATTTGAATAATATTTAAATTAAAAAAATATTTGTTCAAAAAATACGAAGATTTCCCCAATTCTTTAATTTTGGTTCAGCAAGCTCGATCGGTTGATCCGCGAGACAGCCGCCGAAGGAAAACATTCCGATCGGCCGGTCCGCAAGGCGCCGAACGAAATTGAAAAATGTGGAGTGATGAAATTTGGCAGACATGCCCCCTTGTCTCGGGGGTGGGGATCCGGGATAAACATAGTGTAATGCCGAATCCGACTAAAATCGGGTCCGACTGGGGTTGACCACCGCACATTGCGCTACTGCTAACCGCCCCGTGGAGGTTCGAATCCTTCCTCTACAGCGAGTAAAAAAAGCCCTGCTTCGGCAGGGCTTTTTATTTTTCCACCCCCGATGGTAATCGGTCCCTTTCTTACGCTCGGCTCGGCGGAGGCAAAAAGGTGAGGTACTTGATATCCGCTAGCAAGCGTCTAAAACAGCGGGTCGACGATGTCATCAGTCGCAGCACCAAGGGCGATTAATACGCACGATTTCAAATCATGCGCATAAAAGTCACTGGATGCCCGACCCCCATGCCTCGACCAGCGCCGGGCAATTTTTCGGCAGCCAGCCGCAACCCGAAGGCCAGCGGACTTACGCCCGGCGCGACGCGTTCCCGCCAGCAGTTCCCAAGCCAGCAGTCCCCGCGAGAGAAATCCTCCCGCCGGCCCTCACGCGAGCAACCCTCGCGCCAGCACCCCCGCGCCAGCACTCCCCCGCAAAACCCGCCCGAAAATTCATTAATTTTGCCCCCGCAAGCGGCGGCAGGCCGCTCGCCACCGCTCATGGGCCAAAAAAAACTCATCCGCTTCGAAGCCATAAAATCTTTTCCAAACGTCCTCCAGTACCCCAAAGGAATGGCCGGGAACTGGCAAACCTTTTTTAAGAACACCAACCCCCTCACGCTCGAGCTCGCGTGCGGCAAAGGCGAATACACCGTCGGCCTCGCGAAAATGTACCCCGACCGTAACTTCCTCGGCGTCGATATCAAAGGCAACCGGATCTATATCGGTGCCAAGACAAGCCTCGAAGAAGGGCTCTCCAACGCCGCCTTCCTTCGCACCCATATCGACAAGCTGCCCGATTACTTCGCCCCCAACGAAGTCGCCGAGATCTGGCTGACCTTCCCCGATCCGCAATTAAGGAAATCGCGGGTCACGCGGAGACTGACCCACCCGAAATTTATCCGCCTTTACCAGCAGATCCTCCAACCCGGCGGGCGCATCCATCTGAAAACCGATTCGCCCATTCTCTATCAATTCACCAAATGGGTCGCCGAACTTCACCATCTGAACATCCTCGACGACTCCACCGACATTTACGCCGCACCCGCAGGACCCGCTGCCTCCGCAACATCCGCCACCTCCGACGCACCCGCAGGACCCGCCGCGTCCGCCCCCCCCGCCCCCCTCGCGCCCGAACTCAAGATCAAAACCCACTACGAAAGCCTCGATATCGCCCAAAGCAAACGCATCCACTATCTCCGTTTTACCCTTCCCGACACGCCGCTCCCCGATCGCGACGACGAACTCCTGGACCGGGTCAAAAACATCGAACCCACACCGGACCCGCGCCCGGTCCGCCCGCCCCGAATAAAGACCAAAAGCGCGCCTCCCGCCCCCGGGGAGGCGGTCAAACCCGCCTATCCATGACGGAACTGATCGAAGGCATCGACTACTACTACGAAAACGGGCTGATGGTCCTGACCAAAAAATTCCTCCTTGACCGGGGCTATTGCTGCGGGAACGGCTGCCGCCACTGCCCTTACGACTACGAGCGGGTCCCCGAGCCGCGCCGCACCCAGCTGCGGTCACAACGCAGGGACAACCCCGCCGATCATCGTGAGCCATCAACGTAAACGCTCAACCCCACTAATAATACGGAGAGATCATAACATACACCACCACCCCCGTCACCGCTACATACAACCAGAGCGGCCAGGTGATCCTTGCGAGCCGCCGGTGCTGCGGAAACCGCCGCTGATAGGCCCGCTGCAAGGTAAACAGCACAAACGGGATGATAACCCCCGACAAAAGGATATGCGAGGAAAGGATAACATAATAGACATAGCGCAACACGCCCGCGCGCTGTTTCTCGAAGTCACTGAGCACGCCGTCATGGTTCAGATCGCCGAACCGCACCGACGGATTTGTCGCATGATAGATGACATAGGAAACAAGGAACAGCGTGCTTAGCGCCACGGCCGTCCAGTTGGCTCTCCGATGCGCCTTCACCTGCCCGTGCCGGATAAAATATAAGCTGGCGAGCAGCAGGATAGCCGTGCTCGAATTGAGGATCGCATGGAACAAGGGCAGGGAGCCCGTGTTGAAACCGACGTCGATCTTTGCCTTGGGGACCAGGATCAGAAAGGCCACCGCGGCCGGGATCGCGACCGAAACGATCACGATCGCCTTGTTGAAATTTCGCTGCACACCCGGAGGCGCTAACTGTTCATTCATAATAAGAAATTACCCGGGCAATTCCCGTTTTGTCCGGCGGCTAAAATAGACCACCCCCGCCGCCGTGCCGAGCAACACGATCGCAATCGGGATCCGCATCGGCCGTAGCTCTTCGAAAAATACCGACTTGCGGTGCTTATCCTTCTCCAGCATGATAAAGACCATGTCGTTACTGAGGCGCTTCAAGGCATCGGTGTCCGTGCCGTGATAATAACCCCGGATGACGCGATCCTTGTCGAGCAGCGCAATATAATCGGTGTGGACAAAATTGGAATCGACGCTTACGCTGTCCTGCAATCCGAGCTTTAGTTCATTCAACGCAAAATCGTAGATCGTCTTCTTGGGCCCGGTCAGCATCCACCACCAATCCGAATTCACCCCGTACCGGTCCGCATATCGCCGGAGCACCGGCGCGGAATCATGCGCGGGATCGACCGTCAGCGAAAGGAACTGAACAAAATTCGTATCCTCGGTATTCATTTGTTTGGCCCTTTCCGAAAGCCGCAGCGCATCCTGCATGTGGCGCACATTGCGGGTGAGGATCGGACAAATACTCGCACAATGGGTGAAAAAGAAGTCGATGAGGATCACCTTCCCATGCAGGGAGTCGAGCGACACGGTATCCCCCAGCTGATTGACCAGCCGGACATTTGCCACGCGATGCCATACGGTATCCGTAACCTCCTTGCCATCCTTGATCCGGGAAACGATAGAATCTGCGAAGTACCTGCGGGGCATGGCCACCCCATATGTTTTGGCGATGCCGTAAAACACGAGCGGTATCACCACCGCAATACATATTGCTAACCACGCTTTCTTACTCACGATATATTGCTTTTAACGGGTCCCCCCCAGCGGCGCCCGGGACAACCCAACCTTCATCACTCCGGCTTGCCGGGCTTCTCCGCCGGTTGCTCTACCTTTACCTTGTTCTGATCCGCATAATGCCGGTCATACCGGTTCCGCAACGCATTGTACGAACCCCCATCCCACAGGAACGCCAGAATGAACCAGATGAAAAGACATGCCGGAACCGCAATCGTCATGATCATATTCTTGATCTCATGCCGGAGGTGCATGAACTCGGCAATAATATAAAAAGCCTTGGCACAGGTCAGGATCAGGTAAATGCCATTCAGCACATACTTGGACGGGAAGTCCGTTTTCATGTGAATGGTAGCCAGCGTGATCTCCACCAGGGTAATCACCAGCAGGATCCAGAAGGTCCGCCAGATGGGCTTGGTGTCGAAAGAAGCATGCGGCTTATCGTGACCCGTTGTTTCAATACTTGACATAGACAATATTTTAGAGATCCTGAAAGCGATTCTTTTTTAAAGCAGGTAAAAACAAGTAAACACAAATACCCATACCAGATCCACAAAGTGCCAGTAAAGCCCGGCCTTCTCGATCATCAAATAATGCCCCTTCTTCGCAAAGGTACCCCGGAGATTCATGATCAGCATGATAACATTTATGATCACCCCCGAAAAAACGTGAAAGCCATGGAATCCGGTGATCGTAAAAAAGAAATTGGTGAAATTGGTCGAAGCCTTGGACATGTCGGCATTCGGGAACGGATTCCGGCCCCACCAGGCGCCTTCATGATACAAATGCGTCCACTCCCACGCCTGACAGCTAAGAAACGCAAGGCCGCCGATGATCGTCAGGATCATATACAATGTCACCTTCTTTTGATCGCCGTTATGTCCCGCCGCCACCGCCAGCACCATCGTCACCGAGCTCATGATCAGGATAAAGGTCATCAAACTCACAAACACCAGCGGCAGGTTGGTCTCCCCGAAGAACGGAAACGCCTTAAAGACTTCATTCGGATTCGGCCAGCCATTCGTAGCAAACCGGATGGAACCGTAAGAGATCAGAAAAGCTCCGAACGTAAAACTATCGCTCATCAAAAAATACCACATCATCAGCTTCCCATACTCCACGTTGAAGGGGCTTTTTCCGCCACTCCACCATTTCTGCCCCGCTGGTACCGCTTGTGCCATATTCTTGTTTTTATTTAACTACGATAAAGAAAATCAACAGATAAACCCACAGTATATCCACAAAGTGCCACCACGTGGCCATCAACTCCACCGGTATGCTGTTATAACTGCGGACCTTTGTGACATAAGCCCTGGCCAGCATAGCCAGCAGCGCGATCTCCCCGCCCAGCACATGCGCCACATGCAGCCCCGCGATCACATACAGGAACTGCCCCGCTCCCGACCCCTTGAACGTGATCCCCGAATGCCAGATCTCCCTGAACCCCGCCCACTGCAACAACATAAACAATATCCCCAGGATCGCCGTCACGGCGAGCAAATTGCGATATCGCAACATCTCCCGCTCTTTAAAAGACCTTAGCGCCATTTGCATCGTCAGGCTGCTGATGATGATCGTCGCCGTCGAATACCAGAACGCCGTGGGGATCGAAAGCGTCGTCCAACCCGCCGCATCGCGCTTCACTACAAACGCACTCGTAAACCCCGCAAACATCATTGAAATGCTTGCCAACCCCACCCATAACGTGAATTTATGAGGATGTATTTTCTTTCGTTGTTCGTTCGCCAAATCCATAAATTTCAAATCTTTGTCGCCAATAAGCTCAACAACACCAGCGGCAAATAAATATAGCTGCTGAACATCACCCGCCGCGCCGCCTTTACCGTCATCTCGCGATACAACCGCACACACTGCAAAACCATCAACAAATTCGCCGCCAGCACCACGATCGCCCCCGCTCCCGTACACATCCCGGTCAGCCACGGCAGCACGCCCACCGGCACCAGCAACAGCGAATAGATGATCGACTGGATCGCTGAATATTTTGTCGGGCCTTCCGTCGACGGCAACAACTTGAACCCCGCCGCCTCGTAGTCCTTGTGCGCAATCCACGCAATCGCCCAGAAATGCGGGAATTGCCAAAAGAATTGCAACGCAAACAAGATCCAGCCGCCGGCGCTCAGATCGTCATTCCCCGCCGCCCAGCCGATGAGACAAGGCAAACTACCGGGTACCGCACCCACCAGCACCGAGATCGCACTGACCTTTTTTAGCGGCGTATAGATAAAGGCATAGACGAACAAACTAAATGCCGCCAGACCCGCCGCCAGCCAATTGAAGTGCGCCAGGATCAGCACCCCGCCCACCCCGGCTACGACCGCAAATGTCCAGGCCTCCTCCGTACTCATCCTGCCGGCGGCCACCGGCCGCCCCGCCGTCCGCTTCATCAGCGCGTCGGTATCCTTTTCCACGATCTGGTTGATCGCATTCGCACTCCCCGTCACCAGCATCCCGCCGATAAAGAAGAGCCCGATCGCCACCCAGTCATATTCCTTTACTTTCGGCGCCAGCAAATAACTGATCAACGCGCTGAAGACAACCATGAAACTCAGGTTGAACTTGATCAGCAGCTTGTAATCCTGCAGTTTGCCGGCAAATTTTAAAGAACTCGATTGCTTCACAGTCTGCATCATATATCAATGCTGGCTCTCATTGCGACCCAGCGGCTCCGTCTGCGGGATAAACTCCCGGCCATCCTTCGCATAATCATAGGGCCAGCGATGTACTTCGGGGATCTCGCCGGGCCAGTTGCCATGCCCGGGCCGGATCGGCGCCGTCCACTCAAGGGTCGTCGAACCCCACGGATTCCGCGTCATCACCCGGCGGCCCTTGAATATCGAATAGAAAAAGTTAAACACAAACAGGAGCTGCACCGCAAAGGTGATCATCGCCACCGTCGAAATAAAC
Source organism: Puia sp. (assembly GCA_035501395.1). GTDB lineage: Bacteria > Bacteroidota > Bacteroidia > Chitinophagales > Chitinophagaceae > Puia. The sequence continues at coordinate 13,129 of DATJWK010000119.1, forward strand.
CGGTTGAGATCGCCAAACTGGTTGAACGAGAGCCAATGGCTATAATCCAGGTACCGGCGCGGCAATCCGCCCAACCCTTCGTAGTGCATGGGCCAGAAGATCAGGTATGCGCCGGTGAGGGTGATCCAGAAGTGGATATAGGATAAGGTATTGTTCATGTACCGCCCATACATCTTCGGGAACCAGTGATAGATGCCGGCGAACATCCCGAGGATGCCCGATACCCCCATCACGATATGGAAATGCGCAACCACGAACATCGTATCGTGCAGCTGGATATCCAGCGTCGAGTTGCCCAGGAAGATCCCCGTAAGCCCACCGGAGATAAAGGTGCTGACAAACCCGATGGCAAACAGCATGGCCGGCGTAAACCGGATATTTCCCCGCCAAAGCGTCGTCAGCCAGTTGAATACCTTGATGGCGGAAGGCACGGCGATCAATAGCGTCAGCAACACAAATACCGACCCGAGGAAGGGATTCAACCCCGTGACAAACATATGATGCGCCCAGACCAGGAAGGCGAGGATCGCGATGGCAAACAGCGACCCGACCATCGCCATATACCCGAAGATGGGTTTTCGCGCATTTACCGACATCACTTCGGACACCAGGCCCATCGCGGGCAGGATAATGATATATACTTCGGGGTGACCGAGGAACCAAAAGAGGTGCTGGTAAAGGATCGCGCTGCCGCCTTCATTTGGCAGCGCCTTGCCGGTCTCCGTAAGAAAGATATCGGACAGGTAAAAGCTCGTCCCCGCATGGCGGTCGAACAGCAACAGGATAAAGCCGGACAACAGCACCGGGAAGGACAGTACGCCGAGGATGGCCGTAAACAGGATGGCCCAGATCGTCAGCGGGAGCCGCGTCATGCTCATCCCCTTTGTCCGGAGGTTCAATATCGTCGAAATATAGTTCAGCCCGCCCAGCAACGAGGACACTACGAACAACGCCATCGAGATGATCCATAGGTCCATCCCCGCTTTCGACCCCTCGGAAGCATCCCCCAGTGCGCTCAACGGCGGATAGGAAGTCCACCCGCCGGCCGCCGGTCCCGACTCGATAAAGAGCGACGTGAGCATGACGATGCTGGCGCCGAGGAAGAACCAGTAGGACAGCATATTCAGGAACGGCGACGCCATATCGCGCGCGCCGCATTGCAGCGGAATGAGGAAATTCGCAAAGGTTCCGCTCAACCCGCCGGTCAATACGAAGAAGACGAGGATCGTACCGTGCATCGTTACCAGCGCATAATAGAACTCCGGCTGGATCTGCCCGCCGGCCGCCCACTTGCTGCCAAAAACATCCTGCAGGATCTGAAAATGCGACTCGGGATACCCCAGCTGCAACCGGAACAACACCGACATCAGGCCCCCGATGATCGCCCAGATCATCCCCGTGATCAGGAACTGCTTGGAGATCATTTTATGGTCCTGGCTGAAGACATATTTGGTGATGAATGTCTCCTTGTGGTGATGCATGGCATGCTCGTCCAGATGCACGTCATGGCTGGTCTCGGTCACCGGATGTAATGATGCTTCGTTGCTCATAAATAGTTTATTAGTTCTTGTCGGCGACCGCGTTGGTCTTGGCCGCCATCACCTGATCATAATTGGATTTCTGTCCCGCCAGCCAGAGCACATACTGTTCATGCGTCACGACCTTGATCACACCGCGCATCGTATAGTGGCCTTTGCCGCACATCTGGTCGCAGGATATCTCATATTCAAATGCGGGATTGTTCTCTTTCTTCCGCATTTCCTCCGTCGTATACTTGGGAATAAACCACATCGTCGTGGGCGTACCGGGGACCGCATCCATCTTTTGCCGGAAATACACCAGCCCGACGTCATGGATCACGTCACGGGAATTGATGATGAGCTTTACGGGCTTGTTGACCTCGATATACATATCGCCCGTGACAATGTCATCGTGTGAATACGGATCGTCCCAGAGCAAGCCCAGCTGGTTGTTCGCGCCGTCGTTGATATTCTGATAGTACTTCTTTCCAAACGTGTGGTCCTTTCCCGGATAACGGAAGATCCAGCCGAATTGCTTGCCCGTGACCTCGATCTGGTTGGCGTCCGCCGGCGCGTCACCGGTGATCCGGAACCAGTAAAACAAGCCGAAACCCACGAGCACCGTCAGGAAAATAGCCGGCACCACCGTCCAGATCACCTCCAGCCGGTTGTTGTGCGGGAAATAGTGGGCGGTCCTTTTCTCCGAATATTGGTATTTATAGGCAAACCAGAAGAGCAGGATCTGCGTGATAACAAAGACGACGCCGGTGATCGCGATCGTGATATACAACATGGTATCGATCTGCTCCCCATGCACCGAAGCGGACTCGCCGAGAATCTTTCCGCGGTATAGTTCGTTGCACCAGTATACCCCGACCAACCCGAGCACCAGGAAGACGATCATCAAAAAGCCGTTGACCTTGTTGTTTTGCTCGAAATTCTTCTTCTCCCCTTTCAATACCCCCACATATTCGCTGGCCTTGGCAATCTGAAAGGTGATCAGGAAGCCAAACAACAGGATCATCAACAGAAAAAACGTAGACATGGTATTAAAAAAGTTTTAAGTATGATGGATAATACTTTCCTTCACAAAAGGATGGTTTTTTGCCAGCAGGGGGAACTTGCTTAGCACCCGCTGCGTCTGCCACATGATCAGTCCCACAAAACCCAGGGCGATCCCGAAATCGAACAAGTTCATCATCACATGGTCCGGGTCGACCTTGGGGAATACCATCTGGTAAAAATCCAGCCAGTGTCCAAATATCAAAAGTACGGACATAAACGTTACCGTGCCCCAGTTGCGCTTGGACCCCCGTTTCATATAGATCAGGAGGGGAGCCAGGAAGTTGATTATGAAGTTCAGGTAGAAGATCCCCGAATAAGCCCCGTCAAACCGGGGTTTGAAAT
>DATJWK010000120.1:0-105758 GCA_035501395.1 Puia sp.
TGTAACGGGGGTCGGCACGTATATCTGGAGAAGCAACATCACCATCGACGAGCAGTCATACTATACGACCTCTTTTCATGAGACCAACCAGGTGCAGATGCCGAATCTGGTGTCCTGGTTATTGCGGGCGGGTTATCGCAGCAAAAGCTGGATCATCGAGGGTTTGCTTGCGGACATGATCACGCAGGGAGGCTTTGACATCCGGAAGAACGATATGCCGTTCCCGAGTAACCGGATGGATGCGCTGACGGCGGGCGCCCATGTCAAATATGAGTTCCATTCGAAACGGCTGAAGGGTCTTTCGCTTACCGCGGATGGAAATTATGCCGTGGCGGGCCGCAATGTGGGTCAGGCTACGGCAGTTGAAGGCGGGATCTTCTACATTTTCGATTTTGCAAAAAAAACCAAATAATCATGCGTAACCATCTATATGTCCTCTGTTTTTCGGGATCGTTGCTGACTACAGCACTTTTTAGCTGCAACAAGAGTGTACCGGATGTAAGCTCGAACCTTTCGGCGCTCAATCCGACCAACGAAGATCTCAATGCCGGCACGTGGAAGCCGGTCCTCCTGTCCCGGCCCGACACCTTCGCGGTCGCCGCTCCGGCGGCCACCAGCAGTCCGGCCTATGCCGCCGACCTCAACACGATCAAGGGATACCAGCACAGCCTCACCGGCGACCAGCGGGCGCAGATAAAATATTGGAGCGCCGGTGGCGTCCTGCGGTGGAACGAGATCATGCGCGGACTGGTGGCGAAGTACAACCTCCCGCCTTATCAGCTGGCGAACGGAACCTACCCCATTCCCAGTTCTACTAACCCCTTTGCCTATCCGCTGTTTCCGTTTTCCAATCCGCCCTATGCGGCCAGGGCCTATGCTTATGTCAGCGCCGCCCAGTATGATGCGCTCGTAGCTTGCTGGCATTATAAGACATTGTATAACCGGCCTGCGCCCTATACCGTCGATTCTTCGGTCCAGGCGCTGGCGGCAAAGACCAGCCTGCCTTCCTACCCTTCCGAAGGGGCTGTGTTGGCCGGGGTCACGGCGGAAATGATGCAATTGCTTTTCCCCGATGAGATCGCTTCCATCCAGCAGAAATTACAACAGGCCGAATTCAGCCTGATCGCTTCCGGCGCGGCCGCACCCAGCGATGTGACCGCCGGAGAGGCGTTGGGCCGCCAGGTGGCGGATGCATACATCGCCCGGGGCCGGGCCGACAATGCCGGAAAGGCTGTCGGCACTCCGTCGATCTGGTCGTCTTTTGCGACAGCGACCGAGGCGCAGGGTCAGACGGCGTGGGTAAGCCTGGAAACCCCCGCCCGGCCGCCGATGCTGCCGTTGTTTTACCAGGTCAAAGGGTTCCTGCTCGACTCCACCGCGGTCGTTGCCCTTTGCCCGCCTCCACCTCCGTCTACCGGCAGCGATACGATGAAGCAGATTGTCGCGGCAGCGTTAAGTACGGTGCAACATGCTACGCGCGAACAGGTAAGCCTGGTACAATTGTGGGCGGATGGTGTCGGAACCTGGACGCCGCCGGGCCATTGGAATTACATCGCGGCGCAGGACTTCGTACAGCAGAATTGGAGCGAAGTGCGATGGGCCCGGAATTTTGCGCTGCTCAACATGGCGGAAATGGACGCTGCCATCGAATGTTGGTACATAAAGTACCATTATTTCAATCCCAGACCCAGTCAAATGGATCCGATCATCCGGACGTTGACCGGGATCCCGAACTTCCCATCTTATGTTTCGGGCCATTCGATGTTCAGCGGAGCGGCTGCAACGATCCTTGGTCATCTAATCCCGTCCAGGGCGCAGGCCTACATGCAGCTTGCGCAGGATGCCGCCAATTCCCGCATTTATGCCGGGATCCACTACGCGATCGATTGCACGGTCGGGTTACAGGTAGCGGATGAAGTGGGTAATTACGCCGTCCAGCGAGCGATGAGTGACGGTGCAGAATAGAAAATAAATGGCCGGCGCGAGCCGGCCATCAAGAATTTTTTGGTTATAAGCAAAAGCAGAAGGAACACCGCTAGTCTTGGCGGTGTTCGCTATTTTAGGCGTACCCACCTGACCGCGCGCTCAAATCTATAGAAAATATTTTATTTTTAGCACTCATTACCTGCATATGAGAAGATTTTTATGCTTTTTCCTACTGATAGTCAGCTCTTTACTTTCGTCTGGTCAGCCCCTTGTTACCGCTCCTCCGGACAAGGTCTATGGAAAATTGTTTGTCGACGTGCAAATGGACCAGGTGTTTCCGGATGGAAAGACATTTGTCGATTGTCTTCCTAAACGGAAGCCGGCCGATATCGTCGCCGACTATGAAGCGCAACGGACCGCAGCGGGATTCGAGCTGAAAAAGTTCGTTCTCGATAATTTCGATCTCCCGGTCAATCCGGCCGAAGCGTATAAAACCAATATGTCCGAGGATGTCGTCACGCACATCAGGAACCTGTGGTCCGTGTTGAAACGCACGCCGGACAAGGTAGTGGAAGGCAGTTCCCTGTTACCGTTACCCAATCCGTATATCGTGCCCGGAGGACGCTTCCGGGAAGTCTACTATTGGGACTCTTATTTCACCATGCTGGGGCTCAAAGAGAGCGGCGAAGTGGGAATGATCGAAAATATGGTCCGGAACTTCGCTTTTTTGATCGAGAACTACGGGCATATTCCCAACGGCAACCGGACCTACTACCTCGGCCGCTCGCAGCCGCCCTTCTTTTCGGTCATGGTCGAGCTGTTGGCATCCGTCCAGGGCGACAGCGTATTCCAGGAGTTCCTGCCGGCGATGGAAAAGGAGTATGAATTTTGGATGGACGGGGCGGATAAGTTGAAGGCGGGGCAGGCTTATCGCCGGGTGGTCCGGCTGAATGGCGGCGATATTTTGAACCGCTATTGGGATGATGCCACCGTCCCCCGGCAGGAAAGCTGGCGGGAAGACGTGATCACCGCCCAGCGATCGGGTCGCGATAAAATAGAGATGTACCAGAACCTCCGGGCCGCGGCGGAAAGCGGGATCGATTTCAGCAGCCGTTGGTTTGCCGACGAAAAGAATCTCACCACGATCCGGACCACGGACATGGTGCCGCCCGATCTGAATGCGTTGCTGTATCACCTCGAATGGGCCATCTCGAAGGCGAAGCTGATGAACAAGGACAGCGCCGCCGCTGAATTCCGGCAAAGGGCCGTTCATCGTGGCGAGCTGATCCAGAAGTACTGCTGGAACAAGAAGGTGAATTTCTATACGGATTATAATTTCAAGACCGGGCAGCAATCGGGTCATATCAACCCGGGCGGAATGTATCCGTTTTGTTTTATAAACGAAAACCCCGACTACCTGAGTTTTCTGGCTGCGAAGGTCGCGGATGTCATTCGGGCAAAATTGCTCAAACCGGGCGGAATAGTCACGACCGAGTTCAACACCGGCCAGCAGTGGGATGCACCGAATGGATGGGCTCCGTTGGAGTGGATGACCGTTTGGGGGCTCGATCGCTGCGGGCAGAAAGAGTTGGGAGCAGACATTGCGGCGCGTTGGGTCCGGCTGGTGGAAAAGGTTTACAAGGAGACGGGAAGGTTGCTGGAAAAATACAATGTCGTCGATCCCGATAAGGTGGCCGGCGGCGGAGAGTATCCCGACCAGGATGGATTCGGCTGGACCAATGGGGTCACGCTTGCGCTCATCGACAAATACCATTTGCCGAAGCAATGATTATCTTTACCGCAAATTTGTTCGATGCGCAAAGTCGTTGTCGTTATCCTTGGCATTCCCTTGTTTTTTTTCGGCTGTTCCCCAAATAATGTAACCGTGGATGAAAGCCTCGGCCGGTATTTCGATTCGGCCGGAGTAAAGGGGTCGTTCGGGTTGTTCGATAACGGGCACGGTCATTTTACCATTTACAATTTGTCGAGGTATAGCGATAGCTTTTATACGCCGGGCGCGACGTTTGACATTCTGCAGGCGCTGGTGGCGATCCAGACGGGGGTAGTGAAGGATGAGAAGGGGTTCGGTACGGGCGGCGATACCGGACAGGTTGTCTTCAGCCAGCTGGCAAACGAACTTGGAAAGGATACGTTAAAAAAATGGATCGACTCCCTGCAATACGGGAACAAGGCGATGTCTTCCGACGTCAGCACCTTCTGGCAGGACAATACGCTAAAGATCAACTGCGACGAGCAATTGGGATTGTTAAAGAAATTGTATTTTAATCAGCTTCCTTTTTTTGCGCGCACGCAGGAGATCGTACGGCGGATGATGTCGGCGGAAAGCAATTCCGTTTATCGATTTTGTTATAAGACCGCGCAGGAAAGGCGGGAGAATGGGGATGGCATCGGCTGGGTAATGGGCTGGGTGGAGGAAAACAAACACCCCTATTTTTTCGTTGTTAACCTGGAATCCGCCGATCCAACGAAAGACCTGCGGGAGACCGGCCTGGTAATTGTGAAGAAGATCCTGCATGAACAGGGCTTCTTCGAGGGGAAAAAATAAACTCACTATCCGTGATCCGCGTTGAACATATCGAATATCTGATCGGCCTCGGCGCCTTTCCGGTGCTGCTCCTGCTGCTTTGGCTCCTGTTGCGGTGGAAGAAGCGTACGGCGGCAAAGATCGGCGATCCATCGCTTGTCCGCCAGTTGATCCGGAATTTCTCGTCGACCCGTTTCCTGATCAAGGCCGGTCTCGCGCTCGTGGCGTTTGTTGCGATCGTACTGGCGGCGGCCAATCTGCAAAAGCCCGGCTCGATGGAAAACGTGCAGCGAAAGGGTGTCGATGTCATGTTCGTGCTGGATGTCAGCAAAAGTATGCTGGCGAAGGATGTCAAGCCAAGCCGGCTGGAGCGGGCCAAACAATTCCTTCTGCGATTGTCGGACCAATTGCCGAATGACCGGATCGGGTTAGTGTTGTTCGCGGGCCGGGCCTATCTTCAGATGCCGTTGACAACCGACCACGGTGCGGCGCGCATGTACATCCAGGAGGCCAGCCCCGATGTGGTGCCCACCCAAGGCACCGTGATCGCGGAAGCCCTGCGAATGGCCAACGCAGCGTTTAACGGCAAAGAACGAAAATATAAATCGATCGTACTGGTATCCGACGGCGAAGACCATGACCCGGACGCTGCAAAGGTGGCCCGGCAGCTGGCAGAGGACGGCGTACTCGTCAATACCGTTGGGATCGGATCACCGGAGGGGGCTCCTATCGAAGACCCGGTAACCGGCGAATTAAAAAAGGACCAGGAAGGGCATACGGTCATGTCCAAATTGAACGAAGCGGAGTTGCAGCAGCTGGCTACGGAGACGAACGGTACTTATTTGCGGCTGAGCAATGTTGAAGACGCGCTCATCACCGTAACGCAGCAGTTGGAGAGCGCGGAGAAAAAAGATATGAGTGACGCGGAGTTCATCGACTACAAGAGCTATTTCCAGTGGTTTGTTGCGGCGGCGATCGTATTATTGCTGGCGGAATTCCTGTTGGCCGAGCGACGTCGCGGGAAGCCCGCAGCGGGGGGAGTTCGGATGCTATTGGTTCTGGGTATCGGGATGGGGGTCCCGTTTGCGGCGTCCGCCCAGACACCCAACACGCTTATCCGCAGCGGCAACCGGGCGTATAAAAAGAAGCAGTTGGACCAGTCGGTTAAACAATACCAGGCCGCGGTCGACAAGGCCCCCGATAATCCTACAGCCAATTACAACCTGGGTAATGCGCAATTCAGGAAGAACCAATTTGACGCGGCGGCGAAGTCCTACGATGCGACCATCGATCACAGCGCAACCGACAAGCCCATGGAAGAAAAGGGTCTTTACAACAAAGGGGTAGCCATGGCGAAGCAGAAAAAGCTGCAGGAAAGCATCGATGCGTGGAAAGCCGCGCTCAAACTGGATGCCGCGGATTCGGATGCGCGGGAGAACCTGGAAAAGGCCCTGATGGAACAAAAACAGCAGCAACAGCAGCAAAATCAGCAAAAGAAGAACCAGGATCAGAAGAAGGATCAAAAGAACAAGCAGGATCAAAAAAAGGACCAGGATCAGCAGCAACAGCAACAACCGAAGCCCCAACCCAGCCGGCTGAACAAGCAGCAGGTCGAGCAACTGCTCAAGGCACTCCAGCAGCGCGAGAATGACCTGCAAAATAAGCTCAATCAAAATAAGGTTCGTGCTCCGAATCAGCCGGACAAGGACTGGTGACTTCCCGATTCGCGATCCCCCGATTCTTTCATAAATTTGCGCCATGCAATCTTATTGTAATTCCCTGACCCGGTATTCGCGGCTGGACACCCTGGAGGTCAGGATCGGAGATCTCATCCTCGGGAATCATCAACCGATCCGGATCCAGACGATGACCACCACCGACACGATGGATACGCTGGCGACCGTCGAACAGTCGATCCGGTGTATCGAAGCGGGAGCGGAGCTGGTTCGGATTACCGCGCCCAGCAAAAAGGAGGCGGAAAACCTGCTCAATATCCGCAACGAGTTACGGCGGAGGGGATATAAAACGCCGCTGGTCGCGGATATCCATTTTACGCCCAATGCCGCGGAGATTGCGGCCCGCATTGTCGAGAAGGTCCGGATCAATCCGGGGAACTATATCGACAAAAAGAAATTTGCTTTTATCGAATATACGGATGCGGAATACCGGGAGGAGATCGAGCGGATACGGGAACGTTTTACGCCGCTCGTTAAAATCTGCAAAGAGTATGGGACCGCGATGCGGATCGGCACCAACCATGGTTCGTTAAGCGACCGGATCATGAGCCGTTATGGCGACACCCCCGTCGGGATGGTGGAAAGCGCGATGGAATTCCTGCGGGTGGCGCGGGATGAAAGCTATCACAATATTGTGCTATCCATGAAGTCCAGCAATCCGCAGGTCATGGTCCAGGCTTACCGGCTGCTGATCCAAAAGATGGATGAAGAATTTGGCGCGATCTATCCATTGCATCTCGGTGTCACGGAAGCCGGCGACGGGGAGGACGGCCGGGTCAAATCGGCGATCGGTATCGGCACGTTACTGGAAGACGGGATCGGGGATACCATCCGCGTTTCCCTGACGGAAGACCCGGAATTCGAGATACCGGTCTGCAAGGACCTGGTCAGCCGGTATCGGGGCAGGGCGGCGATGAACGGGAAGGAGATCCCACCGGTCGGGACAATTCCGTATTCTCCCTTCGAGTACCGGCGGAGAATGACCGATGCGTCGGCAAATATCGGAAACCATCATGTGCCGATCGTCGTGGCGGATTTTATGAAACCGGCGAGCATCCGGCGGGAGGATCTGAAGGCCATCGGTTATGCTTATGACCCCGTTACGGACAAGTGGAACATCGGGGACGCGGCGGCGGATTATCTATACGCACGGAACAAATCGGTCGATTTCGATCTACCCGGGACCCTGCGGGTTATCCTGGATCACTCCGCCTGGCAGCAGGCAGCGGACCGGGAAAAGTATCTACCGCTGTTTACCGAAGGAGAGTATCTTTTGCACGGGCTGCCGGCGGGGAGCCTGCATTTTGTATCGGTGGACGCCGCAACGCGGGAGCGGGAGGCCCTGATGGCGAAACTGGCGGCGGATCGCCATGCAGTGGTCTGTCTATGGTCTTCGCATCCGGCGGCCATGTTATCGGTCCGGTCGTGGTTCATTTCGATGATGCAGCGGGGTATCGGGAATCCGGTGATCCTGGCGGTGGAGAGCAACGATGACACGATCGACGCCCAGTTGATCCATTTTTCCGCCGAAGCGGGAGCGCTGTTACTGGATGGCCTGGGGGACGGGGTTTGGCTCATGAACGATCCCGAAAAGCTCGTCCATCACCGGGTTGGCGGCCGGACGTATCTGGAGGTCAGGAATAATCACCAGTTCCTGAACAACACGGCTTTTTCCATTCTTCAGGCGACAAGGACACGGATCTCGAAGACGGAATATATTTCCTGCCCCTCCTGCGGGCGCACGCTTTTCGATCTGCAGGAAACGACGGCGAGGATCAGGGCGGCGACGCATCACCTCAAAGGGGTGAAGATCGCGATCATGGGTTGTATCGTAAACGGTCCGGGAGAAATGGCCGATGCAGATTTCGGGTATGTGGGAAGCGGGCCGGGAAAGATCACGTTATATCGGGGCAAAGAAATTGTCAAACGGGGTGTCGATAGTTCCGTCGCCATGGAAGAATTGATCAATTTAATAAAAGAAAGCGAGGCTTGGGTCAATGAATCGTATTGACAGGCTTCATGCCATTCTCACGCATCTGCAGAGCAAGAAGAAAGTTACGGCGCAGGAAATGGCCGACCGCTTTCAGATCAGTCTGCGGACTGTTTACCGGGACGTAAAGGCCCTGGATGAGTCCGGCGTGCCGGTAATCGGTGAAGCGGGATCGGGGTATACGATCATGGAAGGATACCGGTTGCCGCCGGTCATGTTCACGCAAGAGGAGGCCAGTGCGCTGCTGCTGGGTGCTAAATTGGCCGAGCAGTTCACGGACGGCTCGGTAAAGCGCCATTTCCATGCGGCCTTGTTCAAGATCAAGGCCGTGCTGCGATCCCCCGATAAGGAATATGTGGACAGCCTGACGGAGCATATCGAAATTCTGACGCGGTATGCGCCGGACCTCGAATCTCCGCAGCAATATCTATCCCTGTTGCAGCAGGCGGTTGTCAACAAAAAGATTGTTCACTTGCAATACCGTTCGCAGCAAAAGGAAGAGGTTACGCTGCGGAAAGTCGAGCCGATCGGACTGCTCCACTATGGCTCTGCGTGGCACCTGATTGCCTGGTGTCATCTGCGAAACGACTATCGGGATTTCCGAATGAGCCGGATGCTTGGGGTCACCGTAGACGATCATTGTTTCGATCCAGCCGCTCATCCTTCCATCCGGGAATATATTGACCAGATCAGGCAAGGCTCCGACCTGGAAGAGGCGATCGTTCGTTTTGACCGGGAGGTGGCCAAATACCTCCAGGAGCAGAAGTATCTGAATGGATTTGTGTCGGAGGAGGTCCTCGACACGGCCGTCCGGATGAAATTTCTAACCTCCAATCTGGGGTATTTCGGGCGCTGGCTGCTGACGTGGACAAACCGGGTGCAGGTGGAATCGCCGGTCGCCCTTCGGGGCATCATGAAGGAACTCGCGGAAAAAATATCTTCACACTACACCTCCTGCTGACATAAGGCTGACACAAGCGCAATGCATCTTTGGAGAAACCAGAAACACTATGCTTATCCGCGTCCATCCTCCCATGACGGTACTATATGTCTCCCGGCAGACGACATGGCGTGAGTCAAGGTCTTTAACTGCCAGTGCCTTACGCGAACTTTATCCCTATGTCGCCGACCTGGGCCTGCTGATTTGCGGGCCGCAGTACCGGCTATTTTACGGGATGGACGGCCAGGCCGACACGCCGCTGACGATGGAGATCGCGCTGCCGGTACAGGGGCAGATCCCCACGACGCTTCTTCCGTATTTCAAACAGATCCCTCCATTCAACTGTCTTTGCTCCCGATATGAGGGTCCCTGGGAGGGGCTGGAATCGGAATACTCGGAAATGCTGGACTACATCGCATACAATGAACTGGAAATGACCGACGTATATGTTGAGACGCTTTTGCATGTCGATTATTCGGCGCCGGCGTGTCAACTGACCGAGATCCAGATCGGTCTCTGTCCCGGTGCCCGTGTACCAAAGGCCGTCCGATCGCGGGCGCGCGTACCGATTTGTTAAGCGGCCGGGCCGCCGCGGGGGTTCAGGTTTTGCTTACATTGCGGGAAATAATACGGTTTCCACATGCCTTTTTTGATTTGGCGCAGCCGGGAGAACGGCCTCGATCTGGTCCATATTGAAGACGAAACAAGCCAAACGACGGTCTCTCTGCTGCCGGGATTCGGGGCTGCGTTGCATGCGTTCACGGTGCGTACAGCGGATGGTCGGCGGTTCAACGTCATCGATAACTATCCGGACTTAGTCGCCGTGCAGTCGGATATGGGCCGATCGTACAAGGGGCCGAAGCTTTCGCCTTTTCCGTGCCGGATCCGGGATGGCATTTACCATTTCGATGGAAAAGCGTATCGTTTTTCCCATTTGTTTGGCGACGGGACGGCCATCCACGGGCTGATCTTCGACAAGCCATTTTCTATCCTGGAGGAATCCACCAACGATCATTCCGGTACCGTAGTGCTGGAGCATACGTATAAGAAGGAGGACCCCGGCTATCCTTTTGACTATAGCTGCCAGGTACGATATATCCTGCATGCCGAGCATGTGCTCGAGGTGGTGACAACCGTAACCAACCTCGACAAGACAGTCATCCCGATCGCCGACGGGTGGCATCCTTATTTCCGGCTGGGCGGCCGGATCGACGACTGGCGAATGCAATTTCATTCGGCTGCGATGGTGGAATTCGACGCCCGGCTTGTACCCACCGGCAAATTGGTGCAATACAACGACTTTGAAACGCCGCGGGTTATCGGGGATACGTTCCTTGACAATTGCTTTACCGTGAAGCCCGACCTTGTCAGCGCCGCATGCGAGATCCTGTATCCGGCGAGCGGGCTGAGTATTTCGTTCTTTCCCGATGCCAGCTATCCTTATCTGCAAATCTACACGCCATCGGACCGGACCAGTATTGCTATCGAGAACCTGAGCGGTGCGCCGGACTGCTTTAATAACAAAATGGGACTGACACTTTTAGCGCCGGGACATTCACAAATATTTACCGTACGCTACAAGGTTGGCGTCGCGTAAAAAATTATCTTGCCGTTCAAATGTGGATTTCCATGAAGATGTTAAAATTCGTCCTGTTCTTATTTGTCGCGATAGGATTTACCGGTTGCTTGGATATCAATGAAAAGATCGATCTCCGGAAGGACGGCAGCGGCGCCGTGACGATGGATATGGACATGAGTCAGATGTTGGATCTGCTCCAAACGTATATGGGAAAGGATGAGCTCGAAAAGAAGGGTATCTCGAAGATGGATACCACGATCAATATGAAAGACATCCTTGACAGCGCTAAAACGATGCCGGCGGATAAGAAGGCCCTGCTCAGCGCGGGGACCGTTCATATCAAGCTCGATATGGATGCCAAAGTATTCACGACCCACATGAAATTCCCGTTCAGCAACCAGGAAAACCTGCAGAAGTTGTATGCGGCGCTGGGGGATGGATCGCTAGGGTCTTCGCAGTTGTTGAGCGGTCTGGGAGGTGGAGACAGCAGCGCGGGCGGAGGTTTAGGCGGCGGATTGGGCGGAGGTTTAGGCGGCGGCATCGGCGGCGGCGCCCCCGATCTCAACCAGTTCAACGGCATTTATGACTTTACCTGCCATGACGGTTTGATGTCCAAGAAGGTCAACCAGGACAAATGGAAGGCGCTTCAGAACGATCCGCAACTGGCGCAGGTCAAGCAAGCGGCGCAGATGGGAATGGAGATCAATTATACCACGACGATCGTGCTACCCCGGCCGGTCAAAAAGATCGATAATGCCACCGCAACATTGTCGGACGACAAAAAGACCGTGGTCATGAAGTTTAACCTGATCAACGCGTTCGAGCATCCGGAACAATTCGAGTATACGATCGCTTATTAGGGTGTCCGCCACGCCTTACCTGCCGGGACAGGCCTTTTTACTATTTTTGCGCCATGATAAAGACAGATTTCCTGGTTATCGGTTCGGGAATTGCCGGGTTAAGCTATGCGCTTAAGGTGGCTCAGCATCATCCGGAGAAGAAGGTCCTGGTGATCACGAAATCCCGGGCGGACGAGACCAACACCAAATATGCGCAGGGGGGGATCGCCGGCGTAACGGATTTTGAGCATGACAGCTTCGACAAGCATATCCAGGATACGTTGATTGCCGGTGACGGGCTGTGTAATCCGCGAACCGTCGAGATCGTGGTGAAGGAAGGGCCGGAAAGGATCCAGGAAATCATCGACTGGGGAACCCGGTTCGATAAGGATGCCGAAGGCGATTACAAACTTGGGAAAGAGGGCGGCCATTCCGAATTCCGCATCCTGCATCATAAGGATGTGACGGGTAAAGAGATCGAGCGGGCTTTGCTCGAAACCGTCGGCAGGCAAAAAAATATCGAGATCGTCAAACACTGGTTTGTGCTCGACCTGATCACCCAGCACCATTTGGGTTACCTGGTTACGAAATCGACGCCGGATATCGAGTGTTATGGGGTCTACGCGCTCGATCAGCATACCAACAAAATAGTCACGATCCTTTCGAAAATTACCCTGCTGGCTACGGGCGGGAATGGCCAGGCTTACCGGACAACGACCAACCCCACGATCGCCACCGGGGACGGCGTGGCGATGGTCTACCGGGCCAAGGGCCGGATCGAGAATATGGAGTTTATCCAGTTTCACCCCACGGCGTTGTTCGAGCCCGGTGTCAGTCCGTCCTTTCTGATCACCGAGGCGGTCAGGGGCGACGGCGGCATTCTTAGAAATGGTCGCGGGGAAGCGTTCATGGAACGGTACGATGCCCGGAAAGACCTCGCTCCGCGCGATATTGTGGCGAGGGCTATCGACAGCGAAATGAAAAAGGCGGGAACGGAGCATGTATTTCTGGATTGCCGTCATATGGATCAGGCCAGTTTCGTGGAGCATTTCCCCAATATCTACAAAAAGTGCCGGTCTATCGGGATCGACGTGGCGACGCAACTGATACCGGTTGCGCCGGCCGCGCATTATAGTTGCGGCGGCATCAAGGTGGATGAGTGGGGGCGGACGTCCATAGCCCGGCTTTATGCCTGCGGGGAATGTTCGTCGACCGGGCTGCATGGCGCCAACCGGCTTGCCAGCAATTCCCTGTTGGAGGCGCTGGTATTTTCGCACCGCTGTTACCTCGACAGCGTGCAACAGGTTCAGTACCTCGATTTCAGGGAAGGTATTCCCGACTGGAATGCAGAAGGAACGACCGAGCCGGATGAAATGATCCTTATCACGCAAAGTCTGAAAGAGTTGCAACTGCTGATGAGCGACTATGTGGGGATCGTCCGCACCTATACCCGGCTGCAACGGGCCAGCAAGCGGCTGGACCTGCTACACGAGGAGATCGAGTCCCTGTATGAAACGACCATGGTGTCGCCGCAGCTCTGCGAGGTGCGCAACCTGATCACGGTAGGCTATCTGATCGTCAAGGAAGCGCAGTTCCGGAAGGAAAGCCGCGGTTTGCACTATAATACCGACTATCCGCAGAAAAGCCCTCTTATACAGAATATCGTTCTATAGCGGCGGCAAAAAATAACATTTCAATATATTTTTTGTCGAAATTTTAGCAGAACAATTTGTTAATTTGGTTGACAACAACCAGCGGTATGATCAAACTTGGCGTGTTAGCCTCTGCCCTCCTTCTTTGGCTGCCTTTTTTTGGCAACGGTCAGTCAGCCTATCCCAGCATTTTATGGGAGATCAGCGGTAATGGCCTTCAAAGGCCGTCCTACCTGTTTGGTTCCATGCACATCAGCAACAAAGAAGTGTTTCACCTCAGCGATTCGTTTTACATGGCTATAAAGGGATGCGATGTGGTGGCCCTGGAAGTGGATCCGAATGAATGGCAACCGGATATGTTCCGGCTGGAGGAAGCGCAGCGGGCGCAGCATTCCTATGCATACGCCGCGACCGATGCCGATTATATCTCGGAGAATGACATGCGGGAACTGGGGTATACCGAGCAGCTGATCGCCGCGCTGCGGGAGGAGCCGTTTGAAATGAACGGCCTGCTGTACCGGACGACGGCTCCGATGGCTAATTTCCAGGAAGACACCTATCTCGATCTATACATCTATCAGACCGGCCGGCGGCTTGGAAAGCAGGGCGCGGGCGTGGAGAACTATCTTCAGTCCGAAAAAATCTCCATCGAGGCTACACTCGCCGAAATGAAAGAGAAAAGAGAGCGAAAGGCGTTCCCGGAGGGGGAGACCGCGTTCACGATATCCACGAAAATGCAGGAAGCGTACCGGCGGGGCGATCTGTCGCTGATGGATTCGCTGGACCAGCTTTTATCTTCGTCAAAAGCGTTCACCGAGAAGTTCCTATATGACCGGAATGTCATCCAGGCCAATTCGATCGACTCGATCATCCGGCATCGATCGCTTTTTGTCGCCGTGGGCGCCGCGCACCTGCCGGGCAGTAAAGGCGTGATCGAGATCCTGCGAAAGAAAGGTTATACCCTGCGGCCGGTGAAGATGACAGATCAGGATGCGGTGGACCGGGAGCGGATCGACCGGCTGCACGTGCCGTTGAATGACCAGCCGGTGTCGACAGACGATGGATTTATCCAATGCCGTCTTCCCGGCCGGTGGTATCTCCGCGAAGAGTCGTCAAACCCATCCTGGCAATTTGCCGACATGGCGAACGGAAGTTATTATATGATGACCCGCGTAAAGAGCCACACCGGTCTCAACGGCCAGTCGACAGCGGCGTCGTTAAAGACGATCGACAGCTTGTTATACGACAATATCCCGGGAAAGATCCTGACAAAAAAGGAGATCCGCCGGAATGGGTATGACGGTTTCGAGATCGTCAACAAAAACCGCAGCGGGGATTTGCAGCGATATATGATCCTGGCTACGCCTGCCGAGATCCTCGTATTTAAAATGAGCGGTAAGGAGGATTATGTCAACGGAAGGGAAGCGGACGATTTTTTCTCCTCCATCCGGTTAAAGGAGCCCGTGTACCGATGGGCGGATTACCGTCCTTCGTCCGGCGGTTTTCAGGTCTCGTTCCCGGCTATACCCACGGTCTCGTTTGCCGCCTTAAGCCGTAACAGCAAACCGGTCTGGCAGTATGAAGCGGAGAACGAAACCGGCGAGGCCTTTGTCGTATTGAAGGACAACATCAGCAATACGCATTTCCTGGAGGAAGACACCGTCGACCTGCACCTGATCGAGGAAAGTTTGAAAGGTTCCAAAATCATCCTCAAGGAGCTCTCCCGCCAGTTCGGTCAAATCGGGGGGCATGACTGTCTGGACCTCGAATTCAGCACGGTGACCGGGCGCAGACTGCGGGCGAAGGCGGTCATTCGCGGACCGGAATATTACCTGCTCCTGGCTACCGGGAAAAAAGACAATGCGGATGCCGGCAAATTCCTCAGCAGCTTTCGGTTTGCGCCGTATCGTTACACCGAACCGGAATGGTATACCGACACCGCGCGGCAATTCGCTGTCCGCACGCCGGTATATCCCGATGTGCCGGAATCCCTGCGATCGCTTACCGAAGCGGGGTTCAATTTTCCGCTATATCGCCGGGAGGACAGGACCTCATATGTTGCGGAAACAAAAATCCAGCGAGCTTATTTTTTCGATGATTCAACCGGGGAGAGTGTGCAGGTTGTCACCTCCACCCTGCCGGATTATTTTTATCGCAAGGATTCGGCTGTATTCTGGGAAAACGAATTGCATTGGAAACGTCTGAAGGCCGACTTCATCATGGATGCACCGATCTTTTTCCACAGCGGCGATACGGTGTGCGGTTTCCGGTATGCGTTACTGGATACCAACAGCAGCCGGAAAGTCGTGGGGATGGCGGTATTGAAGGGGAATACGCTATACAAATTGACGGCGCTTACCGACAAGACCGGAGAAGAAAGTACCTTCATCCGGGAATTCTTTTCATCTTTTACGCCGCTGGCGCCGGATAACGGGTATTCGATCTTCTCCCCTAAATCGGCGTTGCTTTTTTCGCGATACGAGAGCAAGGATTCGGCGGTGCGGCATACTGCCCGCGAGGCGTTCGGCCACATTGTGTTCTCGCCCCCGGATCTCCCGGAGCTGCGCCGGATCATCGGCAAATTGAAGCCGGAAGACAAGAGCTACATCGACATAAAAAGCCAGTTGGTCCGGAGTATCGGCCGGATCAGGGATACCTGTTGTCTCGCTCCGGCGGTCGACTATCTCCGGCAGGTGTATGAAGCCAGCGGAGACACCGCCGCTTTTCAGAATGCTGCAGTGGAAGCGATGGTACGGTTGCATAACAAGGAAGCCTATGCGCTGGTGAAAAGGTGGCTGGTCGAGAGTCCCCCGGTTTTCGAGAATGGGTCGCAATTGCGGGAGCTGTTCCAAACTATCGGAGACGACACGGCACTTTCGGCTTCTTTGTTCCCCGACGTGCTGCAACTCATCGCCGTGGAGGGATATAAGGCGCCTATCCTGCGGTTGATGGCTGAAATGGCCGATAGCAACCGGCTGCCGGAGGCGGCGTATCAAGGCTATTTTGTCGGGCTGTTCTCGGACGCCCAGATCCTGCTCAAGAGACAACAACTGACGGAGCAGAAAACGGAAGACGAGGACGGTTCGCCCGGCTCTTTGCGGACGGCCGTTATCTGGCCGGAGGGTTGGATCGATGAGGCGGAAGGTTCGGAGGTTCGTCCGGCCCGGTCATCCGCTCCGCGGCTGGAAAATTATGCGGAATGGCTTGCGCCCTTTTATGACCGGCCCGGAGTTGCCCGATGGTACGGCCAGCTGCTGGCGCTCAAATCTCCCGGGCTGCGGCAGGCCGCCGCGTTGATCCTCAGCCGTAATAACCGCCCGGTGCCGGACAGCATCTGGCGTGCGCTGGCAGCGGATGACTGGCATCGGGCGAAGTTGTATGACGAGCTCAGGAAGGACGGGAAGGCCGATTTGTTCCCGGCGGAGTTCAGGACGCAGGAGGCGATGGCCCGGTCGGTATTGTTTGACCGGCGGGCGGAAGGAAGGGATGCGGAGGTCCGGTTGGTAGGAAAGCAGCATGTGATCACCAGAACGGCAACGGGGTATGTTTACTTTTTCAAGTACAAAGAGAAGGATCAGGAAGGTTGGCTCATGGGCATCAGCGGGGTGCAACCGGAAGATCCGAAGGCGGTCAATACAAATTCCACGCTGACGGAATGGACCGGGTTGCCGCTAAACGGAGCCGGTTCAGCCTTACAACAGTTCCAGAGCAAGCTACCGCAATGGGTGCTGGAGCGCCGGCCGAGCGCCCGCCGCTTTTACCGCACGAACTACCGCTCTTTGCTATCTTCGCGGTATGAATAGTGTGGTGAAGTCACCGGTCCAAATCACCCGGGCCATGATCCTGGCAGCGGGACTGGGTACGCGCTTTTCGCCATGGACGGACCGGCATCCAAAAGCCCTTGCGCCGGTCAACGGTAGGAGCCTGCTCGAACGGAATATCAAATACCTGAAGCAATATGGAATTACGGAGGTGGTCATCAATGTGCATCACTTTGCCCGGCAAATCGTCGATGCCCTCGAGGCGAATGACGGGTGGGGCTGTCGTTGGGCGATCAGCGATGAAACTTCCGCCGTGCTGGAGACGGGCGGGGGGCTAAAGAAGGCGCGGCCCTTGTTGGAGGGGGCGCCGTTTGTGCTGATGAATGTGGATATTCTCACCGACATGGATCTTTTGGAGATGATCGAGGATCATTTTCGGCATCGGCCGCTGGCGACGCTGGCGGTGACGGACCGGGTCACGTCACGCTATTTCCTTTTTGATGTGCGCGATGAATTGTGCGGGTGGCGGAATGCCGCTACGGGGGAAGAGCGGATGGCGCGAGAGGCGGAGACCGGGAACGAGGGTACCCCTCGCGGGGCGGGCGGCCGGGCGGGGGGCGAGGCCAGCGGGCTGTCGCGGGGTGAGGCTAGCGGGCGGGGCGGCGTGGTTCAAAAGGCCTTTAGCGGCATCCACGTGATAGATCCGGCAATATTTGGCCTGATGACGCGGGAAGGGAAGTTCTCGATGGTGGATCTTTATCTTGACCTGGCGGGCGAGCATCCGATCCGGGGTTTTGATCATAGCCGTTCGCGGTTGATCGACGTCGGGAAACCGGAATCGGTGCAACGGGCGGAAGCATTGTTCCCCTGAGCGGGCTTGTTCGCCTGACGGTTCGCTTGCATCACGGGACAGCTTGTTCGCCTGACGGTTCGCTTGCATCACGGGACGGTTGTTTCGCCTGACGGGACGGGCGGGTATTATTTATCTATTAATTCGGGACCACTTTTCAGGGTATTCTTCGTAAGAAATACCTTTGTGTGGCTTGTATAGTCAGGCAAATCATTCTATGCGACATATTCTGGTATCATCCTTTATTGGAGCTCTTTCCCTGGGTGTTTCCGCCCAGACGCCGGGACCGGTTGGCGGCATGACGCACGACAACGTGTTGTTGCCCAATGGCTGGTCGCTTACGCCCGCCGGTCACAGCCTGCCGCTGGGGGACCTGCCGCTGAACATCGCCGTTAGTTCATCGCGCCGGTACCTGGCGGTAACGAATAACGGCCAAAGCACGCAGACCATTCAATTGATCGATGCGGGGAAGGAGCAGATCCTTGACAGTGTGATCATTCCAAAGTCGTGGCTCGGACTGGTCTTTAGTGCGGATGAAAAATTCCTGTATGCTTCCGGCGGAAATGACAACCGGATATTGAAATATGCGGTCAATCCGGGAGCGGGGATGCAGGGGAGCGCCATGTCGGGCGGGCTTCACGCGCTGACGCTGGTGGACAGTATCGTGTTGGGTAAGAAATGGCCGGAAAAGATCTCGCCCGCGGGGCTGGCGCTGGATGACCGGCGAGGGTTATTGTATGTGGTCACAAAGGACAACAATTCCCTTTATATCGTGGATGTGGCAAGCCGGGCCGTTATCCGGCGGCTCGATCTCGGCGGTGAAGCCTATACCTGTTTGTTATCGAAGGATGGTTCGGAACTGTATATCAGCTGTTGGGGGTGTGACCGGTTGTTGATCTTCGACACAAAGAAACGCAGTTTTGCGGGAGACGGCATCCCGGTGGGGGATAATCCCAACGATATGTGCCTGACGAAGAAAGGCCGTTGGCTTTTTGTCGCCAATGCAAATGACAACAGCGTTTCGGTTATCGATCTGCATGACCGAAAAGTGGTGGAGACGCTGAATGCGGCGTTGTTTCCCAATTCGCTGCCCGGCTCGACGACCAATGCGCTTGCACTTAGTGATGACGACGCAACCTTGTATGTAGCCAATGCGGACAATAACTGCCTTGCGGTTTTCGATGTCAGCAAGCCCGGGGCGTGCCTTTCAAAGGGTTTTATCCCCGTCGGCTGGTATCCTACCGCGGTGCAGGTGGTCGGCAACCGCATCTGGGTGGCGAACGGCAAAGGGCTTAGTTCCATGGCGAATCCTCATGGTCCCAACCCCACGGCCAGGCGGCAGGAAGTGAATTACCGGCAGGGCGACGGTCATCGCGCGCAGCCGGTGCAGTATATTGCGGGTTTGTTCAAGGGGACGATGAGCATCATTCCCGAGCCGGATGAAAAGCAACTGGGTGAGTATTCGGCACAGGTCTATAAGAACACGCCGTATACCAAAACCGGCGAGATGACCGCCGCAGGAGAGACCGGCAACCCGATCCCGATGAAGGTGGGGGACAAATCGCCCATCCGGTACGTGTTCTATTTTATTAAGGAAAACCGCACCTATGACCAGGTGTTGGGCGATGTAGCGGCGGGCAACGGCGACACGAGCCTCGTATTGTTCGGGCAGCGGGTTACGCCGAACCAGCATGCGTTGGTGAATGAATTTACGTTGCTGGACAATTTCTATGTCAATGCGGAAGTAAGCATGGACGGGCATAACTGGAGTATGGGCGCCTACGCCACCGACTACCTCGAGAAAACCTGGCCGACCTCTTATGGGGACAGGGGAGGTGAATATGACGGGGAAGGCAATCGGGCTGTAGCCAACAACAAAGGTGGTTTTCTCTGGGATGACTGTCAGCGGGCGGGGGTCAGTTATCGAAGCTATGGGGAGTTTGGGGAGAAAGGCGGTCCGAAGAACGACGGTCAGCCAAATCCACTGGTCACGGGCTTACGCGGTCACTACTGCGCTTCCTATACCGGATGGGACCTGACATTTTCGGATACCGCGCGATTCAGCCAATGGAAAATGGATTTCGACTCATTGATGGCAGCCGGGAGCCTGCCGCAATTAAACATTATCCGGATCGGCAACGATCATACCGCGGGGCTGCGGCGCGGCGCACCGACCCCTTTTGCGTATGTCGCCGACAATGATCTCGCTGTCGGTGAGTTCGTTGAATATCTCAGCAAGAGCCCGGTCTGGAAAGAAAGCCTGGTTGTCATCCTGGAAGACGATGCGCAAAACGGCCCGGATCATGTGGATGCGCACCGCAGCCCTTGTTATATTGCCGGCGGACTGGTCAAGCGACATTTTGTGGATCATTCGCTCTACACGACGACGTCGGTGCTGCGGACGATCGAGATGGTGCTCGGGATCCCGCCGATGACGCAGTATGACGCGGCTTCCAATACGCTGTGGAAATGTATGATGGCCGAACCGGATCTGACGCCATTCCGGGCGCTGCCGGCGAATATCGATCTCCGGGAAAAGAATACAGCGGTGAATAAATGGTCGCGGAAATCGGCGGGTCTCGATCTGACACGGGAAGACCGCGTGCCGGACCATCTCTTTAACGAGATCCTGTGGCGCGGGATCAAAGGGGACAGTGCGCAGGTGCCGGCTCCCAGCCGGGCAGCCTTTGTGCGGGTGGTCGGTGAATCCGGCGCGGATGAAAAATAAAAAAAGGGCCGCAAGGCCCTTTTTTGTACGAGAGAAATTTTACCACCTTCCCCTGTGGAAGCCCCGGTCATGTTCGAACCGGGCATGGTCAAAACCGCCACGGTTAAAATAAGCCCGGTGGTCCCGTTCGAAGAAAGGACGGTAGTGCTCGAAATAGAAGCGGTCCCGATAGTGGCCGTTCCAGGCAGGATAGTTGTAATATGCATAGCCCGGGAATTCCGTTTCGCAAATCGCGGGAGCGACATAGACCCCTGGTACGGGGACGCGCACCCCAACTCGGGCGTCGACATATACCTGGGAATAACTTTTGGTAGCGATGAGGCTAGCGGTGATTACGGCTGCAAGGACGAATAGCTTTTTCATATCTGTATTTTTAAGTACGCCTATTGGATATGAAATAAGCCCCCGGATTTAATAAGCGAATGTTAATTCTTGTAGCAATTTTGATAATCAATGCATTCGAGGGGATTAGCTATTTGGTTCGGTGTTGCCGGTACGGGTCGAAGGCGTCTCGGCGTCGTCGCGGCGGTCGGAAGGGAAGGGCTTCCCGCAGCGGCGGCCCCATTCCTGTCTGAATTTCTCTTGTTGTTCCGGTGTCATTTTTGCCCATCCTTCTTTCCATGCGTTCCTCTTCCATCTTGTCCCGGGGCCGCCGCGGAAGCCGCTGAATAATATTTTGGCGAGTGCAAATAGTCCCAATGCGTGCCAGAAGTCGATCACAGGCAGGTGGAAGAGGTCCGGCATCACGGCATTCCACAGCACCATGACAAGGCTGCCAAAAGCCAGAACCCCGATAATTACCAGCATCATTATGCCCGCCACTTTTCGGGCCTTAAAACGTCTGTTCATATTCATCATTTTTAATGTTCCGTAATTTCATGATAGAGGGTCAGCAACCTATCCCTCAGGTAAAGGACGGCATATCTCTTCCGTGAGATCAGCGTATTGACGTTCACTCCCGTGCGGGTTGCTATCTCTTTGAAGGGTATGCCTTCGAGTTCGTTCCACACAAATACCATCCGTTGTTCTTCCGGCAGCTCATCCAGCGCTTCCTGGAGTGTCTTCCAGAAAAGGTTCCGCAGGTCGGCTGTCTCGGGGTTGAGGCTTTCATCCAGGAGGATGCCGGTAAGGTCCGGGCCGGTGGGATCCTCGCCGTCCTGCAGCAAGGGTTCCAGCGATTCCGGCCGCCGCTTCCGGTATCGATCGATGATCTTGTTACGGGCGACCGCAAACAGCCAGCCACTGATCTGTTCGATGGGTTCGGTATCGACCGTCGTGGTCAGCTGGTACCAGACATCCTGTAAAATATCTTCCGCGTCGGCCTCGTTGCCGACCCGTTGGCGGATGAAGCCCAGCAGTCGCTTGCCAAAACGGCTAATGACTGAAGCGATATTTTTTCCCGGGGATGAGGGCATTCGCGGGTTGATGGTCAAAGTGTCCTCCATTCTAACAAGGAAGACGGGCGAGTGGAGGGAATATTTTAAGAAAGTTAAAAAATTGTTTCGACGCCCGGGATCAATACCGGGACTAATATGTATGTCCCGGGAATCAAAGGGAATGGATCACATAGGTGACTACACCCCAGACGGAAAACTCCGCGCCGGAAATATCGACGTCGATAGGAGACAAGCGGGTCGTTTCCGGGACAAGCCGGATCTTGTTGAATGTCCGCTCGAGGCGTCGGATCAGCATTTCGCCGTTGAGGGAGGCGATGACAACCTTGCCGTTGGCGGGTTTGGCGGATCGGTCGACGACAACCACATCTCCATGGGAGATGCCTGCGCCGATCATGGCGTCGCCGTTGACGCGCAAAAAAAAGGTACCGGGCTTTTTGCCAAAGAATTGATCAATTTCCATAACCGTGTCAAATTCCATAATCGGGTGAATAGAGCGATGCATTTTCGCCCGGGAGGGTGGAAAATATTTTTGTTTGTTATACTAATTTATTTAGTAAATTTATGCTAAAATAGTAAGCATCCTAAATTTTTTTTTATGGAAACGGGGTTAGTAAACACGATTGAAAAAAGGGACAGGGGCCGGGCCGGGAGGGCCGGCTTGCCGGAATACCTGCTGGTCGTTTATCCGGGTGGGGATATGCAGGACAGGCTGCTCGCGGAGCAACAGCAATTCTCCGCCGAATTCGGGTTGGAGCACCGGCTCGATCAGGGGCAGCGGATGGCCCGAAACAAGCCGCATATCACGCTGGCTTCTTTTCAAGCCGGAGACGAGGCGGAGAGCACGCTGATCCGGTGGATCCAGCGTATCTGTGGTGAACGCAGGAGCTTTGAGATTGCGCTCAACAACTACAGCGGTATTCCGCCGCACGGCGTCGTGCCCCCCGGGCGCCCGCTTCCGGGTCAGTGAACTGGTGTTGCTGAAGAGAAAGCATGCCTTCGACCCCTGCAGAACGGTTAATGTTTTTGGCCTAAAAAGTTAACAAGCAATCATTGATTAATGTATGAAACAAGCGATCAAACCTGTCGCTGTCCTCAGCGAAACATACCGAAGCCAGCTGGCTTCGAACGAATACCTGCTGATCCTAAATCCGCATGAAGAATTGCGCAATCGGATCCAGCAGGTGAAAAAAGATTTCTTCGATGCCTACCAGGCCCCGACGGCGCTTGGCGGCAAACCGCATGTGACCCTCGTACGGTTCACGCAGCTGGCGCTGATGGAAGAGCGGATCATTCAACGGCTGCGTACCGTTGCCATGGGATTCTGTCCGTTCAAAGTGGAACTGAAGGATTTTGGCAGTTTCCCTTCCCATACGATCCATATCCCCGTGACGAGCAAGTTGCCGATCCGCGGGCTGATGGCGGAAGTCCGGGATATCCAGCGGTTGATGAAGCTGGATAAGGATCACAAGCCGCATTTTATCGACGAGCCGCATATCCCGATTGCGAGAAAACTGTTGCCGTGGCAATATGAGAAGGGTTGGGCGGAGTATAGCAACCGAAGCTTTACGGGTCGTTTTATTGCCGACGGCATGTTGCTGTTAAAAAGGCGCGCCGGTGAAACCAATGGAGCGTGGCAGATCTCGGAGCGGTTTGCCTTTCAGAATCTGCCGGTGACGACGAAGCAAGGGCAGTTGTTTGCGTTGCCAAGGGCCTGAGTTCGGGACGGGGTGGCTGGATGGCCGGGTGGCCGTGCGGCGGGGTGCGAAACATTTTAATTGGAGCGACATGACAGAACAAAATATGCCCGATCCTTTGGAAGGCGGGCGGCTTGGTTCAATCGACGGCGGGCTTAATCCGGATGACACGCCTCCTGTCGGTTATTCCGGCCCGATCAATCCGGTTCAATACCTGAAAGGCCGCGGGGCGCAGTTCAATCCCAAGAACCGGTTCTTAAAAAATGAACGCGTCAAGGAACATATCGAAGCGATCGACGACTGGATCGAGCCAAACAGCCAGACGCAATACCTGGAAGAGACCGCAAAGGGCCTGGTCAACAAGGTCGACAGTCCCGACGTGGGGATGTGGTACAGCATGAATCCGTATCAGGGTTGCGAACACGGCTGTACGTATTGTTATGCCCGCAATGCGCATGAATACTGGGGATATAGCGCCGGGCTCGATTTTGAGCGCAAGATCATCGTGAAGAAGAATGCGCCCGAGCTGCTGCGCAAATTCCTGATGAATCCCAAGTGGGAGCCCCTGCCCATTTCGCTCAGCGGCAACACCGACTGTTACCAGCCTGCCGAACGAAAGTTCGGGATCACCCGCCAGCTGCTGGAGACCTGTCTGGAATTCCACCAGCCGGTGGGCATTATCACGAAGAATGCGTGCATTTTGCGGGACAAGGATCTGCTGACGCGGATGGCCGCGAAGAAACTGGTATCGGTCCTTATCTCGGTTACGTCTTTTGACGAGGACCTTCGCCGGTTGATGGAGCCACGCACTACGACTGGCAAGCAGCGGATCCGGACGATCCGGGAGCTGAGTGCGGCAGGGGTTCGCACGGGGGTCATGCTCGGGCCGATGATCCCGGGATTGAACGAACAGGAGATGCAACGAATCATGAAGTCGGCGGCGGAAAGCGGCGCCAGTTTTTCCGCATACACCTTTATCCGGCTGAATGGCGCGATCAAACTGATCTTTCATGACTGGCTGTACAAGAACTTTCCCGACCGGGCCGACAAGGTTTGGCACCTGATCGAAGCAAGTCATGACGGCAAGGTGAATGACAGCCGGTGGGGGGTCAGGATGCGCGGCGAGGGTAATATCGCCGAGCTGGTGGCGCAACAATATGCGCGTTACAACAAGAAGTACGGATTGAATGCCGAGCGATGGGAGCTGGACTGTACGCAGTTCCGGCGGCCGGGCGGGCAGATGCATTTGTTCTGAGAATTGGGAATTTATTTAATAGCTTTATTTTGTTTTCGATCCCTCTTGAATTCCTTGCCTATGTCAAAAAGAGACCTATTCCATAATCCCTTCGATGAAGGGACGCTAATTAAGCTCAAAATACTTGAAGACTATTTTAAGGAGTGGTTACCTGTATTTATCGCCAATCCAAAACCTATTTGGAAGGAGATTCAGATTTTTGATCTATTTGCGGGAGAGGGCAAGGATGTAAATGATGTTCCGGGTAGTCCAATACGAATATTATCAATCATAAATGACAATCGTGATCTAATCATTAACAGCAAAGTCAAAGTTAAAGTAATTTTAAACGAACTAGAAAAGCCGAAATTTGATCTTCTTAAAGATAATATTGGTTCAATTATCGATGATGAATTCTGTGAAGTAGACTATTGTCAAGAGGAATTCAAAATTGTCTTTGATAGGTATTACGAATCAATGAAGGCAACAGCTAATTTTTTATTTCTTGATCAAAATGGCATTAAAGAAATCACAGAAAGCATTTTTTTGAAGCTGATTCAACTTAGGCAGACAGATTTACTGTTCTTCATATCCTCTTCTTATGTTAAGAGGTTCGTTGAAATGGAAGAGTTTAATAAATATTTGAAAATTACAAAACAGCATTTGATGGATAAAAGCTATTATCACATACATAGGATCATTTTGGATTACTACAGAAAATTGGTTCCTTCAACCATGCAATACTATTTAGCTCCCTTCTCTATTAAAAAACCTTCGGGAATTTACGGGTTGATATTTGGAACAAATCATTCCTATGGGCTTGAAAAATTTTTAAATGTCTGCTGGCGGCATGACGGACTAACAGGTGAAGCAAATTATGACATTGACAACGAGAGAATTGATTTGTCGAAACCATCGTTGTTTCATGAAATGAATGTGCCAAGTAAAAGACAGGTATTTGAGTCCAATCTAAGACGAAAGATTATGGAGAAGGAAATAAAGAGCAATCGCGAAGTGTATAAGTATACTCTTGATGAAGGCTTTTTACCAAAAGATGCCAACCTGATCCTTAAAGAGCTTAGGCAAGGCAACAAGATACTCTTTGATTTCAAGTTGATAAACTCTAAAGTTCATAAACAAAATGTGTCCTATATAAAACTTTTATAATTATGGCGCAATCCAGCATTGAATGGACCGAAATGACATGGAATCCTACAACCGGGTGTACAAAAGTTTCTGCAGGTTGCAAACATTGCTACGCAGAGGTAATGGCAACGCGGTTGCAAGCAATGGGAGTTGAAAAATATAGTGAAGGATTCAAAATTAGAATTCACGAGGAAACATTAAACGACCCATATTCATGGAAGGGCTCGAAGCTTGTCTTTGTAAACTCAATGAGCGATTTGTTCCATCCGGAAATACCCTTGTACTTTATCGAAAAGGTATTTCGAGTCATGAATGACAACCCTCAGCACACTTTTCAAGTTTTGACAAAGAGAGCCGATAGATTATATGAAGTGCACGACAAGCTAAATTGGTCAAAAAACATTTGGATGGGTGTGTCCGTCGAAGACAGTCGAGTCGTAAATCGGATCGATTTATTGAAGCAGACTAATGCCAGAGTCAAATTCCTTTCTTGCGAGCCGCTCATCGGCCCATTAATGAATTTGGAATTGGAAGGTATAGACTGGGTCATAGTAGGAGGAGAAAGCGGAAGAAAAGTGCGGCCAATGAAGGA
The DNA here is from genome assembly GCA_035501395.1 of Puia sp. Lineage (GTDB taxonomy): Bacteria > Bacteroidota > Bacteroidia > Chitinophagales > Chitinophagaceae > Puia. Next base: position 26,610 of record DATJWK010000120.1, read on the forward strand.
ATGGTGGGTTTGGGACATTAGGCAACAATGCCAAGAAGCCGGAGTCGCTTTTTTCTTTAAACAGTGGGGCGGCATTAATAAGAAGAAAGCTGGACGTGAGCTTGGGGGAAAGGTGTACAGCGAAATGCCGGCTGTGTCGTAAATGACAAAACTGCTTTATAATTAAACTTTTCTATCTTTTGAGCGACACTTCTTTGTTCAGTTGAACGTTTACCTATTCAATCCGAATCACCAAATGCCCAGGGCGGCTCTTGAAAATCGGTGCGTATGACGTCTTGAACAGATCCAGGAAGTCGTAGAACGCTTTGAATTCGTGTGTGGTCTTTGTAAAGGTAAAGAAGTCATCGAAGATGATGATATCACCGGGCTGCAGGAAAGGCTGGACGTGGATGAGCGTGATCAGCGAGGCGTTATAAAGATCGACATCGATATGGATCACTTTTTTTTCTTCTTTGGAGATCCTGCCGGTGTAGGTGGGTAAGGTATCCTGGATCAGCCCGACCTGCCACTCGATCCTGGGGTCATGGATATCCGGAAGCCGCCCTTCTGCCGAGAAGGACCCTTTTTTTTCGCTGCCCCAGTCTTCGGGCAGACCGGTGAAGGTGTCGAAACCGGCGAACCGGGTCTGCGGATTTCGGTTGCCCTCTACCCAAATCCGGAAGGTCTGGCCCCAAAAAACGCCAAACTCCATGAAATGGATCTTTTCGTCGGGTGAAAGATATTGGGAGACCAGATGCCGGTGCATATCCATCCGATTTTTAAAAGCACGGACCCTGGAATGATTGTATAAGCCTTCACTTTTTAGTAAGTAGCCAAAGGAGATAAGAAAGCGGGAGAAAAAGCTGGATCGGGGCAGCGTAATGATCTTAAAAAGAAAATAGAAAACCCTCTTTACAATTTCCTTCATATATCGCCAGGTTAATAGTCGTTTGTTACGAATCCAGTTAACGTGTATTTGCCCATTATATTTCGATACCGGTCATCCCCATTCAAATTCCCTGACTTTGCCATTCAGCATCCACCGTGCGGGCAATGTGTTGGTCAGCCAGTCGAGCGGTTCGCCGGCGGGCAGCGGACGGGCCGCCAGGGAAAAACAGTCCCGGATCATCGCGCGTTGTTCCTGACCGACCACCTCGGGTTGTGCGGAGATAAACAGCGGTGTCCCCGTGCCGGCGACAAGCTGCATCCATTGACGGGTTGAATGCCAGGCGACGTCTTTTGTCACCGCGACACAGTCGCCGTCGGCGGCGTAGAACAGGTTATGTTGTATCATCCGGAATCCAAGGGTATTGACACCCATTTTGCGGGTTCGGGCCCATTCCTTGCCGCTGGTGTCGTCGCCGATACGGCAAAGCTCGAAAACCCCAGCGGACAGGTGGCTTAGCGTATTGCAGCCGATCACGTACATGTCGCCCGCGGCTTCACGGATAGTTCCGTAGAGATCAAGGATAATTTCGGCGGTGGTTCGGGAATTATCGTGAAATCTCCAGCCCGGCGTCGTGACGTCACCGGCCATTTCGAATCCCCATTTGCCGAAAATGTCATATGTGCTATAGTCATGTTTGACCAGTTCGTATCCCCATTGCCGGTAGAGCATGATGTTCCGGCGTATCCGCGCGAGATTCTCTTCGATCGAGGGGTCCAGTACCGGGCTTTTGGGATCATCTCTCCCGGGGATGGCAGGCAGCAGCAGCGATACCGGGTCCGTATGCGACGCACAAAGCGGGCGCGTCCACAAACCCGGGCGCATGCCCAGCTTTCGGATATCGGCGGCCATCTTCGCCATATCTTTGAACTTGTCGTTTGGGCGCGAGAAGTCGTCCATCCAGCCGCCGTCGTTGGGATGATAAGGCGAATACAGCGCCCAGCCGGCGTCGACGACCGAAAAGGGGCGGTTGTCCGTATCCGTGGCCAGCGCGGTCATCAGCGCCGTCTGTCGAAGGATCAGGGCAGGACTATTGTTGCCATAGGCATAGTACCAGTCGTTGATGCCATACACCGGTTTTGCCGGCAGCCGCGGATTATCGCACATCAACCGGCAGAACCGTCTGCCGGTTGCAAAAACAGTTTCCCCCGGATCGCCGAGCAGCACTACTATGTTCGCGGCCGTGAGCGTCCGGTCCCCCAGGACAACACCTACGCCGCCGCTCCTCGTGTCCATCGTCAGTTGCAGGGCGCCGCCGACGGCCTCCCAGTAACACAGGCTCCGGCATCCCGTGCGGACGCCAAAACAGATTGTTTTATAGCCGCCGGAGGCAAAGCGATGGATGAAATACCACGGCATCTTGCCCGTCTCCCGCACCGACCGGAACCCTTCGCCGCCATAGGTCCGCTCCCATGCGTCGGGAAGCACGACACCGCCGCCGACGTCCAGGCTCCACAGGAGCCGGACAAAATGGACCGGCCGGGTTGGCGATTGCATGTCGACGCGAAGCGAATCGGTTTGTTCCGTGAGCTGTACGATGATGTCCTCGTGGCGCCAGGAACCCGAACCGGTCGGGGTCATGACTACCGGCCCGGTGTCCAGTCCGACCAGGACGCGAGATGGATGCACGATGATATCGGGGACGGGACCTGCATTAAATGGAGCAGCGGCAAGTCTTCGGGTGAAGATCAGTCCCCCGAGCGCGGCGCCGGACAAGCGGATAAAATGCAGTCTTCTCACAACCGACGAATGTACTAAAACAATCCTTAACTTACCGCAATGGATTACCGCAGAATGCCGATCGAAGTGGAGTCGCCCGAGCAGCTGGGATACGGGAATATCCGGAACAACCTTTCCGAAAGCTCCTATACCGACGCCTTCTTCCGTGACATCAAGCCGCAAGCCGATCTTCACGATCTGTTGCTATGCTATGGTTCGCATGCGGGGCACGATGGGCTGCGCGAGGCAATCGGCGCCGGCACCGGCCTTGCAGCGGATGATGTGTTGTTGACGATCGGCGCCGCCGGGGCCTTGTTCATTATTGCCACCAGCCTGCTCGAACCGGGGGACGAACTGATTGTCGTTCGACCCAACTATCCCACCCATATCGAAACGCCCCGGGCGATCGGCGCGACCACCCGGTTTATCGATCTTCGTTTTGAAGACCGATTCGCGCTCGATATCGCGAAGATACGGGCGGCGGTCAGTGCCGGTACGAAGTACATTTCGGTCACGTATCCGCACAATCCGACGGGAGCGTGTCTCACCGCGGGCGAACTACACGACCTCGCCGCTCTCGCGGATGAAAAGGATATTTATTTGCTGGTCGATGAGACCTACCGCGATATGGTATTCGGTGCACAGCTCCCGGTGGCAGCGACATTTTCGCCGCGGGTCATCAGTGTTTCGTCGCTTTCCAAAACGTACGGACTGCCGGGACTGAGAACAGGCTGGATCCTGTGCCGGGACCGGCAACTCATGACAAGGTTCCTTGCGGCAAAGGAACAGATCCATATCTGCGGTCCGTCGATCGACGAACAGGTTGCGTTCGATTACTGGCAACAAAAGGACAGGTTGTTCCCGTTGATCCGGGCAGATATCCGCGAGAAATTCGGGTTGGTCAAAACCTGGATAGCGCAACAAAACGATTTCGAATGGATCGAGCCCGCCGGTGGTTGTGTCTGTTTTCCGCGTTTATGCCGGCCGGGGGAAGGGGATATCGATCGATTCTATCGCATCCTGCTCGACGAGTATGGCACGTATGTCGGCCCGGGTCACTGGTTCGGGATGCCGAGGCACTATATGCGGATCGGGTTCGGCTGGCCGCTGAAAGAATCGCTTGAAGATGGGTTGGCTGCCCTGAGCGGGGCCTGGAGGGCCGCTATCCGTCGTTGAACCGCTGGAGACGTTCCTTTTCGGATTCGATCAGCGTTCTGATATTCAGCAGCTTGGATTTCAGGTTGGCATATTCGGCGGCTAATGTCCCTTCTTCCGCCTGGAGACAGTTGTTCTCGAAATCCTGACATTCCGATTGCAGGGTCAACAGACCAACAAAACCAAAGAGCGGTTTTATTTTGTGGACCGCGCTTTTCAGGGCTGGCCGATCGCCCCGCTCATAGCTGGCATTTATGTGCCGGACAAAGTCGTCGTATTCCATCAACACATCGGTGAATGTCTCCCCGATCATGATGTAATCACCTGCGTATAAATCGATTAGGTATCGACTGTCAATGGGTGGACTGAATTTGAAGGTCGTATCGGCTCGAGACTTGTTCATTCGCGCAGAATAGATAGTTAACGTCCTCTATAATAATTTATTGTATTCTATCGTTCAATCGGGGGAATCCCTAAAATCCAAGTTTACCTTTGAGTAACCCTATCGTCTCACTATTCCGGTCCTTCTATGAGGATATAGTCTATTCGGGGATCCGGGAGGATTACTCTCCATCCAAGCGAAAGAAGACGATTCGATTTAACCAGTTCATCCTGCTGATCCTCATTGCGCACTTCGTATGCGTCATTTCCTACTTCTGCTTTGGTCTTTATATCAGCGCGCTGGTCAATCTTAGCGCCGCCTATTTTTTCATTATCGCCTATCACCTCAACCTCCGCAGGAAGTTCATGATCGCCCGAACCTTGTCGATCCTGAACCTGAACCTCTATTTGGCGGTCATGAACTACATGGAGGGGATCAAGGCGGGGGAGTATTTGTTCTACTTCCCGTATTTCCTCGTCATGACCTTTATTATCAGCTTCAAGCGGAAATACCTGGAACTGACGATGGCTTATGTGATCACGCTGTTGTCGCTGCTTTTCTGTTATTATCTGTGTCCGCAAGAGAACTATTACCAGGTGCATATCGCGCACATGTTTGAACGGCTGTACGATAGCAATCTTGTCCTGTCGTTATTGCTGGCGACCTTTTTCTCTTATGCGATCGTCCGGATAAACCGGAACAACGAGTTTACGATCCTGAAGGAGAAGCAATTTGTCGACACCATCTTCAATACGTCGCTGGATGGAGTATTCATCCTCGACGCCGAGGCGTTGATCATTACCGATTGCAATAACCGGGCGGTGGAACTGCTCGAAATCGAGGACAAGTCGCATATCGTCGGGGCGCCGGTAGACAGCCTGTTTACCAAGGAGCATCTCCGGTTGTTTAACGGCGTCGGGAATAACCCCGGCGATCCGCAGTCGAACAGCTGGCAGGGCGAGCTGGCGTTGGCGTCGCGGAAGGACAATATGGTCTTCGCCTTTGTGAATGTGGTCAGCTTTTTCGACAATGACCGGAAGTTCTGGAAGATAAGCGTGCTGGACATCTCCGAGATCAAGATGACCCAGTTCGAGCTGATGAAGGCAAAGCAAAAAGCAGAAACGGCTTCCCGGGCGAAGTCGCGTTTCCTGTCCAACATGAGCCATGAGTTGCGGACGCCGCTCAACGGGATCATCGGCTCCTCCAATCTTCTTCTGCAGGAAACCTTCCTCCCCGAGCAGCGGTCTCACCTCGAGGTCCTCAAATACTCCTCCGAGCACATGATGGTGTTGATCAACGATATTCTCGATTTCAACAAGATCGAGTCCGGGCGGTTCGAGCTGGAAAACCTGCCGGTAAACCTCCGTGCTTTCCTGAAAAAGCTCGAAGCGCAGTTTTCCGTCCAGGCGCATGCCAAGGGACTGTTGTTCTTACTGGATATCGATGAAAACCTCGAGGCGGAGTTCCTGTCGGACGAGACCCGGCTCAACCAGGTCTTTAGTAATTTGTTGTCAAATGCGATCAAGTTTACCCATACCGGCGGCGTCACGCTGGGTGCCAGAAGGATCTCATCGACCAGCAAGAAGGCGATGATCCAGTTCATGGTCAAGGATACCGGCATCGGTATCCCGGCGCATAAGCAGCAGGAAGTGTTCGAGAGTTTCACCCAGGCGGATACGGATACGACCCGGAAGTACGGCGGCACGGGCCTTGGCCTGGCGATCAGCCGAAAGCTGGTCGGGCTTTTTGCGGGCGACCTCAAGGTACAGAGTGAAGAAGGCAAGGGCACAACGTTCTATTTTACGATCGAGCTCGAGATCAATGAAAACGCCAAATTGTATATCAACGATAAGCGGGTCAAACAACTGCCGGTTTTCGACCGGCTGCGGGTGCTGATTGCGGAAGACAACAGCGTAAATATGTCCGTGGTCCGCCGGTTCCTGGTCAAGTGGGGCATCGAGGTGCATGAGGCGACCAATGGCCTGGAGGCGGTGGAGAAATGCCGCCTGGACAGTTATGACCTCGTGCTGATCGACCTGGAAATGCCCGAGATGGACGGCGCCACGGCGCTGGCGGAGATCCGCAAGCTGCATCCGGAGGTCCCCGCGATTGCGTTCACGGCTGCGGTGTATGAAGATATGAAGGTCGACCTCATCAAAAAGGGATTTATGGAAGTCGTGCCCAAGCCGTTCCGGCCCGAGGATCTCCACAGCAAAATACAAAAGCTCGTCGCGAACCGCGCGTAGGGGAGGCGCGAGCGGCCATGTGATTTTGCCGCGTTGGAGCAGGCAAACGGAGGGATCGGAGCGGCAGAGAAATAGTCGGAAATTTTCTCTAACTTAACGGGCCCAATAAGAAAATATGGAACCTCCCTCGTGGCCCGCTCATTTCGGCCGACTGCGACAGCTTTTCTGGTTATTCTTTCTGCTTACCATCGCCTATATGATCTGGGTCAGAAGCTATCTTTCCCCGCTGAGTTCGGATGAGTTGGTGCAATTCGAGATTGCGAAGACCGTCGGGAAGGCGCAGACCATTATCCAGGACTGGAAGAATAGCGGCAAATACGAGCTCGGGGTCCAGAGCACTTATTTTGCGTATGTCTTTATGCTCCTGTATTCGGTGGTGATCGCACTGGGCTGCCGGTTTTTTTCCACGATCACGGGAAACGAGATCATGATCAAGGGGGGAAAGGGATTTTCCTGGCTGATCGGAATGGCGACGGCCTGCGACCTGGTAGAGAATATCGCGCTGTCGCGGACGATCCGCGGGCATATTTCCCAGTGGAATGTGACGCTTGCGTATGATCTTGCCCGGGTAAAATTCTCGATCGTGATCGTATGTATCCTGTTTATGTTCAGTTGTTTACTGTATTGGGGGATTGGTAAGCTGGCGGCCGGGAAGCGGGTATAGGCTCGAATCGCAGCCGATGCCAGGTGCTGTCGCCGCCGATCAGGGTGTTGACGTTCCGGTACTGCGCGATGATATTCCCGCCCAGCAAATAATTTGGTTCGTGCACTTTTGGGTTAACTAACTCATGCAGATAAAAAGTCGATCCGCCGATCAGCGTTTTGTGGTATTTCACGAGTGTGGGGAGGTCGTAGCAGCTGTGCATTTCCACTGCCGGATAGCCATTGATGAACGTGTAATCGGCGAAGGATCGTCCGCTGGTGTTGGGGGTGGAAAGAAAGATGGTTTTGGCGCCGGTATCGACGGCCGTTACATAGGCGCCTGTAGCCAGCATAGGCATATCGGGTCGATCGCCGACAAAGGGAAATCTTCCCTGCACATGCGTGATCGCATTGCTGCCCGCCGCGACATCGCCGGTAAACGGCGCCTTTGCCATTACATAGTAATCGGACCAGACCGGGAGCTGCATTCCTTCCCTGATCCCGTAAGCGAGGTTGCGAAGCCATACCGTGTCGTGGCCGATCCGTTGGACGAAGCCCACCGGGTAGGTGGTTGACAGGATCTGGCGAAACTGGTCCTGGTAAGGCAGATAGGCGGTCAGGATGATATCGTCCTTTCGAAGAAGGCCGGTGTCCGCTGCGTTGCGGAGTTTAAAGTATCCGGTCCATGTTTTTTTATCGGTGTGGATGATGCAAGGGCTGCCGAGGGCGATCGTCCGTTCAAAGCCGGTGTTGTACGTATATCGATAGGCCAGATCGACCCCGTATGGGTCAAGGAACAGGTAAGTATTCCCATAATATACCGGATCTACCCCGATGATGTTCGAGGGGCCGGGGACGCGGCCCGGCATGGTTACGCCATAATTGCTGCTACCCAGGATACCGCCGGCATAGTACATGATCACATTCCGGAAAAGTGGAGTAGGGCAAAGACCGCAGTCGTTGAGATTGGCAACAACCGGCGGTTCGTTCATCGTGCCGCCTTCATAGGTATCGGAGTTGCCGGCCAGGACAAGCCGGTATCCTTTGCCGTCCATATAGGTGCGTAGAATGCAGCCGTGAAAGGAGGCGCCCGAGCCGATGACATAAAAATCGGGATAGGGAATGCCCGGCGCCTGCGTGGCGAAGTCCAGCTGGCAGTCTTCGAAGGAAAGGGAGGCCGCGCCGCCGATATAGCCAAGCCGGAAGAGACCTTCGCCGTAGATATTTCGGAATGAGCCGCTAAAGGAGGGTGCGGCGATATAGCAAAGCTGTTTGACGTAGCCGGCTATATTTACGCCGTCCACCATAGGGGCTGCAGCCCCATCGCCGTGCCGGAGGCCAAAATTTACGTTATCGAAGATCGTGTGGGTAGCGCCCCATACCTTGAGCCGCTCGACATGACATTCTTTTGACTGGGCCTGGCCCATGGCATATGCCACCCTGTTGTTGCTGATATCGCAGTCGATAACGTCGATCAGCTCGCCGTTCTGCTGATTCGACGGGGTAAGCATGACGCCCACGATAAAATCGGTGATCGAGCAGCCGGTTATCTGAACGGCGGTGGAACCGCTACGGCCAAGCCCCGGCACATAATATTCCCTCAGCCCCGGGTACATATCCTGTTCGGATGCGAATGCGGCAGGATCCGAGAACGGATCGATGGCGATCCCCGCGTAAGGGGAAACCGGGTTATCCCTGGTCGATCCGTCCGACCACTCGTTAAACGCAAGGGTGTCGACCTGGATCTGGTTCAGCCGGTCGGGGAAATGGAACATCCCGCGGATAAAAAGGTCTTTTATCAGCACCCCTTTTCCCAGCTGGATGCCGATCGCAAAACTGTTATTGAAGGCCGGGAGGATCGTGGCGCCCCCGGTTGACAGGTCTTTGGCGTTTGCGGGGCCCTCGAGGTTGATGCTCGCCTGCCGGAAGCTGTTCCCGGTCAGCCGCGCGATCAGCAGGGGGCGGGAGATGCGATACAAGCCGGCGGGAAAATACAGTGTTCGCGGCGCGTGATCGTTGGCCAGAATGTAGGCGATCCCCTTCTGGATCGCCTGCCAGTCATCCGTCGAGCCGTAGCCCCGGGCGCCGAACCAGGTTACATTAAGGCTGCGGCCTTCAACGACCCTTTTGATGCGGATACCCGATGCCGTTACCAAGGTCATCGCGCTGTCATCCGGGGTAGTCCGGTCCGCCGGGTCGGCTCTGAACATGCCTTCCCGGCCGGGATCGGTGATGAAATACCATTGGCCCGCAGGCAATGGGAAGCGCCTGAGCCGGACGGCAGCCTGGGAGAGGCGGGGTAAGGCGGCGGTGTCGGAGCCGTCGGGGGCCTGGGCGGCGGCGCTAAGCCAGCTTATCGATATAGTAAGCGTTCGGAGAGCAAAAAGCCAGTACTTCATAATTGACCCCGGTTAAAAAAATGTTGAGTGCTGAATCTGCCAACTGACCCAGCGATCCGTCAAATTCAACGCAAATGATCCTGGGCCGATACTTATCAAAGTTATTCCCCTTGAGCACCTGGAGGTCGTGATGCTCCACGTCGACGCAAAGCAGATCTATTTTTCGGTTATCGAGGTACCGGTCGAATATTTCTTCCAGGGTAGTCGATATCATCCGCATTTCGACCAGGTCGTTGCTGGTAGATCGCAGGCGGGCGCCCAGTTCGGGGTCGACGGAAGAGTATTCGTGTGCTTTCCGATCCTGATAAAAGGTCATTTCCTTTTTTTGATCCGAGACGATAGCATGAAGGGTGATATCCCTTTTGCGGATCTTCCTGAATTTCTTTACCAGGGTGGCGTTGCCATCGACGCAGATCCCGTTCCAGCCTTTTATATAGAGTTTGGAGGTGTTGGATTTCTGGATCGGGTTATTGCAGCCGATGTCAACATAGAACCCGGTCCGTTGATTCTTGCCGAAGATCTGTTTGAGGAAAAGGTCTTCGCCGCTCATGGAATGCGATACGGTAAAACCTTCCATTTCGAATTTTTCTATGAATTGACAGAGGAGAAAATGCAGCCGGGTATTCCTGAATGAATTAGCGATCTGATAACCAAACGACATGAGATCGGATTTTTGATTGAGCCCTTACGGTCACCTTTGAAACGACGAAATTTAGCGCTTATTGGGCAAAGGTAAAAGTGACTTTCCGGAAAGTTCGGCCAACGGGTCCGGACAAAGGGATTAAAGCTTTGTTTTTCAATCTATCATTAAAGGTTATTAAATATTAAAATCTCCTATATTTGCATCGATTTGATGCCGGTTCTTTTGGAAAGAATTTGTCGTGTCGGCGATACAATAAATCCGGGTCGCCGTCAGTTTGTGTGCGTGTTGCGATACTCTTTAAAATGATACATTCCTGTGAAGAATACGCTGGAATCTTATTGTACTAAAAGTATTTGAATAGGGTATAGCGAGCATGCGTAAGCTGTTCATTATACCCTTTTCGCTTTTCCATCATCCGGTCCCCATGTAAAAATAAGTTGAAAATCAATCAGTTATATTTCATAAATGTGACTGAGGAGGCGAAGCTATGGCCGACAGCAAGAAGAACTGGTATGTGGTGTATACAAAGCCCCGATGGGAAAAGAAGGTTTATGCTTTTATGACCGAAAGAGGTATCGAGGCGTATTGCCCGTTGAACAGGGTCCGGAAAAGGTGGAGCGACCGGATAAAATGGGTGGAGGATCCCTTATTCAAATCGTACGTTTTTGTAAAGGTGACGGAAGCCGACTTTGTCCCGGTACGGACGATCCCGGGGGTGGTCAATTTCGTGTACTGGTTGGGTAAGCCCGCCATTGTGAAGAATAAGGAGATAGAGGTCATCCGAAAGTTCCTGAACGACTATAAAGAAGTGTGGAGCGAGCCGGTCGACATCCAGCGGGATGCGACGGTTGTCATCCGAAAGGGAGCGTTTATGGACAAGGAGGGAAAGGTCGTCCGGGTAGTCAACAACAAGGTCCGGGTGCTGATCGAAAGCATCGGCTATGCCCTGGTGGCGGTTGTCGCCAAATCGAATGTTGAGGTTATTGAAAAACATTAGCTTTACAAAACAATTATTTTATCATACGGTTTCCTATTATGAGTAATCATTTGCGCGGATGCGTGATCGCGGTGGTTGTGTTGTCTTTTCTGCTTCCCTCCTGCTTTAGTACCCGGCAAACGACGTATATGCAGGGGTCCTTTGATACGGCGGCGCTGAGCCAGATCAAGATCCCGGAAGCCGTGATCCGTCCGGGCGATCTGTTGAGCATTATTGTCTATAGCGACAATCCGGAGGCGACGGCGCTTTTCAATCAATCCGTGATAACGATCGGCACGAATACCGGAGCATCGGGCAGCGGCGGGGCCGGGGGGGCCGGAGGAGGCGGCGGGACGGGCTCCAACGCCGGTGCGTTGGGTGCAGGAAATCCGACTACGCCCGGCTACCAGGTCGATGAAGACGGAAACATTCAGTTCCAGGGTTTGGGGATCTTGCATGTGGAGGGCCTGACCAAGGCGCAGCTAAAGGATACGCTGGATTCCAGGCTAAAAGACACCTATCTGAATAATCCGTATTACACGATCCGGTTCCTGAATTATCGTTTCACCATGCTGGGGGAGGTCCAGCATCCGGGGATCTTCAGCATTCCCGGGGAGCACATCAGCATGCTGGAGGCAATAGGGCTTGCCGGCGATCTGACGTTGTATGGGCGCAGGGACAATGTGCTGGTCATCCGGGAGAACGAAGGAAAGCGCGCGTGGGCGCGCCTCGATCTGACCAAGCCGCAGATCATGAGTTCTCCCTTTTTCTATCTGCAGCAGAATGATGTCGTTTATATTGAAGCAACGAAGAAAAAACTGGAGGCCAACGATCAGTCCACTATCCGCACCGTCACTATTGCAGCCACTGTTATTTCCACTATAGCCATCATCCTGACTCTTTTAAAGAAGTAATACGGACAATATCCATGAATGAGAATTCGAACGGAGTAGGCAAGATGTCGGTATACGTGAAGACCAACAACCCCTGGGTTGCCGGACCCAAAGATTTTATCTTCAAATACCTGCATTATGTACCGCTGTTGCTCGTCACCGTCGCCTTATGCCTGGCGATCGCCTATGTAAAAGTCAGGTACACCACGCAAATTTTCAAGGTACAATCTTCGCTCCTCATCCAGAACGGATCGGGCATGGCAGGCGGTTCGTCCGGCGGGGGCGCCAAGGACGAGCAGTTCGAAGCGCTTTTTCTGACGCGGGACGTGCTCAATCTAAGCAACGAGATCCAGCTACTCCAATCCACTCCGGTGTTGCAGCGGGTGGCCAAGGACCTTGGATTGCAGACTACCTATTACAGCCGGGGCAACGTCCGGGGCAGCCTGATCTATCCCACCTTCCCATTCACCCTGAATATCATCAGCAAGGATGATTCCACCAAAGGGCTTGGCTTCCGGATCATCCTGCTTAGCGCTGACCGTTATACGGTTGACGAGGGGAAGACCGTTTTTCATTTTGGCGATACGCTTCATGTGGGCGATGCGCGGGTTCAGCTGATCCGGCATCCGGAGGTAAATATTTTTTCTTTTGCCAGCCGGACGTTCGAGATCGGGTGGTCGCCCGTGGCGGATGCCGCCTTATGGCTGCAAGGGAGCCTGAAGGTGGTACAGACCAACGAACAGTCGACCATCCTGACGCTGACCTTCGTTGGGGAAAACCCGCCGCTTGGCAAGGATGTACTCAATACGCTTATGGGGGTGTATGATACGCTCATGGTCGAAGACAAGAACAGGATTGCCGGCAATACGCTCCGGTTCATCAACGACCGGATATTCGAGCTTAACGACACCATCAAGGGCGTGCAGGGTGCCCTGGCTAACTTTATGGTGGATAATAAGGTTTTCGATATCGACAACCAATCCAAGGCCTATCTCGACAAGATGGGTGATGCGGCGAAGCTAAAGGCCGATCAGGAGGTGAAGATCGACATCGTGAACCATTTGCTGGGGTATATGTCCGACAAAAAGAACATCCATGAGCTGGTCCCGACCAACCTGGGCATCGAGGAGCCTGCATTGACCCAAATGGTGTTCGAGTATAACCGCCTGACGCTCGAGCGGGAAAAAAATATAAAGACCACGCCGGAGACCAATCCGCTTATCGTCAGCATAGACGAGACCATAGATAAGCTCCGGAGGGAGATCTATCAGGCGCTTTTGAATGTAAGGACAGCCTATACGATCGCTTCGCAGAAGCTGGATGACGTTGAAAACGGCATTAATGCGCATGTGACCACGTTGCCGGGGAAGTCGCTCGGCTTGCTCAATATCGAGCGGCGGCAAAAGATACTGGAGGACCTGCTGTCCCTGCTTTTACAGAAGAAGCTCGAGATCTCGATGTCTTCCGCGTCGACTATTTCCAATTCAAGGGTGGTGGAGCCTGCGATGGCCCGTTCGGAGCCGGTGAGCCCGGACAGGAAAAACATCTATACCATGTATTTTTTGCTCGGCCTGCTGCTCCCGACGGGTTTCGTGGTCCTGCGCGAGCTGCTGCAGGATAAGATCAACGGCAAGCCGGATGTCGAAAAATACACATCGGCGCCGATCCTCGGCGAAATAGGGCATTCGGAGACGGAACAGGCGCTGGTCGTCACCCAAAACAGCCGCCGGCTGATCTCCGAGCAATTCCGGATCATCCGGACCAACCTGCAGTATATGATCAACAAGGTGGACAAACCGGTGATCCTGGTTACCTCTTCTTTCAGCGGGGAAGGAAAGTCCTTTGTCAGCACAAATATGGGCGCGGTGATGGCGTTGTCCGGCAAGAAGACGGTGATCATGGAATTCGATATCCGCAAGCCAAAGATCCTTGCCGGTCTCGAGCTGAAGCGAAAGATGGGCATCACCAACTATATCATCGGCAAGGCCAGCTTCAATGAGCTGCTGATCAAAGTCAACGGGGTGGACGACCTCTATGTCATCCCCTGCGGCCCGATCCCGCCCAATCCATCGGAGATCCTGCTGGATACGAGGCTGGACGAGCTCATGAAAGAGGTGATGGAGCATTTCGACGTCGTGATCATGGACACGGCGCCGATCGGGCTGGTCAGCGATGCGATCGCCTTAAACCGGTTCGCAAACTGCACATTGTATATTACGCGGCAGGGCTATACCTTCAGAAAACAGCTTGGATTGGTGGAAGACCTGTATATCAACAAAAAAATGCCGGGGCTTTGTGTGCTCATCAACGATGTGCAGACGGAAGGGTTCTACGGCGGTTATTACGGCGGCGGGTATGGTTATTATGGCGGTTACGGATACGGCAAGCAGTCCGATTATTTCGAGGCGGAGGGAGGGCGGCAGAACAGATGGTTTTCCGGGAAGCTAAGAAGCTGGGCAAAGCGGACATTTCGATAAAATCCAATTTCATCTATGGACAGAGCGGCAGTGGAAGGACCTGAGGTCTGGGATCTTATAATTAAGTCACGGCAATCGTTTTTTCAGCTCGACCTCCGGGACATCTGGCGGTATAGGGACCTGCTCTGGCTTTTTGTCCGGCGGGATTTTGTGTCCTTCTACAAACAAACGATCCTCGGGCCGCTGTGGTTCTTCATCCAACCGCTCTTCACGGCCCTTATCTATACTTTTGTCTTTAGCGGTGTCGCGAATATCCCTACGGATCACTTGCCCGCGCCGCTCTTTTATGTGGCCGGTGTTACCGCCTGGAACTATTTCTCGGATTGTATCACCAAGACGTCCACGATATTCAAGGATAATGTCAACATTCTCGGGAAGGTCTATTTCCCGCGCGCGATCATGCCGCTGAGCGTGGTCCTTTCCAACCTTATCCGCTTTGCGGTGCAGCTGATCCTGTTCCTGGTCATGATGGCCTGGTTTGGCTTGATCAAAGCAAACCCCGAACAACCCATCCACTTCACTTCCTACATCCTGCTCTTCCCATTTATCGTTTTGCTCATGGCCTTTCTCGGGCTGGGTCTCGGAATGATCGTCTCGGCCATGACTACGCGGTACAGGGACCTCCAGTTCCTGGTCGTATTCGGCGTTCAACTGCTGATGTACGGCACGACCGTCATCTATCCCCTTTCGTCCGTCGAGACCAGATTCCGGCACAACAGCTGGCTGATCAAATACAATCCGATGACGCCGCTCATCGAGACTTTCCGCATCGGGTTCCTTGGCCAGGGGACCTTTTCGTGGGGATTGCTGGGCTATGCCGCCGGGATAACGGCGTCCATATTGTTTTTTGGATTTCTGATCTTCAATAAGGTGGAGCGAAGCTTCGTCGATACGATATAAATTCCTATGCCTGTCGCGATCAAAGTAGAAAAGCTATCAAAAGCATACCAGCTCGGGGAATTAGGGACCGGGACCGTCTCGAGGGATATCGAACGGTGGCTGGCGAAGGTAAGGGGAAAGGAAGACCCGTTCTTAAAGGTCGGGGAGACCAATGACAGGACGGTAAAAGGGACCAGCCATGTCGTGTGGAGTCTGAAGGATATCGACTTCGAGGTCGGGCAGGGTGAAGCGGTCGGTATCATCGGCAGGAATGGGGCGGGGAAGAGCACGTTGCTGAAGATCCTAAGCAGGGTCACGAGTCCAACGTCCGGGATCATAAAGGCGAGGGGCCGCATTGCCAGCCTGCTGGAAGTAGGGACCGGGTTCCATCCGGAATTAACGGGTAAGGAAAATATCTATCTCAACGGGGCGATCCTGGGCATGCGGAAGGCGGAGATAGATAAGAAGCTGGATCAGATCATCGATTTCAGCGGCGTTGAACGGTATATCGACACCCCGGTCAAACGATACAGCAGCGGAATGTATGTGCGGCTTGCCTTTGCCGTCGCGGCGCACCTGGAAAGCGAGATCCTGATCGTCGACGAGGTGCTGGCGGTAGGGGATGCCGAATTCCAGAAGAAGTGTCTGGGTAAAATGGGGGAAGTGAGCCGGGGAGAAGGCCGGACGATCCTCTTTGTCAGCCATAATATGCAGGCGGTGAGTACCCTGTGCAAAAAATTGATCCTGCTGAAGAACGGGGAGATCGCTTACAACGGCAATGTGAAGGAGGGGCTCAACTACTATCTGACCACGCTGGACAGCCTGGTGAGCAGGGAGCAGATCCTGCAAAGCATCAGCAAGAGAAAGCCGGATGATGCCTTCGATCTCCTGGATTTTACCATAGAGCAGGAGGGGTCCGACGGGTTCGAGCTGGTGAGCAATAAACCCATCAAGATACGGTTCACTTACCTGGTGAAGAAGCCGGTCAGCGGGCTACGGGTAGGGTTTGACCTGATCGAAAAATCAAACGACATCGTCCTTTTCCGGACGTTTCATGACGACGCCTTCGAGCAAATCGAAACGGTCCATCCCGGCAAATACTATTCAGAGGTCGTCATCGAAGGCAACCTGCTCAAGCAGGGTTCCTATCTTATCAACCTGGCGATCGGGATCCACAACATCCGTTGGATCATCTATGACCTGATAAAGGTCCAGATCAATATCAATAATATCGATGGCGTCAACCGGATCTACGCCGACGAGCGGCCGGGGGTGCTAATGCCCGACGTGGCGTGGACAAGCGAGGCCTTAAATCACGAACTATCCGAATGATCAAAACGATTGCGAACAAGGTAAGCTTTCGGTTAAAGAAGATAACCGGCAGTAATAAGAAGGTCTATAAGCTGTCTTTTTCCCAATGCGGCGAGGATCTGCTGATCGATTATATTTTTGAATTGAGAGGGGTCAGGATGCCCACCTATCTTGATATCGGCGCCCATGACCCGTTCTATCTCAACAATACGGCGATCTTTTACCTGAGAGGGTGCCGGGGGATCAATATCGAGGCGAACCCGCGGCTGATCGGGAAATTCAAAAAGAAGAGGAAGGAAGATATCAACCTCAATATCGGCATCAGCGACCAGGCAGGCGTGCTGGATTTTTATATTATGGCGGACAGCACCCTGAGTACTTTTTCCAGGGAAGAAAGCGAGTCGATGATCCGGGAGGGCCACAAGCCCGCGGGGGTGAAAAAGATCGAGTTGATGACGGTAAAATCGGTTTTGGACAAATATAACGGCGGGATCTTCCCGGACCTCCTGACGATCGACGTAGAAGGTTTGGATTTCAAGATCCTTCAGTCGATCGATTTCAGCGAACAGTATCCCAAAGTGATCTGCGTCGAGGCGGCCGAGTATTCGCCCGTCGGAGCAGGTGCGCGAAGGTCGGAGCTGATCGATTTCCTCGTTGCAAAGGGGTACTACGAATATGCGAACACCAATCTCAACGCCATTATGGTGAAAAACGAGTTTTGGTATCTTTAGATATGGCTTCGCCGCGGGTTTCGATCATTATTCCCTGTTATAACGCCGGACAACTGCTTGCCGAATGTCTTGACGGGGTGTTAGCCCAGGAATACGAAAACAAAGAGGTCATCATTGTGGATGGGGCCTCTGCGGACGGGACGGTGGAAATAGCCGGGAGATATGCTGCGGAGCATGCTTGTATCCGGTGGGTGAGTGAGCGGGACCGGGGGGTATATGATGCCATGAACAAGGGTGTCGGCATGGCAACGGGGGAGTGGGTGTATTTTCTGGGGGCCGACGATCGCTTATACGATCCCCTGGTGCTGGCCGGGATCTTCGGGGGCGGTCAGGATGCGGGCCAGGACATCCTGTACGGCGATGTGGAGTTCAAGTACAGCAAGCGCGTGTATGACGGGCGGTATGATCTGCGGCGGATATTGTTCGAAAGCAATATCTGTCATCAGGCGGTCTTCTACCGGAGATCTGTTTTCGAGCGGGTCGGCTTATATGATATCGAATGCCGGGTCTATGCCGACCGGGACTTCAATATCCGGTGCTTTCTGGATAAGGGGCTCCGGATAAAATACCTGGAGAAGATCGTCGCCGTCTATAACGAGCAGGATGGGCTTTCGGCGTTGCAAAGAGCCGATCCCCATTTCCGGGGGAAGCAGGAAAAATATATCCGGGAGTTCAACAAAAAGCCGATCAGGGCCGTCGCCCTTAGCATCCGGCGCCTCGCCGGGTGGGTAAAAACGACTATTCACCAAGACAGAGAGAACGGATGATCTCCATCGTTGTTTGTTCCGTGAATCCTACGTTGAGCGAAGCGCTGCTTGAAAACATTTCCGACACCGCCGGCGTCCCCTATGAAGTGATCTGCGTGGATAACAGCACGGGGCGGTATACCATTTTCGAAGCCTACAATTACGGGGCCTCGGTGGCCAAATACGATCTGCTTTGTTTCATGCATGAAGATATTCTCTTTCATACCAGGGGCTGGGGAGAGATCGTGGCGGGCAAGCTCCGGGATAATGAAGTCGGGGTCATTGGCGTAGCAGGCGCCGTATATAAGCCGGCTTCCCCTTCTCCCTGGTGGATCTCGGATACGGAGGATCGAACCGCCTATCATCGGTTGAATATCCTGCAACATTTCAGCACCGGAGTAAAGCGGCAACGGGCCACCGCGGGAAGCGGACCGTGGGATGAGGTCGTCGTGCTGGACGGGGTATGGTTGTGTTGCAGGAGGGACGTCTGGCTGCGGACCCCATTCGACGGTCAGCGATACAAGGGGTTTCATTTTTATGACCTGGATTTCTCTTTTTCGGTTCATGCCGGCGGGTTTCGGAATTTTGTGAGCCAGGAGATCCTGATCGAACATTTTTCAGCCGGGAACATGGATACGAATTGGATCCGCGGCGCGGCGGTCTTTCACAAGAAATGGCGAAAGGTGTTGCCGGGGCGTGTGGGCGATATCCCGGCGCGGGAGATGGAAGGGTTAGAGTTGAGTGCGGCGAGGAATTTTCTCCGGATCATGACTTACAACCGGTACCATGACCTGCGGCTTTGGCTGAAGTATTGGCTCAAGACCGCTTCGCATGATCCCTTAAAAAGGGAAACCGTTCGATCATTGATGCAATATGGCAGGACCTATTTCAAATGATATCCTGATCTCGGTCGTGATACCGGTAAAGGATGGGGACTATTGGCTGGAAGAAGTTCTTGGCGGGCTGATGAAACAGACATTGATCGATCGCGCCGAGGTGATCGTTATCGACTCGGGCAGCACCGACAGGACGCTGGAGATCGTCAGCCGGTTCCCGGTGCGGCTGGTGCAGATAGCGCCGGCGGAATTCAATCACGGATCGACCCGCAACCTGGGGGTGATGCTGGCGAAGGGTGAATATGTGGTCATGACGGTGCAGGATGCGAAAGCCGCCGACGACCGATGGCTGCAAAAGCTGCTGGATGGGTTCGATGCTCCCGATGTAGCCGGCGTTTGCGGTCAGCAGATCGTACCGCATGATCCGGACAAGAATCCGGCGGTATGGTTCAGACCTGTCTCGCCCCCGACGGTAGACCGGTATCATTTTGCCGACCCAGCCGAATTTGACCGGTTGTCGCCGGAGGAAAAGCGGTGGGTCTGCCGCTGGGACAACGTCAATGCGATGTATAGACGGGAGGTACTCCTCCGGGTGCCGTTCAGGGCCGTTGCTTTTGCCGAGGATGCGTTGTGGGCCAAAGATGCGTTGTTGTCGGGCTACACTATTGTTTATCATACGGCGGCCAGGGTGTTGCATTACCATTTTGAAACACCGGATTTTGCGTTCCGGCGATCGTTTACGGTATCGTATCATTTCTACCAGATCTTCGGGCTGCGACCGTCGCCGGCGGCAACCGGGCTCATCCCGATCCTGCGGACGGTCCGGCTGTTGATGAAGGCGAAGGGTATCGGGCTGAAGGATAGATACAAGTGGTTGTTATATAATTACCGTTGGTCCAGGGCGATCAACCGATCCGTAACGATTTTTAACCGGGCACTGGGTGCGGGGGCAAAAGAGCTTGACCGGGTTCATGCTGACATTTGCGGTATTCCGCCTCAGGCCGTCAAACCCTCCAGCGTATTATGAGCATGATGCCAATGGTCAGCGTCCTGATGACAGCCTATAACCGGGAGAAATATCTCGGTTTTGCCATCGAGAGCGTTATTGCTTCAACCTACGGGAATTGGGAGCTGATCATCGTGGACGACGTTTCGAAGGATGGGACGATCGGGATCGCCAGAAGCTATGCGGAAAAGGACGGCAGGATCCGGGTATTCCGGAACGAAACCAATTTAGGCGACTATCCTAACAGGAACAAGGCCGCAGGGTATGCCCGCGGAAAGTATTTGAAATACGTGGATGCGGATGATTATCTCTATCCCTGGGGTCTGGAACTATTGGTGAAGATGATGGAAGAAAATCCGGAAGCGGGCTGGGGGCTTTGCTCGCTGATCCAGATAACCGCAAGACCATATCCCTTCCTGTTGACCGGCAGACAGGCCTATGAATATCACTATGGCGGCTATGAGATCTTTAATAAGGCGCCTTTATCGGCTATTATCCGGAAGGATGCCTTCGAAGCGGCGGGCGGATTTTCAGGGATCCGGATGGCCGGGGATTTTGAAATGTGGCATCGGATGGCCTTGCATTTCCCGGTATTGTTGATGCCGGACGGGATCGTTTGGTACCGGGAACATGGGGAGCAGGAGATGAATTCTCACCGCCAGTTCCTTGCCGCCTACGAAGGCATCCGGCACCGGTATCTGACGCATCCGGAATGCCCTTTGCCGGCCGAGACGGCCAGAAAGCTGATCAGGAAGAGAAAGCGGGATCTTATCCGGACGATCCTGGCTCATGCCTTTCGATTACGCTTTGCCTATGTGGCGGCCAATTCAAAAGCCCTTTCCTATTATATCGGGAAATAAATCAATGCTGAATGTTCAGTGAACTTATCGCTTCATTTGACGCCCACTCCGGCCGAAATGCGTTTTGCATCGATGATGTCTATTACACTTATGGGCAACTGGCCGGGATGGTCCGGCGAATCCGGTCGAAAATGGCGAAGGATGGGGGCAGCCGGACGGGACGGGTAGGCATTGTCACTACGAATACGATCGAGACCTATGCTTCTATTTTCGCCTGCTGGTTCTCCGGCTATGCTTACGTGCCGTTGCATCCCAAGAATCCGGAAGAGAGAACGCGGACGATCATGGCAGAGGCCAGGGTCGACCTGGTGCTTCACAACGGCGCGGGGACGGAAGGATCCGGGTCTGAAGCGGCGGACTTGCCGGTGCATTTGCCCGCCGACGATCAACTGCTGTATATCCTTTTTACTTCCGGGAGTACCGGCGTGCCCAAGGGGGTACCGATCACGTATAAGAATGTAAGGGCCTTTCTCGACTCTTATCGTGCATTGGGTTTCCGGTGTGATGCCTCCGACCGGTTCCTGCAGATGTTCGATCTGACCTTTGACGTTTCGGTGGCTTCGTATTTGGTCCCTTTATTGTTGGGGGCCTGTACGTATACTGTCCCGGCAGAGGGGATAAAGTACATGAATGTATATAAGCTGATTCAAAAATACCAGATCACCTTTGCGTCTATCGTCCCGTCCATCATCAATTATCTCAAACCTTATTTCCACGAGATCAGTCTTCCCTTTTTGAAGTATTGCGTTCTGACGGCAGAGGCGTCCAATCTGAACGTGGTGCAGGAATGGAGCCGATGTCTGCCCGGCGGGCAACTGGTCAACCTGTATGGACCGACGGAAGCAACGATCTGGTGCGTCGGCTATTTTTTCGACGGCGCTCACCCCAAGTCATATAACGATATGCTCATTATCGGCAAGCCGTTCAAAAATGCAGATGTGCTGATCGTGGATGAATTCGGGAATGAGGTAGCGAGGGGAGAGAAGGGCGAGATGCTTGTCGCCGGCGACCAGATAACGCCCGGCTATATCAACAATGAGGAAAGGAACCGGACGGCGTTTATTTCAAAGGGCGGAAACCGGTATTACAATACGGGCGATGTTTGCTACGTTGATGAGGACGGGGATATTTTTTATTGCGGCCGTGGCGATCACCAGGTAAAAATTCAAGGCTTCCGGATCGAACTCAGTGAGATCGAAGTGGCCGCAAGGGAGCTCTTTTCGCTCAATACGGCTGCGGTAGTTTATAAGAACGCGCTTGGGGTTTCGCAGATAGGGCTTTTCCTGGAGCGTTTTCCGGGAGAGGTCGAATCCGCAAGGGGTGAATTGGAAAAGAAGCTCCCCTACTATATGATCCCTTCGACGATCCAGGTCATTGACCATTTGCCTTATAATAATAGCGGCAAGATCGACAGGGTGCAATTGGTCAACTTCTATCTGCAGCGGGCGATATGATCCCGAATGAAGGAATAGCGGAAAATCTTTACAGCTTGTATGGCGGACTGGCGGAAACGGGACTGGTCGCTTCGGGGAGAGCGGGCGGTTTTGAGTATGTCAGCCATGAAGGTTTTGCGTGGCCCAATATGGCTTATCGGCCGGGCCGAAGCGGGCCTGCGGGGCGGGAAGAGATCCGGTTGTTAAAAGAATCGATGGCGGCGGGGGATTGTCCCCGGCTCGTTCTGTTCGATGGGACGGGGATGACGGGTGAAGTGGAGGGGTTGTTGGCGGCGGAACGTTTTATTGGCGCTACGGAGTGGGTCAATATGTACTTGCCGGCCGGGCAACCGGAGGTTGCGGGGCAGCGGGAGGTGATACAGCCGGTGGTGGCGGGGCAGCGGGATTTGTTGTCGTGCCGGACGATCGATGCCGATGATCCGCGGGAATGGGACCGGTGGGCTTCGATCGTGTCGGGTGTCTTGTTCAGGAATATGCCGTTGGATCCCCTGCTGTTCCGGCAAGCGTCGGTCAGAACGCGGTTCAGCCTGATGACCGCTTATTCGGATGGGGAAGCGGTCGCGGCGTGTCTTGTGTATTTTGGGGAAAATGCGGGTTTGTATATGGTCGCGACCTTACCCGGATTTCAGGGAAAAGGATTTGGCGGACGGCTGATGGAGCATGCAAGGTCGGCGGCGGCAGCCCGGGGATACGGGTCTGTCGTGCTGCATTCGACGAAGGCCGGACTACATTTTTATAAGAGACTGGGGTTTACGAGCACGGGAAAACTGCTCCTTTATTATTCCATGCCATAACTTTAACTATGGGACCAGACGAAGTTTTATCGGACGTAAGCAAGATTTGCCGCGAGGTGTTTGGCAATCCGCAGCTTGAAGTTAACCGGAATACCACCGCGCGGGATGTTGCAGGCTGGGATTCCATGACCAATTTATTTTTAATAGACGCGATCGAGCAGCGATTCAAATTCAAGTTTACGCTCGATGAGATCATGAACGCGCAAAATGTCGGGGAGCTTTGCGGTATTGTCGTACAACGCGGACAATTCAGTTGATGAAGCGTTTTTTTGGCAATATATATCGTTTTATTTTCCGCGGGCCGGTATTCCTTTGGACGGCCAAATGTCTTCCTTTTCTCCGGCCCATTTATTATACGCGGGGCAATGAAAGTCCTGTCACGTTCGGTACCTGGTTCTTTCAAAAGCTGTTGGGGTTTAACCGGCACTGCTACTGGCCGGTGCACTTTACTTCGACGGTACGTTTTCCATATAATGTATATGTCGGCATCGATGCTGCGCCGGGGATCTCCCCGGGCTGTTATATTCAGGCAGTGGGGAAGGTCATTATCGACGATTATACGCAGATCGCGCCCAATGTCGGGATCATCAGCTCCAATCACTTTATGCTGGATATCCGGAAGCATGTGAAAGATGAGGTGAGGATCGGTAAGTATTGCCGGATCGGGATGGGTTCGATCATTCATCCCGGGGTGGTGCTGGGAGATTTTACGACGGTTGCCGCCGGGTCGGTGGTGACAAAAAGCTTTCCTTCGGGGTATTGCGTTATTTCGGGAAACCCGGCCGTTCTGACCGCGGATTACAGTCAGAGCGAATCTATCAAGGGAAAATTTATCCGTTACCGGAATAAATATGAGTACAACGGATATATCCCCGCTCATAAATTCGAGCGATTCAGAAAAAAGCGGCTTAATGTCTAGGAACCCGGCGGGTACATACCAGCAATGTACGATGACTGTCATGGATACGATTGCGGATCCCGGCATTCGATTCGACGAAATGGGGGTCTGTAATTATTATCATGCATTCAAGGCTGCCGAGAAAGAGCTGGTTTTTACGGGTCAGGAAGGCGAGCGGCGACTGCGGGAGCTTACCGACAGGATAAAGCAGGACGGGAAGGGGAAACCTTATGATTCCATCATGGGTCTCAGTGGCGGTGTCGACAGCAGTTATGTTGCCTACCAGGCTAAACGGCTGGGTCTACGGCCGCTGGCGGTCCATTTCGACAACGGGTGGAATTCGGAGTTGGCGGTGATGAATATTGAAAACATCGTCAGCAAGCTCGATCTGGATCTTTATACGCTGGTGGTCGACTGGGAGGAATTCAAGGACTTCCAGCTCGCTTATTTGCGGGCGTCGGTCGTAGACATCGAAGTGGTGACCGACCATGCGATCACCGCCACGCTTTTCAGGCTTGCGAAAAAGCACAAAATAAAATACGTCCTTGGCGGCTCCAATGTGGCTACCGAATATATTATGCCGCCGACCTGGATCTATAACAAAAATGACCATATCAACCTCCGGGCGATCCATGAGGCCTATGGGAAAGTACCCTTAAAGACCTATCCCTTGTTCGACTCCCTGCTGAAAAAATATTCCAGTTCCATCCTCAAGAGCGGCTGGGTCAGCTTTTTGAATTATATGCCTTATAACAAGGAAGAGGTCAAGAAGACGATCGGCCGCGAGCTGGGATGGAGGGACTATGGCGGCAAGCATTATGAGTCCAGCTTTACAAAATTTTATCAGGCCTATATCCTACCGGAGAAGTTCGGGATCGATAAACGGAAGCCGCATTTGTCGAACCTGATCTGTTCGGGTCAGCTTACGCGCGAGGCGGCGCTGGAAGAGCTTAAGAAGCCCCTGTATACCGGGGAAGAGTTGAGGCAGGACCTCAATTTTGTGTTAAAGAAGTTCGGGCTTTCGCAGGCGGAATTCGATGAGATCATGCGGCTCCCGATCAGAAAGCATAGCGACTTTCCGGTGGAGACATCCGTCTACGACCGGTATTGGATGCTCCGGTTGATAAAGCCGATCATGAAGCGGGTTTCGAATTAACGAAACGGGTGTCGAATTAACATGGTGCTATGGATGCGCAATCATTAAAAGAGTTGACGAGGCATACGCTGATCCGGACGGTAAACCGCCTTGGGATCAGCTCCAAATATATCGGTACGCCCAAATCGGTGGTCAGGACAGCCGAGTGGACCAATGCTCACCGGAGCAGCCCGGGGGTCTTTTTTGAGGAAGTCTACCCGGAGAAGGAAATAAAAGAACGGCCTCCTGTTACGCTTGAGGCCACCGTTCACCGCATGTATTCGGATGAGTACAACCGTACCCAGCCGCAGGCTTTTGTAGCCGGGATCGCCGGGGGCCGGGTTTGGGGCCGGTATGGCGCCGTGATCACCCCGGATGACTTGCTGATCGGAGACATCTCCCGTGAATTCGGCCAATATGGCGGCATACTGAATGAAGGGCATTCTATCTTCAGGCAGGTAAAATTATCGAAGGTCCGGAAGGTAGAAGGGAAGGTGGCTGTAGTGGCTGCAGCCGGGAGTCAGAATTATCACCACTGGCTGTACGATACGCTGCCCAGGATCGGCCTGTTGCAGAAGGCCGGTCTCATCAAGGAAATCGATCATTTCATCATCGACTATTCGGGGCTCAGGTTCCAGAAGGAAGGGCTGGATGCATTGGGGGTCCCTGCCGCGAAGGTCATTCCATGCGATGATCATTGGAACTTCCATGTACAGGCGGAAGAGTTGATCGTGACTTCGCTGCCTGCGCGGCTGGGGACCATCAGCCGATGGACGGTCGAATTTCTCCGGGATATTTTTCTTTCCGATGCGGGGCTGGGCGAAGGAGCGGGGAGGCGGGGCGAAGGAGCGGGCCGGCGGGGCGAAGGAGCGGGCCGCCGGGGCGAAGGAGCGGGCCGCCGGGATGAGGGGGCCGGCAGGCGGCTTTATCTAAGCCGCAGAAAGGCGCCTACCCGCACTCTGATCAATGAAAAGGAGATATTGGGTATTCTCGGGAAATTGAATTTTTGTCCCTTTTATGCGGAGGACCATTCTATCCGGGAGACGGCCGCGGTTTTCGCGGCCGCAGAAAGTATCGTCGGCGTCCATGGCAGCGGTTTTGCCAACCTGGCGTTTTGCAGTCCCGAAACCAAGGTGGTGGATATCCTTGCTCCAAAGCATCTCGACCCATACTACTGGATCCTGGCCAACGCCACCGGTTCTGTGTACGGCTATATTTTCGGCGAGGGGGAACGGCTTCCGGAGGATACGGACCTTGTCCGTAACAAGATCGATGAGGACATCCGGGTGAATATCGCGGAATTTGAGAAAATATTAAATAAACTAGCTATTTCCGGTGAATAGAATTTTACTTCATTTGCGAAGTCTGCGAAACTTTTCGATCGGCGAGACCCTCGGTATTGCCTTTGCCATTCCGGTCCGGAAATTGGTTGGCGTGGCGTCCGCCGCCAACCTCGCGGCCAAATCCACGTTCGACTTTTTGCTGAAGGGCGGGCACTCCGTGACGAAGGAGGGCCGGCTCAACCGGATCGATCTGAATTCCGGGCTCTATTCGCGGCCCGTATCCTTCTATGTTCGCCGGAAGTCCACAGACATCATTATTTTCAAGGAGATCCTCTTTCAACGGGAATACCGGTATCTGACGGAGCTTCAACGGAAGCTCAACCTCGATGTACGGTATATCATCGATGCCGGGGCCAATATCGGGACGGCGACGATATACATGAGATCCGTATTTCCGGAGGCCCGGATCGTCAGTATCGAGCCGGAGGCGGATAATTTTGAAATGCTTGAAAAGAATATCCGGGTCAATGGTCTTGATGGCGTGACGGCTTTCAAAGGCGGGTTGTGGAACAAGGAGACCCGGCTCGAGGTCCGGTCGGGGTTCAGAGACAAGGAGCGGGAGCTATCCTTCTTTGTAACAGAGGCAGGCGAATCCGGGGCGGCGGACAATAGTATATCGGGGATTACCGTTGAAGGGATCATGGCGAAATGGTCTTTCCCCAGGGTGGATATCCTGAAGATCGACATCGAAGGGGCGGAAAGGTATTTGTTCTCCAGCCTCGAGGATTGCCGGCGAATCCTCGCCCATGTGCGGATCCTGGCGATCGAGGTGCACGAGGAGGTTGTTGACAAGTGGGCGCTGGTTGGTTTTCTTGAACAGCTCGGCTACAAGCAGATCACGTTCGGCGAGATCCTTTACGCTTACCGGGAAGGGTAAAAAATTTCAATATGGTAGCCATCATTGACTACGGTGTGGGCAATCTCACTTCTATCCTCAACATGCACCGGAGGTTGGGTATCGATGCCGTTATAACGGGGGATGCTGCGCTGATCGGTCAGGCCGACCGGCTACTGATACCCGGGGTAGGTCATTTCGATACCTGTATGCAAAACTTTTCCAACAGCGGCCTGCGATCGCTGGTGGAGCGACGCGCGTTGGAAGGAGGAGTTCCCGTGCTGGGGATCTGTGTGGGAGCGCAAATGATGACCCGGGGTAGCGAGGAAGGTCGTGAAAAGGGATTGGGCTGGGTCAATGCGGATACCGTAAGGTTCCGGCTCAACGGGAATAGCGGCCTGAAGGTCCCGCATATGGGATGGACGGACCTAAAGCCGGGGGTGGCGTCGGGGTTGTGGGCGGAGATGCCGGAGGAGCCCCGTTTTTACTTTGCGCATTCCTATCATTTCAGTTTCGATTCGCCGGAATACGTTATCGGCACCGCCGACTATGGATATGATTTTGCGTGCGCCTTTCGAAAGGGAAATATTTATGGCGTTCAGTTCCACCCGGAGAAGAGCCATAAGTACGGGATGAAATTAATCGCGAATTTTGCGGCCTTGTCATGAAGAGGATACGAATCATTCCTGCTCTCCTGCTGCTGAATGACGGCCTTTATAAGACGGTCCGGTTCAAGTCTCCCCGGTATGTGGGTGATCCCATCAATACGGTGCGGATATTTAATGAAAAAGGGGCGGATGAGATCGTCCTGCTTGACATCGGCGCTACCCGGGAAAAGGCGGGTATCAACTATAAAAAGATCGCGGAGATCGCGGGTGAAGCGTTTATGCCGATGGGATATGGCGGCGGGGTTCGGAGTTTCGAGGATGCGAACCGGGTGTTTGACGCCGGATTTGAAAAGGTGATCATTAACACGGCGGCTGCGGAGAACCCGGCGCTCATCGGCGAGATCGCAAAGGTTTATGGCAGTCAGAGCGCCGTGGTTTCGATGGATGTCAAAGCCGGCTGGACCGGAGGGTACCGGGTTTATGTCGGCGGAGGGTCGAAGAACACCGGTCGGGCGCCGGCCGATTATGCCCGGGATATGGAGAAGGCCGGGGCCGGGGAGATCATTCTCAATTCCATCGACCGGGACGGGACCTGGGAAGGGTATGACACCAAATTGATCCGGATGGTAAGCGAGGCCGTGACCATACCGGTTATTGCCTGCGGCGGGGCTGCCGGCATGGATGATTTCAAACGGGCGGTCGGTGAGGGCGGCGCGTCGGCGGTTGCCGCCGGGAGTATGTTTGTATATCAAAAGAAGGGCATGGGGGTTTTGATCAGTTTCCCTTCACAGGCGTTAAAGATTTGACCGTTAGCCCGGTGGACATTATATGGAGAAAATAAAATTCGGGATCGTTGGCTGTGGGCGGATCGCCCAGCGGCATGCGGAACATATCCATAGTAAGGGTATGTTGGTGGCGGTTTGCGATGTAGTGAAGGAAAAGGCCGATGCGTTGGCGGGCAAGTATGGGGCGAAAGCGTATTATTCGCTGGAGGATATGCTCAAAGAACAAAAGGAGATCGATGTCATTTCGGTTTGCTCGCCGAACGGGCTGCATGCGGAGCATTCGATCAAGGCGTTGGGCGAAGGGTATCATGTTCTTTGCGAAAAGCCCATGGCGCTGACTTCCTATGACTGCGGCGAAATGATCAAGGCGGCCGAGCGAACGAACAGGCGGTTATTTGCCATCAAGCAGAACCGGTTCAATCCCCCGGTGGAAGCGGTCAAGCGAGCCCTGGACGAGGGCAGGCTGGGGAAGATCTATAGTATCCAGCTCAGCTGTTTCTGGAACCGGAATCCCGATTACTATCACAATTCCTGGAAAGGCACGCTCCGTCTCGACGGCGGCACCCTGTTCACCCAGTTCAGTCATTTTATCGACCTGCTTTACTGGATGGTCGGGGATGTGAAAGCAGTCGAAGCCATGATGGGGAACTATGCGCATCAGGGCATCATCGAATTTGAGGATACGGGGGTAGTCATATTGCAATTCCAGAACGGCGCTATCGGGACGATCAACTATACCGTGAACAGCTATGGCAAGAATATGGAAGGATCGCTGACCATCTTCGCCGAGAAAGGTACGGTCAAGATCGGAGGTCAATATCTGAACGAGCTGGAATACCAGCAGATCGAAGGGTATACGATCGACAAGCTCCCGGAGGGAAATAAAGCCAATAACTATGGCAATTACCAGGGGTCGATGAGCAACCACGACAAGGTATATGACAACCTCATCGAAGTGTTGCAAAACAATGCCGCCATTTCAACCAGTTCCTTTGAAGGGTTGAAGACGGTCGAGATCATTGAAAAGATCTATAAAGCAAGCCGATCATGAGCAGTCCGACGCTGTTAGATTCCCAAATCAAGGATGTCGTCTTCGGGCCCGGGGTAAAGGTGGTGGAACCGGTGAATCTTTACGGGTGCAGCATCGGGGAGGGATGTTTTATCGGGCCTTTCGTGGAGATCCAGAAAAATGTCAGCATAGGCAACAGGACAAAGGTCCAATCGCATTGTTTTATCTGTGAACTGGTGCGTGTGGGCGAGGATTGTTTTATCGGCCACGGGGTCATGTTCATCAATGACCTTTTCGAGACCGGTGGTCCGGCGGGGGGTGATGTGTCGAAGTGGAAGCGAACGGCTATCGGCAATCATGTTTCTATCGGGTCGAATGCGACGATCCTGCCCGTCTCCATTTGCGACGGCGCGGTGATCGGGGCCGGTGCGGTGGTGACCAGGGATATCGTCAAACGGGGGATCTATGCGGGCAACCCCGCCCGGCTGCTTCGTACGCTGTAATACCAATATTTTATATGAACGTGCCATTTGCAGATCTTTACGCGCAATATCTGAGTATAAAAAAAGAGATCGACCAGGCGATAGCGACGACGATCAAAAATTCGGCCTATATCGGCGGCCAGGCCGTAAAGGATTTCGAGACGGCTTTTGCCGGCTACCTGGGCATCGGCCATGTTATAGCCTGCGCCAACGGTACCGATTCGATCGAGATGCTGTTAAAGGCGTATGGGATCGGGGAGGGCGATGAGGTCATCGTCCCGGCTATTTCGTGGATCTCGACTTCCGAAGCGGTCAGTTCGGTTGGGGCGACGCCGGTATTCGCGGATATCGACGAAGACTATTTCACGATCGACCCGGTGCAGCTGGAAAAGGCGGTTAGTTCCCGCACCAGGGCCATTATCCCCGTCCATCTTTATGGGCAGCCAGCGGATATGCCGGCCATTATGCAAGTGGCGACGGCGCATGGCCTCGTCGTCATCGAGGATTGTGCGCAGGCGCATGGGGCCAGGATAGGCGGAAAGACGGCGGGTACCTGGGGTCATGCCTCCAGCTTCAGCTTCTATCCCGGCAAGAACCTCGGCGCTTACGGAGATGCGGGTTGTATGGCTACCGATGATCCGGCCATTGCCGAGAAGGTCCGGATGATCTCGCAGCACGGCCAGAAGGGGAAGCACAACCACATCATGGAAGGGCGGAACAGCAGGCTGGACGGTCTGCAGGCCGCCATCCTGCTTGCCAAGTTGCCCTACCTGGAGAAATGGACAGAAGCAAGGATCGCCCACACAAAGACATACGATTCCTTGCTGCGCGATGTGGATCTTACCACCCCGCCTGCGAGAAGGGATGCCCGGCATGTTTTTCACCTGTACGTCATCCGGACGGCAGATCGCGACCGGGTCCAAAAAAGTCTCAGCGATGCCGGAGTGGAGACCGCCATACATTATCCCACTGCGTTACCCTTCCTGCCCTGCTACAGCCATCGGAATTTCACCCCCGGCCATTTTCCGGTAGCATATTCCTGCCAAAACAGTATCCTGTCTCTCCCGCTTTATCCTGAAATGCAGGACAGCGCCATACAGTATGTCTGCGGTGTTCTAAAAAAGGAACTCTCATGGATAAAGGCGTAGCCCGAACGATCGTCATCCTCTCCACCGAACCCTGGGGAAAGATGCTGCTCTCCAAAATGCATTTTGCGCTGGAGTTGGTGAGAAACGGGAACAGGGTCTTTTTTGTCAATCCGACCCGTCCCCTGGCAGGCAGGAAGCTGGCCGTTACCGGGGAAGCGATGGAAGGGGGCAGGCTAACGATCATTCATACAAAAGCGGTGAAGGGGGCCCTATTCCTCCGGCACAAGGTATTTTTTCTTTACCGGCGCCTGAACCGGCGCTATATCTCCGCCATAAAAGCGATTGCGGGTTCGGCAATAGACGAGGTTTGGTCTTTCAACGCAAACCAGTACGTCGATCTCCGCCCGTTCGGGGCGAAAAAATCGATCGTCCTGTTGTACGATCTTTACCGGGGGGATCATATATTCCGGGCTGTTGAAAAAGCCGACGCGTTAATTTCCGTTTCGCAGGTCATCCTGGATCACTATAAGGATACTCCGCCGCCAAAACTTTTTATCCAGCATGGCCTGGGGGCGCACTTCGCGGATAGGTCCCGGCAGCGGCTCCGGACGGAAGATTTCGGGACCGGCGGCGATCTTGCGGGCGACGGGAGGCGCAAGGTCAAGGTCGGCTACACCGGAAATTTGCTCCGGGTGGGGATGAATACGGTGGTGGCGACGGAGATAATCGGGAAACATCCGGAGATCGAATTTCATTTCTGGGGGCCGCACAGCATGAAAGACAATAATGTCAATGATATCGGCTATTCAGCGCCCCCGGAGCTGCTGGACTTTATTGGATTCCTGCAGCGGCAGGAGAATGTCTTTCTCCATGGCGTTGTGGCGCAGCAGGAACTGGCCGCCAGGCTCTTCGAGATGGACGCCTTTCTTTTTATGTATTCGCCCAAGCAGGAATTGAATGGCGCGTCCAATGCCCACAAGCTCCTGGAGTATATCAGCACCGGCCGGGTCGTGATCGCCACGCATGTCTCCAGCTATGCCGACACGGATCTGCTGGTCATGTGCGACAGCCGGGAAGAAGAGCGGCTGCCGGAGATTTTCGATCAAACGATAAAGAACCTGTCTTTCCACAACGCAAGGGAGCGCCAGATCAAACGGATCGGGTTCGCGTTGGACAACACGTATTCCCGCCAGGTAGAGCGGGTACAGCGATTTATTACCGGCTAGTCTTCTTCCGATGAAAAAAATCTGTATCGTCACTACCCGGCATATCAGTTATAATCCCAGGGTTTTAAAGGAAGCCGACGCGCTGTATCAGGCCGGGTATGAGGTAGCGGTCGTCACCATCAGCAATAACGAGCGGCAGGCGGCTTTTGATGAAGAGCTCATGCGGGGGCGCCAATGGAGATTACGAACGGTCAATTTCCGCAAAGGCCGCAAGGGAGAGGGCGGCCGCTGGTTGTTTTTATCGGTCAGGCAGCGTTTCTTTCTTTTGCTGGCAAAGGCCAGCCTGAAATGGGGTATTGCCGAGCGGGCGGCGGAAAAAGCCTTTGACGGGCTGCTTCGGCTGGCCCGGGCCGAACGGGCGGATCTCTATATCGCGCATCATGCGGAAGCGCTGGGACCGGCATATTCCGCGGCCAAAAGCAACCATGCGCGCTTTGGATTCGATGCGGAGGACTTTCATACGGGGATGGAAGATGCGGTCGCGGCGACGAATAAGATAGTCGGCTGGCTCGAAGGCAAATACCTGCCGTTGTGTCAACACCTTACCGCCGCGTCCAAAGGAATTGCAGAAGCCTACCGCGACACATACGGCATCCGGCTGCCGGAGGTTATCCTGAATGTTTTCCCGTTGGAAGATCTTCCGGCGGGAGCGCCCGGGGACCTCGTTAAATTCTACTGGTATTCCCAGGTCATAGGCCCCAACCGGGGAATAGAGCTGTTGCTGGAGGCGGCAAGCCGGATCACGTTGCCTTTCGAGATCCACCTCCGCGGCAAGCTGTACAGCGAAGCGTATAAGGATGGGCTGAAGCGACGGTATGGGAATCACGGTCTATGGGACCGGATATTTTTTCATGAGCCGATCCTGGCGACGCAGCTGGTCCGAGATGGCAATCGATTCGATGTCGGTCTTGCGCTGGAGACAGCTATTTCCACCAACCGGAACATCTGTGTCACCAATAAGGTCTTTTCCTACCTGATGTCGCGGTTATTTGTCATTGGAACGGATACATATGGTCAGAAAGATATTTTCACGCATTTCCCCGATGCCGTCCGGATGTGCAGGTCGGATGATCCGGAAGATCTGGCCGACGCCATGCGTTTCTGTATCGGCAATATCCCGGCGTTGACAGCAGGAAAGAAGGCGGCGGGAAGAGCCGCGGAAGGGCGCTTTAACTGGGAACGGGAATCGGCAAAACTTCGGCTTCTTGCAGAAGATGTCCTTAAATTGTAAACCCTCGATATGAATCCACTGATTGCGGAGATACTCGATTCGAATCTTGTGCGTGATGCGGATGGCAATACCATTCCGCTCCACTCTTCCGTGCACAAAGCCGAGGTCGAATTTATTTCGACCATTATAAAGGACCACCGGTTATCCAAAGCTGTTGAAGTCGGTTGTGCCATGGGGATCTCTTCCCTGGCCATTGCCGATGCCATAGGGGGCGTCGCAACGGCGTCTCATTTTATCATAGACCCCTTCCAGAAGAGCCAGTGGAAGAATATCGGAGTAACCAACCTCCAGCGGGCGGGTTTCCGGAATTTCAACCTCATCGAGGACTATTCGGAATTTGCGCTGCCGGCGATGGTGAAGGAAGGTATTAAAGTGAATTTCGGTTTTATCGACGGCTGGCATACGTTCGATCACACGCTGATCGATTTTTTTTATATGAACCGAATGCTGGAACCGGGCGGCGTGATCGTGATCGATGACGTTCAAATGCCGGCTGTCAACAAAGCGATCCGGTATATTTACAATTACCCCTGTTACGAGTTTGCCGGTCAGGTAGCCAATACGGAGATCACGTCGAAAAGGAAGGTGTTCGATACTGCCGCGAAGGTGTTCGCCGGGCTCAAGTATATAACGGGGCAGCGCGTCGCGGCGGAATTGTACAACCCGAAGCTGTTAAGGTCCGACAAGCTCCTGCACCTGAATTCCAGCATGATCGCGTTCAAAAAGATTTCCGCTGACGAAAGAGACTGGAATTGGTATGCCAACTTCTGATCCAAAGAGGATCCTGATCATTTCCCCCCATTTTCCGCCATCCAACCTGGCAGCGGTGCATCGTTCGCGGCTGTTTGCGCAGCACTTGCCTGCTTTCGGGTGGGAGCCGACGGTCCTGACGGTCGATGAGCGATACTATGAGGAGGAACCGGACCCTAATTTGGAGCGGTTGCTGCCGGCGGGGCTCCGGATCGAGAAGGCCGGCGCGTTCCGGGTGACGAAGCCCAGGCTTATCGGAGATATCGGGTTACGCGGGTTCTTTCAACTGTACCGCAAGTCGAAGCAGCTGATCCGCCGGAACAAGATCGACTTTTTATATATCCCGATCCCATCGTTCTATCTCGCGTTGCTGGGTCGCTGGCTGCATGCCAGTACCGGCGTGCCCTATGGGATCGACTATATCGATCCCTGGGTCCACCGTTTTCCGGGGAGCGGCAGGATATTCTCGCGGCACTGGTTCAGTATGAAATTGTCCGGGTTGCTGGAGCCGATCGCGGTCAGGAAGGCCGTATTGATCACGGGGGTGGCGGAAGGCTATTATACGGGGGTCCTGGAAAGGAATCCGCATTTGAAAGATGTGTGCCTGGCCGGCGCGATGCCTTATGGCGGCGAAAAATCGGATCATGTAAAGGTGGCGGAACTCGGGCTTCGTCCGTATCTGTTCAGCAAGCGCTCCGGCAAGATCCAGCTGATATATGCGGGGGCTATGCTCCCCAAGGCTTACGCGCCGCTGGAAGCGATAATGGAAGCGATGAGCCGCGACCGCGATGCGGTGGATAATCTGGAGATCCATTTTATCGGCACAGGCAAGTCGACCGACGACCCGGAAGGATATAATATCAGGCCGCTGGCGGAAAAATACGGCCTCTGGGGCACGGTCATCTTCGAATATCCGCGACGGATACCTTATCTGGATGTGCTGGTGCACCTCGAAGCGGCGGATGGCGTCTTTATCCTTGGCAGTACGGAAGCGCACTATACGCCTTCAAAGGTCTACCAGGGGGTGCTGTCCGGAAAGGCGATACTGGCGGTCCTCCATCGGGAAAGCACGGCGGTGGCCGTCATCCGGTCCGCCAACGCCGGCGTTGTCCTTGATTTCGACGGCGAGGAGGAAGTTCACCGGATCAGGGAAGAATTTATGGAGATTTTCGAGCGGTTTAGGGAATATCTGCGGAATTTTGATCCCCGGCAGGTGGATTCCGGCGCTTTCGAACAATATTCCGCCCGAAGCGTGACCGCCAAGCTGGCCAGCCTGTTGGATAAATGTGTGCCATGAAGAGAAGAATTTCGACATACTCCGTCATCCATGCGATCATTTTCCTGCTTTCCATGGTCACGGATTGGTATAGCACCCTGGCGGTCTGTCTCGTGGTTTGCCTCGTCGTGCAGGTCTTGGACAGGCTGGGGAAAGGGATCGTGTTGCGGGAAATCGTGGCCCTGCACATGGGTTTTGTGTGTCTTATCATGCCGCTGATCGGGTATTCCGTATTTAACCGGGCGAACAAGCTCGCGCGAATATTTATCAAATATATGCGGGTGCCGGACCATGTCTATTTCAGTTGCGCCTTGCCCGCGATCGCGGGATTCGTCCTGTTCCTTTGCTGGCCGGTCGGTACAAGCGCATATGATGACCGCGGTCCGTTCCTTCAGCGGGCGATCGACCGGGCACAAACGGTGTTGCAGCGCAGCCCTAAACTCGGCATTTATCTCCTGATGGGGGGTACGGTCATGTTCTGGATCGCAAAGATGCTACCGGAGGCGGTTCAGTTTGCCTTCCTGCTGTTCTTTTTCGGCAGTTTTGCCGGCTTCCTTTATGTCTGGTATCAGAAAGGGCTGCGTTTCCGCCGGTATTATCTTTACGGGTTCGGCGCATTCATCGTTTTGACGGCCATCAGTAATGGCATGTTCACGGTGGCGGCCTATATGAGCCTTACGCTCTTCTCTTTCTTTTTTCTCGGCAAGCGCTCTTCGCTTTTCAAGAAAATGGTATTATTCTGTCTGGGGGTCTTTATCCTTCTCCTCGTTCAAAGCATCAAGCCCACTTACCGGGTATTGACGTGGGGGGGCAACTATGAAGGGAACAAGGCGGTGTTATTCGTTTCCCTGATGGCCAATAAGCTCAGCGATCCGAACTGGATGTCGGCCGATGCCTTCTTTCCTATCTATACGCGGATCAACCAGGGATATAATATTTCGCTCGTCATGCAGCGCTTCCCGGAGAAGATCGCATTCGACGGCGGGTCACGATTATTTCTTAACGTGGCTTCCTCGCTGGTCCCAAGGGTATTCTGGCCGGACAAGCCGGAAGCGGGCGGAAAGATAAACATGCAATACTATGCCGGGCTTTCGATCTCCGGATGGTCAACGAATGTCGGCCCGCTGGGCGAAGCCTATGCCAGTTTTGGCCCCCGCGGCGCGGTGGTATTCATGATCCTCCTGGCGGTGTTCATCCGGTTTTCCTATTCGCTGCTTTTCAAGCTTTCGGCCAGGATACCGCTGCTGCTGTTCTGGATCCCGGTTATGTTTTATCAAACCACCTATGCCGGGGAGACCGATACCCTTCAGATATTCAATTCCATCCTGAAATCGGCCTTGTTCATCTGGCTGCTTTATCGCCAGTGGCCCCGATGGTTTGGGGGTGAAAAGAAGCGACCGGGTGTCGTCATCATTCCCGAGCAGGAACTGGATATCCCGATCACCCCGCTGCCTGAATAGTGTATGCCTGTTCTTTGTTCGATATTCCGAAAACCCAACCCGCTTTTCTTCAGTCTCGAACGGGTTTTTGCATCTGTCTCCGCACACCTCGACCCTACGTATACCCAGGAAAGGGTCACCCTGCCATCCTACAGTTCGTCATTCCGCGCGATCTTTCACAATCTTCGTTTTGTCCGGCGGCTCGAGGCCGATATCTATCACGTGACCGGTGATGTTCATTATGTCGTTCTGGCATTGCCGCGCAGGAAGACGGTCCTAACCATCCATGACTGCGTATTCCTCAACCGGCCGCGGGGTCTGCGGCGCAGCCTGCTCAAATGGATCTGGCTGGACTTACCGGTCCGGTATTGTAAAACGATCACGACGATTTCCGAGGCGTCCAAGCGCGATATCGTTCGGTTTACCGGTTGCCGGCCGGAGAAGATCGTCGTCATCCCCGATCCGTTAAACGAAGCGATCGGCTACCAACCCGCGGTCTTTGACGAAGCCTGCCCGGTCATCCTGTTCCTTGGCAGTACACCCAACAAGAACCTGGCACGGGTCATCCCCGCGCTGGAAGGGGTATCCTGCCGGCTGGTCATCGTCGGGCACGTTCCGGCGGAAGAGGAGAAGCTGCTGCTGCAATACAAGATCCAATATGTTCTGCGCGTTAACCTGACCGACCGGGAGCTCGCGGATCAGTATAGGGCCGCGGACCTCGTTCTTTTCCCATCCACCTATGAAGGGTTCGGGTTGCCGGTGGCGGAAGCGCAGGCGGCCGGCCGGCCGGTTGTGACCAGCGATCTGAGCCCGATGAAGGAAGTGGCCGGAGGGGCCGCATGCCTGGTCAATCCCTATGACGTGGCCTCCATCCGGGAAGGCGTGCTAAGGGTCATCCGGCAACCGGAATACCGGAAACAGTTGGTCGATAACGGTTTGGTGAATGTCCGCCGGTTCGGTGCGCGGGAGATCGCCGGCCGGTACGAAGCAATCTATTCAACCATTTCATCCAGCTAATATGTGCGGTATCGCAGGGATAATCGATTGTAAAGGAAGAGCGGTCGACGGCGGCCTGGTCAGGCGCATGACGGATGCCATTGCGCACCGGGGCCCGGATGCGGACGGGTTTTTTGTCGAAGGGTGTGCCGGTCTCGGACACCGGCGGTTATCCATTATCGATCTTTCCGCCGGGTCCAATCAGCCCTTCCATGACCCTTCCGGCCGGTATGTCATGGTGTATAACGGGGAAATGTATAATTATGAGGCGGTGAAGGCCATGATGCCCGATTATCCCTTTCGGACATCCGGTGACACGGAGGTGTTGCTGGCGGCCTATATCCGGTGGGGCGTGGATTGTCTGCGGCATTTCCGCGGTATGTATGCCTTCGTGATCTGGGACAAACAGGAAAGAGCGGCCTTTCTGTGCCGGGATAAAATGGGTGTCAAGCCGCTGTATGTGGCCGAGGCCGGAGACCGTTTGCTGTTCTCGTCCGAGGTCCGGTCGATCCTGTCGACGGGGCTCGTGGCCAGGGAGATCGATGAAAAGGGGCTGCTCGAGTATTTCAGCTATCAGTCCGTCAGTTACCCTTATACGGTAGTAAAGGGCGTTCGGCAGCTGGAGGCAGGAAGCTGGATGCGGATCCGGGACGGGAAGATCGAGCAGCAACCATACTGGGATGTCACCGACGATCACGTCGACTTCGATTTTGGCGACCGGCAACAGGTGCGGGGCCGCATCCGCGAGCTGATGCTGCAATCCATCCGGCGCCGGCTGGTCAGCGATGTGCCGGTGGGCGCCTTCCTTTCCGGCGGTATCGACTCCAGCGCGGTCGTCGGGCTGATGGCGGAGGCCAGCAGCAGCCCGGCCAATACGTTCAATATTTCCTTTGATGAAAAAGCGTACGACGAGTCGGAGTTTGCGGAAATCGTCGCCAGAAAGTTCAAGACGAATCACGTACGGTTGTTGTTAAAACCCACCGTGTTCCTGGACGAGCTCGGGAATGCGTTGGATGCGATGGATTCACCCAGCGGGGATGGGATCAACACCTATGTCGTATCCAAGGCGATCAGCGCGAAGGGCATGCGGGTGGCGCTGTCCGGCGCCGGCGGAGACGAGCTTTTTGCGGGCTATCCTTTTTTTGCGCAATACCTCAGCCTTCAGCGGCGCAGTTGGGTCTGGCGGTTGCCTGCCGGGGTCCGCGGGATCGCGGCGGCGGTGTTGTCGGGTGGCCGCGAGGAGGGAAAGAATGGCCGGATCGGACAGCTCCTTCGCGAGCCCACACCCTCCATCGTCGATGCGTACGCCGTATTCCGCCAGATCTTACCGCCCACGCTGATCGGTCGGTTGACCCGGCTAAACCCGGGGGAGCGGTTGAGCACGGCCGTGGGGGCGGAGCTCAAGGCACGTCAGCGCAGGATAGCGGGGCTACCCTATTTGTCCCAGGTTTCGGTAGCCGAGTATCTCGGGTATACCCAGCATACGTTGTTAAAAGATACCGATCAGATGAGCATGGCCGTTTCGCTGGAAGTCCGCGAACCTTTTTTTGACCAGGACCTCGTCGAGTTCGTACTGGCGGTGCCGGACGAATTGAAAAACCCAAGCTATCCCAAGAGCCTGCTGGTGGAATCGTTAAAGCCGTTGCTGCCGGACGAGATCGTATTCCGTAAAAAGCAGGGGTTTCTTTTTCCCTGGGAGGTCTGGCTGAGGACCGACCTCAAGGAATTTTGCCGGCAGCATATCCGGAATATGGCGGATCGTTCGTTTATCAACGGGGGGATGCTGGTGCGCTACTGGGAACGTTTTTTGGCCGGGGACCAGCGGGTCCGGTGGTCGGAGGTCTGGCTGTTTGTCGTGCTGGAATACTGGCTGGAAAAAAACGGTTTCGTATGAGCGGGATAAGAAAGCGGCTCGCCATTGTCACTTCGCATCCGATCCAATACAATGCTCCCTGGTTCAAATTGCTGGCTGAAGGCACGGATATCCATCCCGGAGTGTTCTATACCTGGGAGCAATCCGCTGCCGGACCGAAATACGATCCCGATTTCAGGGAGAAGATCGAATGGGATATTCCGTTGCTGGAGGGGTATGAATACCGGTTTGTAAAGAACGTGTCGAAGGATCCGGGAACGCATCATTTCAAGGGGCTGATCAATCCGACCCTCCATGCGGAGATCGAGGCGTGGCGGCCCGACGCCGTCCTGGTATTTGGCTGGAGTTTCGACAGCCATCTCAAGTGCCTGAGACATTTTCACCGGAAAGTCCCGGTATTGTTCCGGGGCGACTCCACGCTGCTGGACGAGGCGCCCGGCTTCCGGCGACAGCTACGGAGATGGTTCCTGAAATGGGTGTATGGACATATCGACTATGCGCTATACGTCGGACAGCGGAACCGGGAGTATTTTCTCCGGCATGGTCTCCGGGAGGATCAGCTCGTGTACGCGCCGCACGCCATCGATAATGCGCGGTTCGAAGAGCCCGACGACCGGTACCGCCGGCAGGCGGCGGAGTGGCGGGAGCGGCTTGGGATAGCGGAGCGGGATGTCGTGTTGCTGTTTGCGGGAAAGCTCGAGCCAAAGAAAAATCCGCTCTTCCTGCTGGAGATCGCGAAACAGGTTCCCGACCCCCGGTTAAAGATCATTTTTGCCGGAACGGGCGTATTGGAGCCGCGGTTGCGCGAGGAAGCCCGCGGGGACCGGAGGATCCATTTTATCGGGTTTCAGAATCAGCAACAGATGCCGGTGGTTTACCGCCTCGGCGATATTTATATTTTACCTTCCCGTGGTCCGGGCGAGACCTGGGGGTTAGGTGTCAATGAAGCCATGGCCTCCGGCTGCGCCATTCTCGTATCTGAAAAGGCGGGGGGAGCGGTTGACCTGGTCGAGGAAGGGGTAAACGGTCTCCGGTTCGACCCATGGTCCGTTGCCGCGGCGGATACCTGCGGTCAGTGGGTCAGTCACCTGCTTGACGATCCGGAAATGGTCGCGGGAATGAAAAAAGCGTCCCGCCGCCGGATCGCCGCGTTCTCTTTCCGGCGGATAACGGATGCCCTTCAAAGGCCGGGACTTTTGTAGCATTATGGAAAAAAAGAAGATCCTCGTACTGGTAGACTGGTTTGCACCGGGTTATAGGGCGGGTGGGCCGATACAATCCTGTGTCAATTTTGCGTTCGCGATGAAAAAGGAGTTCTCCATTCATGTGTTAACGACCGATACCGACCACGGCGAGACCGAGCCCTATCCCGGGATCACCGCAGGCGTGTGGACAAACCATTTGCATCCGGATATCCGTGTCTGCTATCTGCGAAAGTCCGGTATTTCGAGGGCGGCGCTACGGCGACAGATCGACGCGGTTCAGCCGGACTTTGTGTATCTGAATCACCTGTTTTCTCCGTTGTTT
The DNA here is from genome assembly GCA_035501395.1 of Puia sp. Classification (GTDB taxonomy): domain Bacteria; phylum Bacteroidota; class Bacteroidia; order Chitinophagales; family Chitinophagaceae; genus Puia. Next base: position 68,185 of record DATJWK010000120.1, read on the forward strand.
GTCGTCTATCCGCTGTGGCTCAAATACCGGGGCCGGATCGACGGGAAGGTCGTCGTGTGTCCCCGCGGGGCGCTGTATGACAGCGCGCTGACGGTCAAGACGTGGAAAAAGACCCCTTTCCTCCGGCTTTTCCGGTTGATGGGTCTTCACCGGCGGGTCCTGTTCCATGCGACCAATGAGCGGGAGAAGGCCGCGATCCTCCGCTATTTCCCCGGCAGTACCGTGCTGATCGCCGACAATCTGCCCAACATGAATCAGCCGGAATTTACGAGCCGGCCAAAGGAAAGCGGGGCCGTCCGGTTCATTTTTGTGGCGCGGCTGGTGGCCATTAAGAACCTGGAATTCTTTCTTCAGGCGCTGGAGCAGGTCAGGGCGTCGGTTGAACTGACCGTTGTCGGGCCGATAGAAGACAAGGGTTACTGGGAAGCATGCCGTACCCGGATCGCGCGCCTCCCGGCCAATATTTCGGTGGAATACCTCGGGCCCCGGCGGAATGACGAATTGATGCCGCTGTTGCAGCAGCACCATATTTTTGTATTACCGACGACCGGTGAGAATTTCGGGCATTCGATCTTCGAAGCGTTATTGGCCGGGCGGCCCGTGCTGATCAGCGATCAGACGCCCTGGCTTGGGTTAACAGCTAAAAAAGCGGGTTGGGATCTGCCATTGGGCGATCCGGCGCGGTTTGCGGCGGTGGTGGAGGAGACGGCAGGCTGGGACCAGACCCGATTTGACGAATGGGCCCGGTCGGCCTGGCTATACGCCCGTCGTTTCATTGAAAACCCGGAACTTCAACGTCAATATATTCAATTGTTCGCATGAGCACCACTTTGACACGGCGGGTTGACAATTCGGCTTACCGGACGACGATCGGGATCGGGGCGTCCAGGATAAAACAGCTGGCCTGGTACGGCGTGAATATTATTTTCTTCAAAAATCCGTTTAATATACTTAGTTCCTTAAAGGTAACTTTGCTGCGATGGTTCGGCGCCCGGGTGGGGCAGGGAGTGGTCGTCAAACCGGCGGTCAACATCAAGTTTCCGTGGAAACTCCAGGTCGGCGATCATTCCTGGATCGGCGAGGAGGTTTGGATCGATAATTTGTCCGAGGTCATCATCGGCAGTCATGTCACGCTTTCACAGGGAAGCCTGCTGCTGACGGGAAGTCACGACCACAGCAAAGTCAGTTTCGACTTTTTGTCTTCCCCGGTCGTGGTGGAAGACGGGGTCTGGATCGGTGCACGGGCGATCGTGGCGGGCGGTGTCACCTGCCGGACGCACAGTATCCTGGGTATCGGGTCGGTTGCGGAGAAAGACCTCGATGCCTACACCATTTACAAGGGAAACCCCGCTGTACCCGTGTTGAAGCGAACAATTCTGTAACCGGAGAGAGCCGGTACGTCCTTTTTTAATGTGAGGTATGCTCAGTAATAAGTCAGCGGTCAATCATCGGATACTCAAGGAGGCTCTTCGCATCCGCAAGGTGGAGGAGAAATTCCTCGAGCTTTTTTCGCTGGGTAAGCTCAACGGCACGGTCCATACCTGTGTCGGCCAGGAATTTTCGGCGCTGGCCTTTGCGGGTCAGCTGAAGAAGCGGGATTTTGTCTTTTCCAATCACCGCTGCCACGGGCATTATATCGCTTTTACGGGCGACGTGCGGGGATTGCTGGCTGAATTGCTCGGGAAAGAGACCGGGACCTGCGGCGGAATCGGCAGCAGCCAGCACCTGTGCAACAGCAACTTTTTCTCCAACGGTATCCAGGGCGGGATCGTTCCGGTGGCCGCGGGATATGCGCTCGGAAACAAGCTGCGGTTCAACGACGCGATCGGCGTGGTTTATATCGGGGATGGCACCCTGGGGGAAGGTGCGCTGTATGAGACGATGAATATTATTTCCAAGTGGGAGATCCCGCTCCTGATCGTATGTGAGAATAACTATTATGCGCAGTCGACGCCGCAGCATATCAACCTGGCGGGGGATATCCTTTCACGGGCGCGGGCGTTTGGCATCCGGACAGGCCATGGCGACACGTGGTCGCCGGAAACGCTGATGCAAAAGGCGCAGGAGGCGATCGACTTTGTCCGGAAGGAGAGCAAACCTTGTTTTTTCCTGGTGGATACCTACCGGCTCAACGCGCATTCCAAAGGCGATGATGACCGTGACCCCGCGGATGTGGCGCAGTATCGCGAAAAAGACTATCTCAACAGCTTCCGTCATGAGTCTCCTTCCTACTACCAGCTTTATAAGGAGGCGGTAGATGAAGAGATCGACCGGTTGGTGGAAGAGATCCTGCTGGAGGACGAGTTATCGATAGATGAATATTACGAAAGGCCCGAACCGGCGTGCGATAATCACTGGAAGCCGTTGGAAGCGATCGGCAAGCGGCAGGTAGAGTTGCTCAACCAATTTTTCAGGGAGGTGATCGTCGCCGATCCGCGGGCGGTATTTCTTGGCGAAGATATCCTTTCGCCGTACGGCGGAGCATTCAAGGTGACAAAGGAGCTATCGTTCCTCCGGCCGGACCGGGTCTTCTCGACCCCTATTTCCGAGGCGGCGATCACCGGAATTTCCAACGGCCTTGCGTTAAACGGATTCAAGCCATTCGCCGAGATCATGTTCGGGGATTTCATGACACTGGCATTCGACCAGATCGTCAATCACGCGTCGAAGTTCCACCATATGTTCAACAAGAAGGTAACCTGCCCAGTGGTGATCCGAACGCCGATGGGTGGCCGGAGGGGGTATGGGCCCACCCATTCGCAGTCGCTCGACAAGTTCCTGGTGGGTATCGACAATGTGACGACGGTCGCCCTGAATACTTTTATGGATCCGGCGGTCGTTTACCGGGCGGTGCTGGAACACGAGCATCCGGTCATCGTGCTGGAGAATAAAACGGATTACGGGAAGAAGATCGCGCAGCATATTCCTTCGAACTTTGCGGCCGAGCGCAACGACGACGCATTTCCGACCGTGCGTATCCGGCCGGCGGTCTCGAATCCGACGCTGACCATCGTCTCATATGGCGGAATGGCCGACCTGGTGGCCGGAATGCTCGATCACATATTCCTGGAGACGGATTGGTTGCCCGAATTGATCGTGCCGTCCTGCATCTCCCGGTTGCCGCTGGATGTGATTGCGGCATCCGTCGGGCTGACGGGCCGGCTGGCGGTGATCGAGGAGGGGAGTTCGTTCGCGGGTGTCGGGGGCGAGCTGATCGCGGCGGTGGTGGAACAAACGGGCCGGCGGATCGTTGCCCGGCGGATCGCCGCGCATCCGGTGCCGATCCCATCGGTCAAGACGCTTGAAAACATCGTGCTTCCGGATAGAGCAAGGATCTTGCAGGAAATAAAAACAAGCTTCTCCTGATGGCATTGATACAGGAAATAAGCGTGCCGCTGCTGGCCGTCAACGATACGACGCTGACGGTTGTGGAGATCTCGCTGCCCAATGGGGCCCCGGTCAGAAAGGGCGATCTCATCCTGGTGTTCGAAACGTCAAAGACGACCTATGATGTGGAGGCGCCCGCGGAAGGGTATATCCAATATCTGTGTACAACGGATCGCGATTATGAAGTCAACGAGGTGGTAGCAAGGATTTACAGTGAGGAGGCGGAGGCGGCGGCGGGCAAGCCACTGCTGAACGGCCATGTGGCTGAGGTGAAGGCGGCGGACCTGGCGGCGGCGCCGGCGGTTGCGCACCATTGGGAAGGCGAACCTGTCTTTTCATATGAGGCCGACGCGCTCATTGCGACGTCGGGGTTGGATAAGGCGGTTTTCAAGGGACACGATTTTGTGACTGCGCGGGATGTTGCGAACTTCCTTCGGCCGGCGGGCGGGGAAAAGTCGTCCCCAAAACCCGCGGCGGCTACGCAGGTTATCGACCCGTCGAAGGCAATCCTGGAGCGGCTGTCTTCGGCGAAGAGGCGCGAGATCGAATACCTGGCCGACGTGCAGGCTACGGGTCTGACCAGCACCGTCAACAGCTATGTGGAGGTAGAAGGGATCTTCACGCATATCAATCCGGCGCTGAAATATCTAACGGATTCCCTGCTGCCGGTCATCGTGTATGAGACGTCGCGGCTGCTGGCCGATTTTCCGGTGTTAAACGCGTGGTTCAATGGCGACGGCGTGGCGGTCTACCGGGAGGTTAACCCGGGCTTTGCGATCGATATCGACAAGGGCCTCAAGGTGCTAAGGATCGCGGGCGCCGGCAGAAAAAGCATCGGCGAGATCGAAAGCGATATCCTGCGATTGTCGGGCAGCTACCTCGATGACACGCTCAGCCTCGAGGACCTGACGGACATCACGTTTACGATCACGGATCTTTCCGCCGAGGGCGTGGCCTTTTTCCGGCCGCTGGTCAACAAGATGAACAGCGCTATTCTTGGCGTCTCGGCCGTCGACAGCAAGCTCCAGCGGTGTATGTTAAGCCTGACATTCGATCACCGGGTGACGGAAGGAAAGACGGCTGCCCGGTTTTTAAAGCAGCTAAAGGACCGGCTGGAGTCGTACCGGCCGGCGGATGGGGGCTATCATAAGGATGTCCGTTGTTTTAAATGCTACAAAACACTTCGTGAGGACCTCGGCGGGGCCGGCTTTGTCCGTTGTATCACCCCGGAAGGGAAGGAAGGATATATTTGTCAGGCTTGCCTAAAAGGATTTTAGTATGGAAGAAAAGATCAGGGAGATCATATCCGTATTTATAAAAGTGCCGCCTGACCAGATCGTCGAAAGCACGCCGATCGACCGCAGGGCGGTGCAAAGCTCCATCCTCGTGCATCGCATGTATGCCCGGTTGGGGGAAGCGGGATTTGTCGTCGATGACTATGCCGGGATCGCGGTATTCGGCGATCTGATGCGGAAACAAGGCAGTGCGGGATCTGCGACTTCGATCGTCGTTCCTGCGCCGGGCGGCGAGGAGGAGGATTCCCAGGGGGTGGGTATCGATATGGAGGAGGTGGCTGCGCTGCCGCGCGCCGACGATCTGCGGAAAGAGGAGTTCTATGTCCGGAATTTTACGCCCGGGGAGCTCGCCTATTGTATTTTACAGCCGGATCCCTACGCTTCCCTGACGGGGCTTTTTGCGGTAAAGGAAGCCATTGTCAAGGCTGACGGGCGGTATCGCAACCGCCCATTCAATATGATCGGGATCGGTCACTCGCCCCAGGGCAGGCCGATATTCCCGGGTTTCCGGCTCTCCATTTCTCATGCGGGGGGGATGGCCGTGGGTATGGCGGTGCGTGACGGTGAAGACAGCCGGGCGGAATACCGCGAGCGCTACGCGTTCGCGCCGCCCGCCGGGCGGAAAGCAGGTCCCGCCCGGGTTGGCTGGCTCCAGCTCCTGCTGACGGCGGCCATCGTTGTGGCTATAGCGGTCCTGGTGGTGGTCATGCGAAAACATTAAGGAGGAAGGGCACATGAAGATCTCGGTTATCACGGCGACATACAACAGCGTTGCGACGGTAAGGGATACGCTGGTTTCCATCCGACAGCAGGATCATCCGGATATCGAGCATATCATTGTGGATGGAAGGTCTACCGACGGGACGCTTGAGGTCGTAGCCGGTTTCCCGCATATCGCCAGGATCATTTCGGAGAAGGATAAGGGTATCTATGATGCGATGAACAAGGGGATTGGGATGGCTACCGGTGAAGTGATCGGCATTTTAAATTCCGATGATGTTTATATCGATGCCACCGTTCTTTCCACGGTGGCAAAAGCCTTTGCCAATCCGCAAGTAATGACTGTCTATGCCGATCTTCAGTATGTGGATCCGGAGAACCTCGACCGGGTGCAGCGGACCTGGATCACCGGCCGGTTCCGCAAAAACAGTTTCTATTATGGGTGGATGCCGCCCCACCCCACCTTCTTTGTCAGAAGGGAAGTGTACGAGCGGATCGGATTGTTCAATACCGACCTGCGATCGGCAGCCGATTACGAGCTGATGCTACGGGTGTTGTTGCGATATGACATCTCCACCTATTATATCCCCAGGGTCATCGTCAAGATGCGTGCCGGGGGGGTAAGCAACGCCACGCTGCTGAATCGCCTGCGGGCCAACCGGGAAGACCGGCTGGCATGGAAGTTGAATGGATTGAAACCTTATTTCTTTACGTTATACCTCAAGCCGCTCAGAAAGATCACTCAATTCATAAATACCTAAAACTGGCCTATGGCTAAAGTCGCGCTAATTACGGGCGTAACCGGACAAGACGGAGCTTATTTAAGTGAGTTACTGCTAAAAAAAGGATATATCGTCCACGGGATCAAACGGCGGAGTTCGCTGTTCAATACCGACCGGATCGACCACCTGTACCAGGATCCGCATGAATCCAACGTACATTTCTCCCTCCACTATGGAGACCTGACCGATTCCACCAACCTGATCCGGATCATCCAGGAGACCCAGCCGGACGAGATCTATAATCTCGCCGCCATGAGCCATGTCCATGTCAGTTTTGAGACGCCGGAATATACCGCCAATGCGGACGGGGTCGGTACGCTCCGCATCCTTGAAGCGGTGCGGCTGCTCGGCCTGACCCGGAAGACCCGGATCTACCAGGCTTCCACGTCGGAATTGTACGGGCTGGTCCAGGCGGTTCCCCAGGACGAAAAAACTCCTTTTTATCCCCGTTCTCCGTATGCGGTGGCCAAGTTGTATGCCTACTGGATCACCGTCAACTACCGGGAGGCGTACCAGATGTACGCGACGAATGGCATTCTGTTCAATCATGAATCCCCGGTGCGGGGCGAGACATTTGTCACGCGAAAGATCACCCGGGGAGTAGCCAAGATCGGTCTCGGTCTGCAGGACAAGGTATATCTCGGCAACCTGGATGCCCGGCGCGACTGGGGTCATGCGAAAGACTATGTGGAGGCCATGTGGCGCATCCTGCAGCAGCCCGAGCCCGAGGATTATGTTATTGCGACGGGTGTGACAACGCCGGTCCGGGAATTTGTACGGATGGCGTTTGCGCAGATCGGGGTCGAACTGGAATTCAAAGGAAAGGCGGAGAAGGAGGTAGGGATCGTCGCCGCCAGCACGAATCCAGACTTTATTGTCGAAGCCGGCAGGGAGGTAGTTGCCGTGGATGCGCGGTACTACCGGCCGACCGAAGTGGACCTGTTGATCGGCGACCCCACCAAGGCGAAGACAAAGCTCGGCTGGAAACCGCAATACGATCTGCCCATGCTGGTCAAGGAGATGGTGGATTCGGACATCCAGCTATTCAGAAAGGAAAGAATTTTGAAGGACTCCGGATTCTATATAAAAAACCAGTATGAGTAACATGCAGCCTGACGACAAAATATATATCGCCGGTCATCGCGGTATGGTCGGTTCGGCCATCTGGCGGCGCCTGGAGCGGGCGGGGTTCAGGAACCTGGTCGGGCGAACGTCAGCGCAACTGGATCTGAAAGACCAGGCCGCCGTGCGGGCCTTCTTCGAGCAGGAGCGACCGGATCATGTCGTTCTTGCCGCAGCCAGAGTGGGGGGGATCCTGGCCAACAACAGCTACCGGGCGGAGTTCCTTTACGATAACCTGATGATCCAGAACAATACGATCGACTCCGCCTATCGCTCGGGAGTAAAGAAACTGATGTTCCTCGGGTCGTCCTGTATATATCCGAAACTGGCGCCGCAGCCGTTAAAGGAAGAATATCTGCTCACCGGGTTGCTGGAGCCGACGAATGAGCCCTATGCCATTGCGAAGATCGCCGGCATCAAAATGTGCGATGCGTACCGGTCGCAATACGGCTGTAATTTTATCTCTGTCATGCCCACCAATCTGTATGGGCCGAATGACAATTACGATCTGAACAATTCGCACGTATTGCCGGCGCTGATCCGGAAATTTCATGAGGCAAAGGTCAATGGCGACCCGGTCGTGACGTTGTGGGGATCCGGGAAGCCGCGGCGGGAATTCCTGCATGTGGACGACCTCGCCGACGCCTGTCTCTTTCTGATGCAGGAATACAATGAGCCCGGCCTGGTCAATATCGGCGTGGGAGAAGATATCGAGATCGAGGAGTTGGCGCTGCTGATCAGCCGGATCGCAAGCTATGGCGGGAAGATCGTTCACGACCTGGGCAAACCGGATGGCACGCCGCGAAAGCTAATGGATGTGAGTAAACTACATCGGCTGGGATGGAGGGCTTCGATCAGCCTGGAAGAGGGCTTGCGGCGAACCTATGCCGAGTACTCGCGTTTGCATGCCGGCCTGACCCAACCGCAGCAAACCTAACCCGATGTCATTGTTCTCTTTTTTCCATAAGAAGAGCGACCCGCCGGCGCACTTCAGCGGTCTTCGGTGTGACGTGCATTCTCATTTGATCCCAGGCATCGATGACGGTTCGCCGGACGTGGCAACGTCGATCCGGCTGATCCGGGGGCTGATGGGTCTGGGGTACCAAAAAATTATCACAACGCCGCATATCAATGCGGATATTTTTCCGAACAACGCCGTGAACATCCATTCCGGCGAGGCGCTCGTGCGGGATGAGCTACGGCGGCAGGGAATCGATATTCCCTTTCATGCGGCGGCGGAGTACCTGATGGATGAAGGGTTCTCGCGTATGCTTGCCGATGGCGAGCCTTTTCTTACCCTAAAAGACAACCTGGTGCTGGTCGAGCTGTCCTTCGCCGTTCCCAGCATCAATCTGCGCGAATTGCTTTTCGAGATGCAGCTGAAAGGGTTCCAGCCGGTACTCGCCCATCCCGAACGGTACCTTTATTTCGGCGCCAACAAAAAATGGTATGACCAGCTCCGGGATGCCGGATGCTGGTTCCAGCTCAACCTGATGTCTTTTGCCGGGCATTACGGGCCCGAATCGCGGCGGCTGGCGGAATTCCTGGTCAGAAAGGGATTTGTCGACTTGTTGGGAACCGATTTGCACCATGAAAAGCACCTGGATGTTTTGAGATCGTCCGAAAAAATCCACAAGGCGGTCCGGGAGCTTATCCAGACGGGGCTGATCAAAAACCCCGAATTGTAGCCCGGGGCTTAGGTCTTTCCCCCTGCCGTTTCGTCCTACCTCCGTTTCTCCCGGCAATAAGCCGTTTGTCCCAATCCAGACTGCCTTTCTGACACCTCGCCGGCGCAGGCCCTTTTTTTGCATGTTATAAGGCGTAAAAGCATCGATAATTTTTAACGGAACAGAAAGGCTTTGATGTTTAGCCGGAAGGCATTTAACGCTAATTTTGGAGTTGGACAACTAAACAATTTTTATGGCTACAGTAGAATTCAATCAGCTATTGGTCAGCAATGCAGAGTTCCTAAAGCCGTTCGCTATCACGCTCACCCGTGATTCTGAAGCAGCAAAAGACCTTTTCCAGGAGACCCTTTACCGGGCATTGGCCAATAAGGATAAGTACAACGTCGGCACGAATATAAAAGCGTGGCTTTATACGATCATGCGGAACATCTTTATTAACAACTACCGCCGTAAAGCCAAGCAAAATACCATTTTTGACAGTACGCCAAATGACTTCCTGTTGAATTCCGCCCAAATGGCGGTTCCGGGAACGGTGGAAAGCAACCTGCGTGTGAAGGATATCCAGGCGGCGATCCACAAGCTGCCGGAGATCTTCCGCAACCCCTTTCTCCTGTATTTTGACGGGTTCAAATATCACGAGATTGCCGAGATGCTTCATGAACCATTGGGTACGATCAAAAGCCGCATCCATTTTGCGCGCAAACTCCTAAAGACACAAATCCAGCGGTTTTAATATGGATTACCGACCCGAGGAAGTGATCCTGGTGGATGAGTCCGATCGACCGGTCGGTGTCATGGAAAAAATGGCCGCGCATCGCCAGGCCAGGTTGCATCGTGCATTCAGCGTTTTTATCTTCAATTCAAGGGGGGAAATGTTGTTGCAGCGGCGTGCGCCGGAAAAATACCACAGCGCCGGGTTATGGACAAATGCCTGTTGCAGTCATCCGCGTCCCGGTGAGGATACGTGTGATGCTGCGGTGCGGCGTTTGCGGGAGGAGCTGGGTTTTACAACACCCCTGGAGAAATTATTTGAATTTACCTATCGGACCGTATATGACAACGGACTGACCGAGTTCGAATTCGATCATGTGTTTGTCGGAAGGTACGATCGGGAAATATCCCCCAACCGGGCGGAAGTCAGCGACTATCGCTACCAGTCACTGCCGGAGATCGAAGCGGAGCTCCTTTCCGCTCCCGCCGCCTTTACCAGTTGGTTTCAACTGGCTTTTCCCCTGTTAAAAGAGAAGATCGGCGCATCGGCCGTCTATTCGCAGAGATTCAGCTGATCGGTATTCAGCGAACTGAATTGGAAGTATTTTACTTTTCCCGCCGCGCCGGCGACGTCGTAGTGCAGGACCAGTGTTCCGTACTGGGTCTCATAGGCATCCCAGAGGTCGTCCTTGATCTTTGGATTGCCCAGCCGGGTAAAAAGGCTGCCGCGTTTTGTACCCAGCAGGGGAAAGCTGGTTTTACCGAGGAATTTCGGGCCGACCTGTACATAATTTCTTTTGGTGTAGAAGTAGATGTCTTTGTCCTTGTAGTAGATGCCGCCGCCGCATTTGGCGTTGGCGCTATCGACATCCGTGCTGGTAAAGCAGGGAAAAGCTTCCCTGATCTCGGCGGGGGTATTGTTGGGTTTGATCCCGTTGACGGCGCCGGTCAGGACGTCGACATAGAAATCCGGGCATTTCGACCTGGCTTTTAGTTGCGCGGTGGCGCCGGATGCGAGGGTGGCGGCCAGGATGATAAAGAGGGTTTGTTTCATACGTAGTGGTTTTTACGGTAATAATCCAAGGATAAAAAAAACGATGCCGACGAGCGTCAGGACAAGGCTGCCGAACCAAAGATTTTTTCGGCGGGTCAGGATGGAGATGGCGGAGACGGCGATGGCGATCTGGAAGGCGGTTACGGCGGAGGCCAGCGGAACATGCTTTGCCAGGTGGGCTTCCGACCTTTGTTCATCTTCTTCCGCTTCTTTTTTTATAGCTGCTTTTTCGCGTTCGTACCGCGCGATGTCGCCGCTGTGGTCCCGCAAGGCGGTGTCGGTCTTTGCCAGCGTGTGCAGGATCTGATCCGTATTGATTGCAATTTCCTGCTTCAGGTTCTTTGCCTGATAGAAATTCCACTGGTCGGAGGCTTTTGCGCGTTCGATCAGCGCTTCGTTGGCATGATGTCCGGCAAGAAGCCCCGCCACCGCCGCCAGGACGGCCATCAGGGCGGTGGACAATGCGACGTAGAGCGTCCATCTTTCTCTTTGCTCTTCCGCTTTTTCCTGGATCTCTTCATGCAGATGTTCGGTAGGTATTTCTATCTCTTCCGGCATATTTACTTACTAAGGTACATACTTCGGTCCTTATAGAGCCGCCGGAAGTCGGGATCGCGTAAATCCTTGATAAACCGGATCGCTTCCCCGGTTGACTTCATTTCGGGTCCCAACTCTTTGCTGACCCCCGGGAATTTATTGAAGCTGAAGACCGGTTCCTTTATGGCAAATCCTTTCAGATTCTTTTCGAAGGTGAAATCCGGGATCTTATGCGTGCCGATCATCACTTTGGTTGCGATATTGAGGTAGGGAATCTGGTAGGCTTTGGCGATAAAGGGGGTTGTCCGTGAAGCGCGGGGATTGGCTTCGATCACGTAGACCTTGTCGTCCTTGATGGCAAACTGGATATTGATCAGGCCCTTTATCCGGAGTGCCCGGGCGATCTTTTCCGAGTAGTATTCCATCGTGGTAACCACCATGGGCGTCAGGTTGAAGGCCGGCAGGACGGCATGGCTGTCGCCGCTATGGATCCCTGCGGGCTCGATATGTTCCATCACACCCATCACGTGGAAGGTTTCGCCGTCAAAGATCGCGTCCACTTCCGCCTCCTGGCAGCGGTCGAGGAAATGGTCTACGAGGATCTTGTTGCCGGGAATATGTTTGAGCAGACTGACGACCGCTTTTTCCACTTCGTCGTCGTTGATGACGATTCGCATCCGTTGACCGCCCAGCACATAGCTTGGTCTGACCAATACCGGGTAGCCCACGCGGTTGGCCACCTGGATCGCTTCGTCGACGTTGTAGGCGGTACCATAGTCGGGGTATGGTATACCGAGATCCTTCAGCATATCGCTAAAGCGGCCGCGGTCCTCGGCGATATCCATGCTGTCAAAGGAGGTGCCGATGATCTTTATGCCTTTTTCATGCAGCCGTTCGGCGAGCTTCAGGGCCGTCTGGCCGCCCAGCTGGACGATCACGCCTTCCGGTTGTTCATGCTCGATGATCTCCCAAAGGTGTTCCCAGTATACGGGCTCGAAATATAATTTGTCAGCGATGTCGAAATCGGTGGAGACCGTCTCGGGGTTGCAATTGACCATGATGGCCTCGTAACCGCATTCTTTGATGGCCATCAGGCCGTGGACGCAGCAATAATCGAATTCGATGCCCTGACCGATGCGGTTCGGCCCGGAGCCGAGAACGATTATTTTTTTGCGCTCGCTGCGGGTGCTTTCATTGTGGTGGCCGCCTTCGAACGTAGAGTAGAAATAGGGCGTTTTTGCCTCGAACTCGGCGGAGCAGGTGTCGACCATTTTATAGATCCGGGTGATCCCGGCCGCTTTCCGTTTTTCGTAGAGCGCCTCTTCGGCGGCGGCGCCGTCCGAGCCCATGATGCGGACGATCTGCAGGTCGCTGAAGCCAAGCTGTTTGGCCTCCCGGAGGAGCGGCAGCGGCAGCGTTTCCAGCTTGTGCTTTGCGAGCTCTTTTTCCATGTTGCAGATCTTCAGGATCTCGTAGAGGAACCAGCGGTCGATGCCGTTGGTGGCTTTGGAGATCGTGCCGACGGAAATTCCCGCCATCAGTGCATCTTTTATCCGGAAGATGCGATCCCATTTGGGCGTCTTTATATACTCCAGGAGTTCTTCGGCGTGCATCAGGCTTTTGCCATAGTAACCCAGGCCGACGGCGTTGTTCTCCAGGCTCTGGCATGCCTTCTGAACGGCTTCGGTAAAGCTCCGGCCGATTGCCATCACTTCGCCAACGCTCTTCATCTGCAGTCCGAGGGTGTCGTTGGCGCCCTTGAACTTATCGAAATTCCAGCGCGGGACCTTTACGATCACGTAATCCTGTACGGGCTCAAAGTAGGCGGAAGTGGTGCCGGTGATCTGGTTTTTCAGCTCGTCGAGGGAGTAGCCGATAGCCAGTTTGGCGGCGATCTTGGCGATGGGATAACCCGTCGCCTTGGATGCCAGGGCGCTGCTACGGCTCACCCGCGGGTTGATCTCGATGGCGATGATCTCTTCCGTCCGGGGATTGAGGGCGAATTGTACGTTACAGCCTCCGGCGAAGTTGCCCAGGTCGCGCATCATGCGGATCGCGGTATTGCGCATCAGCTGAAAAGCCGTGTCGCTGAGCGTCATTGCCGGAGCAACCGTAATGGAATCGCCGGTATGGACGCCCATGGGGTCGAAGTTCTCAACGGTGCAGATAATAACGACGTTGTTGCTGGCGTCCCGCAGCAGTTCCAGTTCAAATTCCTTCCAGCCGAGCACCGCCTTTTCTACCAGCACCTCGTGGATCGGGGAAGCCTGCAGTCCGCGATTCAACGCTTCGTCCAGTTCGTCCTTATCGTGTACGAATCCGCCTCCTGTACCGCCCAGCGTGAAGGAGGGGCGAATGACCAGCGGGAAACCGATCTCCTGCGCGAATTCCTTGCCTTCGAGGAAAGAGTTCGCGGTCTTTGCCGTGGCGACGGGGACTCCCAGGTCGATCATCCAGCGGCGAAACTTCTCGCGGTCTTCTGCCTTATCGATCGCTTTGATATCGACCCCGATCAGCCGGACCCCATATTTTTCCCAGACGCCAAGGTCTTCCGCCTCTTTCGCGAGGTTGAGGGCGGTCTGGCCGCCCATGGTGGGCAATACGGCGTCGATCTTGTTTTCCTCCAGGATATCTTCAATACTTTCAACGGTCAGCGGTTTGAGATAGACTTTGTCCGCCATGATCGGATCCGTCATGATCGTGGCCGGGTTACTGTTGATGAGAATGACCTCCACTCCCTCTTCCCGCAGGCTGCGGGCGGCCTGTGTGCCGGAATAGTCAAATTCACAAGCCTGGCCGATGATAATAGGACCGGAGCCGATGATCAGGACGGAGCGAATCAAGCTGTCTTTGGGCATGTTGAAAATAAAATTGCGCAAAGTTACGGCAGCGACGCGATTTTTTCGGGTTTATTTTGAAAGTCGCGCGGGGCGGGATGGCGGCCGCAAAAAAGGCGGCCCCGATCGGACAGATCGGGGCCGTATGGCATCGTTTCAAGGGAAAATACCGGTCATCCGGCCGCCGGTCATCCGGCTTCCAGCTATCCGGCTGCCAGTTATTTATTATTGTGGTAGGCGGCCAGCTCGATGTCGTCGAGCAGCACCCCTCCCTTGCGGGCAAGCGATTTCCGTTCCGCCATTAACCTGCGGTTGTCATACTTGCTCTTCATTCTGAAGACCCATTTTTGCCTGGCTTCCTCGCCTTTTACAGCGCCGATCATGCCTCCGACACATACTGCCAGAAATACGACCATTCTTTTTTTAATTCCGTTCTTAAGTCCTTTCATGGCTGGTTGATTTTTGATAGTGAACGCCACATTTCCAAGACAATTTCTGTTAGCCAAATGCTGTACCAATTTTTAAAAAAATCCTAACCTTTTCGTGGTATTTTTTAAATGGCGGAAAACGAACAGTTAATGGATTCGGTTGCCCGGGTGCGCGCGTGTCAATTCAGGAAGCCCTGCCCCGCAATGGGAATGTTTGACGATTGAGATACATTTGTATCGCATGAAATACCTACTTACGGTTTCCGGATGGCTGTGTTGTATGACCGTAGTCGCACAACCGCATTCGTCGTTGTTTGAGGCCCCCGATTATCCGCAGCGTTATTTCCGCGATCCGCTCGCGATCCCGATGAGCCTGGCCGCAAATTTTGGCGAGCTCCGGGCCAACCATTATCACATGGGGCTGGATATTCGCACGCAGCACCGGGAAAACCTCCCGGTATACGCTGCTGCCGACGGGTATGTGGCGCGCGTGCAGGTAGGGCCCTTTGGATTCGGGCAGGCGATCTACGTTCAACATCCCAACGGGTATATGACGGTATACGGTCATCTCAACCGTTTCTTTCCCGCCTTGGCGGCGTATGTCGGGAAGCAGCAATACCGGCTGGAGTCCTGGCGGGTCGACCTGGCGATCCCGCCTGCCCTTTTCCCTGTCCGGCAAGGTCAGCAAATCGCCTGGAGCGGTAACACCGGAGGCTCCGAAGGTCCCCACCTGCATTTCGAGATCCGGCTGACCCGGGACGATGTCAACCTGAATCCGCTGCTATTTGGGCTGCCGGTGGAAGACAAGGTCCCGCCCCGGATCGATCGGCTGGCCTGGTATGACGGCAACCGCGGGATCTATGAGCAGTCGCCGCATTACCTTCCCGTAAAGCCGCGGATAACGTCCGGCGAGACGCTGTCGGTGCCCGTTTCCCGGATCGGATTTGCCATTTCCGCATCGGACGCGCAGTCCGGATCATCCAATCCGAACGGCATCTACCGGGCGGAATTATCCGACAACGGGCGCACGGTGATCGGATTTCAGCTGGATCATATCGGCTACGGCGAAACGCGAAACATCAATGCCCATATCGATTACAAGACAAAGTTTTTGGGGGGACCGTGGCTTCAGCAGCTGTTCATGTTGCCGGGATACCCATACCCCTCGATCTACCGGGTCCCGGGGCCGGGCGGAGGAATCGATCCGGCCGCCCGTTCCCGCGATACTTTCCAGCCCGGGCGGCAGGCCGTCCATCCCGGTAACGGATGGATCGACCTGAGTGACGGGATCCCGCATTCGATCGTCATCGCCGTGACGGATACCCGCGGAAATACGAGCCGGGTGGCTATCCGGGTTAAATTCCAGACCGGGGCGGTGACGGAAGAAGATACCGTAGAACCAGCGGTTAGCCCGGGGGCGATGCGATTCTATCCCGGCATGGTCGATGGTGTGGAGACTTCGGACTATGCCTTTTATCTTGGCGAGAAGTGCCTCTATGATCCAGCGTCGATCAGCGCCGCCGTCTCGGATTATCCGGCATCGTCTTCGGCAAGCCTTCGGCCGACGGGGTCCGGTCTTTCGTTGCCGGGAGGAGTAACGCCGGTGTACAGGATCGGTGCCCGCTGGATACCGCTGGCGGATCCCATGACGGTACGGTTACGTCTGCCGGACAGCAACGGAATAAGCGGCGCGGGTCCTGCAGCTTCCACCGACCGGGTCGTCATGGTGCGTTTTGACAGCACTTCAAAAGATGTTGAACGTCCCGAATGGAAAGGCGCCTGGGCGTCGGCGCGGTTTGGGGAATTCGGCAATTTCCAGCTGGTACGCGATACGATCCCGCCGGTCATCCTGCCGGTCGGCCCCCTCGACGGCGCAAACCTGAGCCATTCCAGCCGCATCGTGTTAAACGTCCGCGACAACCTCGGCGCGACGCGTGGTTTCCGGGCGGAGCTGGATGGCAAATGGCTTTGTTTTTCCAACGACAAAGGGCTTGCTTATATTTATCATTTTGACGGGCATTGCACGCGGGGGCCGCATACGCTGAAGGTGACCGCAGAGGACGCGGCAGGAAACCGTACGGAACAGGAATACCATTTTTTGCGATAACGATGATAACACTAAAAGAAGGCGACACAGCGCCGGCATTTACCGGAAAGGACCAGAACGGTCAGCAACTCGCATTGGCGGACTACAAAGGAAAGAATGTGGTCCTTTATTTTTATCCGGAGGACGACACGCCTACCTGCACCGTTCAGGCCTGCAACCTCCGTGACAACTATGCGCTGCTCAGGAGGGAAGGGTTCACGATCATCGGGGTCAGCCCCGACGATGAAAAGAGTCATAAAAAGTTCGAGGCGAAATTCAGTTTGCCTTTTTCGCTGGTTGCGGATCCGGGACATGCGATCATCGACAAATACGGCGTTTGGGGTGAGAAACAGTTGTACGGCAGGAAATATAACGGGCTGCACCGGACCACATTTCTGATCGACGGGAAAGGGGTCATCCGGAAGATATTTCTCCGGCCGCGGAACAAGCAGCACGCGGAAGAGATCGTCAAGTGGTGGAAAACGCTCAAATGAGCCATTCCACTTCGCCGAAAGAAAATTCCCTTTCCAGCACGTCTTTTGTGAGCAGGCGACCCTGCGCCGACACGCCGGTGACGACGGTGTCAAATACCGCATTGTCTTTTTTTAGCCGGACTTCCTGACCAAGCCGGTATAACCGCGAATTGTATTCGGCGATGATACCCGACGGGGCGGCTTCCAGTTCGCCGTAGCGCCGGTCCAGGCAGGCCACCAGCTCGCGGGCCAATTGTACCGGGTTGTAAGACCGGCCGGTAATCTGTCTCAACGAAACGGGGTTACGCGCGGAATCGGGAAAGTCGGATTGATTGATGTTGATACCGATGCCTGCGATGGCAAAGGTCCACCGGTCGCCGCGGAAGCTGTTCTCGATCAGAATGCCGCCTGCCTTTCTGTCATTCCAATAAAGATCGTTTGGCCATTTGATCCGCGTCGCTTCTTCGCCGGCATAGCGGCTTAACAAATCAAAACAAGCGAGCGCTACGCCGGCGCTAAGGGCGAATACCCGGGAGGATGAAAATGCAAGTGGTTCTAAAACAGCGCTGAGGATGATGTTCTCTCCGGGCTTGCTGGTCCAGCTGCGGCCCCGTTGGCCTTTTCCCGCCCACTGGTCGTGCGCGAAGTAGCAGGTGCCGTGACCGGCGGAGCCATCAATGGCCCGGGCCATGGCATAGTTGTTGGTGCTATCCACCGATCCCAATTCAATAAAAGCGTGACCGATCGCCAAAAGATTCCTATTTTTGATGGGTACAAATTTAACCCGGTATCTTACAATATTTTGATTTGCTTTCGGTTGTTAAATAATTTATCATAAAAACCATTTTGATTATTGGAACAGCTGTCAATATTAGCTACCCGTAAACGCAGCAGCGTAGTCAGGTTAACTCGGAACTCAAAGATCTTTAAGACAATCATCCAAGCAATACAGGAAAAGAAAGCGCAGCATATCATATCCCTCGATTTGCGAAAGATACCGGAAGCAGTGGCTGATTTTTTCATTATTTGTGAAGCCGGAAGCACCACCCAGGTCAAAGCGATAGCGGATTCCGTGGAAGAGGAAGTGCGTCAGCAATGCGAAGAGCTTCCTTATAAGCATGAAGGAAGGACCTCCATGCAGTGGGTATTGATCGACTATGTCAATGTGGTCGTCCACGTGATGCTGCCGGAAAGCCGCCGTTTTTACAAGCTGGAAGACATGTGGAGCGACGCCCCCCAGGAGAATTATGGAAACTAGAAAGCCCGCCGGACTGGCAATTTAACAGGTTATTTTGCCGTTTCATGGGTTTTTTTGAACATTTTTACCTTATAATCATTATCATTTATTATCATTCATTAGAAAAACAACACGCATCCATTTAAAATGCCACCTGAAGATTTGAAACAGAACGATAAGAACAACTTTCCCCGATTCCGGCCCCGGGGAGACGACGACAATGGTCAGCGGAAAGGGCCAAAATTCAGCATATATTGGATTTGGGGTATCATTGCGGCGGTTCTGATCGGATTTAACCTGTTCGGGACCTTTACCCCGGACGCGCACCAGATCAACGAACTTGAATTTCGGCGGGATATGCTGGAGAAGGGCGACGTGGAGAAGATCGACCTGATTTCCAACAAAAATATCGTCAGGGTTTATATCAAAAAAGACAGTCTTACCAAACCGTATTATCGCCAGTTCGACAAGCAGAATACCTGGCCCGGCGGAGTTGGAAAGGAAGGGCCTCAGTTCGAGTTCAAGGAAGTAGACGTAAAGGATTATGATAAGTCCCTCAGGGACTTTTTTGAAAAGAACAAGAACCTGGAGGTACCGGTCTACACCAAGCCGGAAGGCGAATGGTTCGGCCCGCTGCTCAATTTCCTGCTGCCGCTGCTGATCATCATCCTGATCTGGGTCATGCTCATGCGAAAAATGGGCGGTCAGGCGGGCGCCGGTGGTCCGGGCGGGATCTTTAATATCGGTAAGTCCAAGGCCACGCTGTTCGATAAGGGAACCAAGGTTACGATCACCTTCAATGACGTTGCCGGGCTGGATGAGGCGAAAGTGGAGGTGATGGAGATCGTCGATTTTCTCAAAAACCCCAAGAAATATACCGCGCTCGGCGGCAAGATCCCGAAGGGCGCTTTGCTGGTAGGCCCCCCGGGGACCGGCAAGACCTTGCTGGCAAAGGCTATGGCCGGCGAAGCGCAGGTGCCATTCTTCTCGATGAGCGGTTCCGACTTTGTCGAACTGTTTGTGGGCGTTGGGGCGAGCAGGGTCCGTGATCTTTTTAAGCAGGCGCGGGAAAAAGCGCCCTGTGTGATCTTTATCGATGAGATCGACGCCATTGGCCGGGCCCGCGGCAAAAATGCCATTATGAGCAACGATGAGCGGGAAAGCACGCTCAATCAACTGCTCGTTGAAATGGACGGCTTTGGCGGCGACAGCGGCATTATCGTGCTGGCCGCTACCAACCGGCCCGACGTGCTGGACACGGCGCTTCTCCGGCCCGGCCGGTTCGATCGCCAGATCTCGATCGACAAACCCGACCTGAAAGGGCGGGAGGCCATTTTTAAAGTGCATCTCAAGCCCATCAAAATATCCAGCAAGCTCGACATCCACAAGCTGGCGGAACAGACCCCCGGATTCGCGGGTGCGGATATCGCCAACGTCTGCAATGAAGCCGCGTTGATCGCCGCCCGTAAAGGAAAGGAGGTCGTGGAAATGGAAGACTTCCAGGATGCCGTGGACCGGGTGATCGGCGGGTTGGAGAAGAAGAACAAGATCATTTCTCCCGACGAAAAGAAGATCATCGCGTATCATGAAGCCGGTCACGCCATTTGCGGCTGGTACCTGGAGCATGCATATCCGCTCCTGAAGGTCACGATCGTTCCCCGCGGCGTAGCGGCCCTCGGGTATGCCCAATACACGCCGAAGGAGCAGTATCTATACAACACGGACCAGCTCTTCGACCAGATCTGTATGACGCTTGGAGGGCGGGCAAGCGAGGAATTGAATTTCGGTAAGATCTCGACCGGCGCGCAGAACGACCTGCAACAGATCACGCGAATCGCTTACTCCATGGTAACGGTATACGGGATGAACGACAAGATCGGGAACATCAGCTTCTACGATCCGCAGCAGGAAAACTCGTTCACCAAACCCTACTCGGAGGAGACGTCGCGGTTGATCGACGAGGAAGTGCGCAAGCTGATCGACAAGGCCTATGAGGCCACCAAAAAGCTCCTGACGATCAAGCACCGTGAGGTGGAAATGCTGGCCGAGGCCCTGCTGCAAAAAGAGGTCTTGTTCCAGAGCGATGTGGAAGCGCTGATCGGCAAGCGGCCTTACGAAGAAAAGCGTGCGCTGGATGTGACCGATCATGAGAGCAACGGCGTGCCGCCCGCGGTAGTGGTTCCACCGGCCACCGAAGAAGTTAAATAAGGAGACCTGATGAACGTGTCATCCGGGAAGGAAAATATATTAAAGAAGATCAGGAAGGCGTTGAGTGAATCAACGCCTATTCCTTTTCCCCAAAGTGAAGGCAATCACTCTGTTTTTCAGCCGTCCCGGCAGGAACTGGACATCGAATTCGCGGAGCAGTTCACCCGTCTCCAGGGAAAATTTGTTTTTTGTATCGATGCGGCCGAGCTCGTTGCCCAGCTAAGGGCGCTGGCGGTTCACCAGAGCTGGAAGAAAATCGTCTGCCGCGAAGAGAAGGTCCGGGGGTTGTTGACGGATAACGGGTTTTCGTCATTCTCCGATTCGGGTCTGGCGGAATGCGATGCGGCCATTACCACGTGTGAAGCGTTGATCGCCCGCACGGGCAGCATCGTCATGAGTACCGGCAACGGCAATGCGAGCGGCCGAACGGTCAGCGTCTATGCCCCGGTCCACATTTGCATAGCCTGGTCGGATCAACTGGTTTACGACATCAGGGACAGCCTCGTCGCGCTCAAAGAAAAATACCAGCAGCAGATGCCGTCCCTGATCACTTTTGCCACCGGCCCCAGCCGGACCGCGGATATTGAAAAGACGCTGGTCGTCGGCGTGCATGGTCCCCGCGAAGTCTATCTTTTCCTGGTAGACAAGCGCTGAGGCGTGACATCTTGTATATTCGCTTATGCAAATCCCTCCCGGAAAAAAGATCTACTTCCTCTCGGACTTTCATCTGGGCGCTCCCGATCATGCCGCCAGTCTCGGCCGTGAACGAAAGATCGTAGCATTTCTGGAGAAGACCCGCGCCGATGCGGCGGTCATCTTTATCGTTGGAGACCTGTTCGATTTCTGGTATGAGTACCGGACCGTCGTTCCAAAAGGCTATACGCGGATCCTCGGGAAATTGGCCGAGCTGACCGACAGCGGAATCCCCGTTCATTTCTTTACCGGCAACCACGATATGTGGATGAGCGGATATTTTGAGCAGGAATTGCAGATACCGGTCTACCATGAGCCCCGGACCTTTGAATTCAACGGCAAACGGTTTTATGTCGGCCATGGTGACGGGTTGGGACCCGGGGATCACGGGTACAAGTTGCTCAAGAAGGTCTTCCGGAACAAGGCGTGCCGGTGGTTGTTCGGCATCCTGCCGCCGGCCGTGGGGGTCGGGTTGGCGCGTTGGCTGAGCCGTCGCAGCCGGGCCGTCACCGGTCAGATCGACGAGCGTTTTCTTGGTGAAGAAAAGGAGTGGCTGATCATTTACAGCAACGAGGTGCTTTTAAAGGAATATTTCGATTATTTTATCTTCGGGCATCGCCATTTGCCGATCGACTTCACCCTGGGGCCGTCCGGGAGCCGGTATATCAACCTGGGTGACTGGATCCGTTATAATACCTATGCGGTATTCGACGGGGTCAGTCTTTCCCTGCTTGCCGATACGCCGGAGACCGCGGATAAAATCGTCCGTCGTTGAAACGCCTGTTTACGATATGCTGGGTTGTGGTCGTCCTGCTGCTTCCGGGCCGGCGGGCCGCGGCGCAGGAACCTGCCGGAAGCGGCACTCCGGGTTCTTCCTTTGTGCTAACCCTGACGATCGCGCAGGACATCGTGGATTTCAGCGTCGACAATCTTGGCAATATCTACATCATAAACGCCGACAACCAGCTGAAAAAGCTAAGTCCGCGCGGCGACTCGCTGGCCGTCTTCAATGATGTGCGGCGCTTTGGCAAGATAGGATCGATCGACGTGACCAATCCCCTCAAGATACTCGTCTACTATCGCGACTTTTCGACCGTCATAGAACTCGACCGTTTTCTCAATATCATTAATACGATCGACCTCCGCTTCCAGAATATCCTACAGGCAAAGGCGGTAGCCCTGGCCTATGATAATAACGTCTGGGTTTTCGATGAATTGGATGCGAGGCTGAAACGGATTGCCGGCGACGGGTCGCTGGTGGATCAGTCCACCGATTTCCGCCAGCTGTTCGATACCGTTCCTGAGCCGGTGTCGATCCGCGACCGCGACGGCCTCGTCTATCTGTACGACACCGCGAGGGGGGTATACATCTTTGATCACTATGGTACGTTGAAGACCCATTTGGGTCTTTCCGGGTGGAAGGACTTCGATGTCATCGGAAAGAGTATGCTTGGGCGTGATGATAAAAAATTCTACCGTTATCAACAAGCCACCCTCGATTTGCAGGAAGAGCCCATCCTCCCGGCTTATCAGGGTGCGAGCCATATCCGGATCACGCCGACGATCATCTACGTATTGAAAAAGACCGGACTGGAAGTTTATTCGCGGAAATAGCCGCGTATCTTTGGGGCTATGCCAGGTTTCTGGGACTACCGGATATTCGACAACCCGCTTCGAAGCTATGTCATCGTTGGCGGCACCATCCTGTTCGTCATCGTGCTCAAACGTTTTATTTCGCGGTTGATCGCTCATTTCCTCTTTCGGTTCATTCAAAGAATGAGCGCCGGACTGGACCGCAGCGATTTTCTCAAACTGGTCGTCGGTCCAATCGGAACCTTCCTCGTTGTCCTCGTAACGGTATCGTCCATTGAAAAACTGCATTTTCCGGTAGCGCTGGATTTCGATATCTATGAGGTCAAGGTCCGGGCGATCGTACAGGCTGTCGCTGTCATCATTGTCATCGTCAGCTTTATCTGGCTGCTTATGCGGCTGGTTGATTTCATCGCCGTGGTGTTGCGTCAAAAGGCAAGGGCGGGGCAGGTGCCGCGGGACAATCAAATGATCTTTTTTATCCGGGATTTCCTCAAAGCGATCATCGGGATCATTGGCGTTCTGATGATCCTGGATGACGCGTTCAAAATCAACGTCTCGGCCATCCTGGCATCGCTGGGTCTCGCCACGGCTGCCATCGCGCTGGCTGCAAAAGAGAGCATCGAGAATCTCATCGCGTCGTTCGTCATCTTCTTCGACAAGCCGTTTACGGCCGGCGACGTTTTGAAAGTCAACCATGTTTCCGGGACCGTCGAGCGGATAGGGCTACGCAGCACGCGCATCCGGACGGATCAGAAAACGTATGTGACGGTGCCCAACAAGCAGATGGTCGACAGTGTCGTGGACAATCTCAGCCTGAGAACGCAGCGCAAGGGCGAGTTGAGGCTGGAGTTAAGTCTCGCCACGGGAGCGGCGCAACTCGATCAATTCATTGAAGGTGTCCGGAAGATCCTGGTAAAGGACAGGATGCAGAGCGGTACGGTCTATCTCGACAATATTACCGGCAGCGCATTCCTGGTCAATGTCGACTACTTTACGGCACCCGTGGCGCTCGAGGAGTTCAATGCGATGAAACAGCGGGTCAACCTGGACATACTGCAGCTGATGGAAGAAATGGGATTGAATATTGCCGGATCGAGCACGACGATCTCGGTGTTGACGCCGGGGCCGCCCGAGCCGGGCGGGGGACGAGATTAAAGCTGCGCCTTCCATTCCAGCAGGAAGTTCCGGATCTGCTGCAGTCGTTCGATGACCTCGAATCGCTCCTTTGCTTTTTTGTTGTTGCGCAGGAATTCCTTTGCCCCTTCGATGGTATATTTCCGCTGGCGTAACAAATGATAGATCAGGTGTAGATTCTTGATGTCGACGGGGCGGAAGTAGCGGTCGCCTTTTTTATTCTTGCGGGGCTGGAGGATGTCGAATTCCGTTTCCCAGTAGCGAAGGAGGGATTGGTTGACCTTAAACATCTCCGACACCTCTCCCATGGTGTAATACTGCTTGGCGAACAGGATTTCGTCTGCGGGGATCTCGATCAGGTCGGCTTCCGCGGCGACCTGCTTCAGGGATTTCCGGCCGCGTTTGGAGGCGCCGGCCTTGGCCGTGTTCCTGGGAGGCTCGACTTCCTGCGCCGGTTCGGGCTGCACCTCTCCGGCCGGTATGTCCTGGGTTTCGGCCGGCTGCTTATAGGCCTTTACCCGCACGCCCACTCCTGCCGAGGCAAGGTATTGGCCGTCGCGCTGACCGGGGTCGCCACCGGCCTCCGGCGGCGGGGAAGGCTGGGGTTCCTGTCCGCCAAAATCCATCGGTATTTGTGAGAGCGGTTTACGCATTCGGGTTCTTCGGCTCAAAAATCGTTCCTGTATTTCGGCCGGCCGCCGGCCGGCATGGGCAATTTAATCAAAACTTTGGTTGCTTGACGCCGCCAACTTCAGCAGCCGGTCATATTGTTCGGGGCTGATGTCATTATAAAAATAATAGACAGGGTCTACCGGATCGCCGTTCCTGTGGACTTCATAGTGACAGTGGGGGCCGGTACTTTTTCCGGTGCTTCCGACCCAGCCGATGACCTCGCCGCGCACCACCTTTTCGCCGACCTTGACCTTTACCCGAAACATGTGCCCGTACAGGGTCCCATAGCCATAACCGTGGTTGATCACGACATGGTTGCCGTAGCCGTTACCCGTGTTGCCGGCGACTTCCACCGTGCCGTTCGCCGTAGCGTAGATGGGTGTCCCCTGCGGAGCGGCGAAATCAAGGCCCGCATGGAATTTGGTGGTCTTATACACCGGGTCGATCCGATAGCCAAAGCCGGACGCGATCCGGCTGAGGTCTTTATTGCTAACGGGCTGGATGGCGGGGGTGCAGGCAAGCAGTTGTTCTTTATTCCGGATGAAACCGTCGATCTGCGTATAAGACTTTGCCTGGGTGCTCATCCGGGCGGCCAGCAGGTTAAGCGTATCGACGATGGAGGTGTAGAGATTCTCCTGGTCCATACCCTGGACCAATTTGATCTCCTGCTCCTGCCGGGCAGCTTTGGCGCGCGCGCTGTCCGGGATGGGTGCCGCTTCAAAAATCGCGCGATAGACGTTATTGTCTCTTTTTTCCAGTTCGCCCATCTGATCCTGGAGCGCCTTAACCTTTTCGTTCAGCACGTAGTAGTTGTCCTGGAGCGCTTCGTTGCGTGCCTTGAGCCGCAGTTCATTGGCAGAGGGGAACCATTTGAAGGCAATAGCCACCAGGATCACCGCCGTTACCAGGGAGGCCGACATAAACCCCAAGACCCGCAACAGGGTTACCCGCAAAGGTGTCTCCAGCTTTTCGTAGCGGAGGGTATTGGTGTTATAATAGTATTTGATCTTCTTCATGCGGCAACAATGACCTTCGATCGATGCCGGGCGGTTGTATAATGGCTAGAACGCTAAAACAGCCTGATTTGGTGTACCTTTGCACGGCTCTGAAATAAAAGCCGGGCGCACAAATATAGCGGGTGCGAGCCAAATTACAACCAAAGATTGTTCCGTTTTATGATGACCAGTGTCGAAATAAGAAAGAAATTCCTCGATTTTTTTGTGTCGAAAGGGCACACGATCGTCCCATCCGCCCCCATTGTGATCAAGAACGATCCCACCCTCAAATTCACCAATGCCGGCATGAATCAGTTCAAGGACTATTTTCTGGGCAATCGCAAAGCGCCTTATCCAAGGGTGGCCGATACGCAGAAATGTCTGCGTGTGAGCGGCAAACACAATGACCTGGAGGAGGTCGGGGTCGACACCTATCATCATACGATGTTCGAGATGCTCGGCAACTGGAGCTTTGGCGATCCGGCGAATCCCGCTGCGGGCTATTTCAAACCGGAGGCGATTGCGTGGAGCTGGGAGTTGCTGACGGAAGTCTATGGTATCCCCAAAGACCGGTTATATGTCACCGTTTTTGAAGGAGACCGGGGCGAAGGGCTGGAACCGGATAGTGAATCATCAGCTGAATGGAGCAGGTGGATTGCCGCGGAGCGGATCCTGCGGGGGAAGAAGAAGGATAACTTCTGGGAGATGGGTGATACCGGACCATGCGGTCCCTGCACCGAGATCCATGTGGATTGCCGGACCGATGCGGAACGGTCACGGACCGACGGCGCAACCCTCGTCAATAACGATCATCCCCAGGTTATCGAGATCTGGAACGATGTGTTCATCCAGTTCAACCGGCTTAAGGACGGCAGCCTGCAACCGCTCCCGGCCCGGCATGTCGACACCGGGATGGGGTTCGAGCGGCTGGTTCGCGTGTTGCAGGGCAAGCATTCAAATTATGACACCGATGTTTTCACCGGGACGATCGCGGCAGTCGGGAAGATCGTGCGAAAGACCTATGAGAATACGGGCAGCAAGCAGTCGGTGGCGTTCAGGGTCATTGCCGACCACATCCGGGCGATCGCTTTTACGATCGCTGACGGCCAGCTGCCTTCCAATACGGATGCGGGTTATGTGGTGAGGCGCATCCTGCGCCGGGCCGTCCGATACTACTATTCCTACCTGGATTATAAAGAGCCGTTGTTGTATCAGTTGGTTCCGTTGCTGGCCGCCCAGTTCAGGGATGTCTTTCCCGAGCTCCACCAACAGGCCGATTTTATTGCCAAGGTGGTGAAGGAAGAAGAAGAAGCATTCTTGCGGACCCTTGACAAAGGGTTAAAAAAGATCGAGGAGGTAATGAAGTCGTCGACGGGCGTGATCCCCGGCGCTGCCGTGTTCGAGCTGTATGACACCTATGGATTCCCGGAGGACCTCACCCGGCTGATCGGCGCCGAGAACGGGCTGACCGTAGATGAGGGTGGATTTAAAGCCGCGATGCAACAGCAAAAAGATCGTTCCCGCGCGGCAACCGCCATCGACACGACGGACTGGGTCGTGCTCAGCGGCCATCCGCTGGTCGAATTCGTCGGCTATGACATGCTGGAGACCCAGACCCGGATCGCCAAATACCGGAAGGTAAAAGCAAAAGGCAGGGAATCCTGGCAGATCGTGCTGGAAGCCACTCCCTTTTATGCGGAGAGCGGCGGCCAGGCCGGTGATACGGGTGTGTTGTTGTCCAAGGGCGAGCGCATCCGGGTCCTGGATACAAAGAAAGAAAACGATCTCATCATCCAGTTTACCGAGGAACTTCCCTCCGACACCGGGGCCCCGGTCATTGCGCGGGTGGAAGCAGCGAAACGGAAGCGGACCGAGGCGCATCACTCCGCCACCCATCTGCTGCATGCGGCATTACGGAAGACCCTGGGTGAGCATGTCGCCCAGAAAGGCTCGCTGGTCAATGACGAACAGCTGCGGTTCGACTTTTCGCATTTTGCGAAGATGACCGAGGAGGAGATCGCTGAGGTGGAGCGGCAGGTCAATGAGAAGATCCGCGAAAATATCCCGGTCATCATCAAGGAGATGCCAAAAGACGAAGCGGTCCGGATGGGTGCGATGGCGCTGTTCGGAGAAAAATACGGCGATATCGTCCGGGTGGTTATTATCGATCCCGGGTATTCCATCGAACTATGCGGCGGCACGCATGTGGGCGCCACCGGTGAGCTGGGCATCTTCAAGATCCGGCATGAGGCGGCTGTTGCCGCCGGCGTGCGGCGGATCGAGGCTGTGGCAGGCATCGCGGCGGAAGGATATATTCGTGAGCAGCTGGCAACGATCCGGGCTGCGCGGGAACTGCTGAAAAATCCCCCCGATCTGTCGAAGGCGATCGAGAGCCTGGCCGCCGAGCATGCGGAGTTCAGGAAAAAGCTGGAAAAATCCGAGGCCCGGCAGTTGGTGGAATTGCGGCGGCAGCTGATGGAGAAGGTAAGGACGATCGGCGGCATATCGTTTATTGGCGAGCTGGTAGACGTGCCGGGGCCCGATGCGCTCAAAAAACTGAGCTTCGACCTCAAAGGGGGTTTGGAGGCGCTCCCCGGTGCGCCGCCTTACCTGGTGGTGCTGGCCGCCAATATCGAAGGGAAGGCGGCGGTGTCTGTCATGCTTGACGATCAGCTGGTTGCGGCTCGCAATTTACAGGCGCCGGTGATAATCAAAGAGCAGGTGGCGCCGCTCATCCGGGGCGGTGGTGGGGGGCAGAAGACGCTGGCGACTGCCGGCGGCCAGGAGGCGGGCAATTTATCGCAGGTGATCGCGCGGGTCGCCGCGCTGCTGAACGGAACGATTTAACATTTCCGAAAGTTTTCGTATATCGGAAAATCCCCTTATATTTGATCTACGAAGATCAACGTAGATAAAAACCTTTTTAATTTATTTATCCCAAAATCACCACTGATGAAACATCATCTCTCCACGTTCCCGGTGCTGGCTATTCTGGCTATGTTCATCCAGACTTCCGGCTATGCCCAGGACAGCAATCAGGACAGGGACGAAGACAGCCCCCGGAAATACGATGAGATCGTTATCCGGCATAAGAGCGGGAAGGACGCCAAAGTAACCATCGAGATAAAAGATGGCGATGTGCTGGTCAATGGCAAACCGGTCTCGGATTATGAGGACAGCGCGCTAACCATTCACCGGCGTAAAGTCGCTCGCTATGGCAATTCGTTTACCTATACTTCTCCCGATATGGCGCCATTTGCCATGGGGCAAGGCTTTTCCGACGGTTCCGGCGATTCGTGGAGTTTTAGCAACCGCAATTTCAGCCACGGGAACCGTGCCCAGCTGGGGGTGAACACCGAACGGGAGGAAGGTGGAAAGGGCGTAAAGATTACGCAGGTTGTAAAGGGCAGCGCCGCCGAGAAAATGGGATTGAAAGCCGGGGATATCATTACCAAGGTTGACGAGGAGGAAATCGGCGATCACCATTCGCTGTCCGGTACGATCGGCGAGCACCAGCCCGGTGACAAGGTCACGGTTAGTTTTATCCGCGACGGGAAGGAGCAAAAAGTGACGGGCGAGTTGGGGAAGGCCAAGGATGTCACCCTGGCGCCGATGAATTTATATCGGTTTGAAATGCCGGATATGTCCGGGCTGAATGATGCGCTTCCCCGCGGCAACTGGCCAAAGGAGTTCCGGGAATTGTACGGCAATTCCATGAAATTCGGTATCCGCGCGCAGGATGCCGAAGACGGAAAGGGTGTAAAGGTATTGGAGGTAGACGATGAATCTACGGCTGCAAAAGCGGGTATCAAGGAAGGGGACGTCATCACCCGGTTTGACGGGAAGGAAATCAATTCGGTAACGGCGTTGACGGAAGCGGCCCGCGCAGCCAGGGAAAAGATAAGCGTAAAAGTGTCGATCGTTCGCGACGGCAAAGCGCAGGAGATCGAGGTGCATGTGCCAAGAAGACTTCGGACAGCCGATCTTTAATTTTTGGCTCCGCCCGCGGGTGCGGGCCGGCCGAAATCGATAGGAGGGCAGGCCTTTGGCCTGCCCGCTTATTTTACGGAAGTCGCCTATAAAGTGATAAATTTGCGGGATGCGGACCGATGCATATGAAATAGTGGTGGGTCTGGAAGTACATGCGCAGCTCCTTACCCGGACGAAGTTATTCTGCGGCGACAGCGCCGGCTACGGCGGGGAACCCAATACACATATCAGCCCGGTCACGCTTGGCTATCCCGGTTCGCTGCCCCGGCTAAACCGGAAAGCGGTCGAATATGCTATCCGGATGGGGTTGGCCTGTCATTCGGAGATCGAGCGTACCAATTATTTTGCGCGAAAGAACTACTTCTATCCCGATCTGCCGAAAGGATACCAGATCTCCCAGCATACCACGCCGGTCTGCAGGGGCGGATATGTCAGGATCCGGACCGCCGCGGGTCCGCGGGATATCCGCCTCAACCGCATCCACCTGGAAGAGGATGCGGGCAAAAGCATCCACGATGACGACCCGGAAAATACACTCGTGGACCTCAACCGCGCGGGTGTGCCGTTGATCGAGATCGTCACGGAGCCGGATATCCGCAGCGCGGAGGAGGCTTTTGTGTACCTGACCGAATTGCGCAAGATGCTTCGCTACCTGGAAATCTGCGACGGAAATATGGAGGAAGGGTCCATGCGCTGCGACGCCAATGTCTCCGTGCGTCCCAGGGGGCAAAGGACCTTGGGCACAAAGGTCGAAGTAAAGAATCTTAATTCCATCCGCCATGTCAGGAAGGCCATCGAATTCGAGGCGGAGCGGCTGATCGCGCTGCTGGAGAAAGGCGAGCCGGTGGTCCAGCAAACCAGAAGCTTCGATGCCGCCACCGGGACGACCTTCGCCCTGCGAACAAAGGAAGAGGCCAATGACTACCGGTATTTTGCCGACCCCGACCTCCCGCCGTTCACGGTGACCGA
Organism: Puia sp.; assembly: GCA_035501395.1. Taxonomy (GTDB): domain Bacteria; phylum Bacteroidota; class Bacteroidia; order Chitinophagales; family Chitinophagaceae; genus Puia. The sequence continues at coordinate 98,796 of DATJWK010000120.1, forward strand.
CGGGTTCCTCGAATCGATCCGGGGGTCTCTTCCCGAACTTCCCGAACAGCTGATCGCACGGTTTCAGCGCGACTTGCAGCTTCCGGAATACGATGCCCGTGTCCTCTGCGACGACAAGGACGCCGCAGCCTGGTTCCAGCGGCTGATCCGTCATACCGCAAACTATAAGGCGGCCGCCAATTGGCTTCTGGGCCCGGTAAAATCCGCGCTTAACGAAAAGGGGCTGGACTGGAAGGATATTCCGGTCGCTCCGGAATCACTTGCCCGGCTGATCGCGGGTGTGGAAGAAGGGAAGTTAAATTTCTCCATCGCGGCGGAACGTGTTTTCCCCGCCCTGTGGGATCAGCCGGATCGCGATCCCCTGGAGCTCGCTGTCGCGCTCAACCTGATACAAAGTTCGGACACCGCGGAGATCGAAGCCTGGGTCGACCAGGCCCTGGCGGGGATGCCCGATAAGGTTTCGGAGTATAAAAAAGGAAAGAAGGGGTTGCTCGGTCTGTTCGTCGGGGAGGTCAAGAAGATCTCCAAAGGAAAGGCGGACCCGCGGCTGACCAACCGATTGTTAATGGAAAAACTGGAAAGTTAATATGCATAAGAAGTTGTTTTGCCTGATGGCCGGTTGTGCGGTTGTGCTGCTGGCGGCATCTTGTCAATCGGGGAAAAAAGGCGCATTTATCGTCAATGGAACCTATGAGAATTCAGACAAGCTGGCCGCGGTGGCCGGTCCGGTTTCAAAGGTATTCTTGCTCGAAATTTCATTCGCCAACCGCCCTCCTGTCCTGCTCGACTCCGCCCGCATCCCTGCCGGCAGTGGCAAGTTCTCGCTGCGCGCCAGGTCGGCCAGGTCGCAAGGGATCTATGAAGTTGTTTTCGGCAACAACGTGATCGACATCCCGCTCGTCAACGATTCGCCTGCGGTCATGCTGAATGTCGATCTGGGAAAGCGAGACGATTTTTATGACGTCCGCGGCTCGGAGGCCAGCGCTCAGCTGCGCGAGCTGATCAATATATTCGGGAAAAAGAATTTCGACGCGGAAAGGCGCGCGATCACAGCCGACAGTCTCCGCCGGGCCGGTGCTCCGGACAGCGCGCTGCAGGCGGCCGTCACGCAGGGTGATCTTGCCATACAGGATCTCAATACGTATCTCCGGCAGTTCATAAACAGCAGCGCCAACCCTACCGTCGCGGCGGTTGCGCTGACCCTCGGGTCGCACAGTTTTACAAAAGGCGAATTCGAATTGATGCTGGCGGACCTGCTAAAGAAGTACCCTGACAATCGCGTCATCCGGGATCTGAAGCTGGGTTCCGACCAGGAATCGGAACAACTGGCTCGACAGGAGAGCCAAAAGCCCGACTGGATCGGCAAGCAGGCGCCCGAGCTTTCCCTGCCCGACGTCAACGGTCATCCGGTTTCGTTGTCTTCCTTCCGCGGTAAATATGTGCTCGTAGACTTTTGGGCCAGTTGGTGCGGACCTTGCCGCCAGGAGAATCCCAACGTCGTGAAAGCCCATGCCGAATTCAGCAACAAGAAGAACTTCGCCATCCTCGGCGTTTCACTCGATAATGACAAAAATGCCTGGCAACAGGCTATCCAGGAGGACAGCCTTTTTTGGACGCAGGTGAGCGACCTCAAAAACTGGAACAGCAAAGCCGTTTCTACTTTTCAATTCGAGGGAATTCCTTTTAACGTGCTGATCGATCCGAAAGGGAAGGTCATTGCCAGCGCGCTGCGCGGGCCCGAACTGGAGAACAAGCTGAGGGAGGTGCTGAAATGAGAAGGCGCCGGGGAACCGTGGGGGGGGGGTGGGAGACGATAAAAGCCCCATAGTCTAGTGATTATGAGGCTTCTGCACCTGTGCTGTGGTCCCGTCCAGGATCGAACTGGAATCCAGGGCTTCGGAGACCCTTATACTATCCATTGTACTACAGGACCTGTTCGCCGCGCGCCGGGATACCCGGCCCGAAAACGGACGGCAAAGTTAATCAATTATCTTTAATTGAGATGGATTTTTCGATAGCGGATTGCGGTGGGATTTTCGATGGTCGATCTTTTGATGGTGGATTGCGGGTGGTTTTTCATTTCAATAATTCATGCAAGTTGGTACTAAAGATCTTCACCGCGATCGCCAGCAGGATGACGCCAAAGAATTTACGGATGGCGATCATTCCCGCGGCGCCGAGAAAGCGCTCGATCACGCCCATCGACCTCAGGACGATAAAAATAACCAGCAGATTCAGCAGGATGCCGGCGAGGACTACGCTGGTATCGTAGTTGGCTTTCAGTGAAATGATCGTCGTCAGCGTACCCGAGCCGGCGATCAGCGGGAAGGCTATGGGGACGACAATACTGGCCTTGGCATCCGGTTCGCTCTTGAACAATTCTATACCCAGCACCATTTCCAGGCCGAGGATAAAGATCACGATCGATCCGCCCACGGCAAAAGACCGTTGGTCCACCCCGAGGATGTTGAGGAATTGCTCGCCGCCAAAAAGGAACAGGATCATCAGGGCGCCGGAGATCAGGGTTGCCTTCCCTTCGTGCAGGACGCCGATCTTCTTCTTCAGTGCGACCAGCAAGGGGATGCTCCCAATGATGTCGATGACGGCGAACAGCGTGAAGCTCACCGTCAGCAGTTGATTCAGATCGAAATTCGTTTTCATGCCGGCTCCGGTTATCGGTAAAATGATTTTGGTTTATGTTGCTCCTTCTCGGTCGGGGCCTGATTCCAAAGCATCTCATGTTGCCATCCGCCGGTGTCTTCGAAGACCCGGATCACGCAACCGTAGTGCGGGGAGAAGGCCTTGAAGCTGTCGGTCAGGGCGGTGTTGCTGATGCGAGCCAGAATACTCCGGATCACCCCGCCATGCGCAACGACGGCGATATCTCCCGGGTTGCCGGCACCGTTCGCGGCGGCCTTCGCGGTGTTCGCCTGCCGGATCTCTTCCCAGCACCGACCCACGCGCTGATGGAGATCGACATAACTCTCGCCACCGGGAATGCGTACCCGCACAAAATCGGCCATCCAGGGATCGATCTCCTCCGCCGGAAGGTCATCCCAGGCGCGCATTTCCCATTTGCCGCAGTGGATCTCCATGAGCGCTTCCGCCAGGCGCAGCGGCCGGCCGGGGAAAAGTTCGTCTGCCAGCAAGGTACATCGTCTCAACGGGCTGCTGTATACCAGACCGATGCTTTGGGGCAGGTATTTCCGGATCATGGCCGCCTCCGCGGGAAAGGATTCCGCGACGTCCAGGTCGGTCTGGCCGTAGCACATACCCCGGGCAACCAACGGGGTGGTATGGCGGATCAGGTAGATCATTTGCGGGCTCAAAGGTAGCGCCAAAGCACGACACATCCGAGGTAAACGGTGATCTCCGTCACCTGCTGGATCGCCCCGAGGCAATCGCCCGTGTAGCCGCCGATCCATTTGAAGAACCAGCGGTACATGGCATAGGTGGCGGCGAGGGCCGGGAGGATGACGACCGGAAAATATCGCGGAAGGAGAAAAAAGGGAATGATGGCGGTGCTAGCGGCTATCATGAGGCTGGTGGCAGAAATAGGGGGGCCGGCCAGCGGGCGGACCTTGCTTTGATCGGGATCCGAAGCGTAGACGCCAAGTTTCATCACGAGCACGGGCATGAGCCGACTTACGGTATGCGCGATCAGCACTGCCGGGATTATGTACCGCAATTCTTTCAGCAGGAGGAACTTTGCGGCCAGGATCGAGACCAGGCCGATCGCGCCGTAAGCGCCGATGCGGCTGTCTTTCATGATCAGCAGGATCTTTTCTTTTGTCCAGCCGCCGCCCATCCCGTCGCAGACGTCTGCAAACCCGTCTTCATGAAAGCAGCCCGTCACCAGCAGCCCGGTGATCATCGAAGCCATGATCCCGATGTCAGGCGATATAAAGCGACGGAACAGCCAAAACGCGAGCGAGCAAAAGCCGCCCACGATCCAGCCCGTTACCGGGAAGTAGCGAGGCGCCTGCCGCAGGTATTCATCGCCGTGGTCGGTGGTTGGGGGCACCGGCAGTCTCGTCAGGAACATGAGGGCGGTGAAAAAGATCCGGATCTCTTTTTTCATGCTTCACCGTTTTTGCTAACGCCCGCCGACTCGAAGGACGCCATCTCTTCCAGGAAATTGGCGGCTGCCCGGACGAAGGGGAAAGCGAGGGCTGCCCCGGTTCCTTCGCCAAGGCGCATTCCCAGGCTCAGCAATGGCCGGGCGCCCAGAAATTCCAGCATTTTTGCATGGCCGCTTTCGCCACTGGTGTGCGAGAAGATGCAATGGTCGAGGATGCGGGGATTGGACAACCGGGCCAGCAGCAGCGCCGCGGTAGCGATAAACCCATCGACCAGGATGACCATTTTCCGGTCCGCGGCTTCGAGGAAAGCGCCCGTGAGCATGGCGATCTCGAATCCGCCGACACATTGCAGGATGGTGGATGCGGTCGGTTCTGCGGCGATGGCCCCGCGGTGCAGGTTATGGACTTCCTGCAATGTCGCCTTCTTTTTTTCGAGTTGATCGTCATTGACGCCGGTTCCGCGGCCGACGCAACCGGTCACCGGGATATCCATAACCACACTCATGATCAGGGCGGCGGAAGATGTGTTTCCGATACCCATTTCGCCAAAACCGACCGCGTTGCAACCCCCGACGGCGAGACCGGCGACCACCTCGCGACCCGCTCCGATCGCCGCCTGCACTTCCGACGCGGTCATAGCGGGACCTTCCAGGTAGTTGCGGGTCCCGTACGCAATTTTTTTCGACAGCAGGCGGTCTCCAACGGCCGCCGGGTCGAACGCAGCGTTTACGCCTGCATCGACGACGAGGAGACCAAGATCATGCTGCCGGCAAAACACATTGATGGCGGCGCCGCCCTGAATGAAATTCAGTACCATTTGCGCCGTGACCGCCTGCGGATAGGGATTGACCAGACCGGTCGCAGCGATGCCATGATCGCCGGCGAATACCACGATATACGGGTTGTTGACGGTCGGATGGGTTGTCCCCTGGATCAGCCCCAGCCGCAGCGCGATGTCTTCCAACTGGCCGAGCGATCCCGGCGGCTTGGTTTTGTTGTCGATCCGGTGTTGCAGCGATTGTCGCAACGCGAGTGGGGTCGTGGTGGTCATGGGTGCTATTTTTCGTCGGTTTTGACAGTCAGCGGGATGCCGCTGACCATAAAGATAACTTCATCGGCCGCTGCCGCGATATACTGATTGATCCAGCCCTGGAGATCGGCGAATTTGCGTCCGATCTCCGTATCGGCATGCAATCCCATTCCGATCTCGTTGCTGACAACGATCAGCAGGGCATCCTTCTTTACCAGCTCGTCGATCTCCCGCCGACAGGTTTCCAGACAGGCATTGACGTCTCCGCGGGTATCGGAAAAGAAATTCGTGATCCACATCGTGATACAGTCGATCACGGCTACTTGTCCATCCAGCGGGAGCCGGCTGAGGTGCCGCAGCTCTTCGACGGACTGCCAACGCTCGTCCCGGTCATGCTGATGGTTACGGATACGCTGCTCAAACTCATCGTCCCAGGCGCGGGCCGTGGCCACATACATGGGACGGCCGCTGTGTTGCAACGCCAGTTGCTGCGCATGGCGGCTTTTTCCGCTTCGGGCCCCGCCGGTGATAAAGATCATTCGTTTAAGCATATAAACGATTAAAATTCAACCGTCGCGCCGGCGGTGAACATCGCCGGGATCGAGTTGTAGCCGTTGATGGTATAAAACTTTTTATTCAGGATGTTCCTTGCTTGCGCGAACAGCTTCAGGCAGCGGGTCGGCTGGTATTCGGAATAGCCGCTCAGAATTAAGAAGGGGTCCAGGGTAACGTCCGGCAGCGGATTGAAGCTTGCATCATAGCCGCCGAGGTCGGATCGTTTGCTTTCAAAGTGACCGCTCAGGCTGACAAATAATTTGCTGACCGGTCGCGCACCCAGGGTAAGGTTGACCGTGTGCTCCGGCACCCGCAGCGCGTAATGGTAGGTCGTATCATCGAAGGTTTCGCGACTTTGGAGGGTCTCCTTCATTTTCAGCCAGGTATAGTTGGCCGTCAGGGACCAGATGCGCGCGATTTTGAGCATGCCTTCCCATTCTATCCCGTTCCCCTTTTCCTCATCGTAGTTGTAGTAGAGGTTGGTGAAATAATTATAGTCGATGCCGTCCTTTGTCTGGCGGTAAAACCAAGTGGCGCGGGTATCAAAAACGGTGTTGCTGAACTGGACCCCCGCCTCATCTGTGGATGACCGTTCCGGCAGCAGGTTTGGGTTACCGTATGGAGAGTAAAGCTGGTAAAGCGTCGGGGCTTTGAACGCGCTGGCGATGCTGCCATAGAGTTTCCAGTTCCCGCCGATCAGCCAGGCGGGATTAAACGTATAGGTATAGTTGCTGCCATAGCGGGAATCGGTGTTTAGCCGGCCACCCGCCTCGACGCTCAGCCCGCACGGTCCGCGGTAGAGCAGGGAGCTATACATGGACGTCTGGCTGGTGGAGGTGTCTTTAAAGGTCAGCGGATAACCAGCCACGGTACCGTCTTCGTTCATCGACGAATAGCGATAGTCGGCGCCGTTCAGCAGGGTAAACCCGTATCCCAGGTTGGTGCTCGCGAAGATCTCGACGAATTGGGAAGTGCCGTGGTAGTTGTCGAAAAAGTAGGTTTGTCCATAAACGCTGTCTTCGCGAAGATGCGGGTTCGTGGCGTTGTACAGGTAGTTGCCGGTGATCGTAGTCGAAGCCAGTTTGCAGGTGAATCCGCCTCCGGCCAGCAAGGATCTGTCCGAACTGGTATAGCCTACGGCCGGTGTGAACGCGCCGCCGTCAACGCCGTTCGTATAGTTGCTGTATTGAAGAAACCCTCTTATCGTCAGCGGGCCCAGGAAATCCCAGGCCAGGTTGGCGGCTACATTATCGCCGCGGAAGCCGTTGTTTACAAATGGCACCGGGGAGGGGGCGT
>DATJWK010000121.1:0-4691 GCA_035501395.1 Puia sp.
GTCCGCGTATCATACCAATTGTAGAAGTGACCCTTGAAACGTTCGAGCGCATTCATCGATTGAAAGGTCTTTGCGCACCGGTCCAGGAGGCTGCTTGCGGAAAGGTAACCGAAATCCTGTGCGGCCAGGTTAGCCAGCAAGGCGAGACCCATATTGGTAGGTGAGGTCCGGTGGGCTATGACGCCGCCTCCCGGCTCCTGGAAATTGTCAGGGGGCAGCCAGTTGTCTGCGGCGGTTACGAACTGTTCGAAGAACGCCCACGTCTTCCGGGCGGTTTTATTCAGGAGCATCAACTCTTGTTCCCCGAGATCCGGCCGGTCTTCCGTTGCGGGCTTGCTAAGACGCCACACGAGGGCAGGAGCAAGGAACCATAACATCAGGATAGGACTGGCCACGACAAACACCTGCGGATTCCTGAACAAAAGCACGGTACAAACCAACGCCAGCAGCGGCACGATTGCAAGGGACCGGTAAGCGGACAGCAAGGCGGGCCGGTCCTGATAAGTGAGCGTGGCAAAGGGTGTCCATTCCAGTAGTTTACGCCGGCTGATGATCATCCGCCAGAGGGCTCGTACGATCGCGTCGACATATTGGAAGGCCTCATACGGGAGGATGGAGAGCCCAAATACGAACCGGACCAACGTGATTCTCAGGTTACCGGCAACTTCTGAGATGTGCGCTTTCAGGGTCAGGTCCGCGGGTTTGTTTATCAGCTGCCAGGCGCTGGCGACGATGGGCGGCAAGAGGATGATGGTGGATACCGCCAGGGTCCAGAACCAGGGGTAGCGCAGGATGAACCAACCCAGCAAAAGGAGGGAGAGAAGCGATACCGGTAAAAGGCTGCGTCGCAGGTTGTCGAATATTTTCCAATGGGACAATGCGGAAAGCCTGTTGCGGGTCAACCTTCCTTTGCCGGTCCGGATATAGGGCAACAGCCACGCCGCGATCTGCCAGTCGCCTCTGATCCATCGATGGTGACGCCGGAGATCCGATTCATATTGAGTGGGATTTTCCTCATACAGGAAGACGTCGCTCAGCAATCCTGACCGGACGTAACAGCCTTCGAGCAGATCATGGCTAAGAATCCGGTTTTCCTGAAAAACGTTCCGGAATGCCCGATCGAAGATATCTACATCATAGATCCCTTTGCCGATAAAGGACCCTTCTTCAAAAAGATCCTGGTAAACATCGGAGGTCACCCGGGTATACGGGTCGATACCGGAAACACTGCCCTGCATGTGCAAATAAAGCGATGTCGTTGTTTCGGGGATACTCGAGTCCACCCTTGGCTGTAATACTCCGTAGCCTTCCGTGACCCGCCTCTTACGAGCGTCATAGTGCGGGTAGTTCAGGGGATGCGCCATCGCCGCAATCAATTTCCATGCGGAATCACGCGGAAGCAGCGTGTCGGAGTCAAGGGTAATGACATATTTTACATCGTAAAGAATGCGATGGTCTCCTTCGATGATAGCGAATTCCTTTTCTCCCCGTCCTCTCAATAATGCATTCAGCGCAGCGAGTTTTCCTCTTTTGCGTTCATAGCCCATCCATTTTTGTTCGGCGGGGTTCCATACCCTCGCCCGATGAAAAAGGAAAAAGATATCGTTGTCATCGCGTTTGTATTTAACATTGAGTGCTTCGATCCTGCGAACCGCCAGGTCCGTGAATTCCCGATCTTCCTCCAAGGTCTCCATGGAGGCGTCAATAAAATCGGTGAGCAGTCCGAAGTGCAGGTTATCGCCTTTGTTTGCGAGGAAACGGATCTCCAATCCGTCGATCAGGGACTCGATGTAGGCTTTTCCGGACAGCAGGGTAGGGACAACGACAAGGGTACGGCAGGATTTGGGGATGCCTTTTGAAAAGTCCATCCGGGGCAAGACCTTCGGCTTGACGATCAAGGTGGACAGCCAGTTGACGAGGGAGACAGCCAATTGAGCGGACGCCGAGACGGCCAGCAAGGCGACGATCCCGAGCAGCAGGCGGCTGTGGATTCCCTGGCTGTACGGCAGATAGAACATCGCGGTCGCTGTCACGGCCGTCAGCAGGAGGATCGAGGCAAAGTAATAAAAGAAGGGGACCTTCTGCGCGGAGCGGACCAACCTGGCCGCCCGGGCGCCCCGGATCCCGATCGCCTGAATGGTCTGTCGCAATCCTTTATCGATGAGATAGTATCCTACATGGCGTGTTTTTTTTGAGGATGGGTCTCCATTTTCAGATTTCCCGGCAAGCGTCAGCACCATTTGCGCAATCTGCTTTTCCGGCAGCCGCGATCTTTTTGCGATGGATTCCACGACATGCCGGTACCGGTCTCTCGTTGGAAAATCCATCCGGGGATAAGTGCCGTCCGGGTCCTGAACGAGAACCTCTTCCACACAGCTTAGACGCTCGACAAAATCCCGCCATTCGGTGGTTTCGATAAATCGCAAGGTTCCGATGCTGTTGCGAACCGAAACCTGGTCAGCTGCCTGTTTTTGATTTTCCTGACGGACGAGTTCGTTACTGTTGGTACCCATACCCGAAAGCTGCTGCTCCAGCCAATTCAGGGCCAGCGCGAGGGCCGGCCCTTTGCCTTGCAGGCCGCGGGTCAGGCCCGCCACAAACGGGCTGCTCAGCGGTGGTTTTGACCTGGCCATGTCGGCAATGGTCAGGATCAGCTGGGAGGCGTCTTCTTTTACGGTATCGATCATTTTGTCGGCCCAGTAATCGGCAAGATTATGATCGATCATATCCAGTGCAATTCTTCCACAGACCCGCCGCAGATTCTCGATGACGGCTAAACGAAGCATGATCGGAATCGCCCAGAGTTCGCCCAGCGTAAGATCCGTAGTCGTTTGGTACGCCGCGACAAAACTGCCGAGGTTGTTTGCATCGACCCGGCCGTCGCTGTGGGAAATGATCTCCAGCACGATCTCAAAGACCCGGGGCGTCCCGGCGAAATGGCCGTTGGCGAGCGCGGGCAGGGCTTCGCTGTATCCCTTTGGCAGGTGTTTACGGGCCAGAACGACCTGTTCTTCGATGAGGTAGAAGTTGTCGACCAGCCATTCGGCCCCCGGGCTGATGGTTTTACCTGCTTTGATATTTCCAATCAGCAGGTTCCGGACCTCCAGAAGGGTGTTCTCGTTGTCGGCCAGCCTTTTGAGCAAATGATCGGGAGTGCGCTCGGTCTCCAGCCGATGCAAGGACGCTATAGCCTTTCCGTGGTTGTTCAGTTGATCGGAACTATACAAGCCCGACCGAAAGGGTTCCTCGTTTCCCTGGTTCCAGGGACCGGCGGATCCCTGGAAATAAACACGCAAGCGGGATAAGAGGTCGAAGACCGTACCAGCGGTACCTTTCATCATAATGGAATTGTTTGAAGACTGCGATTCCCATCGAAGTAACGGTCAGGCGAACCCAGGACCAGATAGGGAGGAGGTGAGGAATGGCCTCCAAAGGTAGGCTAATTCAGGCAATAAAAAAGGCCGCACGCAACTATCGTGGTGCCGGGAAGGCGGCCGGGTCGGGCCAAGAACCGGGTAACCGTCTTAGTGCAGCAATGGCAGGAAAATATGGAACCGGGAGCCGCCGCCTTCGTTTGGCCGCACATAGATCTCTCCCCGGTGATTCGTAACGATCCGCTTACATAGCGCCAGCCCGATACCGGTGCCTTCAACGCGCTGCCTGGTATTCAGCCGCTGGAAGATCAGGAAGATCCGCTCCGCAAACCTGGGATCGATACCAATTCCATGATCGGCAAAGACGATCTCGCAATATAAGAGCCTGTCGTCAAGGCGGGGATGTGTTTTCAATTCAGCCGCCGGTACGGTTCGCGAGGAGATATCGATCACCGGTGGCTGGCCGGCTTTCGAGAATTTCAGGGCGTTACCGAGCAGGTTGTAAAAAAGCTGATTCATCTGGAGGGGGACAGCGTGGACCGAGGGGAGCGGATCGGAATGGATTGCCGCACGCTTCTCTTCGATCTGCCAATCGAAATCCCGGATGACGCGTTGCAGGATGGCGTTCAGGTCGGTGGACTCAAATACGCTTGCATCCAATACTTTTGAAAAATTCAGCACATCCCGGATCAATGCGGCCATCCGTTCCGCGGAAAGGCTGATCTTTTCAAGCAGGACCCCGGTCTCTTCGTCAATATCCCCGCTGCGCTCCTTATTGAGGATTGCGGCAAATGTCCTGATCTTGCGAAGCGGCTCCTGCAGGTCATGTGAGGCGATCGTCGCGAACTGTTCGAGGCTTTCATTGGAATATTTCAGGGCGTCGTTCGCTTCTTTCAGGCTCGCCGTCCGCTCGTCCACCTGCCTGGCCAGTTCAGCTGCAAAACGGCGTTGCTCGTTTGCTTGTCGCCTGCCCTCCGTGATGTCTTCCATCGCCAGCAGAATCAGCTGTTCGGCGTTGTCCTTCCGGAAGATACGGGCCGCGTTCAGCAATAGTATCCTTTCTCCGCCGGATTTGTCAGAATAGTTAACCTCGATATCCTTAATCCTTCCCTCGCGGAATAAAACCGACCCGAGTGCAGCGCGGAGCGCCGGTACATCCCATTCGCCCTTTCCCAGATTATACAAAGATCTGCCTTCCGTTTCTTCTTCCGAAGTGTCGAATTTCTCGTAGAACGCCCGGTTGGCGGTTTTCACCTGCATATGATGATCGAGTACCAGCAGGGGTTCCCGGATAGTGGCGATGATCGATTCGGCGTA
>DATJWK010000122.1:0-5762 GCA_035501395.1 Puia sp.
CGAAAGGCGTGGTATTTGAACGCTATGATTTTTTCGAGCAGGATGAACTTGGTGTATGGACGTCGCCGGAGGGGGCGAAGATTGCGTGGTTCAAAGACCCGGACGGGAATACGTTGTCGCTCGCTCAATTGTAACGTGACAGGGGCTCATGGGATCCCGGGCAGGTAAGGTGCAGGGAGAAAGGAGCACGTGGGACGCCGGGCAGGTTAGTTGAAGGGAGAAAGATAAAGGAGTTGGGCGTTGAGATCCTTCTCCATGGCGAGGGCTTTTGGTATGAGAACTTCTTCTTCGATATGGGCGTGGATGGAAAGATCCTGTTCAAATACCTGGAGCTGGGTCAACAGGATACGGTAAAGCGATTCGTTTGTAGCAGGCGGATCATAAAGGCGGATGGTTTGGCGGATATCTTTCAGTTCGTCTTCCGTGTCGTGGTGTTCGTTCAGGAACCGATCGATAGAATAGTCCCGGCGGGCGAGAATGAAGGACGAAAAGCCGACGGGGTTCCGTTTGGCCTTACAGAGAGCTTTTACATACGGAAGGAGAAGGGTCTCTTCCGCCGCGATATGTTGGGAGAGGTCCTGAACATAGCAGTTGAAGAAGTTGCGTAGAGCGGTGAGGATGGGATGGTGACTTTCGTAATGGCCGGACAAAAGCAGAATGCTTTGTTCGATTTCCGGCAGCTTTTTCCCGAGGTAATAAATATGGGTACGTTCGATGTAGTCGACAATGATCTCTACCGGGTAGGGCTCGAAATCGGCCGCGGCGAACACCTTCTCTTCAAAGACCCGGAGAAGGGTGGAAATGAATTCCATGTGGTCGCCGGGCAAAGGAGCCTCGGCCGCATACCGTTGCATTACCTGGGGATAGAAATCACTGTTTTCAGGCATGACGTTCCTGCTTTTTATTGATATCCGGCAAAAATAAGGGAATTCCGCAAAACGGGGGGATGGGATGATTTTTGGAATTCCGCAAAACGGGGGGATGAGATGATTTTTGGAATTCCCCGAAAACGGGAGTATGGGATGATTTTTGGAATTCCCCGAAAACGGGAGTATGGGATTTTATTGCGTTGTGTATAGTTGATTGAATAGCAGTTTGAACGTGCCGTGGGTTTGGGCGCGGAAGGTGATCTCGGGGCCGAACGAATACAGTTTGCCCTGCCCGACGGTGGCGACAAAGGCGGCTACGCCGTCGTGAAGATAAGCCTGCCCCCAGGCCCAGCCGCTTCGAAGCGGATGGTCGTCGGCAAACCAGGCGATCGGACGGATGGATCCATTGGCATAAGCGGAAGGGTTGATATTGAAAACCGGGCTTTGGTCGAAGTAGACGTCGGCCGTGGAGTTCATACCCCAGGTCGGCTGGATGGCAGTGTCGAGGCTTACACGGAGGACAGAGCCCGGAATATAGAATTTCTCGTTTGGCAGGCGGCGTACCTTCCCGCCGGCAAGTTCGGTGAGGGCATCACGAACGGGCAGGTCAAGTTGGTAGGCGAGGTTCGCGCTCGAGCCGATCGTGACGATATGACCACCGGCTTCAAGGAATTTCTTCAGTTCCGGGATGGATTTTTTCGAGGTGATCCGGCCCAGGCGGGAGCGAAATTCCGCGGGAATGCTATCGGGGTTCGGTTCGTTCCGCCCTCTCGGTGTTTCACCGGTCTGGGAGATGGCCGGGATGGCGCCGCCGACAAAAACGATCACATCAAATTTTGAGCGGAGGTTACCGGTGTCGATGTCTTTTGCATAGATGATATTGACCGGGAAATGGTATTGCTCCATGATCCACCGGATCCAGCCGGAAGCCATGGAGCCTCCATAGGTATCCCAGAGAGCGATGCGGGCTGGTCGGATGCGCACGGCGTTGCCGGGCTGATGACCGGCGACATAGAAGTCGCCATTGACAGAACTACGATAGACCGTTTTGCCCGTATTGAGGAGATCGTTGACTGCGAGGTAGGAGGCGTTTGTACGGGCGTCGAGGCGGCCATCCTTTGCGGCTGCGGCAGCCACCGGCTGCAATTGGCCGTATGGGATACGTTCGAAGGGCCCATCGACCGCGTCGAGGATGCGATCGAACCGGACGCCCATGGTATAGGCCAGGGTCCAGCCCGCGGCGTCGTAGGGAGGAATAGGGGGACCGCCCGGATAGGCGAAGTCGTTAGGGTGGTCTTGCGGCTCGAAGAGGTCGAGGACGTGAGGGCGGAAGGCCTGGTCGGTCTTGACAATGAAGGAGCCGGCAGGATGGGACTTACCGTTTATCATGAATGCAGCGGTCGCTTTTGATACAGCGATGCCGTCGCCGATAAGGGCGTTGATAAATCGGGTGGCGGTGGCGAAGTCCGGTTGGTCGCCGGGAATGATATATGCGCGGGCGTCGCGCAGCGCCGGGTTGCGCAGGACGCTGTCGAAGAAGCGCGTTGGGATGACGTTTTGGCCTTCGCGATCACCCGAAGCCATGGAGTCGGCGGCGAGGCGGGTGGTCGAGTCGGAGCTACGACGTGCTGACGTGTCGGGGTTTCGCCGGCCGGAGGTGGAATCACGGTAGTGGCGGGCGGGCGGGCGGGGGGCAGAAGAATCCTTTGCGAGTTTTTCTATCTGGTCGATCCGTTTGGGCGAAAGGGTCCAGTAGTCTCCGCTGCCGCGTCGGATGGAGTTGCGGCCCATTTGATAGATATTGAACAGTAGCTCGTCCCGATAGCGGGAGGCGTAGTCCAGTACGGCATAGTTGAGTGAGACGGAGTAGTCGATGGATTGACGGAAAAGCCATTTTTGCGGGGTCACGGGGAAGGGGGTAGCGCCGCTCGGGATAAGACGCTGCGGAACAAGCGGGACTTCGGATGGGTTGGGGCCCCCGATGATCTCGGTCAGGAGTCCAACCATATTATGGAAATAGGTGGTGGTCCGAAGGCCGCCGTTGTACCAGGTTGAGAAGACCGACCCTGCGCGTTCGGTATAGCCCGGCTTTCCTTCCTGGTTCAGGCGATTGACCATTGCCGCGCCTACAGCGTCAAGACTGGTCATCACGAGCGGGTCGAACACATAGTTAAACGGGTCCCGGTAAGGGGGGCCGGCGAGGATGGAACCGGCGGGTCCAGCCTGGTGGTGGTTGTACATGATCTGGGGAATCCAGTCGACAAAAAGCTGGCGGCACATGTTGCGGGTCTCCTTCAGGTTCATCATGTAGAAGTCGCGGTTGTTGTCGTGGCCGGCGTATTTTTCCCAAAGACGGGGGACGTTGTCGAGCGAGCGACGTTCCGGGACCGGATTGCGCATATACCAGTCCGATACCAATTCCTGGCCGTCGGGGTTGGCGTGGGTCAGCAGGATGATCACGTTGTCAAGGATACGCATGGTTTCGGCATCCTGGCGGCTGACCAGCTGATAGGCCGTTTCGATCAGTTGATGCGTGGCGACGACTTCGGTGGCGTGCAGGCCGCCGTCGATCCAAACGACAGCCTTTCCTTCGGCGGCCAGGGTGTGGGCTTGTTCGGCGCCAAGGCCTTCGGCGTGCGCCAGCTGTTGAGAGATGGTCTGATAGCGATCGAGGTTCTTTATGTTGGCGGGGGAGGAGACGATCATCATCAGCTGATCCCGGCCTTCTTCTGTTTTACCGATGACAACAAGCTTTACCCGGTCGGAGGCGCCCGCGAGCTTCCTGAAATAGGCTTCTGTCTGGGTATAGTTGGCGAGCTGGTAGTTGTCACCGATGGAGAAGCCAAAGTGCTCCCGGGGAGTGGGTATATTTGGGAGATGCGCAGGCGGTGCGGTTGCGGTGTTTTGTGCGTGCAGCGAGGTGACGAGAGTCAGAAAAATCAGGGTTAAGCAAAATTGTCTCCGGGCGGTCATGTGCAGTAGTTTTATGTGTGGTAGCAGTGAATATACTTATTTTTAGTAATTTTCGCACCTTACAATTGAATGCAATGAAACTAACTGTCTACCGCCTTGCGAAATGGGGCGTGCCCGCAATTATCGTTTTTTTACTCGTTGGTTTTGGCGAAATCGCAAGGGCCGGAGCCGGCGGATCGCCGGGGCCGGCCGATACTGCGGCCAGGGATACCACGAAATACAGCACCTTCAAAAATTTGCCGCTAAAGCCGCAGCGGTCGTTGCGGTTCACCACCAATGAGGCCTCCTGGACCTCGCTGGACGTAAGCCCGGATGGCAAGACGATCGTTTTCGACCTCATGGGGGATTTGTATACGGTGCCGATCGGCGGGGGGCAGGCGACCCAGCTGACCAGGGGAATTGCTTTCGACACCCACCCGCGTTACAGCCCGGACGGGAAGAAGATCCTTTTTACTTCCGACCGCAGCGGGTCGGAGAACCTTTGGTGGATCGATCTCGAGAAAAAGGACACCATGCAGGTGACGAAGGACCACGATCAGAATTTTCCCAGTGCTGCCTGGACGCCCGATGGCAACTATATCGTGTATTCGAAGGGGAAGCTGAATATACAGCTATACCTGGTGCATAGGAATGGCGGCGGCGGCACTCAACTCATCAGTGAGCCGGCGGCTTTGAAAACGATCGATCCGGCGGTAAGCCCGGACGGCCGGTACATCTATTTTTCACGCCGTTTTGGGCCGTGGAGCTATAATGCACAGCTTCCGCAATACCAGCTGGGTGTTTATGACCGGGAAAACGCCAAGACCACCGTGATCACATCGCGGTATGGGTCGGGCTTTACTCCTGTACTGTCTCCCGACGGCAAGTGGCTGGTATATGGGAGCCGGTTCGAGGATAAAACGGGACTGGTGATCCGTGATTTACACACAGGCGACGAGAAATGGCTCGCTTATCCGGTACAGCGCGATGACCAGGAGTCGATCGCGACGATGGGGGTGTTGCCGGGGATGGCTTTCACGCCGGACAGCAAGGCGCTTGTGGCGTCTTACGGTGGAAAGATCCATCGGATCCCGATAGACGGGGGCGCGCCGCAGGATATCGCGTTCAGTGCGGATGTCCAACTTGAACTTGGACCGCGGCTGGCATTCAAATACCCGGTATCCGACTCGGCGTACGGGTTGGCTACGCAAATTCGCGATGCGGCGCCGTCGCCGGATGGAAAGCGACTCGCCTTCACCGTGCTGGACCGGCTGTATGTAATGGAGTATCCCAATGGGAAACCGAAGCGGCTGACGGAGAATAATTTTACCGAAGCACAGCCGGTATGGAGTAAAGACGGAAAATTCATTGTGTTTGTGACCTGGGCGCCGCAGGGCGGACAGCTTTGCCGGGTGGCGGCCGCAGGGGGAACGCCGCCCCAGCAGCTAAGCAAAATGGCGGCGTTGTATCAGAATCCGGTCTTTGACAATAGCGGGGAAAGGATTGTTTTTACCCGCACCCGTGCACAGCAGTATAAAGATTCGTATGAGGTGGGGTATGATGACGCACAAGATGACCTGTGCTGGATGCCCGCCGCCGGCGGTGACATTACCGTGATCGACCGTGCCAACGGCCGGTACAATCCGCACTTCGTGTCCGGGGTGGACAGGATATATCTGAATAATGGAAGAGGAGATTTGCTGTCGTTAAAATGGGATGGAACAGATGAAAAGGTTATTGCACACGTAACGGGGATTACCACGTATGGGATCAGTATTTATAAAAACGGCCGGCCGACCGGTGAGGAAGAAATGACGATCGAGGCTTCTGGGGGCGAAGGCCCAAAGGAGATGGTATTGCCTTCCAATGCCGGAATCATTACCATGTCGCCGACCGGTGATCGCGCTTTTGTAGAGATCAACAATGAGATCTATGTAGCAA
>DATJWK010000123.1:0-29986 GCA_035501395.1 Puia sp.
ACGTGAACTGGGTTCAGAACGTCGCAAGACAGTTCGGTCCCTATCTGTGATGGGCGTTAGAAAATTGAGTGGACATGACCTTAGTACGAGAGGACCGGGTCGTACGTACCGCTGGTGTATCAGTTGTGCCGCCAGGTGCAGCGCTGAGTAGCTATGTACGGACAGGATAAACGCTGAAAGCATCTAAGCGTGAAACCTTCCACGAGATGAGTTTTCTTTTAAGGGTCGTCAGAGACTATGACGTTGATAGGCTACAGGTCTAAAACTGGTAACAGTAAAGCCGAGTAGTACTAATTGCCCGTAAGCTTTAATTTTTTTTAAAAGAGTTATAAGGATTACAACTTCCCGATATGTCATGATATTGACGAGAGGCGCGCACCTGGTGTCGCGACCCGACGTCGGATCGACTTATGGTGGTTTTGCCGAGGGTGTTCACCTCTTCCCATCCCGAACAGAGAAGTTAAGCCCCTCATGGCCGATGGTACTGCACCACAATGCGGGAGAGTAGGTAGCTGCCATATTCATTTCTCAAGTCCGGATCGTTGACCCGATCCGGGGAAGCCCTGTCACGAATGAGTGATGGGGCTTTTTTATTGCCCGGATTCCAGGAGATGTTTTGGTTTGAGGAAATTCAGCTCGGGTCGTACGTTTTTATATCAGCGATCTGTCGGTCTTTTGACTGAAAAGGTGTAGCCGAAGCTTATGTTTACTACCCACGGAGTCAGGCCGAGACCCGGTTCGGGGCGGCGGTCTTCAATGGCCGCGCCGCTGTTCCTGTTGCGATAGGCAAAACTCTTATTTCCCGGATTGGAACTGACCGTGGGCCAAAATCGGACGCTGGGCGCTATCAGAATGCCCTTTAAGAAATTATCTTTTTTCCTGAAAGGCCTGTAATCGCTATATAGCCCCGCTCCAAGAGTGAACGTGTTATAAGCGATAATTCGGTTGCTGCTGATCTCGGGATCATTTTTGTAAAAATATTCAAAGCGGTGCCACTTGGGTTCAATCCTTACATTCAGCCATTCCTTTAGTCGATAACCGATACCGAAGCCTGTTGTCCAGGGCATATGCACCACCAGGTCCTGGCTTCTCAGGTCGGCGGGAAGGTTGTTGCCGCTAAATTCCAGGGAGACGCCGTGTGAATAGTCGAAGATCAGCCGGTGGTAAACGCAATTGGCTTCCACATTAAAGCCCGAGGCAAGAATTTGGGTTAATCCGAATAGCACATTGATTCTTTTGTCTGATTTCCATTCCTGGGCAGAGGCGGATTCATTCGCCGACAAGGTTAGCAGCAGAAGGACCACCTTTATTGAAATTGTCTTATTTTGTATCATAGCGGCCAGTTGAATAGTGAGGATACAAAATTGTGCTATCGAAACGTGAACTCCATTCACAATTGTGAAGAAAAAACGCTATCCTTTTCTTATCCTGCTCAAAGACTGGGGTTTGATTCCCAGGTAGGCCGCAATATAATATTGTGGTATCCTGTTGGCAAGGGTCCGCCGTTCCCGGATGAATTTCGAATAGCGGCTCTTTGCATCCAGTATCGCCAGGTCGGCATTGTGTTGTGAATACCGGATAAACGAGGCTTCGGTATAATGGTTCTTCAATAGCATGAACTTGGGCTGTTCTTGAAAAAGCCGTTGCATATTCTCCAGTGATAGCCTGAGCAGTACAGTGTCCTCCAATGCCTTAATGCTCAGGTCAGAGGGGATCTGCCGGCTAAAGGATTTGAGATAGGCCACCCATTCATTTTCAGCCAGGAAATCGAACGGGATCTCCCGGCCTTCATACGTTTGATAAAGCATGGTTAGGCCGGATAGAATATACCCCATATAGTAGCTTACCTGGCCTGCCTTTAGGAAATGCCCTCCCTTTTTTATACCATGTTCCTCCACGAAACTGAAGAACAGCTCGATTTCCGAATCGGAAAAATCAGCAATGGATCTAATTTCTCTAGCCAGGTTGTCCGTCACTTGGAACGATGCTGAAGGTGTAAAAAGGTGTATTGAGGTGTAAAATTAAGAACGTAACCCGGATCAATGCCGTTGTCCCGGCAGGTCTTTATTTTGCCCCGAACCCGGCAGTCTGTACCTTTATTATCCAATCATCGCTTATGAAAGGTTATTTGGTAACGGCTATCCTTTTATTTTATGCCAGCGGTCTCCTTGCACAGCAGGACGGCTGGACATCTCTCTTCGACGGCAAGACCCTCACCGGCTGGAAAGAACTCGCGGGCTCTGCCCGCTATACCGTCGAGAACGGAGCGATCACCGGCGCCGGAGTCGCCGGATCGGGGAACAGTTTCCTTGTAACAGAAAAGGAATTTGGCGACTTTGTCCTTGAAATGGACGTTAAGATCGACGATACAAGCAGTAACTCCGGGATCCAGCTGCGCAGCCACTACGATCCCGGCGGACATGGCGGGAACGGCCTGGTCTATGGCTGCCAATATGAGATCGATCCTTCCTCCCGGCGCTGGACAGGTGGTATATACGATGAAGGCCGCCGCGGCTGGTTGTATCCGGTTTCTCTGAACCATTCTGTACAAAGCGCATTCAAGGTCGGCCAGTGGAACCATATCCGCGTCGAATGCATCGGACACGTAATCCGGACCTGGGTAGATGGGCTGGCAACCGCCTGCGTGATAGACACGGTGGATAATAAAGGCTTTATTGGTCTCCAGGTCCACGCGATCAGCAAACCGGATCAGGCCGGCAAAAAAGTATATTTCAAAAATATCCGTATCCGTACCACGGATTTCAAACCCGGATTTTTTCCTCCGGGCATCTATGTTGTAAACGCCATACCCAACACGCTTACTGACTATGAAAAAAAGAGCGGATGGCGGCTGCTCTTCGACGGGAGCACTACCAAAGGATGGGTGGGGGCCTATCAAAATACGTTTCCTGAACACGGCTGGAAGGTGGACACGGGAGTTCTCACCGTACTGGCGGGCAAGGGCGAAATGAGCACGAATGGCGGCGATATCGTTACAACAGCCCAGTATAAGGCGTTTGATCTTTCTTTCGACTTCCGTCTGACGCCGGGGGCCAACAGCGGCGTGAAATATTTTGTTACATTAAAGGACGAGCATACCGGTAATGCCGGCATCGGTCTTGAATACCAGCTCCTGGACGACTCGCTGCACCCGGATGCAAAGCTTGGCCGGAACGGCGATCGAACCTTGTCATCCCTCTACGATCTCATTCCCGCGAACAAACAGCAACGGTTCCTCCGGCCGATCGGTCAATGGAACACGGGAAGGATCGTCGTCTATCCCGACAATCACGTCGAACATTACCTGAACGGAATAAAAGTTCTGGAATACGAACGCGGCTCCGCTGACTTCCGGGCGCTCGTGGCCATCAGCAAATACAAGATCTACCCGAATTTCGGTGAAGCACGGCAGGGGCATATCCTGCTGCAGGATCACGGCAACGAAGTCAGTTTCCGAAGCATCAAGATCAGGGAACTCTAAAGGCGTCTAAACGACGGGCTCCCAGCCTTTCTCGTATTCGCGGCGCCACAGGGCGGTTGCGTCGGGGTTGCCGGCGATATGGCCGTTGGAAGCATCACAGTGCAGCGAGCCGGTTGTCCGTTGCGCTATATTGGCGAGATGACATAGCAGCACGCTCTTATAGGCTTCGTCCACCGGAGAATTAAGGGTGGCCTCGCCCCGGATGGTCTTGATGAAGTTATCAAAATGATACAAGTCCAGGTTCCCGCTGCCGGCGACCGGATTGGTAGTGTCCGCGCCTCCTTCGGACTTGACCTCTTTGACAATCTTTTTCTTATTGTCAAGGATCTTATAATCACCATTGCCAAGATTGACAAGACTACCGCCATCACCATAAATGATGAATCCCCGGCTGGCACCCTCTACCGGATAGTCATTGCAGCTTCGCCCTTCCCAGGTGATCGATTTGCCTTCGGCAAACTCATAGCTGGCCGTCTGGGTGTCCGGGGTCTGCCAATCGTCCCTGAAAGCATAACGGCCACCGGCTGATACTACCTTTTGAGGGAAATTAACGCCAAGGAACCAGCGACAGCAGTCGATCTCATGGGTTCCGTTGTTGCATGCCTCTCCCGTTCCCCAATGCCAGAACCAATGCCAGTTATAGTGTACGAGGTTGTCCTGGAAATCGCGCCGGGGAGCAGGGCCTTGCCAGAGTTCGAAGTCCAGCGTTGACGGCACGGGGACCTTGTTGCCAACCCCGATGGATTTTCGCTCGTTGGCATACCAGGCCTTTGCGAAATAAGGATTTCCGATGGCTCCTTCTCTTACCAGCCGCACCGCATCGATCAGCGTGGGCATCGACCTGCGTTGATTCCCCATCTGTATATGCCGGTTGTATTTATGCAACGCCGCAGCCAACAGCTCTCCTTCATACGGGTTCTGTCCGCACGGTTTCTCGACATATACATGCTTGCCATTGGATGCTCCAAGGATGGCAGCCGGCGTGTGCCAATGATCCGGCGCGGCGATGATCAGCGCATCAAAATCCTTTTGCAGGACTAATTTGCGGATATCGCGCGCCACAACAGGTTTGCGCGGCGCATCTTTTAAGGCCGCCAGGCCGTTCTGAATGGCTTTCTCCTCCACATCGCAGATATAGGCCACTTCGACATTCGCCAGCTGAGAATAACATTTGGCAAGGTAGGCGCCGCGGCTATTGACGCCCATCACGGCAACGACGACTTTATTGCTGGGAGCGGCCTTGCCGAAGATCGGGAAATCGAGGACCGTGGGGGCGCTGAAAGCGCCGGCAACCCCGCCGACGGTTACGCCGGCTGCGGTAAGAGAAGCGCGGCGGATAAATTCTCTGCGCCGGATAGTTTTGCGGGACATAGGCAAACAATTTGATCTGCTTAAAGGTAGCGGTAAAATGGTTTAGCATCGCCTGTGCCCAACAAAAAATCCTTTCACGCCGCAGAATAAAAAATCCTTTCGATTCGAAAGGATTTTAGTATGATGTATCGGTTGATATGACTAGTAATCCCTGTCGTAACCACCACCGCCGCCGCCGCGATTGTAACCACCCTTCTTGTAACCGCCACCGCCGCCACTGCCGCCGCCGCCAAAGCTTCTTTTTTTGAAGCCTCCGCCACCGCCGCCCTGTTGTTTTGGCTGCGACTCATTGACAATGATCTTACGACCCATCACTTCACTGTCGTACAGGTTGGTGATCGCCTGCTGGGCTTCGCCGTCGTCTTCCATTTCGACAAAACCAAAACCCTTGCTACGGCCGGACACTTTGTCCTTTACGATCTTGGCCGAAGCGACTGTACCGTGTTGCTCGAAAAGGTTCCTAAGATCCTCATCGGTCATCTGCCAGGAGAGGTTGCCTACATAAATGTTCATTGTACAAAAAATTAAAGAATGAAAAAAACACTCTACCTACTGTTAGACTATAATGACTGAGGATCTGACTGAAAAGAAAGTTACGACAGCCTACGATACACTAAAAATAATAGAGCTATTGTAAAGATAACAATTTTTATTACTTAGTAAAATTTTGCGGTTGGGCTTGCGAAGCAAGGATTGGTCAGGCTTCCAGCGTGTTTTGTGGTCTGAAAACGCCGGCTCCGGCCCAAAATAATTTGTCTTTCGGGAAGATATACCAATAAATATGGTAAGTTAAACAAAAAAGCCCGTATTTTATTACGGGCTTCAAAAAAGACGTTAATGGCTATCCGGCCACCTATTCGGCGGTCACTTCAAATTCCACTTCGGTTTCGTTGCTGTTACCAAAGTCTACTTTTGCCTTGTAGGTGCCGAGCTCTTTCACTTCATCCAGGATGTGGATGCGTCGGCGATCGATCTCGTAGCCTTTCTGATCGCGGATAGCGCGGGCCAGTTGGACGGAGGTAACGCTTCCGAAAATCTTGCCGCTGGTGCCGGTTTTCGCGCCGACCTTGAGCGGTGAGGATTTCAGAACTTCGATGACCTTGTTGACTTCCGCCATCATCCTGGCTTCCTTCTTTTGCAATTGCTTCATTCTTTCCTCGAGCTGTTTGAGGTTGGAGGGGTTGGCCTCAACCGCCAACTTGCGGGGAATGAGGTAGTTGCGGGCATATCCATGCCTGACACTCACCTTTTCGTGAGCGGATCCGAGGTTGTCTACATCCTGGATTAAGATGACTTCCATTTTATTTGTTTTTGTTCACCGTTTTCCCAATCGGCCGGGTGGCGGCCGGAAGGCCGGTTCCCCGCGCGGACTGTCCCCCCCTTCCGTTTTTCGCCGACGGCTGCAGGAAAGGGGTTAGGGTGAGGTTACTTTAATAGGTCTGTTACATAGGGCAATAATGCCATCTGTCGCGCTTTCTTCACCGCATCGGACACCTTGCGTTGATATTTCAGCGAGTTCCCCGTGATCCGGCGAGGCAACAATTTGCCTTGCTCGTTCAGGAATTTTTTCAGGAACTCGGCATCCTTGTAGTCGATGTATTTGATCCCGTATTTCTTGAAACGGCAGAACTTCTTCGCGCGTTTTTCCGGCTTGATGGCGGTGAGATACTTGATTTCATTTGCTTTTGCCATGATTACACCACTGCTTTTTCGGTTCCTGTAGGTACACCACTTCTCTTTTTGGCATTGTACTCGACGGCGTATTTATCGAGCTTGGTAGCCATGAAGCGCAACACCGATTCGTCGCGGCGGATCTGGACGTTGAGCTTCTCGTTGAAGTCGGATGGCGCAGTGAATTCCAGGACCCAGTACAAGCCTGTAGTCTTTTTCTGGATCGGATACGCCAGTGATTTCAGTCCCCAGGGATTGTCGTGCACGATTACTCCGCCATTCTCTTTTACGAGGGCGGCGTATTTCTTCTGGGCGGCTTTGTAGTCCTCCTCAGAGAGCACAGGGGTAAAAATCACCATCAATTCGTAATTGTTCATGATCCCTTGTGATTGTTTTAAAAATTAATAATTGGGCAGCAAAGGTAGGCATTTATGCCGGAAAACGGGCATTTTTCCGATATTATATTGACTGCCTGCCGCCGCCAATCGGCCTCGTTCGCCCGTCAGAGTGTCAGTCCACGGACAAATGGCACTTTGTTTGATCCCCCGCAAGAGCCTGCAAAAAGTCAAAAAATCATTGCTATGCAAAAAGGGAATATACGCGTCCAGACAGAAAATATCTTTCCGATCATCAAGAAGTTCCTGTACAGCGACCATGATATCTTTATCCGTGAACTGGTCAGCAATGCGGTAGACGCGACCCAAAAGCTGAAGATGCTGTCTTCCCTTGGCGAGGTCAAAGGCGAAATTGAGGGAATAGACATTGATATTCAATTAGATAAAGAAAAAAAGACGATCACCATCTCCGACCGGGGTGTCGGGATGACGGGGGAGGAGGTGGACAAATACCTGAACCAGGTTGCCTTTAGCGGCGCAGAGGAATTCCTCAGCAAATACAAAGGGCAAAATGAGGCGAATATCATCGGGCATTTCGGGCTGGGATTCTATTCGGCTTTTATGGTGAGCGAAAAAGTAGAGGTGTTCACAAAAAGCTATCGGGACGATGCGCCGGCGGTGCGCTGGGAGTGTGACGGCAGCCCGGAGTTCACATTGGAAAACTCCGAAAAAGCGCAACGGGGAACCGACGTCGTACTCCATATCAATGAAGAAAGCCAGGAATTCCTCGACGCCGACCGGATCAAGGCGATATTGAAAAAATTTTGCCGGTTTTTGCCGGTACCGATCCGGTTCGAAGGCGAGCAGATCAATAACCCGACCCCTGCCTGGACCAGACGTCCGAGTGAGCTGACCTCACAGGATTACCAGGATTTTTACAAGGAACTCTATCCGTTTAGCGAGCCACCGCTGTTCTGGATCCACCTGAACGTAGACTATCCGTTTCACCTGACCGGCATCCTGTATTTTCCAAAGATCAAACAGAGCTATGAAATCCAGAAAGATAAGATCCAGCTATACAGCAACCAGGTATTTGTAACGGATGAAGTGAAGGACATCGTTCCGGAATTTCTGATGCTGTTGCATGGTGTGATCGATAGTCCGGACATCCCGCTGAATGTCAGCCGGAGCTATCTGCAGGGCGACCCGAATGTAAAAAAGATCAACAATCACATTACAAAGAAGGTAGCCGATAAGCTGGAGGAGATATTCGGTAAGGAAAGAAAGGAATTCGAAGAAAAATGGGAGAGCCTCGGATTGTTCGTCAAGTATGGGATGATGACGGATGACAAATTCCTGGAAAAAGCGGTGAAGTTCCATATCATGGAAGACGTGAAAGGAGTGAAATTCTATACGCTGGAAGAGTATCGCAGCGCGACGGAGGCATTGCAGAAAAACAAAGACGGCAAGCTCGTCATTCTCTATTCCAGCAACCCCGTCCAGCAGGACAGTTACATTCGCCAGGCGGAATCAAAGGGTTACGTAGTCGTGAAACTCGAGACGATCGTTGACGCCGCCTTTATAAACCAGATGGAAATGAAATGGGCGGATGTGCATTTCATGCGGGTAGACGCGGATATCGTGGATAACCTGATCGATAAGGCGGAAAGCAGCGGGTCGGTATTGAGCACGGAAGAGGAGAATGTACTAAAAGAGCTTTTCGGGCGTCAGGTTCCGGACTTGCATGTGACGGTTGAAGTGAAGGGTCTAAGCCCGGACGCTCCGCCGGTGATCGCAACACGGCCCGAGTTCATGCGCCGGATGAAGGACATGGCGGCGGTGAGCGGCGGCATGGGCGGCTTTTATGCCAGTATGCCCGATGAGGTCAGCCTGACGGTAAACGGCAACCATCCGATCTATCAAACGATCCTTAAGGAAGCAGACAGACCGCGTCAGGAGAAACTGGTGCATAATCTGTCCGACCTGGCCCTGCTGTCACAGGGTTTGCTAAAAGGCAATAACCTGACGGATTTTATTCAACGGAGCGTGGAGCTAATAGGCGGTGAA
This sequence comes from Puia sp., assembly GCA_035501395.1. Classification (GTDB taxonomy): domain Bacteria; phylum Bacteroidota; class Bacteroidia; order Chitinophagales; family Chitinophagaceae; genus Puia. The sequence continues at coordinate 8,926 of DATJWK010000123.1, forward strand.
CCAAAGAGCAGGATCATCCTGGAAGCGTAACACCGGATGTGGAAGGAGCGAAGTCGATGACCTTTAACTGGAGACTTTTTTGGTTGTTCCATTCGTTCTCTTCCAGGGTGTAGACAACGTCGATGGGTTTGCCGCCCTGGAGAAGAGAGAATTTAGGCGCAAGTCCAAAGCCGATCCCTTCCAATGCGACGGTACCCTGGCGAAGGGCGAATCGGATATGCTGGTCCTTGACAACCCGGGATCCGTTATCGATGACAGACCGGCTGACAAAGACCGGTTGCATGTTGGCGGGTCCAAAGGGTTGCATCTGATCGATGATGTTATAGAACGATTGTCGGATATCCGCAAACGGGAGCGTCGCATCGATGACCAACTCAGGGACAAGCGAACCGGGCCCAATCGTAGCGGCCACCGTTTCTTCAAATTTATGGGTGAATGCCTCGACCTGATCGGGGAAAAGCGAGAGGCCGGCGGCGGCAAAATGCCCGCCGTAACCAATTAAATGCTCGCGACACGCATGGATCGCCTCATAGATATTAAACCCGTTGACGCTCCTGGCGCTTCCGGAAATGACTTCGCCGCTGAGAGTCAGGATTACCGTGGGCCGGTAGTATCGTTCGATGACCCGTGAGGCTACAATGCCCACTACCCCCTTGTGCCAGTGCGGCTGGTACAGGACGGTAGACCGGCGATCCCTGTTGACCGTTTCCTTTTCGAGGATGGCAAGCGCCTCCTCCGTCATATTGCTGTCGGCTTCTTTACGGTCGGTGTTGTCGGCGTGAAGCTGGCCGGCATACGAAAGCGCGAGCGCAGGATCGGATTCAATAAAGAGGCGGACGACTTTTCCCGCATCGTCCATTCGTCCTGCGGCATTGATACGCGGGGCGATCATAAACACCAGGTTCACCATCTTGACAACCCGGGTAAGACCGCTCAACTGGATGAGGGCACGGATGCCGTTATTAGGGTTTTCATTCACTTTTTTCAGCCCGTAAAACGCAAGGACCCGGTTCTCCCCGTCGACGGGAACGATATCCGCAGCAATGGCAGTGGCTACAAGGTCAAGGTATTCGTAAGGCGTTTCCGACGGTAAGCCGAACTCGGCGGAAAGGGCCGTGATCAGCTTATAGCCGACGCCGCAGCCGCAGAGTTCCTTATAGGGATAGCCGCAGCCCGGCTGTTTGGGATTGAGGATGGCTACGGCCGGAGGTAACTTGTCGTCCGGTAAATGGTGGTCGCAAACGATAAAGTCGATGCCCAGCGTAGCAGCATAGGCAATGAGCTCTACCGATTTGATCCCGCAGTCGAGCGCAACGATCAGCGAATAACCGCGTTCGTTCGCATAATCGATGCCCGATCTCGAAACGCCATAGCCTTCCCGATACCGGTTCGGGATGTAGAAGTCGAGCTTTTCCGGTGCGCAAACCTTTCGGAGAAATTGATAGAGACAGGCAACCGCGGTGGTCCCATCTACGTCATAGTCTCCATAGATAAGGACTTTCTCTTCGTGCCGCAGGGCGGCGAGGATGCGGTCGACAGCCCGGCGCATGTCTTTCATCAGCCATGGATCGTGGAGTGCGCTCAGCTGCGGGCGGAAAAAGTCTTTTGCCTGGTCAAACGTCCGGATGTCCCGTTGAACGAGTAACCGGCAGAGCACGTCGTTGATCCGGAGGCCGGACTGCAACGACCGGGCGGCATCAAGGTCTGCGGGCAATATTTTCCAACGTTTCTCCATCAGTACTTTCTGTCCGTCGTGTACCTTACGAGTTCTTCCAACCCCTTACGGGCATCATTATCCTCAAATCGATAAAGAATGGAAAGCGCTTCATCCCGGTAAATATACATCTGCCGGGTAGCATAGTCAATGCCTCCGGTATCGATAACTTTTCGGATAACCTGTTGTACTTTTTCGTGGTCTTTATTGTGATTCCGGATCAGGTAGATCATTTCCCGGCGTGTCGACCGGTCGACGTGATTGAGGGTGTGGATCAGCGGGAGCGTGAGCTTCTTTTCCTTGATATCGTTCCCTGTCGGCTTTCCGACCGCTTCATTCCCATAGTCGAAAAGGTCGTCTTTTATCTGGAAGGCGATGCCGACTTTTTCGCCGAATTGCCGCAATTGCTCGGCCTTGGCTTCGTCCTGGCTGGTGGCATAGGCGCCGGCTGCGCAGGAGGAGGCGAGGAAGGAGGCCGTCTTATTGCGGATGATCTCGAAGTAGACGGATTCGCTCAAGTTGAGCGATCTTGACTTTTCCAGCTGGAGGAGCTCCCCTTCGACCATATTCTGGATCGAGCCGTTGAGTATCTGGAGAACCCGGAAGTCGCCGTGATCAAGCGAAAGCGACAAACCTTTGGAGAGCAAATAGTCGCCGACCAGAACGGATATTTTAGTTTTCCACAGGGCATAGGTGGAAAAAAAACCTCTCCGCTCCAGGGACTCATCCACGACGTCGTCATGGACGAGCGTGGCGGTGTGTAACAATTCGACGAGCGAGGCCGCCCGGTAGGCAGCTTCGTTGACCGGTCCGCAAAGTTTGGCCGAAAGCAGCACGAACATCGGGCGAAGCTGTTTGCCTTTCCGGTTGACAATGAACTGCATGATCCTGTCGAGCAGGGGTGTCTGGCTCTTTACCGCCTCTTTGAACCTTTTTTCAAAGCTGGCCAGTTCTTCTCGTAGTATGGCTTGCGCTATTTTCATGCTTAATAAAATCGGCGGCAGGAAGGTGACTGCGAAAGATGTTGGAAGAACAATATTAGCACTTTCAAAATATTTTCAGGATTCAAAATTATTTCCGGGGCGGAGCAACTTAAATTAAAATCAGCCTGTCTAACGGTGGTTGCCATACAACTTTTATTTTATACGTATTGTTAAAAAAATTTGGTTATTGCGCACCAATATCTATTTTTGCAGCATATTCTTCTCAGGTTTAATTCATTCATTCACATAAATATCAGTTATGGCCAGTAAAAAATTAGCTCTTTTGATTGGGTTAATCTGCCTGTCCCTGTCCTATGCTAATGCCCAGAGTGTGGGCTATAGTTATGATATCCGGGACTCCTCCCTTATACCTACGAGACGGCTTGCTCAGCATAATGAATTCCTGAACAATTCGTATCCGTTTCCGGCCAAACCGAGGAATGAATGGGAGATCGGCATCAAAGGGGGCTATACCAATGGTTTTACTGATGTGGCCAACTGGGGCCCTACCGGTGGATTTGGGTTCACCGTGCGAAAGGCGCTGGGTTATGTGTTCTCGGTTCGGGCCGAATACGACTGGATCAGGCTGCGGGGGTTGAATTACCAGTATTCGCAATCTTACGGGAGGAATGGTGCGTTGAATACGATCTATCCCCAGCAGGCGAGCGGCCAATGGGACTCTATTTTTTACAACTATCGCTCAACGGTACATGAGTTGACTTTGCAGGGGTTGTTTTCCTTCAACAATATCAATTTCCACAAGGCAAAGGTTAAATTCAACTGGTATTTGTTCGGCGGGGTCGGCGCCATGACGTACGGTACCTTATATAAAGCCGATCCCGGCTATGCTCAAGGATACGTCAATGTGATCGATCAATTCCCCGTGGAAGGGTATAAGAATAAGAGCCAGATCCGGAGCGCCATAAAGGGCGTCCTGACCGGAAAATGGAATACGATCGCCGAACGGCCCAGCACGAGCGGGAGCCTTGGCGGTGTGCCCATTACCATTGTCGGTGTAGCCGGGTTGGGAATGCAGTTCAAGATCGCCGAACGCCTGAACATCCAGGTGGAAGACAAGGTAACCTTCACCGCTACCGATCTGGTCGACGGTCAACAATGGCAGAACAACTATACCTTTGGCGCCACGCAAAGCGTCGCGCAAACGCGGTCGGCAGACGCATACAATTTTGCTTCGATCGGTATCAACTATAACATTTTTGCAAAGCACGCGGTTGAGCCGCTGTGGTGGCTGAACCCGCTGGATTATGCATACAACGAGATCAATGCCCCGCGCCACATGAAATTACCGAAGCCCGTACTGGATGACGCGGACGGTGACGGTGTGACCGATCAGTTCGACCTCGAACCAAACACGCCCAAGGGCTGTCCCGTCGATACCCATGGGGTGAGCCTCGATACGGACGGTGACGGAGTTCCGGACTGCCGTGACAAGGAAAAGATCACGCCGACGCAATGTCAACCCGTCGATGCGGATGGCGTCGGGAAATGCCCGGATCCACAATGCTGTAAAGACCTGAGGGATTCCATTGCCAACTACAGTCCGAAGGCAAAATGCAATGTCGGCAACCTGCCAAGTATCACGTTCAAGGGCCGCGCCGTTACGCTCAGCAAGGACAACCAGGCGTTGCTGGCCAGCGCTGCGAGCCAGATCCGCAACAATCCGGGCTGTAAGATCGCTGTCATCGGTTATGGCGAATCCAACAAGGAAGAACAGCAGCAGAGCTGGGACCGGGTAAATGCCGTAATCAACTATCTTGTTGAGAAAGAAGGTGTTAGCTCGGATCGCTTTATCTTCCGCTACGGCCAGGGCGGTGGCGACAAGAATACGGTAGATCTTCGCGACGCAACCGGCGAAGAGGGGCCCAATACGGTTCCCGCACCGCATCCGAATTTGAGAAGAAGATAAGATAAATTGCTCTGAATGAATGAAATAACGCGGGCGGAATGGCCCGCGTTATTTTTTGGAGCAAGACATGATTGCCTGTTCCCGGCGGTGATTTTGGGGGGATTTTAACGACCCATTTTTGGGCTGGCAGCGAATTCCTTGCATATTTGCGTTCCTTGTGAACCAATTGCTTAAAATACATTAACTTTGCCTGCTTTTATGCGTCTGTTTACCATAGCATTTTTAGGGATTTTCCTGTTTGCATCCTGTTCTCGCTTTTCGAAGGTGATGAAGAGCAACGATTATGACTATAAGCTCCGGGTGGCGGACAATTATTACGCGGAAAAGGATTACAATCACGCGCAGCAGCTGTTCGAAGAGTTGTTCAGGGTCTTTAAGGGTAGCGAACATTTCGAGGATATTTATTACAAGTTTGCGTACTGTGCCTACTACTTGAAGGACTATCCCAACGCGGAAAACCTTTTTAAGGGGTTTGTAGAGGTATTCCCGAACAGCAACAAGGCGGAAGAAATGGATTATATGCGAGCGTATACGTTCTATATGCAATCGCCAAAAGTGGAGCTGGATCAGACAAATACGACCAAGACGATCGGCTTCATGCAGGCGTTCATCAATACGCATCCGGGATCCGATAAGATAAAGGAGGCTACCGATATCATCGAGAAATGCCGCGCAAAACTGGAGGAGAAGGATTATTTGAGCGCCCAGCTTTACTTCGATCTTGGGTATTTCAGAGCCGCGGGAGTGGCGCTCAACAGCCTGATGAACAGCTATCCCGATTCGGAAAAAAGCGATCAATACAAATACTTGATAATCAAGTCGGATTATCAATATGCGGAATTAAGCATCCCGGACAAACAGGAAGACCGGTTTGAGATGGTGGTCACGCAATGCAATGAGTTCATGGATCGTTTTCCCGACAGCAGGCTAAAGTCCAGTGTACAGGATTATCTGACTTCGGCGCAGAATAACTTAAAAACGCTAAAAAATGAGCAGACTAAGAAGGCAAGTTAACGCGAACACCGCGAATGTGGTCGAGACAAAGAATTTGACGGATATTAAGGCAAAGACCGGGAATTTATATGAGTCCATCGCGATTATCGCAAAAAGGGCGAATCAGATCAATATTTCCCTGAAGGAAGAGCTGCACAACAAGCTGGAGGAATTTGCCAGCCATACGGACAGCCTGGAAGAGATCCACGAAAACAAGGAGCAGATCGAGATTTCAAAGGCATACGAGCGGATGCCGAACCCAGCGCTGCTGGCCACCCAGGAATTTATGGACGACAAGATCTATTATCGCAAAAATGAAGATGATCTGTTCAAATGAGAACGGGTCATACTGATCGGATAGTATTTATGAACGGCGGGGCAGCTGGCAGGCACCCTGCCGTTTGTGCTTTTTGGCCATAAGAAATCTCGTATGTCACCATTCCACGGGAAAAAGGTCCTCTTAGGAGTTACGGGCAGTATCGCGGCGTATAAGTCGCTGTTGGTTGTCCGGCTGCTGGTCCGGGAAGGCGCTTCGGTCAGGGTCATCCAGACGGCGGCTTCGAAGGATTTCGTCACTCCCTTGTCCTTTTCGACGCTGTCGAGGAACCCCGTGCTGACGGATCTGGTGGATGCCGGGACCTGGGCGAACCACGTCGAGCTGGGCCGGTGGGCGGATGTCCTCCTGATTGCGCCGCTCAGCTGCAATACGCTGGCCAAAATGGCGCATGGAATTTGCGATAATTTACTGATGGCCACCTACCTGTCGGCAATCTGTCCGGTAGTGGTGGCGCCGGCGATGGATGAGGACATGTGGCGCCATCCCACAACGCGCGCCAATCTCAACCGCTTGCGGGAATTCGGTAACCACATTATTCCGGTCGGGAACGGAGAGTTGGCGAGCGGATTATTCGGCGACGGAAGAATGGCGGAGCCCGAAGAGATCCTTGGATTTCTAAAGGAAATGGTAGACCGGAACGGAACAGCTGGCAGGGGTGAAAAGATTGGCAGCCGCGACTTAACGGGAAAGCGTGCGCTCGTCACGGCGGGTCCTACCTATGAAGCCATTGATCCCGTCCGGTTCATCGGGAATCACTCTTCGGGTAAGATGGGGATCGCCCTGGCGGAGGAATTGGCGGCCCGGGGGGCGCGGGTAGACCTCGTGCTCGGACCGTCGGCGATCCAGGTGGAGACGGAGGGTGTTACGGTGCACCGGGTAGTATCGGCGGAGGAGATGTTTAAGGTGAGCATGGAGTGCTGGCCCCGGACAGATATCGCGATCCTTTCGGCCGCGGTGGCGGATTACCGGCCGGTTGAGGTGGCAAAGGAGAAGATAAAAAAGACCGGGGAGAAGTTGACACTGGAGCTGACGCGTACGACGGATATCCTGGCCGCGCTCGGCAGCGCCAAAACAAAAGGCCAGCTGCTGGTGGGGTTCGCCCTGGAAAGCAATAACGAGCGGGCGTATGCCCTCAGCAAGTTAGAGGCGAAGAACGCCGACCTCATTGTAATGAATTCATTGAATGACCCGGGGGCGACCTTTGGCTATGATACCAACAAGGTCACCATATTCGGGAAGAATGACCTGGAGTTGAGCTTTGAACGGAAGCCAAAACAACAAGTAGCAAAAGATATCGTTGATCAGGTAGTAAAATTGTTGTATGCCTAAAAAAATCTTCCTATTCATTGTAATCCTGACGGGCCTGGTCGCCCGGGTATGGGCGCAAGACATCAACGCAAATGTAACGGTAATTGCTTCGCGGGTGCCTTCCACGGTCGATCATAAGGTATTTACGACCTTGCAAAATGCGTTGCATGATTTTATCAATGGGCGCAACTGGTCCAACGAGGCCTTTCAGAATAACGAGCGGATCCGCTGCAACTTTCTGATCAACATTTCCGCGGCCGGCGACAACAATTCCTATTCGGCCACGCTTACGGTTCAGGCCGGACGACCGGTTTACAATTCCGGCTATACAAGTCCGCTGATCAATTTTCAGGATGAATCGTTTGCGTTCCGGTATTCGGAGTATCAGCCGCTGGACTTCAGTGACAACCGTGTACAGGGAACGGAGCCATTGGCCGCAAACCTGACGGCAGAGGTTGCCTACTATGTTTATGTGATCCTCGGGCTCACATTCGATTCCTTTTCGTTGCGGGGTGGCGACCCTTACTTTCAAAAAGCGCTGAATATCGTAAATAACGCACCCGACAGCCGGGAGATCAGCGGTTGGAAAACGTTCGATGGCATCTATAACCGCTATTGGCTTATCGAAAACCTGACGAACAGCAAGTATACACTCGTGCATGACGCGTACTATGCCTATTATCGGACAGGCCTGGATCTGCTGTATGATAAGCCGGCGGAAGGGCGAAACGGGGTGTTGAATGCCCTGAATATGCTGAATACGATCAACCAGGAAAACCCCCGTCTGATGATCATGCAGTTCTTTTTCCAGGGCGGGAAGGCGAATGAAGTTTCCAAGATCTTTGTGCAGTCGGATCCCGATCAAAAGGCCCGGGCGCTCGATCTGTTGACACACCTCGATATTTCGAACATCAATACGTATAAAGCGGACTTGCAATGAGCGGAGGGAAGATAGTGGCGGCGATGATCGCCTGCCTGGTTGCAGGAGCAGCTTGTTCGGATAAAAACCGGGTGCCGGGAGATATCCTGCCGATCGACAAAATGGAGCAGGTGATGTGGGATATGACCGAGGCCGACCAATACGCCACCTTGTACGTGGCGAAGGATTCTCAGCACATCGACAGGAAGTCGGAGACGATGCGGTTATATGAAGAAGTATTCCGGCTCCATGATGTTTCGCGCGAGCAGTTTCGCAAGAGTTACCGATATTACCTGGACCATCCGGCCCTCAACCAGGAGTTGTTCGACAGCATAATGGCACGCGGCGTTCGTGCACGTACGGAAATGTATGACCGGCCCTCGCCGTATCATCCACCGGCTATGCCGGGAAGGTCGGGCATATCGCCTGTAACGGCCAATCCGGCGGGACCAGGGCTGACGCCCGGGATGGCGCATCCCGTGCGACCGGGAGGGTTGATGCCGGGGACACCGGTTGGGCCGGCCGGAATGGCGTTGCGACGGGCGCAGGAAGCGATGGCCCGCAGGCAGGACTCAATAGCGAGAGCGCGGCATCTGAGGCCGGACACCGCGCGAGCCGTCCCAGGAACGCATATCCGGGGTGGGAAGAAACGGAATTGAAATATTTTCCATATGAAGAAATTGGTTGCGGGACCGGACGATGCTATCCGGGATATCCCCGATTCGGCTGTAATCATGTTGGGCGGGTTCGGGCTTTGCGGGATCCCGGAAAATTGTATTGCCGCATTGACACGGAAGGGCATCCGTCACCTGACCTGCATCTCCAATAACGCCGGGGTGGATAATTTCGGTCTTGGCCTTCTCCTCAAAACCCGCCAGATCAAAAAAATGATCAGTTCGTATGTAGGGGAGAACGAAGAGTTTGAGCGTCAGCTGTTGAGCGGCGAGCTGGAGGTGGACCTGGTTCCGCAGGGAACGCTGGCGACCCGGATCCAGATGGCGGCGATGGGAATTCCGGCATTCTTCACGCCGGCGGGCTATGGGACAGAAATAGCGGTCGGGAAGGAGGTGCGCGAGTTCGGCGGCAAGCCCTATCTTATGGAACATGCCTTACATGCTGATTTTGCGATTGTAAAAGCCTGGAAGGGAGATACCCTGGGCAACCTCGTTTTTCGGAAGACAACCCGCAATTTTTCCACGTCGATGGCGAAGGCGGGAAATATCACGATAGCGGAAGTAGAGCAGTTGGTACAGCCGGGCCAGTTGGACCCGGACCAGGTACACGTAGCGGGGATCTATGTACATCGGATCTTTGAAGGGCAGCACTATGAGAAGCGGATCGAGCGTCGTACGGTACGATTGACAACAAACCGTTGAATTATGGCACTGGATAAATTCGGAATTGCAAAACGGATCGCGCAGGAACTGCGCGACGGGATGTATATCAACCTGGGGATCGGTATTCCTACGCTGGTTGCCAATTATATTCCGGCGGGCATGTCGGTGATGCTGCAGTCGGAAAATGGCCTCCTGGGCATCGGGCCTTATCCTACCGAAGAGGAAATGGATGCGGATCTGATCAACGCGGGGAAAGAGACGGTAACGGTGTTGCCGGGAGCCTCTTTCTTTGACAGTGCCGAAAGTTTTGGCATGATCAGGGCAGGAAAAGTAGATCTTACCGTATTGGGAGCAATGGAAGTGTCCGATACGGGCGATATCGCGAATTGGAAGATACCGGGTAAAATGGTGAAGGGAATGGGCGGAGCGATGGATCTGGTGGCAAGCGCGCGCAACATCATTGTGGCCATGCAGCATACCAATCCGAAAGGGGAGCCGAAGTTGTTGCCAAAATGCACGTTGCCGTTGACGGGAGTAAGATGTGTAAAGAAGATAGTGACGGATCTGGCGGTGTTGGACCTCACACCGGAAGGGTTCGTATTGGTGGAGCGGGCGCCGGGCGTTTCAGTAGCGGAGATCCGCGCGAAAACGACGGGGAGGCTTGTGGTGCGAGGTGATGTGCCGGAGATGACCGGGGTCTAATCGATCAGGTTATTTTTCACGGCGAAAAAAACAAGCCCTGCCGTATTTTTCGCCCCAAACCGCTCCATAAGGCGGTCCTTTATCGCCTCAACGGTGCGGGGGCTGACATCGATCTTCTGCGCGATTTCCTGAGCCGTAAATTCCATACAGATATAGCGGACCACCTCCCGCTCGCGTTCGTTGAGGGTGATCTCGGTATTAAGACTGGGGATCATTTTTGTCCGGACATGCGACTTCTTCAGGAGGATCCGATTCACGAAATTGTTCAGGTAATATCCTTTGGTGGCTACTTCGATGATGGCGCGTTTGATCTCCGAAGGATCGGCGCTCTTGAGGAGATAGCCATTGGCCCCGATTTCCATCATATGGCTTACAAAACGTTCGTCCTCATACATGGTCAGTGCGATGATATGGATGGAGGGGTATTGTTTGGCAATGACCTTTGTCGTCTCGATCCCATCTTTCTGCGGCATCCGAAGATCCATGAGGACAACGTCGGGTTCAGACGCAGCGAGACCGTCGAGAAGTTCCTGGCCATTCTCGGCTTCCTGTACGAATTTGATGGCGCTGTAAGGGCGCAGCGACAGGATCACTCCTTTCCGGAATATTTTGTGGTCATCGGCAATAGCAACTTTAATTACTCCCATAGGCTGACTATTTGGTCTGGGCGTCCTTAAGCCGGCCTGCGGCCGGTTCGGCCGACAGGTCATTTATTAGCGGTTGCGGATTTCCCGCACTTATACGTAACGCTTGCGATCTCAATATATTATTGAGCGATTGGCCAGGGGTCGAAATTGCCCGATAAAGATACATACTATTCATCCTGATCGCAAGCTTTTTTGCCTGTTCCGGGGACTACAAGGCCGCCTCCGGCCCGGCCATTTCTTCCTTGACCAATTCGATGGTGACCTTATAGTAGGTTTGCGACATATCCTTCTCAAAAAAGATCTGGCCGTGGAGGACTTTGAGCCGGCTTTGGATGTTTTTCAGGCCAAGGCCTACGTTGCTCTTGTTCAGCTTGTTGAAGTCGCTCTGCGTGATCCCTCTGCCGTCGTGATGCAGGCGAATAAAGAATTTGTTTCCGCTGGTATTCTGTGTCAGGTGAATAAAGCTGGCGCTGCTGTGTTTGAGGATATTGTTGACCAGCTCCTGGATGACCCGGAAGATGATCAGCTCGTTTTCCGCCTGCAGTCGTTCCCGATAATCATGGAACCGGGAGCTGGCGTTCATGCTGCCGGATCCGCTGATCTTTTGGAAAAGATCGTTCACGGCCGATTCGAGCCCAAAATTCTTTAGCGTCGGGGGCATCAGGGAATGGCTGATGTTGCGGATCAGCTGGATGGTATCGTCGATGATCTGTTTTGCATTGTAGATGCTTTGGAGCTGCGTCGTCTTGTCGAGGTTGACCAGGTTTTCATTAAGGTAAAGCCGGGCGGTGGCAAGGAGGGGCCCGGCATCGTCGTGCAGGTCTGCGGCGATCCGCTGGCGTTCCTCTTCCTGGAGGCGAATGCTGGCGTTGAGGAGCAGTTTCTGCTGGTCCTGCTCCATCCGCTGCAGACGCATCTGGTAGCGAATGACTTTCCGTTGGTGAAAGATAATGAAGACAATGAGCCCGATAGTAAGCGCCAACATTCCGATAGTGCCAAAGAAAAGCACGGTGGAGACGGTGCTTCCGGAACTGGTAATTTGTAGGAGTATCATGGGTGGGCCTGTCTTCGGACGGTTGGTTAGGGTTTTAGAAGTGGGTCATCGGGGTGGTCATATGTCAGGTTCAAGGTCTTCTGGATATGCGTTTTTACTGCTCTTTTTCATTATAAACGAGATGGAAAGGAGTATATTCTTTAAAATTTCAAAGAAATTGTTGATTGTCCAGTATTTATCGAATTCTGCCCTGGTCAGATTGCGCGCATAGAGGAATAGAAAAAGGGTCGATGAAAAATAAAGAAAAAAAGCGATGGTTACCCAGAATTTCTTGGTATTGTAAACGAAAATGATCTTTGGGTCATTTATCTGTTCGTATAGTAATAAAATGCAATATGAAATGATCAGTATAGCCTCAACGGAAGCCGGGATCGAATCAAAGCTATCCTGTTCTTTTGTAAAATTTATGATAGCGATCGGGTAAAAAATGAGCGCGCCGATGAGGGGTATGAATCTTAGTATCCTTCCGCGAAGAGAGCTATAAATGAAAAAGGAGATGAGGGTGAATTCAAGTATAGTGAAGCCGGAATCGCGCACGTAGCCTGGAATTTGGAGATTGAGCCGGCTAATAAAGAAATTCTCCGTCAACCACGAGAAGCAGCAATAAAAAAATATCACCCCTAGCCCTTCGCCCCGGTTCCGCTTAAGGAAAACGAGGTAAAAGAGGATGGGTAATATTTCAGAGTAAAATGCCTTTTCGCCCAGCAATGCCTTGTTTTTTACTCAAATATAAAAGGCATTAGTCTATAATCCAAGCGAAATACTTTATTAACGGTTGCCGGTCCAATTGATCCGATCAGCCATGATGCCATCCGCGACGGCCAGATCGCCATTCGAGGTAATGACGGCCCTTTTCAAAATTTCCTTACCTTCTGCGTCGAGGCCAACGTAGACCAACGTTTTTTGTCCCGCTTCATTGAGACCATAGTAGAAGCGCATTCCAACGCAACCAGGCTGAGCCAGGATCTTGTCGATGATGTTACGACCGATTTGATAATAACCTCTGTTCTCGCCCGGATAAGCTTCTTCGTAAGCTTTGATGAATTCAGCACCCGTCTCGTGGCTGATTTCTTCCCCAATAGCAGCGTAATCTTTCTTGGTAGTTAACTCTTTTTGCATCATACAAGTGAGTTTTTAGAGGTTGTCAATGTTAGTTTGTAAGGCTAAGTAACCCCTAAAAAAAAAACTGACCAATGGCCAAAAATGATGTTAAAATGCGTTAAATTGCCTGTAATTCAAGCCTGTATTGGATTTGACGGGGTTTTACTAAGGAGTTTACAGGATCAAAATAGAGTAGTTTCACGTGTTAGAAATAGTATTTTTACTATCGATGAAATCGTAAATTCGGCTAGGGGAATTACCAAATATTAAAATCCACAATCGTGCCAGCCTTTGTGGAAAAGTCTGTGGAATCGCGGTGGATAAGTGCCGCAGGCGGTGAACAAACGGTGTATTTCTTTGGCGGAAGAGCGAATTGTACCCGAAACGCGCAGGCATTGCCGCGGCACGCGTGTAATTTAATCCTTGAATATTCGTTGTAGGTGTCGGCTCGTTTCAGGAAAGCCTTATCATGGAAAATGGGGAGAAGGGAAGTTGACTGATATTGGATTTTAATATTCGGTTTTTAGGATATTGAAATCTTTTACTGGACGGTAAACGGGGACATGGATGGTTTGAGTGAGATCCATATCAATCAACTTCCGGTATAAAATTAAGAAGGACAGCAATGCCCGACAAGAGCAGAACTGCCCGATTATTCAGATGCGGAAAATACGGTCGCAAGACGGAAAAATGCAACACCGGCGCTGGTAATTCTCCGCAACTTATCCGATTGAGGCTGTACACGTCCGGCAACGCATTGAATTCGCAGTTAATAGATTCAATTGATAACCAAAATTTCGAGACCCATCCCTAATAATTTTACAAATCTGCCGGTATGACTGCTGAACTCGTAATAAAAGTATCGATCGCGGACGATCATAAGATCTTCCGTGACGGTATAAAAATGGCGCTGAAAAACAAGGAATACCTGAGAATATTGTGGGAGGCTGAAGACGGAAAAGACCTGGTGCATAAGATGCAGATCAAACGTCCCGATGTGCTGTTGATGGACATCCGGATGCCGGAGGTGGATGGGATCAATGCCATCGGATTGCTGAGGAAGGAATACGAGGATGTCAAGATAATCGTATTGACCATGTACGACGACCAGGAGATGATCTCGAAGATGATGGAAATGGGCGCTAATGCCTACCTGACAAAGACGACCGATCCCGATGAGATTTATCAGGCGATCCTCACCTGCATGAATGATGATTTCTACTTTAACGACCTGGTCAATAAGGCGGTGCTGTCAAAGCTGCAAACGAAGCGGCAGGTACGCCAGTTCTATCCCAGCCCGATCAAATTCTCAGAAAAGGAGATCCGGATCTTAAAACTGCTGGCGGAGGATAAGACAACCGAAGAGATCTCTAAAGAAGTGTTTCTAAGCACCCGCACAATAGAGACAATCCGCCAAAATATGAAGACAAAGATCGGGGCCAAGACGATCGCCGGGCTGATCATGTACGCCATGCGAAATAAAATAATCGACTAGCCGCAAAAATCCGACCGCCGGCAATAATCGGTCGCCGGCAATAATCGGTCGCCGGCAAAAATCCGACCGCCGGCAATAATCGGTCGCCGGCAAAAATCAACTACGCGCACAAAAAAGCCCGCTTCGCTGCGTGTTTGACGAACCGTACACGCAGAGAAACAGGCAAAAAACTTCTAAACCAGAGAGGAGAGTAGGGATTTGATGCAAACCATAATGCATCACTTCACCTGGATATTGGATCAACGGGTTTCATAGGAACCTGGAATCGGTTCGCGGGATAAAGGTCTCAGCGCTAAGGCAGGATCTATAGGATATTGAATCTAAAAACGGCGAAAAAAGTTGATTGACTGTTGGATTTTGCCGGGTTTCATAGAATATTGAAAATCGTTTTGGACGGTTCTAGGACATTGGACGATCTGAGGTGCTAATCCCGTCAATCAACTTGTAAAACAAAGTTAAATGTGAATAACTATGTGGACAAGCGCACAATTGCCCGATTTTAACCTTTCGGTTTTTACCGCCGCCTTAGTAGAACACCGATAAACTTGCACGTATAAATTCCTCTTTTATATCGAAAAAAAACCACTTATCTTCGTAGAAACGAGGGGGAAACGTAGATTCCGAATTTCGATTGTTGCGTAAATTTCCTATAGTAAGTCTCGCAAATTTTGTGTCTTTTTGTAGGATGTCCGGCAGTCAATCCAGCGATCCGACTGCCCCTCGCTAAATACTAAAATCGTATGAAAAGACCAGAACCCGGCCAGCCGATAAAAGTCGCCATTGCCGACGACCATGCCCTATTCAGGGCCGGCGTGAAAACAGCTCTTGCGGTAAAGAAGGATGTGGAATTAATCGCAGAGGCGGATAATGGCATGCAGCTATTGAATCTCCTGAAACACTTAGACCCCGACGTCATTTTGCTTGACATTCAGATGCCCATTATGGACGGGATCCAGACCCTCCCGGAAATCCGGAAGGACCACCCGCATGTAAAGGTAATCATCCTGTCCATGCACAACGATCATTCGATGATCTCCAAACTGATGGAGATCGGGGCGAATTCTTACTTGACGAAAAATTCCGATTCGGAGACGATCTATCAGGCCATCAAAACCTGCTACGAGCAGGAGTTCTTTTTTAATGAGCTGACTAACAAAGCGTTATTAACTGGCCTTCGGACAAAGCGCCCGGAGATCGGGACAGCCCAGGATGTGAACCTGACCGAGAAGGAACTGACGGTACTAAAGCTGATGTGCGAGGAAAAGACGACAAAAGAGATCGCGGACATCGTGGATATTTCACCACGCACGGTCGAGGCGATCCGGGACAAACTGAAGACGAAGACCGGCGCGAAGTCCATGGCGGGACTGGTCATGTACGCGGTCAAGAACGGCATCATCCAGCAGCAGTAATTGTGGTCCGGTCCACGATCGTGTCTGTGTCCGGTCCGCGATCGAGCCAGTGTCCGGTCCGCGATCGAGCCAGTGTCCGGTCCTCGATCGAGCTAGTGTCCGGTCCGCGATCGAGCAAACGCATAAATTTCTATGTTCCTGAATTTTAATGGGGAAGTCCGGGAGGAAGGCGCTGCACTGATAACCGCCGGTAACCGGGGTTTCCGCTATGGTGACGGCCTTTTCGAGACGATGCTGGTCCGGGAGGGTCGATTGCGCCTGGGCAAATACCATTTGGAGCGGCTCGCCACAGGCATGCGATTGCTGAGGCTCGACTTTCCATCTCCATGGTCTTTGGCGGTATTGGAAGAGTGCATCCGGGAGCTTTGCCTGCAAAACGAGCTTGGCGACGCTCCGGTTCGCGCGCGGCTGACCGTTTTTCGCGGTGGTTCGGGACCCTATAACACACCGGACAGGGAAGCATGGTATTGCTTGCAGACGGTTGCCGCCGGCGAAACGGGTTGGCGGAAAGACGGGCTGACCATTGACGTTTTTCCCCGTGGCCGGAAGGCGTGCGACGACTACTCGGGTATCAAGTCCAATAACTATCTGCTCTCCACTCAGGCAGGGCTGTATGCCAGGGAACTGGGTCTGGATGACGCCGTGCTATTAAACACCCAAGGGCGGGTAGCGGAAACGACGATTGCCAATATCTGGTGGGTCAGGGACAGTCAGCTGTACACTACACCGCTTTCAGAAGGCTGCGTGGCGGGGGTAATGCGGCGTTGGCTGCTGGAAAAACTCCCGCAGGCGGGATATCCGGTCAGAGAAGAGCCGATCGGGCCGGCCGCAATGGCGGGGGCAGACGAGATTTTTGTTTCCAACGCAATACAGGGGATAAGGTGGGTTCGGGGTTTCCGGGGTCATAGCTTTGACTGCCGCCTTTCGGCGGAGCTATATAAAAAGATGATCGACATAAATCAGGGGTTGTCATGAGTGCAATGGTCATTTTCTGGTTCCGGCGCGATCTGCGGCTGGAGGATAACGCGGGACTTTACTATGCATTGAAGGATGGCCGCCCGGTGCTTCCCTTATTTATTTTCGACCGGGATATCCTTGACCGTCTCGACAACAAAGCCGACCGTCGGGTGGAATTTATTCAGGCGGCATTGGTCCACCTCCAACAACAGCTGATCGCATTGGGGACTTCGCTGGAGGTGCGTGATGGGAGGCCGCGGGATGTTTTTCAGCAGCTGGTTGAGGAATTCGAAGTAACGGCGGTCTGGTCGAATAGCGACTATGAACCCTATGCAACCGGACGGGACGGGGCGGTTCAACAGCTGCTGGCAGAAAAGGGAATCCCGTTTAATTCCATTAAGGATCACGTGATCTTTCAAAAGAACGAGGTCGTAAAGGATGACGGAAGTCCCTATACGGTCTACACCCCATACAGCCGCCGCTGGCTGGAAAGATTGAACACGGAAGATCTCTCTTCCTATCCGGTTTCGAAATATGAAAGGAATTTTCTCTCGCGCCCGGCAGTGGAGGTGCCTTCCCTCGAAACGGTGGGATTCAGGCGGACCGGGGGACCCTTTCCGCGTGGTATCGTAAAACCGGACCTGCTCCGGCAATACAAGGAGCTGCGGGATCTTCCGGCCGTAGCGGGGACAAGCAGATTGGGCGTACACCTTCGTCATGGTACGATCAGCATAAGGGCGCTGGCAAGGCAAGCCATGGCGGAGAGCGAAATATTTCTCCGGGAATTGATCTGGCGCGATTTTTTTCAGATGATCCTGTGGCATTTTCCGCTGGTTGGTAAAGGGCAGGCGTTCAGACCGGTTTTCGACCGGATCCGTTGGCGAAACGACGAGAGAGAGTTTGGGCGCTGGTGTACCGGGCAGACCGGTTATCCCCTCGTGGACGCGGGAATGCGGGAATTGAATTCAACGGGATTTATGCACAACCGGGTGCGTATGGTGACAGCGTCGTTCCTGGCAAAACATTTACTGATCGACTGGCGCTGGGGAGAAGCCTGGTTTGCAGAGAAGCTGCTGGATTTCGACCTGGCGGCAAACAATGGGAACTGGCAATGGGCGGCAGGGTGCGGGTGCGATGCGGCGCCTTATTTCCGGGTATTCAATCCGGTGTTGCAGGCTAAACGTTTCGACCCCGATGGTGCCTATGTCCGGCAATGGGTGCCGGAGTTGGGTGAACTCCGCTACGCGCGACCGATAGTGGAGCATGAAGCGGCGCGGAAGCGGGCCCTGGAGGAATATGGGCAGGCGGTAAAAGGGGCGTAAGTCGCAGCGCTCATCGGATGATGGAAAGGGACCCGGACGGCTTGTTTGCATCCAGGCTCGCGAACGTCCCGAGAAGCGTGCGAACGGCCTGTTCGCCGTCGGACCCCAGACTCAGACTATATTGGTTGACATAAAGGTCGATATGTTGCCGCATAACGGTCGCGTCCATCTCCTGAGCGTGCGTAACGACATATTCGGGGAGAGCGGGATAATTGGCAAACGCGAATTCCAGGCTTTTGCGGATCAGACGGTTGATCCGGTGGGCGAGCCCCTGATCGGCGGTCAGGTCGCGTCGCAGGACGATACCACCCAGCGGGATCGGAGCCCCGGTTTGCCGTTCCCAGAATTCACCGAGGTCGACGAGTTTTGTCAGCCCTTTCTGCCGGTAGGTAAAACGGTTCTCGTGGATGATCACGCCACAGTCGACTTCCCCGGACAAAACGGCTTCCTCGATGTCCGAAAAGATCATAAAGCGTTTGTCCAGCGCCGTTGGGAAGGCAAGGGAAAACAGCAGATGCGCCGTTGTTCGCTCGCCGGGGATTGCGGTTGACGCACCCGCTATATCGGCCAGGGGTAGTTGCCTTTTTGAAATAAGCAAGGGGCCGACACCCTTACCCAGCGCTCCGCCGGCATCGAGGAGCAGGTATCGGTCCATTACCAGCGGGAATACCCCATAGCTGATCTTCGAGATATCAAGGATGCCCCGAAGCGCACATTGATTCAGGGTTTCCACGTCTTCAAGCCGTACATCGAAGTCAAGCCCTTCCGTATCGATCTTCTTGTTGACAAGCGCATCGAAGATGAACGTGTCGTTCGGGCAAGGACTAAATCCGAGGGTCAGTGTCATGATATGTCGTTGACGGGGTTGAGAATGCTGTCATCGCGGCGGTCCAGCTCTTGTAACAAAACAATCAACCGATCGTTCAATCGCCCAATGGCCAGCGGGATGTCCCATTTCGATTTATCACGGATACCGACGCCGTTGGATACCGACCGGAGTTGCAGAAAGGGGATACGTTCCTGAAGACAGATATAATGCAGCGCTCCACCTTCCAGCGACTCGACGGCGGCTGATGTATTTTGCCGGTACCAGGCGATCCGGTCGGGTTGTGTGCTGATCTCGTTGACGGTGATCGCGCTAACCGGTTCGAGACCCGTCAGTTCCAACAAGGCCCGGTGCGGGTTGACCAGGCGGCCAAAGCAAAACGGCGGTTGGTTGGCGTCCGCGAGGCCAAGGGCAAAGAGACTCCTGAACCGGCCTTCTTCCCATACGCCCAGATCAGCGAGTGTTTCGTCGCGTACCACCACCACCTGACCCGGCGCGCTTTGGTTGAAGGATCCCGCAATACCGGCCTGGATGAGCAGGTCGGGGCGGTCCCTGTCAATTTGTCGCATGAGCGAAACCGAAGCGGGCAGGCCGCCGACACCGGTGATCAGGGAGGAGATGCGATGTGGGCCAAGGGCGGGCAGGTAGTCCAGCGCAGGTTGAATTTCAAACGTGGTCGCGGCGGCCAGGAGGATGTGCATACGCAAATATCGGAATCCTTGACTTTTTTCCGCTATGCATTACCTTTGCGGAC
Organism: Puia sp.; assembly: GCA_035501395.1. GTDB lineage: Bacteria > Bacteroidota > Bacteroidia > Chitinophagales > Chitinophagaceae > Puia. Next base: position 28,714 of record DATJWK010000123.1, read on the forward strand.
CGGCACATAAATATTGTCGTTACCGATATGGTGTATCTGACGCGGGTGGAGCATTTTAACGCGGCGCACAAGCTATACAATCCGGATTGGAGCCTGGAGAAGAATGACGAGGTGTTTGGCAAATGCGCCAACGAAAATTGGCATGGGCATAATTATGATCTCTTTGTGACGATAAAAGGCGAGCCGGATCCGGATACCGGTTTTCTGTTTGATGTGAAGCGGCTGAGCGGGATCATCCGGGAATACGTCATCGAGAAACTGGACCATAAGAATCTGAATATTGAGGTTGACTTTTTGCAGGGGAAGATGTGCTCAACGGAGAACCTGGTCATCGGCATCTGGCAACAACTGGCGCCGCATATTCCTTCGCAGGTTCGGCTGCACGGGATAAAATTGTATGAGACCCCACGGATATACGTGGAATATTTTGGCGAATAAACTCAAGGGGGGAATGGCGCTATGAATGCAACAAAAAAAGTGGCGGTTTTTCGCCGCGAACATTTTAACGCGGCGCACCGCATCTTCAATCCGGCCTGGGATGACCGTAAGAACGCGGAGGTGTTTGGGAAATGCAGCAATCCGAATTATCACGGGCACAACTATGAGTTGGTGGTGAAAGTCACGGGCGTGCCGGACCCGGACACCGGTTATGTCATGGACATGAAACGGTTGTCGCAGATCACAAAAGAGGAGGTGCTGGACAAATTCGATCACCGGAACCTCAACCTCGATACGGCGTATTTTCGGGACCTGAATCCGACGGCGGAACATATTGCGATAGTCATCTATGATCTGCTGCGGGCAAGGATCGACCCCGCGCTGGACCTGAAAGTGCGGCTGTACGAGACCGAAAGGAATTTTGTGGAGTACCCGGCGTAAATAAATACTGGATTTATGGCTTACAGGAAAATCGAACAGTACGACGAAGAAGTAACGGCTGCGTTGATGGGAAACTACCGGCATTCATTGGATCTGCTGGGCGAGAACCCGGGCCGTGAGGGGTTGCTGAAGACGCCGGAGCGGGTCGCCAAGGCCATGCAATTCCTCACCCAGGGATACGGGATGGATGCGCGCGCCATCCTGAATTCGGCCAAATTCCATGAGGAGGTCAGCGAGATGATCCTGGTGAAGGATATCGAGCTGTACAGCCTGTGCGAACATCACATGCTGCCCTTTTTCGGCAAAGCGCATGTGGCCTATATTCCCAACGGGTGGATAACGGGGCTGAGCAAGATCGCAAGGGTGGTCGATGTCTATTCCAGGAGGCTGCAGG
>DATJWK010000124.1:0-10798 GCA_035501395.1 Puia sp.
ATGTTCCGCTGATTCAGCAGGACGTAGGTGAACGCGTGAGGGTTCACCTCCACGAGCAGCCGCGACTGGAGTAACTCTTCATCCGTTACAGACGAAACTTCGATTTGGAATGCCGGGTTATACATAGCGTCAGATGTGCAATAATACTACAATTATGTAAATTGCAGCCCCCAAACTGGCCGGAGCCCGGTTTGTGCTGTTATGGGAACCAGGGTCGCAACCAAAACATATACTGTCACGATCAGCAACCGGGATATCCTGCGCATGGCGTTGCCGATCAGTCTGGCCATCCTGGTACCCCAGATCAATTTTATCACCAATAATATTTTTCTTGGCCATCTTGACGAGAGCGGATACGCGTTGTCGACCGCCGGCATCACCGGAGTTTACTATTTATTATTTGCGGTGATCGGGCAGGGTCTCAACAACGGGCTGCAAGCGCTGATCGCCCGCCGGGCCGGTGAGGGGCGGATCGAAGATATCGGCAAGTTGTTTTTCCAGGGGATGGTGATTGCGCTGGCATTGGCCTTTATCGGCATCCTGTTGACGTTGGCGCTGGCGCCGGTGGTATTGTCCTATGCACTACATTCCGCCGCCCTACGGGATCAGGCCCTTTCCTTTCTTCGCATTCGTATCTGGGGTCTTCCCTTTCTTTATGTCTACCAGATGCGGAATGCGCTGCTGGTGGGGACCAACCAGAGCAAATTCCTTGTATACGGCACGCTGGCGGAGACGGGTGTCAATATCCTGCTCGATTATGGGCTCATCTTCGGTCATCTGGGACTGCCGATGATGGGGTTTAACGGCGCGGCGGTGTCGTCGATCTGCGCCGAGGCGGCGGGACTGCTGGTAGTATATGGCGTCATTCATTCGCGGGGGATCGGGCGCGATCTTCAGCTGTATCGCCACTGGCGGCCGGACCGAAAGGTAGCGAAGCTTATCCTGACCCAGTCTTCCCCCCTCGTCTTTCAGTATACCATCTCGATCGCAGCGTGGAATTTCTTCTATGTGCTGGTAGAGCATCACGGCCGTCAGGCGCTTGCGATCAGCAACGCCATGCGGAACATCTTCGGATTATTCGGGGTCTTTGTCTGGGCCTTTGCTTCTACGACCAATGCGATGGTCAGCAATATCATCGGGCAGGGAATGGAGAACCGGGTTGCCGAGTTGATCCGACGCATACTATATTGGAGTGTGGGATTCGGGTTGCTGATTGCGGCGGTGGTGAATTTGCTGCCCGGCGCCTTCCTTTCGGTCTATGGCCAGGACTTAGGTTTTATAGATGCGGGCATCCCGGTACTCAGAGTGGTGTCGGTGGCGCTGATCATGATGTCGTTCGCTACAATCTGGTTGAATGCGGTGACGGGGACGGGGAATACCCGGGTTAATTTATGGATCGAAGTGGTGACGATCGTGTTCTACTCTTTATATGTTTACTGCGTGTTGGAAAGATGGAATGGATCGCTGGTATGGGGATGGGTCTCGGAATGGCTGTATTGGGGATGTATGTTCAGTTTGTCTTACTGGTACATGAGGAGCGGGAAGTGGAAGGGAAAGGTGATATGAGGCCGCCCGGGTTTCCCGCGCACGGTCAGTTATCAAATTTCTTGTTCAGGGTCATCCCGGCTTTTCCCTGGAAATTGCCGATGGGGGCCTGAAGCTTATAAATGGAAAGGGTGATTTCCCGGATGAAAGGATATTGTTCCCGGATCTTGTTGATGATCTCGTCGGCGATCTTCTCCAGCAGCGGAGACGGTTGATGCATTCGATCCTTGACGATCCCGAAGAGGTTGACATAGTTGACGATGCTGTCCAGACCTCCGAAAGGGTGGGTTTCTTCATCATACATTACGTCGAGGTTGACTTCGAACGTATTTCCTGTTGCCAATTCTTCTTTGAACACGCCGTGGCGGCCGGAAAATATCAGCTTATGGAGTTGTACGGTGACCATTTATTTTATTATGCCAATCCTTTTGCGGAAAGATATCGTTCGGCGTCCAGCGCTGCCATACAGCCGCTGCCGGCGGCGGTGACCGCCTGGCGGTAGATCTTATCCTGTACATCACCGGCGGCAAACACCCCTTCGACGTTGGTGCGGGATGTTCCGGGGACCGTCCGGATATAACCGGCTTCGTCCATGTCGAGGAATCCGGCGAAAATGCCCGAATTCGGCTGGTGGCCAATAGCGACGAAGAAACCGCTCAATGGAATAACCTGTCGCTCGCCTGTCTTCTTGTTGAAGATGCGGAGACCTTCCACCCTGCTTTCGCCCAGCACCTCATCGGCCTCGCTGTTCCAATATATTTTGATATTCGGTGTCTGTTGCACGCGTTCCTGCATAATCCGTGAAGCCCGCATCTTGTCGCTGCGGATGAGCATGTGGACGGTAGTGCACAGCTTGGAAAGATAGAGTGCTTCTTCGGCGGCGGTATCGCCGGCTCCAACGATGGCCACCTCTTTATTTCGGAAGAAGAAACCGTCGCATACTGCGCAGGCGCTCACTCCATACCCGTTAAGGCGCTGTTCGCTTTCCAGTCCAAGCCACTTGGCGGTTGCGCCGGTAGCGATGATGACGGCGTCCGCTTCGATCAGCCTGTCGTCGTCGATCCAGATCTTCTTCGGGTTTGCCAGGAAATCGACCTTTGTCGCGATGCCAAATCGGATATCGGCGCCCATGCGGGCAGCTTGCTTTTCAAAGTGAACCATCATTTCCGGGCCTTGAACGCCGTCCGGATAGCCGGGATAATTTTCGACTTCAGTTGTAATAGTCAGCTGGCCTCCGGGCTGGATACCCTGGTAGAGGACGGGTTTCAGGTTGGCACGGGCGGCGTAAACGGCGGCGGTATAGCCGGCCGGGCCCGAGCCGATGATCAAACAGTGTACTTTTTCGGTCATAAGTGCGCAAAGATAAGCCGAAATGGGGGAATGGGAGTGTCGGATGGGTGACGCAAAAAAAAGCCCGGCTGATGCCGGGCTTTACTATCTTGAGCACTTTTTAGCCCAGGTATGCTTTCAGCGCATTGCTATAGCGCGCTTTCTGGAGCCGTTTGATGGCCCTTTCCTTGATCTGGCGGATGCGTTCCTTTGTCAGGTCGTATTTCTGTCCGATCTGTTCGATCGTCACGCCGTTCTCGCCATCGAGGCCAAAGTAGGCATTGACAATTTCCGCTTCGCGAGGGCTCAGTGACTTGAGCACCCGGCGAATTTCCGCCCGGAGCGAGTCTTTCATGACGTCGTCGTCCGTCTCGTCCCCACCTTCCAGGAGATCACCCATTGCAACGTCCTCCGCCTCGTGAACCGGGGCGTCGAGTGAACTGTGACGGGTATTGCTTTGGAAGATGTTGTTGATCTCCGTCTCACTCATTTCCAGCAGTTCGGCCAATTCCTCCGTACTGGGCTCCCGTTCGTGTTCCTGTTCGAAAGCCATGTACGCCTTGTTTGCCTTGTTGTAGGTGCCAATTTTGTTTTGAGGCAGGCGGACTAATCTGCCCTGCTCTGCCAACGCCTGTAAAATGGACTGGCGGATCCACCAAACGGCGTAAGAGATAAACTTGAAACCTTTCGTTTCATCGAAGCGTTGAGCCGCTTTAATCAAGCCGAGGTTGCCTTCGTTAATCAAATCACTCAGCGAGAGCCCCTGGTGCTGATATTGCTTTGCCACGGAAACGACGAAACGCAGGTTAGCCTGGACGAGCTTGTCCAACGCCTTCTGGTCCCCCATCTTGATCCGCTGAGCCAGGACCGTCTCCTCTTCGGGAGTGATCATCGGGATCTTGGAAATTTCCTGCAAATACTTTTCTACTGCCTGGGAATCACGGTTCGTGATCTGTGTAGCAATCTTAAGTTGCCTCATATCGAATAATAAGTGTAAGTGACAATTGTTTAAACCACCTTTCAGCGGTTTTAGTTCTTGTCGGGTACTAAATCAATAACGAAAATAAACCGGGAGAGTTCACGGGAATGGGCAAAAAAGATAGTTAAAATATTTAATCTAAATCCGTCCAGATCCGTTTGCGAAAGTAGTCAGCAAATCTGAAAAATCATAGCGTTGTGGACAGAAAAAACCAATTTTAGTCTTTTTTTTTAACTTCGGTCAAGAAAAGTGCACGCTGGGCGCGCCTTTGCAAAGATTCAAAAAACTTTTGCAGCTACGGTGGGCCGGTAGACTCAACGCGTGTAGTCGAATCGCTACAATTCAACGAATTCTCCGGAAGGTGTTGTCAGTTTCAAGCTTTTTTTCGATGCCTGCTCCACACGACCGACGACCCGGGCGTCCAGGTCGAATCCGGCGGCAATTCCGATCAGGTCCTCAGCCGCCCCGGGAGTGGTGAATATCTCGAGTCGATGACCCATGTTGAATACCTGGTACATCTCGCGGGCGTCGGAGCCGGATGCTTCCCGGATGATCTGGAAAACGGGCGGCGGGTTGAACAGGCTGTCCTTAATGACCAGGAAATCCCCGGGAAGGTACTTCATACATTTGGTCTGTCCGCCGCCACTGCAATGTATAACTCCGTGAATATCATCAAATTTATCGGAGAGAAGCTTCTTTAAGACCGGCGCATAGGTCCTGGTGGGGCTCAGCAGGAGGTGGCCGATGTCAGTTGTGTAAGTATTTGATTTATAATAATTTGAGTCGGCAAGGGCCGGGATCTCGATCTTGTCGGTAAGCCGGTGAGGGCCGATATAGGTTACGTTGCCTGCAAGGGAGGGGTCAAAGGACTCGGGAAAATGCGTAGCGTAGAATTTGGTCAGCGCATCGTGCCGGGCGCTGGTCAGTCCGTTTGAGCCGATCCCGCTATTGTAGTCCTGTTCATAGGTTGTCTTGCCAAAGCTCGCCAATCCGACAATAACGTCGCCGGGTGAGATGCGGTCATTGGTGATCAACCGGTCCTTTGGCCAGCGCGCGGTCATGGTTCCGTTTACAGCTATCGTTCGGACTACATCACCCACGTCTGCCGTTTCGCCGCCCAGGAAACGGATATTGACACCAAACGTTTTCAGCTCCTCGAAGAATTCCTGTGAGCCGTTGATGATGGCGGACAGCACTTCGCCGGGGATTAATCGCTTATTGCGATCGATCGTTGAGGAAAACAGCAGATTGTCACAAATGCCGACACAAAGCAAGTCGTCCAGGTTCATGGCGATCGCGTCACGGGCGATGCCTTGCCAGACCGAAAGGTCGCCGGTCTCTTTCCAATAAAGGTAAGCGAGGACGCTTTTTGTCCCCGCACCGTCAGCGTGCATCAGGTTGACCCAGGCGGAATCGCTGCCCAGGTAGTCCGGGTAGATCTTGCAAAACGCGTTTGGGTAGATGCCCTTATCGAGCTTTTCTGTGGCCTGATGAACTTCCTCCTTCTGTGCGGAAACGCCGCGCTGAGCGTAGAGTGACATAGTGGCCGCGAAGATACTACAATAATTCCTTTAGCTTTGCAGGCCAAACCGGGCGGAGCCCGGTTGCCGAAATTCATTCATGCGTATTTATTATCACATCGATGAGCTGCCGCTTATCCGTAAGGCGGTTATCACCATCGGAAGTTTTGACGGCGTACATACCGGTCATGCACAAATATTGCAACAGCTTAGAGCGGAGGCGGCGAGAATCGGAGGTGAGACGGTTATCGTGACCTTTTATCCTCATCCCCGCAAAGTCGTCCGGGGCGGATCAGGAGAGGTGCGGCTGCTCAGTTCGCTCGAGGAAAAGATCCAGTTACTCTCCTGGCAGCAGGTGGATCACCTGGTGGTGGTTCCGTTTACGGAGGCCTTCTCGCAGCTGACAGCAGAGGAGTACATCCGTGAGTTCCTGTTAAAGCGGTTCCGGCCGCATACGATCATCATCGGGTATGACCACCGCTATGGCCGCGGGAGGCAGGGCGATTATCACCTCCTGGAGCAGTTCAGCCTGTCCGAGGGGTTTGTTTTGCAGGAGATCCCCGTTCACCTGCTCGATGCGATCTCTGTCAGTTCAACCCGGATCCGTGAGGCGATCGGCCGGGCGGATATCGACAGCGCCAATCAGTTGCTCGGCTATCCCTATTTTTTTTCCGGCCAGGTCGTCGAAGGACGACGGTTGGGAAGAACGATCGGCTACCCGACCGCCAATCTCGTCGTCGATTCCGAGAAGCTTGTACCGGCGGATGGCGTCTATGCGGTAGAGGTAGCGAGGGTGGCAAGCGATTCGATCTCTCTGACGGCGCCCACGATGGTAGAGGCTCCGGCGGTTGCGCCCTGGGAAACCCAGCGATTCGGCGGAATGATGAATATCGGGATGCGCCCCACGGTCGACGGCCGCGAGCGGACGATCGAAGTGAATATTTTTGATTTTGATGAGGATCTGTATCGGCGGGAGTTGCGGGTCATGGTAAGGAAGTGGTTGCGTGGGGAACAGCGATTTGACGGGTTGGACGCGCTGAAAGCTCAGTTGGGGAGAGATCGGGATAATGCTCTCGCTGCGCTGGGCCGGTCGTTCAGGCAAACATCTTAACAACCAACTCTTTTAATAAAGAGGCGTCCTCGGTGTTGATGCTGCCGATACCGAGGCTTTTCAGGTTGTAGGTATGCAGGAGAAGCAGTCCACCCTCGATCCCCTCATAGCCATAATTCCGGACGGCGGCGAGGTAGTCCTTGACAAAGAAAGGGTTTACGCCGATGGCCGCGGCGACCGTCCGTTCATCGCGGCTGCTCTGGCCGAAGATCATATAGGCTTTGCTGAAGAAATTATAGATGGAGGGAAGTACGAGTTGGATCGGGGCCGCTTTCGGATTGCTTTCGAAATACTGGATGATCCGGATGGCCTTGGCACGGTCTTTTTTGGCAAAGGCATCCTGAAGCTCGAAAACATTATATTCCTTGCTTATCCCCACATATCGCTCGATATCATCCTCGGTGATCTGGTTTCGGCCCGCCAGGTTGACCAGAAGTTTCTCCACCTCATTGCTGATCCGGCTCAGGTCGTTGCCGATATGGTCGACCAGCAGCAGAAGCGCCCGTTGCGTGATCTCATAGCCTTTTGACCGGATCATTCCGCTGGTCCACTCGGGCAGCTGGCTATCGTACATTTTTTTGGTGGTGAAAAGCTCTGCCTTCTCTTTTAACATTTTTGCCAGACGACTCCGGCCGTCGACTTTTTTTTCCTTATAGGCAACGACAAACACGGTGGAGACCAGCGGTTTCTCGATATACGCTTCCAGCTTTTCGATTTCCCGCATCTGTTGGGCCTCCTTTAGCAGGACGACCTGGCGCTCGGCGAACATCGGATAGCGCCGGCAGGCATTGATCACCGCCGTCCAGTCGGCGTCGCGCCCATAGAAGACGGTCAGGTTAAAGCCGGCTTCAGCCTCCGTCAGAATATGATGTTCCGCGTAGTTGACCAGCTCGTCGATATAGAATTCTTCCTCCCCTTCGAGCCAGTATACGGGCTTAAATCTTGCTTTTTTCCAGTCGGACAGGATGCTTTCAACAGACATTTGAATCAATTTATTCTGTGCAAAAGTATATAAATCCATAAGAATCAGGCCGCAAACACAATAAAAATGAAATTGGCACGGTTTTAGACTAAACCCGGATAGAACCGAAAAATACTCGGACAGGGTTTTTTGAACAAACCATTTTTAAACTTTAGAAAAAAATAGCCATGAGTACGACAACCAACTATCCCTCAGCGACGCCTCAAAGTCAACCGCCGAAGAAAGACTACAAAAATCTCGTGATCGGTTTGCTGGCCGCCGGCTTCCTCGGAACCTGGGGCTACCTGCTTTGGAACAACAACCACAATGAGCAGGAAAAAACACAACTGCAGACCCAGGTTTCAAAGGTAACCGACGAAAAGGGGCAATTACAGAAGAATTTTGACGACGCTCTCGTTCGTCTGGACTCGTTGACCGGCACGAACAATAAGCTTACTTCCCAGCTCAACGAAGGGAACAGCAAGATCTCCGATCTGAAAAAGCAAATCCGCGGCTTGCTGAACAAACAGCACCTGTCCGACGCCGAAAAGAAGAAAGCGGAAGACCTGATCAAGGAATTGAACGACAAGATCGGCAACCTTGAACAGCAGGTCGCCCAGTTGACCCAGGACAACCAGCAGTTGACTGCTGACAAGACCCAGCTTACCGCCGACAAGCAGCAGCTGACTACCGACCTGGCAACTACGACTACCGCTAAGCAAAATCTCGAAAAGCAGGTAGACGTAGCTTCAACGTTGAATGCTTCCAATATCACCATTACCCCGATGCACGAAAAGGCGGACGGTAAGGATAAGGAAACGACGACGGCCAAGCGCGTAAACAAGCTGGTTATCGGTTTTGACGTATCCAACCGGATCGCTCAGACCGGCCAGACCGATGTCTATGTCTGTATCACCGGCCCCGATGGCAAGCCCATCTCTGTTCCTGCGCTCGGTAGCGGTACCTTTACCACCCGCGATGAAGGCGACAAGATCTACACCGCCAAGGTGCCTGTAGATTTCGAAGCCGGCAAGACCAAGGCCGTACAGTTTGCCTGGAAGCAGAATAGCCAGTTCAGCAAAGGTGACTACAAGATCGAGATCTATCACAATGGTTTCAAGATAGGAGAAGGCACTCAGACCCTGAAGAAGGGCGGGCTTTTCAGCTAAACGTTTCTCGACTGGACAAAATATGAAGGAAGCCGGGGTCTATGACCCCGGCTTCCTATTTTAAAGGATTGCCCTGAGGGCGGCCCGCCCCGTGTTGATGACGCCTTGTCCGGATGGTTTCCGGCCTTCGTATTGAAGGCTGATCTCCAGGCTGGAGCCAAGCCGTTTTGTAAAATCAAGGCCCCACTCGTAGTTCCGGCCCGGCGCCAATCCTTCCAATATGGTGTAGGCAACCGGCGAGGTGAAGCTCGGGATCCCTTCCTTTGACGTATAAGTGATGTTGCTAAAAATGAATTTTCCCTGGATCGAAGTGCTTTGGAGGATATTGTACTTAAAGTCCGAGTTGATACCGGTGGAGGAGTAGTTCTGGGCTCCCCATTCAGGGGCGTTTGTTTTGGTGCTGAGGCGGTAGCCGATCCCGATTCGCAGGTTGGATTTATGCGTATAGATCAGGTCGGGTTCGAGTGAGTAAAGCCTCAGGTTATAGTTGCTGCTGTCGAAATTTGAACTGGAGTTGATCAACTGGCCGGATCCTTGTTTGATCGTCGTCGTGAATGCCACCGATTTATTCATATTGATCCGCGTGCGAAGCGACCATTCGTTGTTTTGGCGGTTTTCGAAGCCATATGTAAGCAGGCTTTTGGCGCTGTTGCGGGTGTTGCTGATATCAAATCCCCAATGCGGGTCCGTTCGGTTAAACGAAAACGTATTGGCCATGATCATCGTGCGGGTGATCAGCGCCGTGTCCTGAACGGGGTCTTTAAACGGGTTCCATTGGATGCCGCCGTTCGCAAGCTGCTTCTGGGTCATCTGCAGGGAGGACTGCAGGGTCATTCGGGCAAGGAAGGACGGGAAGCCGGTACTTTTTGGACCAAAGAGGGCTTTGGGTGTAAATGAAAGACTATAGTTGAACGTCGTATAGGCGGCACGCACGAAGATGCCGGAGGGCGTATATACCCGGATATATTGGGCTTGGTCGGGAAACTGGGCAAGCACGAATTCGTTCAATTGCTGAAGACCGTCCTTGTTGTAGTCAATCCAGGCGTATTGCCCCGTACCGGCGGGGACCTGCAGATAGGTATAGCTCAATTCCTGCTGCTGGCCCGCCCCGATCTCATAGAGCAGGTTGCCTTTGACCATGCCTTTCCACTCGTTGATCAGGTATTCCACCCGGGTCAGCAGGGTATTGCTCGAACCGATGGTGGCGGTAGTGCTGTCGGGGCTTTTGGCGTCGATGGCGCTATCGAGGATCTTCACCGTCCGGTAGCTCGCGGTGAAATGCACCTGCTCGTGGGGGTTGTGCAGGAGGTCGGCGAAAACACTGATGGTCCTGCTCCGGTCCCCTTTTATCATGTCGCGGGCCCGGGCATAGGCATTGTCGCGTACGGCATACGATATTCCCCAGCGGTTTAGGTTCTTCTCCGGCGACCGTAGGTAGGCGGTCCAGGTGTGGAACAGGAAGCTGGTGGCTGCGAGGGTATCGGCTTTCTTGTCGAGGTTTTCGTTGTCTTCGAGGGAGTAGTTGCCGCCGAGGGTATAGTTCTTTAGAAAGGGGATTTTTCTGGATATGTCAACGGACGGACGGAAGTAGTGTCCGGAAAAGCTGTTGCTATCGCTCGTGGTCAGGCTGATCTGGTCAAAAATATGAAAGCTATCGATTGTCTGGCGATGGATTATTGCATTCCGCATCCCGACAAAGCCGTCGCTCCGTTCGTAGCGGCCGATCTCGTACCGGAGGGAGTTTGATTTCTTGTCATTCATGAGGAAGCTTGCCGTGTAGATCTTCTCCGTAGCCGGGTTGGTCGCCAGGGTCAGGCCCCAGTCGCGGGTGAATTCCACGGAGCGAAGCGGTTCGATGGGTGCGAAGTTCTTCTGTACGTATTCGTAGCCGAGGTTGGTCGTCAGAAGAAGACCGGTAGCGTTGAGGGGTCGGACGTTCCGCAGGGAGAATTTCGCGGCGGAACCCATGTCGTTGTTCTTTTGGATAGTGGACAGGGTATTGATATTATAGTTGCTCCCTGCAACGTCGGCGGTAATCGCGGTATTCTTACTGACGGCGTAGTCTGCGCCGACCGTAACGATCTGCTGGGTCTTCGGCGTGACAAGGAATTCCGCCGCTTCGTAGGAACCCTGCGGAACGCCGTTGACGGGCGCGACCCAGACGTATACGTTGCCATTTATCCC
>DATJWK010000125.1:0-48937 GCA_035501395.1 Puia sp.
TTTGGCAAATAGACGGTACTGAAGCGGGGAACTGCACCGATCTTAACCAGCGAGTCGAAGTCCTCCTCGAAAATCTTTTCACGGCGAATGTCCTGGATATCCAGGTTCCAGCCGATGTATCGACGGCAGTAGTGTGTCGTATCGCGAAGTACGTCGATGGTCGGCGGGCCATTATCCTCAAATTCGCCGTAGTTCCGAAAAGATACGCCCGCACGCTGGCAATAGTCCCAGATAAATCCTTTGGTGGGATTGGCCACTGGCCGGCTTCCGTCAAAGTCATAGTTACCGCCACGTCCGCTGTAGTTGCTCGGCCACGTTTTCTCTGTGAAGTCGGTTGCATAGCCCGCCATCGACCAGTTATGCCCGTCCGCGCTGACCTCCGCGTCGACATAAAAATTATCGAGAAGGACGAACTGGTTGACCAGCGCGTGGGCGTTGGGGGTAATCTTTTGGCCGAAGAGGCAGAGGCTGGTATCGCCGTTGCCCTGCGGCAGATCACCGAGGATCTGGTCGTAGGTCCGGTTCTCCTTTAGCACATAGAAAACATATTTGATCGGCGAAGTCTCACCGGCCATGCGGGGAATAGGGTTGCCCGCGATACCGGGCGCTTGCTTTTCACGTTCCGCGGAATATGGAGTATTGGAATATACCCGGGTTGTATAACCGGCGAGGACTTCGGTTGTCGGGGCCGGGATGATGGAGAGCGTGCCTTTCAGCATGCTGCCGATATATTGGTCTTTCGTTTCACCGCTTTTTTTGTACGCATTGCGGTTGCGGCGTTCGCCGGGCTGAGGCTCGTCAGGATTCGGAAGCGAAGAAAGCCCCTTTCCATTTGTCACAAAGAGGTTATTGCCCGCGGCGCGTACGCAGGTCGGGTACCAGCCAACGGGAATAAAACCGAGCGAGCGGCTGCGGCCGGGCTCGGAGACGTCGAATACGGCAAGGCAGTTGTTATCCGCGTTGGCGATATAAAGGGTCCTTCCGTCGGGCGACAGGCATACGCTGTTTGTCGTAGAGCCGGTCGGCGCATCGGGAAAAAGTGCCGCTTGCAGGGTCTCTACCGCGGTTCTTGCCGGCGCATCGATGACCGAGACGGTATTCGAGTTTGCATTGGCGACATAGAGCCGGCGACCGTCCGCGCTGATGGCCATGTCATTGGGATGGTCACCGGTGGCGACCGAATCTTTAATGGTGTTGTGGTCTGTGTCAAAGATCCAGACCTTGCGGCCGCCCCATGCGGAGATATAGAGTTCGTCGTTTTTCGGGTTTAAAAGACAGGTATAGGCTTCCGCCCCAAGCGGGACTTTGGTGAGGACGGTCTTTTTTCTGGTGTCGCAAACATACAGGGCGTCGTCTTCTTTTGTGACAACGTACAGCCGATCATGACGTTCATCGAGACAAAGCCCGGCCGGGCTGATTTTGTCCGCCGGCCATGGACGGCCCAGCTTTATGGTGTCTTTAGCGATCAGGGTATCGCGGACCATCAGGTAGCGGATAATAATATCATCGTTGCCGCCGGACGCATAGAGCCAGGGATGGCTCCTTGCGAAGGTCAGGCCAAGCCAGGATTTCCGAATGGGGATGCTGCTTAGCAGGCGTTGTTGCCTGAGATCGATAAGATCGATGGTCTGGCGGCCGTTGCCGTTGTTGGTGACGGCGAGGCGGGTTCCGTCGGCGCTGATGGCCATATTGAGCGGGAGATCGGAGGAAAGAGGGAGGTTATGGCCGGCGGGCGTGAGGGACCAACCGTTTGGCAGGAGCGTAGGGGCTCCCTCCTTTACCGAAGCGCTGGCGGGCGAGGTCGCCGGCTGCGCGACCAGGATGCCGGGGATAATGGTGAGCAGGAGGATGGGGATACTTCTCATGATACACCAAAATTAGGGTTCTCATGTTATGCGATCATTAAAAAACCAAACCCCGGCGGGACGGCCGGGGTTTGACGCGATCGGTGCGGCCGTCAGGGGATCGGCGCTTCGGGAAGGCCATACTTGGTCATGTATCGATGATAGAGTTGGGTCTGTTTGTTGTCGAGGCTGACCTCGCGGCCCTGGATAAAGGCGTGTTCGATATTGCTGGTGCGGATATCGAGGATGTCCCCCGAACTGATCACGATATTTGCGTCCTTCCCGGCTTCGAGAGAACCGGTGCGGTCGTCGACGCCGAGGATCTTCGCTGTGTTGAGCGTGATAGCCTGGAGGGCCTGTTCCTTTGTCAGCCCGTATGCTGCGGCCACGCCGGCGTTGAACATCAGGTTGCGATAGCGGGTCTCTTCGTGTTCGTCGTTTATGCAGTAAAGGACACCTGCTTTCTGCAGGACAGCGGGGGTCTTGAAAGGCTGGTCGACATCGTCGTCCTCTGTGGTGGGGAGATTATGCATCTGCGCGAGGATCACGGAGATATTATTTTGCTTCAGGAGGTCCGCGATCAACCAGCATTCGCTTCCGCCGACGATCGTTACTTCGAAGCCGAATTCCTTAGCCAGATCGATGGCTACAAGCATTTGTTTGACCTGGTCGCCATGGATGAAAAGTCGTTGCTGTTTGGTGAACAATCCTTTGACCGCTTCGAATTTCAGGTTGGTTTCCTTGTGGGCGGTCTCTTCCGAATATGCTTTTGCTTCACGGAAGAACGCTTTGATCTCTTCGATCTTGTCCAGCGCTTCTTTGATCGGATCGGTCTGGGGCTGATTGAGGGCAAATCTGCCGCCGCCGCCAAAACGCCTTGGCCGGACCAGGAAGGTCGGCAGGTTAAGATGAATGCCGTTATCCATTTTGTATGCCGCATCTTCCCAATTCCAGGCGTCCAGCTGGACGACGCTGGAGGAGCCGCTGATGGTTCCACCCTGTGGGGTTACGCCGGCCAGCAAAATGCCGTTGGCCTTTAGCGTGTTTATGATCTTCGAGTCGGTATTGTATGCCACGATCGAGCGGATGCTCGGGTTAAGGTCGCCCAGCTCTCGCAGGTCATCGGAGCCACGGGCCCCGTTTGCGATCTCCTTCAGGCCGAGGTCGGTGACCGGCAGGATAAGGCCGGGATAGACCTGCTTGCCTTTTGCGTCGATGATCTTTGACTCCGACCCGGTCGGGGTAACGTCAGCGCCGACCCTTACGATCTTGCCGTTATTGACCTCGACGGTTGCATTGTCGATCACCTGGCCGTTGCCGACGTGGACGGTACCACCGGTAATAAACAAGCGACCCTGGAATGGTTTTGCCGGATAAACATCGTCCTGAGCCTGACCGGCGGTCAGGGTCAACGTCGATAGCGTAAGTATTATTAGTCGTTTCATTTTACTCATTTTAATCATTGGTATTTATGTCGTCATCGCTTACGTCGATCGTCAGCAGACCGTCATGATGGGCATGGTCGCCGCAGCTCAGCTCGATCCGATAGCTCGGTATGGCTGGCCCGGTCGGTGCGCCGGATCTTTTTTCCGCGATCATTTTCTGAACGAGGCGGTTGCGTTCTGTGGCGATGGATTTTCGCAATTGCAAATCCCGGTCGACATCAAAGTAGATGATGCCATCGACGATGGTCTTCTCTGCCCGGGCGTAGACACTCAGCGGGTTATCGCTCCACAGGACGACATCGGCGTCCTTGCCTTCCTTTATGCTGCCCACGCGGTCGGCCACATGGAGGGCGATCGCCGGATTTAGGGTAACCATCTTGAATGCGTCCTCTTCCGACATGCCGCCATACTTACAGGACTTGGCCGCTTCCTGGTTGAGGTGGCGTTGCTGTTCCGCATCATCGGAGTTAACACATACGTTGAGCCCCATGCGCTGCATGATCGTCGCGTTGTAGGCGATGGCATCGGTTACTTCGATCTTGTAGGCCCACCAGTCGGAGAAGGTGGAGCCGTTGCAGCCCTGGGCTTTCAGTTTGTCGGCAACCTTATAGCCTTCAAGGATATGGGTGAACGTATTGACCTTAAAACCAAATTTGTCGGCCACGCGAAGGAGAGCGGTAATTTCGCTTTGGACATACGAATGGCAGGTGATAAACCGCTTGTGTTCCAGGATCTCTACGAGTGCGTCCAGTTCGAGGTCCCGGCGCGTGACCGCGGGGGCTGCCTTCCGCTGGCGCTCGTAATCGCGGGCGCGGGTGAACGCATCCATTAGCACCTCCTCCACGCCCATCCGGGTATCCGGAAAGCGGTTATTGTTGGTGGACGTCGTCCGTTTTACGTTTTCGCCAAGGGCAAATTTGATAAACGGATCCCAATTCCTGAATTTCAGTGCGGTGTCGGTCGCGCCCCACCGAAGCTTGATGAGTTGCGTCTGGCCGCCGATGGTATTGGCGGAGCCGTGGAGAATGTGCGCGGAGGTCACGCCGCCGGAGAGGCTCCGGTAGATGCTGATGTCTTCGGGATTGAGGTTGTCGGCGATTCGAACTTCGCTGGTCACGGATTGGGCGCCTTCGTTTATGGAGAATGCGGCGATATGCGAATGCTCGTCGATGATGCCCGGCGCGAGATATTTGCCGGTGCCGTCGATCACCTGGGCCCCCGCGCCCTCGAGGTTCTTGCCAATCTTCGCGATCTTGCCGTTCTTTATCAGCACATCGGTGTTCGGCAGGCGGCCTTCTTTTTCATTGGTCCAGACCGTGGCGTTGCGGATAAGCAGATCGTGCGCGGTCGGCAGGGTATCCCAGCCGTATCCGTCAAAGGGAAACAGGACCTTACCGAGTCTTTCGGGCCTTCTGTTGCGGGCCGCGGTGCTGTCGGGTGACGCCGCCTTTGACCAGGTGGCCGTCCAGATTACCAGGTTGCCGGCGGAGTCGGTACCATTACCGGTCCAGGTGTTTGCGTTGACGATACCGCTCAGGTGAGTAGCTGCGCCACCGCGGCCACCTCCACCGCCCCCACCCCGTCTTCCGCCTCCGGGGGCTGCCCCACCGCCTCTGCCGGTGGGTGACGGGGCAGTTGGGAAGGTGAGAGAAACCAGTTTACCGTCGAAGTTAAACTTTCCCGTCAGCGTGTCCTTGCCGATGACGTTGGCGGACGCGGAAGATTTCACGTCGAGGGTAAAGGTTTGAGATGCGCCGCTGGCAGAAGTAATGACCAGGTTATATTGACCTTTGACATCTTTCCATGCATCTTCCTTTACATCAAATTTTTTGCCGCGGACCCAGTTCTCTACGATATTGGTCTTTTCATTGAACACAGGCCCCGTGGTGATAAGAAAATTGGCGAGTTTACCGGCGTCGAGGCTGCCGACCTTGTCGTAGACCCCGATCAGGGTAGCCGGCGTTTTTGTCAGCGCATCGAGCGCCTTCGCTTCCGTCAGGCCGTAGTCAAAGGCTTTGCGGACATTGGGAAGGAATTGTTTGACGTCCCGCAGGTCGGCGGCGCTAAGGCAGAAAGGGATGCCGGCTTTTTCAAAGGCGCCGGGATTCGTGGGCGCCAGTTCCCAATGGAGCATATCCGCGAGGGATACGAAGCGGGCGTTGTCCGGGTCCTCTACATCCATGGCCTGGGGATAGTTGACCGGCACGATATAGCTGGCCTTTGTAGCGATGATGTCAGCGATGCGTTGGTATTCGTTTTCCCCCGCCTTTATGATATATTGTACGCCGAACTCCTTGGCGATTCGGTCGCCGTGAAGGTCCTGCCATTTGTCATCTCCCTCGAAGATCTGCGGAAGCGACTGCTGATCGTTAAAAGCCTGGAGGCTAAGATTGGTGCCTTCGGATCTTGGAGCCGTTTTGTACCACTGGGCATCGAGATAGGTCTGGCGCAGCAAGGCGATAGAGCCCATCAGCGAGGAAGGGTAGCTTTGGGTTGAGGTGCCTTTGCTGAGGGAATAGTGTGCGGACGCGCGTTGCCGGACGATCGCAAAATTCTCGTTCTCGTCTGTCAGCATGGCGACGACGCCGGTGCCGCGGGCGATGCCGTCCTTTACGTGGGAAAGCACGGTGCCAAAGCCGATATCCCTGAGCGGTTTAGCGCGGGTTTTGTCGGAGGCGAACAATCGGTATGCATCGGTCTCGGGATGGATGGCCTGGTTCCAGTTGTATGCTCCCTTTGTGTTTGATTCGATCTGCGCGGGCGCGCGGAAGAAGTCGAAGGGGTTGACCGTGCGGCCGGTCCTTTCGGGAACGGGCATTCCATAATCGCTATAAAGGTCGATAAACGACGGGTAAATGTATTTCCCGCTGCAATCGATGACGACGGCGTCTTTGGGGATGGCCACACCTGCTCCGGCGCCTGCGATCAGGCCGTCGCGAATGACCAGCGTAGCGTCGGCCAGCGTGGTGCCGGCGTCTTTGACAATCGTGGCGTGCGTAAAGGCATAACAATGCTCTCGCGGATCGGCGACCCCGTTGACGGGGAAGGTAGACTGTGCGGTGGAAGAAAGCGTGTAACAGACCAGTAGAAGAAAGAGAGGAAGAGTGCTCCCCCTCGGCAGGACGTTTCTCATGTCAGTAGTGTTTAGTCGGGATGAAAATTGAGCCAATTTACTTAAATGGCCTAATTTTGGGGGTTGACTGCCAATACAATTTTATCAACGGTAAAATGTCAAGGGTGATTCGGTGATTGCGTTAGCCTCCTATATCGATCATACGCTGTTGAAACCAACAGCCACACATATTGAAATCGAAAAAATATGTAAGGAGGCCTTGGAGTATGGCTTTGCGGCGGTTTGTGTGCCACCCCCGTTCGTGACGGCATCCAGGCGGACGGGTGTGCGGGTAGCAACGGTAGTAGGTTTTCCGTTTGGCTACTCCGTTGCGGAGGCTAAACTCGTCGAGGTGCGGCGAGCGATCGGAGACGGAGCGGATGAGCTGGATGTGGTGATCAACCTCGGGTTTGTCAAGGAAGGAAATTGGCTGGACCTGGAAGAGGAGATGCGACCGATGGTGGACGTGGCGCATGCAGCGGGGCGGTTGATAAAGGTCATCATCGAAAGCGGGATTTTGACGGATGGGGAGATCGTGCGGTGTTGTGAACTATATGCTCCGCTGGGCGTCGATTTTTTGAAGACATCGACGGGTTATGCGGAGAGGGGGGCGACTGTCGGGGCAGTGAAGTTAATGCGGGCGCACCTGCCGGCGGCAGTAAGGATAAAGGCTTCCGGTGGGATCCGGGATGCGGGCTTTGCGCGCGAGTTGATTGCGGCGGGTGCGGACCGGCTCGGATGTAGTGCAAGTGTGAAGATCGTGAAAGAGGAAAATTATGTATAAGGTATTGTTTGGGTTCCTTTTATTCATTTGCTCCCGTGGGATGGCTCAAGCCGGGGATACCTTGAGACCGCCGGGTCGGGACACCATGCGACCGGTGGGTCGGATGGACAGCTCGAATCCGGTCGTGGTGGAAAAGGATCCGCGGATCGACCAACTGGTGAAGAAACAAATGGAGATCAATGAGGTGACAACCCGGGAGAGCCGTCGTTATGTCCAGGGGTTTCGCATCCAGGTAGTTAATTCGCCGGATCGCGCGAAGGTTTTCGCGGCGAAGGCTAAGGTCTACGAGCAATTCCCGGACTGGAAATCCTATTTATTGTATCAGTCGCCGAATTACAAACTGCGGGTAGGTAATTTCAAGACCCAGGAAGAGGCGCAGGATGCGATGAAACAATTGGCCAAATTCTTTCCGACCGGACTGTACGTTATTCCGGATGTCATAGAATTGAAAATAACCGATTTACCTAAAGCGGATACTGCGAATTAAATCCATGTCCATGCTGAAAGAAAAGATCCGGGAATTGGCAAGGCGATATTCGCCTGACTTTATTTCGATCCGGCATTATCTTCATGCGCATCCCGAACTTAGCTACCAGGAATTTAAGACTTCGGCTTTTGTCCGGCAGCAATTGTCATCGGCCGGGATCCCTTTTCAGGTGATGGCGCAGACAGGTGTAGTGGGAATGATCGAAGGGCGGAATCCCGGTAAGCGGGTGATTGCTTTGCGGGCGGACATGGATGCCTTGCCGATCCGGGAGGAGAATAATGTTGCTTATAAATCGACAAATGACGGGGTCATGCATGCCTGCGGGCACGACGTGCACACGACTATCCTGTTGGGAGCTTCCACGATCTTACAGCAGTTGCGGGATGAATGGGAGGGCACGGTGAAGCTGATCTTTCAGCCGGGGGAAGAAAAGAATCCCGGCGGAGCCAGCCTTATGATCAACGAGGGAGTGCTGAAAGATCCTACGCCCCAGGCGATCTTTGGGTTGCATGTACACCCCGGTCTCGAGGTCGGAAAGTTGAGTTTCCGGGGGGGAATGGTTATGGCAAGCGCGGATGAAATCTATATCACGATCCGGGGGAAAGGCGGTCATGCCGCTGCGCCTCACCAGACGGTGGATACGATACTGGTGGCCTCGCATCTGGTGGTAGCCCTCCAACAAATCATCAGTCGCAACCGGAATCCGTTGTCCCCGTCGGTCCTGTCGATCACCTCGGTTCAGGGCGGGTACGCGACGAATGTGATCCCGAGCGAGGTCAGGCTGATGGGAACATTTAGGGCCATGGACGAAGAGTGGAGGTTCCGGGCGCATGAGCTGATCCGGCGGTTGTCGACCGATCTGGTGCATGGGATGGGAGCAGAGATCGATCTGCATATCGATGTCGGCTATCCGATGGTCTACAATAATGAGGCGTTGGATGTCGTGGCAAGGGCGGAGGCGGCGGCTTATATCGGTCCGGGGAATGTTCTCGAGACGGAGGTCCGGTTGGGAGCCGAAGACTTCGGATATTATACGCGACAGATCCCGGGGTGCTTTTACCGGCTGGGCGTGATGAATGCCGCGCTTGGAATTACATCAGGGGTTCATACGCCCACTTTTAATATCGACGAATCCGCGATCGAGATTGGCGTCGGGATGATGGCGTGGTTGGGCAGCCATATTGAATTTGTCGATCCGGATTAGCTCCTCAAAATCCGGTTGGCGGCTGATGCCCCAGATTTGCAGTGCATTTAGACCGATGTTGAATAGGTTGCCGGCGTTGAAACCGGAACTGCCCCGGGTCTTGCCGATGTAAAGGTCCTGGGCCTTAAAGTCCATGCCCGGATCGGGGTTGGCGCGGTGAATAGAACCGGGCGTTCCTTGAGATCCGTCCATAGCATCGACCGCATAGATGGGTGCCTGGAGGCAGACAGCGGTGAGCGAATCGTCGGGGGACATCCGGTGAAGGGTAATGCCGACCGCCGAAGCCGGGTGGCCGTGGACCTGGCCGATCAGGATACGGTTGCCGTTTCCAGGGCTGTCGGGGGGGATGGGGGAGACGATCCCATGATTCCGGTCACTTTCGATAAAAGGATGGGAGGTATTGTTCGTACCCGGTTCACCGTGGACGGAAGAGATGGTGGCCGTATTTCGGTCGATATAGAGATAGATCTGGTATTCCCTGCCGGTAATGCGGGAGGAGTCTTTAACCCATTGCAGATCGGCCTGGATGCGGGTGCTGTCAATGATGATCCTGCAACTGGAATCGATCAGGCTGCGAAAGGTGGCGGGGTTATCGGCCGGGTGACTGCTGCTACGGATATCCGCGAATGTTGCCGAGTCGATGAGCCGGTAGGAAAGTTGGTCAGCGCTGTCACTGCCGAGATATTTCGCGTCCCAGTAGTTGTAATATTGGGTGCCGTGTGTTGGCCAGACGTGTGCGCTGGCATGCGGAGAGGGTAGCGGGCTACAACCGGGGAAGACGATCGCTGCGACGGCGAGCCGCGCCAGATAGGATAGAAGGCTGTTCTTAAGGAACATACAAATAGGAAAGGTTGGAGGTGCAAAATAAGGGCGGTGGCTGAACCTACACTGCGGGAACGGGATTTTCCCATAGATCGCGTAAAAGACTGTTTGTCGGCATTTTCGTATTTTGCACTCCTGACACGGCCGGCGGCCGGCTAGACCAATACAATAAATGCAAAAAAAACAGCTCCGCAAAGAGCAGGCGCTTGAATATCACTCAAAAGGGCGACCCGGAAAGATCGAGGTCGTGCCGACCAAGGAAGCGAAGACGCAAAGGGATCTGTCTCTCGCCTATTCTCCCGGAGTGGCTGAGCCTGTTAAGGAAATTCACAAAAACATCGAGGACGTCTATAAATACACGGCGAAGGGCAATCTGGTCGCAGTGATCAGCAATGGGACGGCCGTCTTGGGGTTGGGGGACATGGGTCCGGAAGCCAGCAAGCCGGTAATGGAAGGCAAGGGGGTGTTGTTCAAGATCTTTGCGGATATCGATGTGTTTGATATTGAGATCAATGAGAAGGACCCGGTGAAATTTGTCCAGATCGTCAAGGCCCTGGAGCCCACTTTCGGTGGCATAAACCTGGAAGACATCAAGGCTCCGGAGTGCTTCTATATCGAGACCGAGTTGCGTCAGCAGCTCAAGATCCCGGTCATGCATGACGATCAGCATGGTACGGCAATTATCAGCAGCGCGGCATTGCTAAATGCGCTCGAGCTGCAAAAAAAGAAGATAGACCGGGTGCGGTTTGTGATCAACGGCGCCGGAGCGGCAGCCATGGCTTGCGTCAAGCTATATACGGCACTAGGGGCGAAACCGGAGCATTTTATCCTGTTTGACAAGGACGGAGTGCTACATAAAGACCGGACAGACCTGGATGACGACAAACGAAGGTTTGCGGTTGACCGCAGCGATTGGACCCTCGACAAAGCCATGAAGGATGCGGATGTTTTTGTGGGGTTAAGCGTGGGGAATGTCGTAACGCCCGAGATGGTAAAGAGCATGGCAAAGCGGCCGATCGTTTTTGCGATGGCGAATCCTGATCCGGAGATCGGGTATGAGCAGGCGACTGCGGCGAGGGAGGACATCATTATGGCAACGGGACGTAGCGACTACCCCAACCAGGTGAATAATGTCCTGGGCTTCCCTTTTATCTTCCGGGGAGCGCTGGATGTGCGGGCTACACAGATCAATGAGGCCATGAAACTTGCCGCAGTCAAGGCATTAGCTGAACTTACGCATACCCCCGTGCCGGACATTGTGAACATGGCTTACAATGAGAAGAACATGTTATTCGGCCCCACCTATATCATTCCCAAACCATTGGATCCGCGGTTGCTCGCGACGATAGCGCCGGCAGTGGCGAAGGCGGCCATGGAGAGTGGAGTGGCGCTGGCCAAAATCGACAACTGGGAGGCGTATAGCATCGAATTGAACAAGCGGCTTGGGCTTGACAACCAGTTGATGCGGGTCCTCAGTGCCAAAGCACGGCTGAATCCCAAACGCCTGGTCTTTGCGGAAGCGGACAATGTCAAGATCCTCAAGGTAGCGCAGCTCTTATATGATGAAGGAGTCGCTTTCCCGATGCTGCTCGGAGACGAACGCAAGATCCGGCACATCGCGGCGGCAAACCAGATCGAGTTGGAGGGGATGCCGGTGATCAACCCGTATAACGATGAGTTTGAGGAGCAGCGGAAACGTTTTGGGGAGCTCTTCTTTCAAAAGCGGCAGCGCCGCGGATTCAACAAATATGAAGCCTATAAGATCATGCGGGACAGAAACTATTTCGGCTGCATGATGGTGGAGACCGGGGAGGCGGACGCGATGATCTCGGGGTTGACCAAAAACTATCCCGACACTATCCGGCCGGCCTTACAGGCGATCGGCACGGAAGACGGGGTTCGGAAAATTGCCGGGATGTATCTTATGTTAACCAAGAAGGGGCCGTTGTTCCTGGCGGATACGACGGTCAATTTCAATCCCACGGCAGAGGAGCTCGCCGATATCACGCTGCTGGTGGCTCGCGAGGTACAGCAGTTCAATATGGTCCCGAGGATAGCGATGCTCAGCTATTCGAATTTTGGCACCAGCGATTCGCCGGAAGCGCGACTGGTGGCCGAGGCACGGGCGATTGTCAAGCAAAAGAACCCGGAGCTGATCGTAGATGGAGAGATGCAGGCGGCCGTGGCGTTGAACAACGACCTGATCAAGGAAAACTATCCCTTCAGCGAGCTGGTGGATCAGGAGGTAAATACCCTGGTCTTCCCCAATCTGGCGGCGGGCAATATCGCCTATAATTTACTAAAGGAGGTGGGGGCCGCCGATGCGATCGGGCCGATCCTGCTTGGTTTGAAGAAGCCCGTGCATGTGTTGCAGTTGGGGAGTACCGTACGGAATATCTATAATGTGGCGCTGGTTGCGATTGTCGACGCGCAGATCAAGTGCAAGAGTCAGCCTTCGGATGAGGAGAATCGAAAGGCGCCGTGGTGGCGGAGGAAGGTGAAGTAAAAAACAGCTTAATGAAGTTTTTAACAGAATTCGGTCTCTATCTGCTAACCTTGAAGGGGATGTTCTCCAAACCGGAGAATGGAAAGATGTACTGGAAGGAATTCATGCATCAGTGTTCGGATATCGGGATCGGCTCCCTTGGTATAGTCGCGATCATTTCGATTTTTATGGGCGCGGTCTCGACCTTACAGACGGCATATCAGCTCGTAAGTCCCATTATTCCCTTGTCGACGATTGCGCAAATCGTTCGGGACACGGTTATTCTCGAGTTCTCACCGACCCTCGTCTGTATTGTGCTCGCAGGCGTGGTCGGCAGCAAGATTGCCAGCGAACTGGGAAATATGCGGGTCAGCGAGCAGATCGACGCGCTTGAGATCATGGGCATCAATACCAAGTCGTACCTGATCATGCCGAAGGTGCTGGCGGCGATCGTGATGATCCCGATGCTCGTAGTGATTTCTGCGGTGCTTGGTATCTGGGGGGGGAGGCTGGCCGGGACGTTGACGGGTATTTTATCGTCGGCAGCCTTTGACAAGGGCCTTCATCAGGCTTTCAAGCCGTATAATGTTTTTTTTGCGATGGCGAAGAGCTATACGTTCGCCTTCATTATTGCGAGTATTCCGGCCTATTATGGCTATAATGTTTCCGGCGGAGCGCTCGAAATCGGGCGGGCAAGCACGAAGTCAGTCGTGGTGAGTTGTGTGCTGGTTTTGTTTTCGGATTACTTATTGTCGGCGTTGTTGCTGTAGCATTATGATCGAGATCAAAAATATCAGGAAAGGATTTGGGGACAAGATCGTCATCAATGATGTCAGCTCGGTTTTCGAGACGGGGAAGTGCAACCTCATCATCGGGACAAGCGGCAGCGGTAAAACGGTGTTGATGAAATGCCTGGTGGGCTTGTTCGAGCCCGACAGCGGGGAGATCTGCTATGACGGGCAGAATTTTTCGGAGATGAATGAGGACGGGCGAAAGCAGCTTCGGCAAAGCATCGGCATGCTCTTCCAGGGTTCAGCCCTGTTTGACAGTATGACGGTCGAGCAAAATGTGATGTTTCCGCTGGATATGTTCACAAAGAACACCGTGGCGGAAAAGATGAAGCGGGTGGATGAGGTACTGGAGCGCGTCAACCTGGTGGATGCGCACAAGAAATATCCGGCCGAGATCTCGGGGGGGATGAAAAAACGGGTCGGGATCGCGCGGGCGATCGTCCTGAATCCGAAGTATCTGTTCTGTGACGAACCCAATTCGGGGCTGGACCCGCAAACTTCGCTGCTGATCGACAAACTGATCAAGGAGATCACCGAAGAATACAATATTACTACGGTTGTCAATACACACGATATGAACAGTGTAATGGAGATCGGGGATCACATCATGTATATGTACCAGGGGATCAAGGAATGGGAGGGCAGCAACAAGGAAATTATTTTTAGTAAGAATAAATTGCTGAATGACTTTATTTTTGCGTCTGAATTTTTGAAGGACGCCAAGGATATGCGGATGTTGGAGGTGAAAGGGAAGATCGATAATAACCGGAACATGGATGACCTTTTAAAATAAATTTCTATAGTCATGTCAATCTTAGTTAGCAAACAGTCCAGGATCATCGTACAAGGATTTACCGGAACGGAAGGAAGTTTCCACGCGTCACAAATGATCGAGTATGGCACCCGGGTGGTTGGCGGGGTGACCCCGGGTAAGGGAGGCACGACGCATCTCGAGCGGCCCGTCTTTAATACGGTTGCGGATGCGGTCAAGGCGACCGGGGCGAACGTGTCGATCATTTTTGTTCCGCCGGCGTTTGCGGCGGATGCGATCATGGAGGCGGCGGAGGCCGGGATCGGTCTGGTGATCTGTATTACGGAAGGGATTCCGGTGCAGGACATGGTGAAGGCTAAGAATTATCTACAGGGTCGGCCGACGCGACTGATCGGGCCGAATTGTCCGGGGGTGATCACGGCGGGTGAGTGCAAGGTGGGGATCATGCCGGGATTTGTTTTCAAGCAGGGAAAGATCGGCATCGTGTCCAAGTCGGGAACGTTGACGTATGAGGCGGCCGACCAGGTCGCCAAGGCGGGGCTTGGGATCTCGACGGCGGTGGGGATCGGTGGCGATCCGATCATCGGGACACCGACAAAAGAGGCGGTGGAGCTATTGATGAATGATCCGGGGACCGAGGGGATTGTGATGATCGGGGAGATCGGCGGGAGTATGGAAGCGGAAGCGGCGCGGTGGGTGAAGGAGAACAACCGCAAGCCGGTGGTTGGTTTTATTGCCGGGCAGACGGCGCCGGCGGGGCGGCGGATGGGGCACGCGGGAGCGATCATCGGCGGGGCGGATGATACGGCGGCCGCGAAGATGAAGATCATGGCGGAGTGCGGAATTACGGTGGTGCAGACGCCGGCGGAGATCGGGTCGACGATGGCAAAAGTTCTCGGGAAGAGATAGGGCGCGGCGGCTGGCGACGGTTGCGCGCGCCGCGGGAAATGCAGTTGCGCGGCGCGCCTTAAAAATAGCAAGGCCGTCCCGGTCTATGGGGACGGCCTTTTCATTGATGGCCTTGGTGTATGTAGAGTGTGCTATTGTTTAGAAGCGATTCCGATCGCGGTAGAGGTCGCGCCGGTCATGGCGGAGGTCCTGACGGTCAAACCGGATATCCCGGCGGTCGTGGCGAGCATCGAAGAATCTGCCTTCCTGGCGATCGCGGACGAGGTCCCGGCGGTCATGACGGATATCGACCCGGTCATGACGGATATCGCGGCGGTCGGCTCCCGGTGTCTGGGCCTGGGTAGCAACAGCGGCAAAGAGAAGACCGATGGTGAATAAGATCGTAAATTTCGTTTTCATAAATCTAGTTTTAAGTTGTTGTGAGCTGAATATCGAGCTCATATATAGGAAGGTTGCGGAGCGCAACTGTTTAAGGGAGGAGCGTTATAGCGGTGTTAAAAGGCGTTTACCTTGTGCAAATCATCACATTGCGCCATCCTATAGGTAATAAGATTTAATTTTATTCAAATTTTTCCTATGGGGCGGAAAATTGTATCGGGGATTGTTTGTCTTTGTTGGATGGCGATGGCGGTACGGGCGCAGCAGGCCGGCGGGACGACCGGCTATGATCGCCGGTGGGCAGTGGTGGACTCCTTGGCGAACCGCGCGGGCTTGCCGAAATCGGCGCTGGTGGAGGCTGACCGGATCTATGCACTGGCACGGCAGGAACATAACAGCGCGCAGGAAATAAGAGCGATTGTCTTTAAAGCAACGGTTGGGCAGGAGGTGACCGGCAATGACAGCGCTGCGATCCGGGCGATCGAGCGCGAGATAGATGAGGTGGAGAAAGCCGGGCCCGGAAGGCGGCAACCTTCCCAGGCGATCCTGCAAAGCATACTGGCCACGCAATATTGGAGGTACCTGCAAGAACATCGTTATCAGTTGTACAACCGAACGGCCACGGTTGTCCGCCCGAACGCCGACTTCTCGACCTGGACTTTAGATGATTTTCATCGGCGTATCCGGGAATTGTACCTGTCGTCGCTGCGGGATGACGAGTTGCTCAAGCGATCGCCGATTCGGGACTGGCACCCGATCTTAATCAAAGGAAACACTCCGCGATTACGGCCTACCCTATTCGATCTGCTGGCATATGAGGCGCTAAGTTATTTCAAAAGCTCTGAATCCGATATCAACCAGCCGGAGGAGAATTTCGAGATCGATGATTCCGCGATGTTTGCCGATGCACGGACGTTTGAGGGACATTCCTTTGTGTCGCCGGATAGTAGCTCGCCGCATTTTCAGGCACTCCTGCTATATCAGCGGCTGACGCGCTTTCATATAAGCGACGAGCAGCCGGATGCACTCATCGATGTGGATATTGACCGGCTGGACTTCGGGAAAGATTATTCAGTGGCCCCCGATAAAGCGGATCAATATTTCCGGGGGTTGGTGCGGTTGACGGACATATGGGGCAACAAGCCGGCGGCAGCCCAGGCATGGTACCTCCTGGCGAAGTACTACTCCGACCAGGCCAAGTTAAGCTTCGAGCAGCCCGATTCGGCTGGTTGGGACGGGTACGTGCAGGCCAAGACTATCTGTGAGCGGGTGTTGCAGGAAAGCGACAGCAGTGAGGGGAAAACCAACTGTCGTCTCCTGCTGAAGGAGATCGTCGCACCGTCGGTGGAATTGTCGGTCGAACAATTCAATGTACCCGGGAGGCCATTTCGTTGCCTCGTGAAATGGTCGAACGTCAATCGCTTGTATATGCGTTTGGCCAGGATCGATACGCTCCGAAAAGGATCGCGATGGCAACACAACGACGATGTCTGGCAGGAATGGCTTCAGGCACCCGCGTATCGGTCTTTCACCCAAGACCTGCCGAATACTTTCGACTATCGGACGCACTCCGCCGAAATCGCGATCGGGAGGTTGCCGCCCGGGACGTATGTTGTCTTATCCAGTACAGATGCCGCGTGGGACCCGAAGAAAAGCCTGCTGACCGGAGCACAGGTTGTCGTGACTTCGATGGCGTATATCCGCGAGGGTCACGACTATTTTATGCTAAACCGGGAGACCGGGCAGCCGCTAAACGATGTACGGGCGGAGGTATGGAAGCCTGGTTGGAGCGGCACTCGCCAAATCTGGCAGCCGTTGTCGGGGCAGACGTATCACACGGATCAGCTGGGGCATTTTCGTTTGGGGCAGCTCACGGAGTATGAGCAGCGGTCACTCCGTCTTCAGCGACCGGGAGAAGACGTGCTTCTTTCCGAACTCTCATTACCTTATTTGCCTGCGGACCAATGGAACAATGTGACGGCCGACAAAACAGTATATGAACGGGGTAATGCAAAAGTCTATTTCTTCCTCGACCGGGCGATTTACCGCCCGGGCCAGACCGTATATTTCAAAGCCATCGGTATCACCAGGGATTTTGACACGCGGCAGCTAAAGCCGATGGCGGCCCGGCATGCCAAAGTCTACCTAACCAACGCTAACGGGGAGCGAATCGATTCGATGGAGTTGGTAACGGATGATTTCGGAGCCTATCATGGAATGTTTCATCTACCAGATCATGGGTTAAACGGGCGTTTCCAGATCAATGAGATTTTCGGGCAACAGTTTGCCTCGGATTTTTCTGTCGAGGAATACAAACGGCCCCGATTTTATGTCAGCTTCGACCCGTTGAAGGGCGCCTACCGGGTAGGAGATGGTATCCGGGTGCATGGCAACGCCAAGGCCTATGCAGGGAATATCCTGGATGGAGCGAAAGTGAAGTATCGGGTCGCCCGGCTGGCGCGATACCCGGGGTTTTTGTTTTTTGAAGCGCGGGAGGCCCGTCAGGACGGGCAGGAGATTGCGCATGGGGAAGTAAAGACGGATGCCAACGGGGCGTTTGGGATTGATTTTATCGCCCGTCCCGACCGCGGTATTCCCGTCGCTATGGACCCGCGCTTCGACTACCGCATTTCCGCAGAGGTGACGGACATCAATGGCGAGACCCGATCGGGCAGCGTGACGATCACGGCCGGATACACGGTACTGGACCTTGTTATCGGATTAGAGCAGGATGCGGCGATGCCGGCGGACAGTCTGCGGTCAGTGCGGGTGGATGTTAAGAATTTATCGGGAGGGACCGTGGCCGCGCCGGTGCATGTGGCGGCGTATCCATTGGCACCGCCAGATCGGCTCATCCGGGACCGCCTATGGGGAGCGCCGGATCGATGGGTGATGACCGGGCAGGCATTCCTTGATTCATTTCCGCATGACGCCTACCGCGACGAAGGGAAAAAAGAAAAGTGGGTCAGGGGTTCTCGGGCATGGGAAGGTGTGGATTCTTCCGGCGGGAATGAGCTGGCCTTAAGATTAAAGCCAGGATGGTGGTTGATTGAAGCGACAGCGACCGATTCTTTCGGCCGGTCGGTGAAGGATATCCGGTATGTTCAGCTGTATGAAAGTGGAACGGGGGCGCCATCCAATCCGGAATACGTCTGGGGCGGGGACGCCGCTGCAATGAGCGCTGAGCCGGGCGGTATGGCGCTGCTTCAAACAGGTACTTCAGCGCAGGACGTCTATGTAGTCCGGGCGATCCGAAAAGCCGGGGAAACTACCGGGCAGTGGCATCGGGCAGATGACCCCCACGAAAGTCCGGTTTTCCAGCATTTTGTCGTGAGTGGAAGCGCGAACATCACAGAATGGAAAATAACGGAGGCTGACCGGGGCGGGTTTGAGGTGGCGGACGCCTTCGTCAAAGACAACCGGATGTATGTGCGCCGAATGACCGTGTCCGTGCCGTGGGGCAATGATAAATTGACCATCCGGTATACCAGTTTCCGGGACAAGACGGAGCCTGGGAATGAAGAAAAATGGGCGGTGGAGATACGTGGAGAACACGGTTCACGGGTGGCCGCGCAGGTGCTGGCGGCGATGTATGATGCATCGCTGGATCAGTTTGCGCCGCATTCCTGGGACGCGCCGGATACATGGTCGGGCTTTGCATTGGGCCTATGGATGAACAACGACGATTTTGAGGTGGGTTTTTCGAGTACGATGCCGCGACCGGAGCCGGTATTCTATGGGATATTGAAGGAATATGACCGGTTGATTGAAGTGGGGATGCCCTGGAGGGTTGAGGGTGTGATACATGACAGGGATAAGATAGCGTATTTAAGGGGGAATCGAATTGAGATGGCGAAAGCGACCGCCCCAAAGATAGTGGCAGACGAGACGATATTGGAGCGGAGTTCGGTAAGAGACGGGGTTAAACCTGCTTTACCCGGCGGGGAAGCGGCGCAACAAATCGAGCTGCCTGCGGCGCCGCCGCCAGTCCAGGTCCGCACAAACTTCCAGGAAACCGCCTTCTTTTTCCCGGATCTCCGAACAGATAGCGCCGGCAACGTCAGTTTTTCCTTCACCATGCCCGAATCACTGACCCAATGGAAGTGGATGACGCTGGCGCATACCCGCGATCTGGCCTTTGGCTATTCGGAGAAGACGATCGTTACCCAAAAGGAGCTGATGGTGCAGCCCAATTTGCCGCGATTTTTAAGGGAAGGCGACAAGATCAATCTTTCGGTAAAAGTGGTCAACCTGGCCGATTCGGAAATGACGGGTCAGATGGGACTTGCGCTGACTGACCCGACGACCGGGGAGACGGCAGATGGATGGTTTGTCAACCGGCAGCCCAATCAATATTTTACCGTACCGGCTCGCGGCAGCGCGGTGGTCGAATTTCCCCTGGATATACCTTATCAATACAATCGCCCGGTGAGCTATCGGATCATCGCGCAGGCCGGATCATATAGTGACGGGGAAGAGGCGGTGTTGCCGGTGGTCAGCAACCGGATGCTGGTGACGGAAACGCTTCCGCTGAATATGCCATCGGACGGGGTCAAGTCTTTTACGTTCGGGAAGCTGTTGCAAAGCGGAAGCAGCGAGACGCTCAACCATCACGCGCTGACGGTGGAATTCACCGCCAATCCGGCATGGTATGCGGTACAGGCGTTGCCGTACCTGATGCAATATCCGTATGAATGTGCGGAACAGACCTTTGATCGCCTTTATGCCAATGCGCTCGCCAGCAAGATGGTGCATGGCTCGCCGCGGATCGCGCAGGTCTTCGAACGGTGGAGGACGGTCGATACTTCCGCTCTGCTGAGTAACCTGGAAAAAAATCAGGAGTTAAAGTCGGTGTTACTGGAAGAGACGCCGTGGGTGCTGGACGGAAAGACGGAGACGCAGCAGAAAAAGAATATTGCGTTACTGTTCGACCAGGCAAGGCTCAGCGGGCAGTTGGAATCGACAGTCGACGAATTGGCCGAAGTGCAGGCTCCCGACGGCGCATTTCCCTGGTTTAAAGGCGGCCTTGACGACCGTTATATCACACAGTATGTCTTGACCGGTCTTGGCCGGCTCCTGCGTTTACAGGCATTGTCGCGGGCATTGACGGAGAAGGTAAAAAAGATGGTGACTGATGCGTTGGGGTATGCCGACCAGCAGATCAGGGAAGAATATCAGCAAGACCTCAAGGTGCAGGGCGGTATCCATTGGATCTCGCCTTCGGTGGCACAGTACCTGTATATGCGGAGCTATTTTAACGACGTTGGCCTGCCCGGCGGGTCGTTTGCCGCGGTCAATTTTTACCGAAAGGTGGCGCAAAAGGAGTGGGTAAAGGCGAGCAAATATACCCAGGGGATGGTCGCACTGGCCCTGTTCCGGACCGGAGATGTGCAAACGGCGAGAGCAATCGTTGCCTCGCTGCGCGAAACGGCTATTCAGGACCCGGAATTGGGCATGTACTGGAAAGAGATGGAAAGCGGATACTATTGGTACCAGGCGCCGGTCGAGACCGAGGCGCTGCTGATCGAGGCCTTCCGGGAGGTCGCACACGATTCGGTGGCGGACCGCCGGCTAAAGACCTGGCTGCTGAGACAGAAGCAGACACATCAATGGCCGACGACAAAGGCCACGACAGATGCGGTGTATGCGTTGTTGATGGGTGGAGCGGATTGGCTCGATCAACAGCGGTCCGTGACGGTGGAACTCGGAGATAAGACGGTGCAGTGGGGACCCGGCTATGCAGAGGCTCCGGTGGGCGAGGCCGGAACAGGATATGATAAGAAGGTATTTGATGGCCCCTTTGTCAATCCGGATATGGGTCACATCCGGGTGTCGGTGAAGTCTTCAAAGGGTGGCGGGTCTCCGGCCTGGGGAGCGGTGTACTGGCAATATTTCGATCAGCTGGACCGGATCACACCGGCGGAAGGTGGAAATGCGCCGCTACGGTTGGAGAAACGGCTCTTCGTTCAGCGCAATACCAACCGGGGGCCGGTGTTGGACACGATCCCGGAGAACGGAACGATCCGTGTCGGCGACCGGGTAGTAGTGCGACTGGTACTTCGGACGAACCGGGATCTCGAATACGTACATTTGAAGGACATGCGCGGCGCCTGTCTCGAGCCGGTCAACGTATTAAGCGGCTATCAATGGCAGGGCGGGCTTGGCTATTATGAATCGACAAAAGATGTCAGTACGGAATTCTTCTTTTCTTCGGTGCCGCGCGGGACTTACGTATTCGAATATGCGCTGATGGTGGGTCAAACGGGAGAGTTTAGCAATGGAGTAGCCGGCGTGGAGTGCATGTATGCACCGGAATTCGCTTTTCATACCGAGGGGATCCGGGTCAACGTGGAGGGCGCCCAATGATCGGCATTGACGTATTGGTCGTCGGGCAGGGAATCTGCGGGACGTTTCTTTGCCGCGAATTGGACCGGGTAGGCTTGTCCTATATCGTGGTCGATGAGGAGCGACGTGATACAGCCACCCGGGCGGCCGCGGGATTGATCAACCCCGTCACCGGGCGAAGGTTCGTAAAGACCTGGATGATCGATGAGCTGCCGCCCTTTTTGCGGGAAGTATATGGGGACTCGTTGAGGCCGGTGCGGGTAGTGGACTTTTTTCCGACACCACAGATGCGGTTGGCCTTTGGCAAGCGATATGAAGAGGGGGCGGAGTATCTGCGGCTGCCGCCGCCCGAGGAGGAGCATTCGTGGGATGGCCTTTTCCGTTATGAGTTGGGGTATGGGCTGATCGAACCGTGCTATCTGGTGGATGTGCAGGGGTTGCTGTCGCAGGCGCGAAAGGAGTTGGAGGGCAGAGGGGTGTTGCGGGGAGAATGTTTTGTGGCGGCGGAGTTAGTAGTCAGAGATTCCGGGGTCCGGTATCGTGACGTCGGGGCGCGGTGGGTGATCTTTTGCGATGGGGTGGAGGCGGCGAACGCAGGATATTTTTCGCGGTTGCCGTTTGCGCCGAATAAAGGGGAGGTGCTGATTATCGAAGCACCGGTACCGGCGGCTGCGAGTGTAGTCTTCAAACGCGGAATCAGCTTGGTGCCTTGGACCGATGGGTTATGGTGGGTCGGATCCTCGTATGAATGGTCTTTTATCGATGCCGGACCGACGGCGGTTTTTCGCGGGCGGACGGAGGCCTTATTGAAAGATTGGCTGCGGGTGCCGTTCCGGACAGTGCAGCATTTCGCCTCGGTGCGGCCCGCGACACTGGAGCGGCGCCCCTTTGTCGGGCTTCATCCGGTATATCCGGCGGTAGGCATCCTGAATGGAATGGGGACGAAGGGGTGTTCGCTGGCGCCGTTTTTTGCGCGGCAGCTGGCAGCGTTGTTGAGGAAGGGGGAGCCGGTGATTCCGGAAGCGGATGTCAATCGATTTAAGCGAATTTTGGGCGGATGAGACCGGGAGCTTATTTCAGCGGTTTGTAGATTCGCTCAGGCTATGGCGCCAACCGGGGTCGCGACGGGCTGGCGACGGATAATCGTCGTGCTGCCCGTGACAAAACTGAGGGGGTCCTGGTTGAGCACGTTTGCCATGGCTTCGTAAAGTTCGGGGAGTTCCTGACGGAACTGGTCGGGACTCTCGAAGAATATCTCAACGGCTACGGCCCAGAATTCGTGATAGTTGGTTGCAGCATAATCGCCAAGCAAGTTCTTTGCCCCCCCTTGCTGCATGGATGTGAATATGGGTCGGGCTACCTTTGAGAAGTTCGGGAACTCCTTTTTAAAGTGCCGGTCCTCTTCAGTCTGGGTGACAAAGTTGACATAAGCGAGCGCATGAGCCATCTCGTGGAGGCCGACGTTACAATTGGGGGTCTGCTGGGAAATACCCTTCATAAAGTTGTCCCAGGAAAGATAGATACCGGTTTGATCGACATGCCCCATAAAGGGCCGGGAGTAAAATCCGTAATGGTAATCATCGCGGAGGATGAAGATATCGTCAAAATAGTTCAATTTGAATTTTTCGAGGCCAAAACTTAGCTGGACGGCGACGGCGCTCACGAGGATGGGCATTTCGGCGGTCTCTTCCACTTCGATGTACCGAAAGTTTTTCGAATGCTGGAACAGCCAGGTGCGAAACAGAAATTTCCGCTGGTCTTCCAGGTTCAGCCGGTTATAATAGGCCAGGTGGCGGGACACAACAGAGTGATAGAAGGTCTCTCTTACAATAAATCGCTTAAACTGGTGCCTGTTATAAAGGCGTTGAACAAGCATCGTAACAGGGCGGTTCAGCAGGAGAATACCCAACACCAATGAGCAAATCACAACGATTTCCATAAGGTTCATTTTTTCCTTAGTGATTCAAGAATCGATTGCTACAATCGGGTCTTACATTGGAGGTGGATACGGAGAACTATGGTCTTCAAGAATTAGAGGGAAAAACCTGATGGCGGGTTTAATCAAGAGGAATGAATCGTTACACCTCAAAATAATGAGAAATTTCTGAAAATCAAAAGGGGAATCGCGGACTTTTTGTAAATTATTGACAATTAATTTGTTAAGAACAGCTATGCGGCCGGGATGGTAAAGAATTTCTCCCGGGAAAGGGGGTCCTGATTGAGTAGGCGGCAAAGCGCCGAATAGAGCTCGGGAAGCTGTTGTTTAAAGGCCTGGCTGCGCTCAAAAAACGTTTCGACGCAAACGGCCCAGAATTCCTGGTAGTTGGTAGCGGCATAAGGATCGAGCATGGTGGTTTCGCCGGCTTGCATTCGCTCAAAGATGGGCCGGGCTATGGCGGAAAAATCTACAAACGTGTCGTGGAAGTTGCGGTCGCGGCCCTGATGGCCGGTGAAATTCACATAGGTGAGCGCATGCGCCATTTCGTGCAGGCCGACATTTTGCCCGTCGGAGTAATCGGCAAATTCGCGCATGAAATGGGTCCAGGAAAGATATATCCCGTCTTCGCTGACATGGCCCTCGAAGGGTGTTTGGCTTGGTCCGTAGGTATACTTATCCTTTATAATATATATGGTGTCAAAGAAGTCGAGCTGAAAATGATCCAGGCCATAAGTGAGTTGCACGGCGGCCGCGCTGATGAGAACCGGCATGATGTCTTGTCGCTCGAGATCGATATACTCGAATTTTTTGCTGTCGATGAATTGCAGCACCCGCTTGAAGAATCGTTCACGGCCCTCAGGCTGAAGGCTCTTGTAGTAGGGGTTATAGCGGGCCAGGACCTGATCGTAAGATTCCTGCAGCGTATGAACGCGCTTTTCTTTCCGTTTCCGCAGAAACCGGTCAAAAAAATACCTGAGCCCGAAGATCAGCGCGAGGATGATCAGGGGCGCAATGTTGGATGCCGCGGTCGACATGGCGTGAAAATACGCGTTTTTGGCCTACCTTTGCCCACCATTAAAGTAAACTAAAGCATGTATCGCACTCATACCTGCGGCGAATTAAGAAAGGAGCAGATCGGTCAGTCGGTGACCCTTGCTGGCTGGGTACAGACGATCAGGAAATTCGGGAGCATTACCTTTATCGATCTGCGGGACCGGTATGGTATTACGCAACTTCTGTTCGGGGAAGAATTGAACGCAGCGCTGGCGGCAAACCCGCCGGGCAGGGAGTTCGTCGTGCAGGTCGACGGCCGGGTGGCGGAGCGGACTAGCAAAAATCCGCAGCTGCCGACGGGCGATATCGAGATCAAGGTTAGCGGCTACACTATCCTGAATCCTTCCGTAACACCGCCATTCACGATCCAGGATGATACCGACGGGGGCGAAGACCTGCGGATGAAATACCGCTACCTCGATCTTCGGCGGCCGGCCGTGCGCAAAAACCTGGAGCTGCGCTATGCCGTCAACCGGGCGGCAAGGGAGTATTTGCATCAAAACCGGTTCATGGATCTGGAAACGCCTTTCCTTATCAAGTCGACCCCGGAGGGCGCCCGCGACTTTGTGGTGCCTTCGCGGATGAACCCCGGGCAGTTTTACGCCCTGCCGCAATCGCCGCAGACATTCAAGCAATTGCTCATGGTCAGCGGATATGACCGGTACTACCAGATCGTAAAGTGTTTCCGGGACGAAGACCTTCGCGCCGACCGGCAACCGGAGTTTACGCAGATCGACTGCGAGATGAGCTTCGTGGAACAAGAGGACATACTTAACATGTTCGAAGGGATGGTGAAGTATATTTTTAAGACCGTCAAGGGAATCGAGTACAAGGAGACATTGCAGCGGATCACCTGGGAGCAGGCGATGTGGGAGTATGGGAACGACAAACCGGATATCCGCTTCGGGATGAAGATCGCGAATCTGAAATCTGCTTTCACGTTGGGGGGCAAGCGCATGGCCCAAGGCGAACTGATCTCGGGTGCCGGATTCGGCGTCTTCGACAACGCAGAGACGGTGCTGGCGATTGCTGTGCCCGGTTGCAGCGAGTACACCCGGAAACAAACCGACGAACTGACGGAGTGGGTGAAGCGGCCGCAGATCGGGATGCAGGGACTGGTCTATATCAGGTGCAATGCGGACGGAACCCTGAAGAGCTCGGTGGATAAGTTCTATTCCGGCCAACGATTGAAAGCTATCGCGGACGCGGCAGGAGCGGAGACCGGCGATCTGATCTTGCTGCTGGCGGGGCGGGAAGAGCGGACCAGGAAGGCGATGAGTGAACTGCGGTTGGAAATGGGCAGGCGGCTTGGGTTGCGCCGGGAAGAAGAGTTTAAGCTGCTGTGGGTACTCGATTTTCCGCTCTTCGAATATGCGGAAGATGACAACCGATGGGTGGCCCGTCATCATCCGTTCACTGCGCCAAAGCCCTCCGATATATCCATAATGATCGATTCCAATCCGGTTATCGAAGTACCGGAGAAATACCTCGAGCATCCATACAACCACATCAAGGCAAATGCCTATGATATGGTATTGAATGGGAATGAACTCGGGGGCGGATCGATCCGCATCTACCAGCGGGAACTGCAGGAAAAGATGTTTGCCGCGTTGGGGATGAGCCCGGAGGAGGCGCAGCATAAATTTGGCTTTCTGCTGGGCGCTTTCGAGTACGGGGCGCCGCCACATGGAGGTATTGCATTTGGGCTTGACCGGCTTTGCGCGATACTTGGCGGGAGTGAGAGCATCCGGGATTTTATCGCTTTCCCGAAAAACAACAGCGGCCGGGACGTGATGCTGGACGCGCCGGCAACCATCGATGAAAGGCAACTCAGTGAATTGTCGATACAGGTGAACACCGGGAGGGATAGTTTATGAAAATCGCCTTAAAGGTTGCCGCCATGTTGAGTTGGTTCAATATCATCTTCTGGGGGATGTTCGTTGCGCTTGGACTACTGGTATCGCTGGCTACAGGACAGATGGCTTTGCTGGCCCTCTTCGTGCTATTGAGTGCCATTCCATTGAACTGCTTTGCGGCGCTGAAATTGCATAAAAGTATTCGTTACTCCCGGGAGCCCCTGAGCAATCAGACACCCGTCGGGATTCGGTTTGTCGGGCTGATAGCGCTCTTCTTCGGAATGATGGATATCATCTCCGGTTTTTCGACGATTGCCGATCCGGGCCGCATTGCAAATATGATGAAAGAGCTTGCAGCTCAGATGCCGGATGACCTGCGAAAATATTACACGTTGTCCAAGGGCGCGATTTTATTCGTGGGTTCTTTATCCGTGGCCCTTGGGCTGATGATCGCCGTCAATGTGATCCTTAACATCCGTTTGTTGCGCTGGTATTTCCTGGTCCATCGGAACGATGTCTCATAATCTCCACGTGCGGCGGTAGCGGACCCACCAGGCGCCGATAGCGGCGATCAGCAGACCGATAAACCCAAGGATGAGGAGAAGGCGCTCCTCGGCGTTGAGGTTGGTCCTATTCCCCTTTATCTTTTTTGTACAGTCTGTGATGTAGGCATTGATACCGGGGAATTGCGGGTTTTGCCGGCTGACCTTTTGGAACTCATGGAGGGCGCTGCGATATTGATGTTGTTCGTAGTATCCGAGGGCGCGCGCGAATAGCCGGGTCAGGGGGCCGGGTGAAGGTCTTATTCCTGCGCTGTCCACAAATTCGTCGAGGATACTGACGGGGACCGCAAAGTTCAATCCGGCGGCCAGTCCACCGGTGTTTTCGAGACTGCCGAATGTCGTCAGGCCGATTACCTCTCCTTTATCGTTGCAAACGGGTCCGCCGCTGCTGCCGTGATTGATGTTGGCATCCATCTGGATGAGAGGCCAGCCGCCGACGGATATCTTGATAGCGCTGATAATGCCGGTGGTGAGGGTGGGCTCTATGGCCGATTCGGCCGAGACAAAATCGTTGTTCGTTACTGGTCCGGGGTAGCCGAACACGTATAGCTGCTGGCCTACCTCGGGCAGCTCGGGTGAGGCCAACGTCAGCATGGGCATAGCTGCCGGGACCTGAACTTTCAGGATAGCAATGTCCTTACCCGGCATCGGCTGTCCTTTGACAATTATCCTGGCGGGTTTTTTGACGGTGTCGGTTTGATGGTCAACGCTCCCGCTGCGATAAACCACGTAGATATTCCTCTTCACGTCATAAAGGATCATTGAGAAGAGGCGCGAATACACGGAGGCATACGTATTGTAGAGCAAGCTTCGCTGCTGTTCGTTGAAGTGCGTTGCCCACGCGTTCTCCAGCGCGGCGATACTGGCTTCGGAGATCTGGCGGAAAGCGGCAAGGATGAACTGGCGGCGGATAAAACCCTCATCACGGTCGATGAGATGGCAGTTAGTGGCCACATACCCGTCGCTGGTGATAAAAAACCCGCTACCCGAGGCGGTGATCTGTTCGGGTTGCTTAATGTAGTCAAATGAGGTCTGGAAAAAACGTTCGGGGCGGTTGTTCATTTCCCGAAGGACGATATCGAGTTTTTGCTCCGGGGTAACTCCGCCTCCGTGGTCGAGGCGTTGGATGGAATCGAGCAACGCGTTGAATACGCGGTAGTCCATTTTCATGCTGTTGACGTAGACATTGGCGGTATACTCGGTGCGGATCATCACTACACCGGGGCGGTTAAGGGCATAGTTGCCGGCAGCGGAAAGCCTTTGGTTTTGGGCTACAGCTACCAGTGAAGAGATGGAGAACAGGAAAATGAACGATATTCTCATGTTTTGCTGAATTCCAATAAAACACGAAAAAGGATAAGTTGTTGTACTATTGTTACTTAATTATTTGTTATGGATAACAAGGGGGCCCCGCTGGCTGAGCGGCTCAGGCCGCTCAGCCTCGATCAACTGGTCGGTCAGCAGCATCTGACCGGCAAAGGTAGTGTATTGCGGACAGCTATTGAACACGGAAAGCCGCCTTCGATGATCCTATGGGGCCCGCCGGGTACGGGAAAAACGACGATCGCGGGGATCATCGCCCATTCACTAAAGGTGCCGTTTTATACCCTCAGTGCCATTTCCTCCGGTGTCAGGGAAGTTCGCGAGGTGATCGCGGAAGCAAGGGACGTGGCAGGAGCCATTCTGTTCATCGACGAGATCCACCGGTTCAATAAGGGGCAGCAGGACGCATTATTGGGTGCGGTGGAGAAGGGCATTGTAACGCTGATCGGCGCAACGACCGAAAACCCATCCTTCGAAGTCAACAGCGCATTGCTGAGCAGGTGCCAGGTTTATGTGCTCAAGCCGCTGACGGAAGAAGACCTTATCCGGGTACTTCATCGTGCCCTCGGCGAAGACGACTGGTTGCGGAGCTTGCATATCGGGTTAAAAGAGACGTCTGCTTTGATCAACATTTCGGGTGGCGACGCGCGAAAATTGCTGAATTTGCTGGAGGTGGTAGCCGATGCATTGGGGGAAGGAGGGGTGATCACCGATGAGGTTGTGATGGAGATAGCGCAGCAACGGATCGCCCTGTATGACAAAAAAGGCGAACAGCATTATGATATTATTTCCGCGTTTATCAAATGCATCCGGGGCAGCGATCCCAATGCAGCGGTCTACTGGCTCGCGAGAATGATAGAAGGTGGAGAGGATGTCAAGTTCATTGCGCGGCGGATGCTGATCCTGGCCAGCGAAGATATCGGCAACGCCAATCCGAATGCGCTGCTCCTGGCGAATGCAACTTTTGAGGCGGTCAACAAGATCGGGTATCCGGAGTCCAGCCTGATCCTGTCGCAGTGCGCAATCTATCTGGCGTCCTCGCCAAAAAGCAATTCGGCCACGACGGCGATTGGTGCGGCACAGGCCGCAGTCCGCGGGTATGGAGATCTGCCCGTCCCTCTTCATATCCGAAACGCTCCTACGAATTTGATGAAGAATCTCGATTATGGGAAGGGGTATCAGTATAGTCATTCTTATGATGGCAACTTTTCATTGCAGGAATATTTGCCAACTGAAATTGCCGGGACCGTTTTTTACGAACCCGGGCGGAATGCGAGGGAGGAAGAGCTTCGAAAATTCCTGAAATCATTATGGGGTAACAAATATGGCTACTAGCTGGATTTGCAAACATTTTAGCGATTTGACAACTGGTGAATTGTATGCTATTCTTCGGCTGCGCAGCGAAGTTTTTGTGGTTGAACAGCATTGTGTTTTCCTCGATATGGACAATAAAGATCAGGTATGCCATCACGTGATGGGTTGGAAAGACGGTCAGCTGCTCGGATATTCACGAATTGTTCCACCGGGGATTTCCTATGTGGAATCTTCTATAGGCCGGATCGTAAGTTCACCAACTGCAAGAGGAATGGGAATCGGCCGGGAGCTCCTCCTGGAAAGCATTCAAGCCCTTTACGCGGTTCATGGAAAGCGAGATATCCGTATCGGTGCGCAATATTATCTCAAGGATTTTTACGAATCGTTCGGCTTCGTCCAAAAGGGGGAAATTTATTCCGAAGATGGGATCAACCATATTGAAATGTTGCTATCCGTAATTCATCTATAAATCATTACACAGTATTCCTTAATTGGGAATATTGTCTCTAAAATAGTCGCTCCCGGATGTACAATTAATCGTTAATATTTCGTTTCTTGTATGTCGCTCCTTCTTCATTTTCGAATGAGGAAGCAGCAGTCCAAACCATCGGAAAACTAAATCTAATATCAATGAAACAGAGTTTACACTCCTTGTTCTGGAAGTGTTTGTTTGTATCTGCCATTACCCTGTGTATCTCTTATCCATCTTTCGCTCAGGAGGATGCCCGAAATACTACCGACTTTGGCTTTACAACCGGTCCTATCGTAGCCTTGACGGATCTCGGCGGTCATGCCGGCAAGGGCACATATGGTCTCAAAGACTATAATTTCCCAACGACCAAGCTACAGTTTGGCGCGTTCTTCGCTGCTTATCCGACGCAATGGTTGGGCTTTCGTCTCTCCGCAAACTACGGGAACATAACGGCATTTGATGCTGATATAAAGGAAAAGGGAGGTGATGAAAACAGCCGTTTCAACCGCAATCTCGATTTTCGCTCGGTAATTATAGAAGGAACCGCCATGGCGGAGTTTTATCCTACCGTCTTCTTCGAAGAAGAGCCGGAAGACGTCCAAGGAAGGTTGCGTCCGTATGGCTTGCTCGGTTTAGGTATTTACCATTTCAATCCGCAGGGCAGCTTGTCGCAAGGAGGTAACACCTATTGGTACGACCTGCGGCCGCTTCACACGGAAGGTGAGGGATGGGTGCCGGGTGTCAAGGAATATTCGCTGACACAGTTAAATATTCCGATGGGCGGCGGTATCAAATATTTCCTTAGTGAAGACATCAATATCTCGGTCGAGTTCATCTATCGTAAATTGTTCACCGACTACCTTGATGACGTGCATGGACAGTATATCGACCCAAATCTGTTCTATTCGCACCTCTCTGCGCAGCAGGCCGATCTGGCGGTAAAGCTGTCCAATAAGGCCGCCAATGGTTACAATACGCCTAGCTATATGGCGGGAGACAAACGTGGAACGCCGGGGAACAATGATGCATACTTTACGTTTGGGTTTAAGATCGGTATTCGCCTAACCGGCGGTCAGAAAGAGCGGTGGTACAATTCCACACACTGTCCGTTGCTGCGATTCTAATTGTTACGCATATTTTTGTTACTATAGTTGTTGATCGTACTCTGGTTATTTTGATCGTTTGTTGAAAATTATTGTTAATCCGTACCCTATTTTTTCATTGATTGCAAAATCAATTGTACCTATGATCCGACCCGTACACCTAAAGAAAACTGTCTTGTCTGCGAACCTGCGCGGCGGCATCCTGGCGTTAAGCCTGGCACTTTTCGTGCAATGCTGCGCTCTCGCCGATCCCGGATTATCCGGCGGCGCTCCTCATCTCACTCCTGAAGCAGGTTCAGATACCATCCACAGTATCCAGGTAAGCAAAGCTCTGTCGTGCAAAAAGCACAAAATCCGGCTGTATCCGGATGCCCGGCAGCAGGTATTGTTCTTTTCCGCCAGCGGAAAAGACGGGAAAGTATATCAGTTATACCTGTTCGATATGGATGGGCGGCTGGTGAACCAGGCGCATATCCGAAACAAAGAAACTACTGTGCTTACGACGATTTCCGAAGGCAATTACCTGTTCGAGGTGTTTACGGACGATGAGCGGATTGAGAACGGGCAGCTTACGGTGCATTGAGGCCTTAAACGAACAACCAACATGCTGGCAGGGAAATTGGTAAAATCCGAATATCCGAGGTTAAGTAAAACCTGATCCGTTCCCTATTTAGGTACCCTTTACAAAAAGATTTTATTAATCACTTCCTGTGCGGCTTGTTGGCTTATTGAGAAGCGACCCTGACGGGTCGCTTTTTTGTGCATCGCGACTGCGCCAACACGATCGGAGCGCGATCATTTCAGAAAGATTTCCGCAGCTTCCGCCCAATTGTTGATCCGGTCGTAGCCGGTCACGTCCAGGTTGTGGGCGGCGGTAAAGAGATAGGGCTTGCCTTTGAATCCTTTCAGGTTTTTGAGATGGTCATCGATCATATAGTCTCCGAAAACCAGGTCTTTACTGCCGCACAGGGCCACCTGCTTCCAGCTTAGGAATGGAAAATGATCCTCCAGCCATTCCAATTTGTCTTTGAGGGAATTCGGGAATTCGGTGGCGGCTGATACGATGAAGACTTCGTAGCGCTTATTGAGCTCGCGCAGGACGCCGACGCTGTCTTTCATGACGGGAAGATGGCGGAAAAAGCCCGGAGAACGCAGCCGGTCCATCACAAGGTCCTGGTGTTCATCGGGGAACCCTCTCACCCAGGACCCCGTCAACATCTTTTTAAAATCGACATCGCCATGAT
This sequence comes from Puia sp., assembly GCA_035501395.1. Lineage (GTDB taxonomy): Bacteria > Bacteroidota > Bacteroidia > Chitinophagales > Chitinophagaceae > Puia. The sequence continues at coordinate 32,246 of DATJWK010000125.1, forward strand.
GTTCTTTCCGGTACCAGTCGATCATTTCGTTCATCGGATCGGCGATGACTTCGTCCATGTCTATGATAATCCTTTCCATAATTTATTACCCGGCGGCGGAAGTTGGTGTTACTTTAGTTCTGCTTTTAAAAACCGGGCCGTATGACTTTCTTTGTTGCCGGTGAGCGCTTCAGGTGTCCCCTCAAAAAGGATGCTGCCGCCGCCATCGCCGCCTTCCGGACCCAGGTCGATGATATGATCGGCTACTTTAATCACATCGAGGTTATGCTCGATCACCAGTACGGTATTCCCGCGGTCAACCAGTTTGTCCAGCACCTCCACCAAATGGCGGATATCCTCGAAATGCAAGCCCGTTGTAGGTTCATCGAGGATATAAAACGTCTTCCCGGTGTCCTTTTTGCCGAGCTCCGTTCCAAGCTTTACACGCTGCGCTTCGCCGCCGCTAAGGGTTACCGCGGATTGACCGAGTGTAATATAGCCCAGCCCCACATCCTGGAGCACCTTGATCTTCCGGTAGAGATAGGGAACGTTCTGAAAAAATCCCACAGCTTCATCCACAGTCATATCCAAAACGTCGCTGATGGACTTCCCTTTGTACCGGATCTCCAGGGTTTCGCGGTTATAACGGCGGCCATTGCATTTTTCGCAATGGACATAGACGTCGGGGAGGAAATTCATTTCGATGACCCGCATGCCGCCGCCTTCGCAAACATCACAGCGGCCGCTTTTGACGTTGAATGAGAACCGGCCCGCGTTGTATCCCCTGATCTTGGCTTCGGGCACCGATGCGAAGAGGGTGCGAATGTCGGTAAAGAAACCACAGTAAGTAGCCGGATTGCTACGCGGAGTCCGGCCGATGGGCGACTGATCGATCTCGATCACCTTGTCGATATTGTCGAGCCCTTTTATACTCTTGTACTCCAGGGGTGTCATCCGGGAGTTATAGGCATGTTTGCTCAGGATGGGGTAGAGTGTCTCGTTTATAAGCGTAGACTTGCCGCTACCGCTGACTCCGGTGACAACGATGAGTTTGCCCAGGGGAAACTTCACATCGACATTTTTTAGGTTATTCCCTTTCGCGCCTTTCAGCTCGAGGAATTTCCCATTGCCTTTTCGTCGCTCTGCCGGCACCGCAATCCTTCGGTGCCCGTTAAGGTATGAGGATGTGAGCGTGTCAAGTTCGAGGAGCGCGGGCGGCCGCCCCTGGGCAACAATCTTACCGCCGTGGAGTCCGGCGCGGGGGCCGATGTCGACCAAATAGTCCGCCGCCAGCATAATATCCTTATCGTGTTCCACCACCAGGACGCTATTTCCGATGTCGCGGAGGTTTTTCAATGCATGGATGAGCCGTTGGTTATCGCGCTGATGAAGGCCGATACTGGGCTCGTCGAGGATATAGGTAATCCCCTGAAGCTGGGATCCGATCTGGGTGGCAAGCCGGATACGCTGTGATTCGCCGCCGCTGAGTGTGCGCGAAGCGCGGTCCAGGGTAAGATAGGTCAGGCCGACATCGAGAAGGAACCGGAGGCGTTCGCGGATCTCTTTAAGGATATCCTTTGCGATAATGTTCTGTTTGTTGCTCAATTTTTTTTCCACGGTGGCGAACCATTCCGCCAGCCGGTTGAGGTTCATGGCACTAAGCTCCGCTATGTTCTTCTCCCCTACCCTGAACCAAAGGCTCTCTTTTCGCAACCTCGTTCCGCCGCACGTCTCACAAGTCGTCAGCTCCATGAATTGTTCGACCCATTCCCGGAATGAGTCGGAGTTGCTGCTCGCGAACCAGCGGCGTAGCGAGTTGATGACCCCTTCGTATTCTTCGGTGTAGACCTGACCGCCGGCGTTGTCCGTACCGAAATCGACATCCAGCTTGCTGTCTCCGGCCTCGTTGCCAAAAAGAACGAGATTGAGGGCCTTCTTTGGCATATCCTCGATGGGCGTATCGAGGCTGAATTTGCTCTTTTTGGCTAGCTGCTGTACCTGCCGGAATAAATAGGCTTCACGTTCTTCGCCGAGGGGAACAACCCCGCCATCGTTGATGCTTTTGGATCTGTCGGGGATGATAGCATCCATGCTGATCTGATACACGGAGCCAAGACCTTTGCATGTTGGGCAGGCGCCATAGGGCGAGTTGAAGGAAAAGCTGTTGGGAGAGGGTTCTTCGTAACTGATCCCCGTGTCTTCGCACATCAGCTGCTTGCTGTACTGGAGGAGGCGGTCGTCATCATTCAGCAGGATGAACAAAAGATTTTTGCCCATTTGCAACGCTTTTTGGACGCTTGCGGAAAGGCGGGTCTTCATGTCATCCGTCACCGCAAGCCGGTCGATGACCACCTCAATGTCATGGATCTTGTAACGATCGACCTGCATTTTTGGCGCGAGGTCTTTTACCTCGCCGTCTACGCGCACTTTAACGAAACCTTTTTTCCGGATGTCCTCAAAAAGTTCCCGGTAGTGGCCTTTACGACCGCGTACCAGGGGTGCGAGAACGGAGATCTTCTTATTCCTGAATTTCTTAAAGACGTTATCTACGATCTCCTCTTCGCTGAATTTGACCATTTTCTTGCCCGTATTGTACGAATGCGCCTCACCGATACGGGCGTAGAGAAGGCGAAGGAAGTCGTAGATCTCCGTCACTGTCCCGACAGTACTCCGGGGGTTTTTGTTTGTCGTCTTCTGCTCGATGGAAATGACAGGGCTGAGGCCGGTGATCTTGTCAACATCGGGCCTTTCCATATCGCCGATGAATTGGCGGGCATAGGCGCCAAAGCTCTCCATATAACGCCGCTGACCTTCTGCGTAAATGGTATCGAACGCCAGCGAGGATTTCCCGCTTCCGCTGATACCGGTAATAACGACAAGCTGATTTTTCGGGATGCGGATGTCGATATTCTTGAGATTGTGTACCCTGGCTCCTGATACGTCTATGGTTTCTTCAATGTTATTCGTTGGAATGGACATAGCGCTAAGTTAGTATAACAAATGGTACGGGGGTATGGTTTTACTAAAAAAATTGGCCGGAGCAGCGCCCCGGCCTACGAATAGCGATAGGTTAAATGATTATGGATGAACTATTTATGTAAAGTGATCGTCGGCACTTGCGTTACTTTCATGGAATCCACCACGATATTGCTGATGGTGGTGTCCTGGTAGCCGTCATCACCTTTAAACGTAAGACTCCACGTTCCGGTTGGCACGTTGCGGAACTGATATTGACCACCCCACCACGGAATAGCATATAAGGTATCGGAGCCGTTAATGGCTTCTACGAGGGCCCCTGCGCCTTTCGGCAGGACGGTTCCTTCAATTTTGGCCATTACCTGATCGTTAAAGACGACGATATAGGGGCTCAGGAGGAACTGTCCGTTCCAGAAAAAGATGGAGCGGGAAAGATTGAAGTCCAGCCAGAGCTTGAATTCGTTATTGGTGACATCGGCGACATCGGTCCTTCGAACGTTGATGGTGAAGAACGGGTTGGGGCCGAAGATCTCCAGCGGATAGGACGTAACACTGTCAGTATAGATCTTGTTGTCGTTACCCAGGGTGATCCGCACCTTGAGGACCTTGCCTGTTGTAATGAGGCTGGAGGTGAGCAGGGTGTCGGTGCCATTGCGCAACGCCAGCAAGTTATATACACCGGGGGTAATACTGAGTGTGTCCCAGATCACGGATTTATTGGACTGATCACGACCTTCGCCGCACCAGTCGTTATCCCATTGGCGATCGTTGTCCCGGGAATTTTGCGTGGTAGCGGTATCTATTTCCACCGCAATCTGCCGGATGTCGATAAGGACGCTGTCATATGGAAGCGGTCCGTCCATCATATAGACAGAAAGCCGGGATTCGCCTTTAGGAATGTTGGGGTTGGAATTGGACGAATTGCTCTTGTTGCACGAAACGATGTAAAGTACGGCTGTCATGCCGACAAGGGCTGTCAGCCAGGCGCTCATTGTTTTCATGTTGTGTAGTTTTATACGTATAGGTACTTCATCGTCCGCCTTTGAGTTGCCAAAAACCGTTCCAAAAACCCGTTATTTATCCGTTAACGGGATGAATTCATCGAAAAATCGGGTCAAAATTTGGTAATGTGAAAAACGGTCCATTATCTTTGCACCAGTTCTTAGAACATCTCTTATCAAGAAAGGCTGAGGGAAATGGCCCGTTGAAGCCTTGACAACCTGCTGAAGCGACTCTGATGATGGAAATCACGGATGCTGAAAGTAAGGTGCCAACTCCATCCCGAGGAAGATCGGGACAGATAAGTCAGATTCCGGCTTGACAATATCGATACAGCATATTTAGAGCTCTTCTGACAGATCAGAAGAGCTTTTTTTTTCTGGTCATCGGTTTCTTTGTCGGATTCTTGGTAAGTGGTGTCGCTGAATAAACTTTTTTAATAAAAAAATTATCATGCAAGCGACAACACAGCTCATTCACAGCATCCCCGTGGACCCTTTAACCGGCGCCATCTCGGTGCCGATCTACCAGACTTCGACTTTCGTCCAGGAGGCGCCGGGCGTGAATAAAGGGTATGACTATGCGCGAACGGCCAACCCCACGAGGGTTACACTGGAAAACCTCATTGCCCAAATGGAAGGCGGAAGCACGGGGCTTGCATTTGCAAGCGGCCTGGCCGCCATTGACGCCGTAGTAAAGCTCCTGGAAACAGGTGACGAGATCGTAGCGGTGGATGACATTTATGGCGGAGCCTTCCGGCTGTTCGAGCAGGTCTATAGGAAATTCGGGATCGTGGTGCGGTATGTGGATACATCCAATATTTCAGCGGTACTGGATGCGCTGACGCCAAAGACCCGCCTGATCTGGATCGAGACGCCTACAAATCCAACGCTGAAAATATCCGATATCCGGGCGATCGCGGCACTGGCGCATACGCAAGGATGCCTGTTGTGTGTTGACAATACGTTCGCGTCGCCGGCCCTGCAGAAGCCGCTGGAATTGGGAGCGGATATCGTCGTTCATTCGGGCACGAAATACCTCGGCGGCCATTCCGATCTGATCGCGGGTTTGGTCGTGACCGCCGATCCCGGGCTGGGACAGCGGGTGAAATTCCTGCAGAATGCGTGCGGCGCGGTATTAGGGCCTTTTGACAGCTGGCTGCTGATCCGGGGGATCGAGACGTTGCATCTGCGTATACAGCAACATGGGATCAATGCGGCCGCGATTGCGTCGTTCCTGATTGAACATCCGGCGGTCGGCCGTGTTAATTATCCTGGCTTTGGCGGGATCGTCAGTTTTTCGTTAAAAGAGGACACGGTGGAGGCTGCAACGGCATTTGTGACGTCTACAAAGCTCTTCAAACTGGCGGAGAGCCTCGGCGGGATCAAGAGTTTGGTGTCGCATCCGGCGCAAATGACGCATAAAACGATTCCTGCGGAACGACGGCGGGCGGCAGGCGTGGCGGATAGTCTGATTCGCCTGTCCGCGGGGCTGGAGGACCCGATCGATTTGATTGAGGACCTAAAACAGGCTTTTGATGCGATCGCCATCAACGAGGCGTCGCCGCGCAATGCAAATTTGGTTGAATGTTAAGTTTACTAATAGGAACAAAAATGGAAACACATAAGCAGCTCACTATCGGGTTATTCGGATTTGGAGTCGTCGGGGAAGGTCTCTATAAAGTTTTGAAGCAAACTCCTTCGCTAAAGGCGACCATAAAGAAAGTTTGTATCAAACATCCGGGGAAGAAACGGGAGGCTCCGGCGGAATTGTTTACTACCAACCGGGATGTTATCCTGGATGATCCCGGGATCAATGTGATCGTTGAAGTGATCAACGAATCGGGGCCGGCGTTCGAGATCGTTTCTCGGGCGTTACGCAGCGGCAAGTCCGTTGTCAGTGCCAGCAAAAAAATGATCGCCGAGCACCTCCCCGGGTTGTTGAGCTTGCAGCAGGAGACGGGTGCGTCCTTCCTGTATGAGTCGGCGGCCTGTGCATCCATACCGGTGATCCGGAACCTCGAAGAATATTACGACAACGACCTGCTCCATTCCATCAAGGCCATTGTAAACGGCAGCACGAATTTTATCCTGACGAAAATGTTCGAAGAAAAGCTCGGATTCCAGGAAGCGCTCCTGCTGGCCCAACAGCTGGGGTTTGCGGAGAGCGATCCGACACTCGACGTAGAAGGATATGATGCGGCCAACAAATGGACTTTCCTGTTAACCCACGCCTATGGGATCGTGGAGCCGACCGATCGGCTGGTCTTTAGCGGCATTCAGCATATCCAGGCAGGGGATGCGGCGGTGGCACGGGAGAAGCACTATGATATTAAGCTCGTGGCACAGGCCAAGAAGCTGGAAAACGGTAAGGTGGCTGCCTTTGTGCTGCCGCAGTTTGTCCGTCACGACGATCATCTTGCATTTGTGCGGAATGAGTACAACGGCGTCGTGATCGAGAGCGGGTTCGCCGACAAACAATTCTTTTATGGCAAGGGCGCGGGCTCCTTCCCTACCGCGTCGGCCGTATTAAGCGATCTGTCGGCACTCCGGTATCAGTATAAATACGAGTATAAAAAATTATATCATCATGTGCCGCATGAGCTGACGGACGATTTTTATGTGCGGGTATATGTCAGCTTTGACGACTGGAGGTATATTCCGCGGGAACGTTTTGAATGGATAGAGGAATGGCATGCCGAGACTGACCGGAAGTACCTGATCGGGGTGATCCATTTCCGCGAGATTGCCGGGGAGAACTGGTGGCGGGAAAATCATACGTCACTGGTGCTGACACCGGAGCCGGTCATCGAGGATGTGGAAATCCGCAAGCTCAAGAAGAAGAGTTTGGAGTTGGCGGGGATCGTATAACCGGGTCGTTATTTCCTCCCGACCCGGTGATGCCAGCCGAATGAAAGCAGGAGGTTGCCGGTATGATTGGATCCGTCAGCGCTGTATTTCTGGATATTGATCAACCCGTATTCGAAGCGGGCGTCGAAGAAGACGCGGTTCCGGGTATCGGGGGGCAGGGCAAGGCCTGCCCCGCCGGTGATCCCGACGTTAAAGCGGCGGATGCTTGAAGTAATATCGACGTTGTCCGTGAGGTCCTGGGGAGGCGGCGTATACCCTTGAATGGTTAACGGGTCTCCTTGTTGATCGACATAGATGATGCTCGTGCCTTTTGTTTTTTCCCCCGCGTGCAACAGATAGCCGACATAGGGGCCCCCGTCGGCATAGAAGATGAGGGTGCGGCCCCAGGAAAATTTGGCCAGGATCGGCAGCTCCAGGTAGTTGAGCACCGCTTTATTTTTGAAATCCGCGTACAGGTAGCCGGGGGGACTCGACGACTGGAGATCCGGGGGAAGGTCCGTGATCGCCTGCAGGCCGTTCCGCTGGCCGCCCTGGCCGGCAAAGTTCAACTCGATCTGAAGCGAAAACCGGTGATGGACGGGCCACTCGGCCTGAACGCCAAAGTTTGCGGCAAGGCGGGATGAATAGCCGGTGTTGAGCTGATTGCCATTACTGCTGCTGAGATCGGGAATGCTCAAGCCACCGTGAACACCCAGCCAGGAAGTCTGCGCGCAGGTTCGGGTGGTGTGAATGAGCGCAATGAGCGTAAGGAGGGGAAGCAGCTTTCTCATACCGCCAGATTTTGATAAGAAAAATAATATTCCGTTACAATTTCTTAACATCTGTGATGAGAATTGGTTCGCTCCGGGCGTCCTGGCGACTGGCTTCCTGCTGATGACGCCACAGCTCGAGGAAGATAGGGTTGTGAGCCCGAAGGTCTTCGAACGTTCCTTCCGCGACGGCCCTGCCCTGGTGTAAGACGTAGATATAATCAAAGCGCGGCAGGAGATGGAGGCGGTGGACAGAGGAGATGATGGCTTTGTCGCTGAACACGGCGAACAGGTCATCATAGATCATGGCTTCGGTCCGGGGATCCACACTGCTGGTGGGTTCGTCCAGCAGGACAAGGCTGCTGTCGCGGGCAGCGAGAATGCCGCGGGCGAGGGCAAGCCGTTGCTTCTGACCGCCTGAAAGGTTTACGCCCTTTTCGCGGATATCGGAATCAAGGCCCTGCGGAAGACTGCCGATGACTTCGGAAAAATGGGCTGTTTCGCAGACCTGCAGGATCTCCGGCTCACCAAAGGGGAGACCAAGGGTAATATTGTACGCAATGGTGTTTTCGAAGATCTCGGGCTCCTGCGGAAAAAGGGTAACGGCTTCGTTGAGGCGATCGAGCCACGCGCGGGTGTCCACCGTACCGGCGTTCGCGGGGTGACCGGCGGTTGAGCCGGTATATATCTCAATTTCGAGGCCCGGCTCGGGTTGGTAAAGACCGCGCAATAAGGAGAGAAGGGTCGTTTTGCCGCTGCCGCTTTCGCCGATCAGGGCAATGCGTTGACCCCGGCGGATGGTGATCCGAAGATCATGCAAGCTTTGCGCACGCTGGCCGGCATCGTAGGTGGGACAATGAGAGAAATTAAGTTGTTGAAGCGTGATCACGCTCCAGTTGCCGGGAAGGCCATCGGGCCGGTCGGCGCGGTGCTGTTCGGCATATGCTTCGCTGATGCCGGCGGCAGTTTGCACATTGGTGTTGTACTGAACGATCTCGGTGTATTGCCAGGCGATATCCTGGAAGACGCTGCAGAACTGGTTGACAAAAAGCAGGAGGGAAGCCAATTCGCCAACCGGGAAATCTTTTCCCGGGGACCATCGCTGATAGACAAATCCAAAGGCGATCACGGCATAGATAACCACGATGATCATTTCGGCCGTAAACCATTTCCATTCATTGATCACGAAGCTCCGGCGGAAAGGACGAAAGATCGCCCGGACCTTGTTCATCAACCCGGTCTCCATGCTCCGCTCGAGGCGAAGCGTAATTACGGTCATGATGTTTGAAAGACTGTCAAACAGCGTGGCGGAGACGACGTGCTCTTTATCATTGACCTCTGTCAATGCGTTGACGAATGGCCGGTCGAATTTCCGGATGACCAGGATATTCAAAACCCCCAATCCTATGGCAATGCTGCCATACAGGGGAACAAAATAAAGCATGGCGCCAATCGAGACGACAAATTTCATGATCGCATAGACATACATAAATCCGTGGTCGAAGAAATCGCGAATGGATTCGTATGCTTTTCGCACCCGGTTGATGGTCGAGCCGCTGTGGTGGTCCTGGTGCCATTTGACGGGAAGATGAAGGACCTGGTGATATTTTTCCTGGAGAAAATTCCGGCTAATGTTGAATGACAGGCTCCGCTCCATGACACGGGCAGGTCCGTGGAAACACCATTGGACGAATTTTATGCCGATATAGCCGGCGACATCGAGAGCGGCATAGTGCAGGATGCCGCTCCTTTTATGCTGGAGCTTGTCCAGGAACCAACCGAAGAGCAGCGGATTCAGGGAAATGACGATGTAGGCCATGACAAACATCGCATAGATGAGGACATACTTTTTCTTTTCCTTTCGGGCATAGCGCCAGGCGGTGCGGAGCAGCGAAATATACGGGTTGGACATCCTGCCGCGATTTGACATAGTACGAATCTACATCATTCCGATCGAAGCGATTTCACCGGATTTGTCAATGCCGCCTTGACGGCCTGGAAGCTTACCGTCAGCAAGGCGATCAGCAAAGCGATCAGGCCTGACAAGGCAAACACCCACCATGGGATAGGTGCCCTGTAGGCATAGGACTGCAGCCAGCCATACATGACGAGCCAGGTCAGCGGCGTCGCGATCAGGATCGAAAAAACAACAAGCCGGAGGAAGTCGTAGGAAAGCATAGCCGTGATATTGGTAACGGAGGCGCCCAGCACCTTTCGGATGCCAATCTCCTTGATCCGTTGGCTGGCGGTATAAGCAGAGAGACCGAAGAGACCCAGGCAGCTGATCAGGATCGCCAGGGTCGCAAACGTCGTGAATAGTTGGCCGAATTTGCGATCGTTGGCATACTGGCGGTTGAAATAGTCATCGAGGAAATAATACTCAAAGGGGTTCCCCGGGAAAGCGGTATTCCAGGCCCGCCGGACATGGTCCACGGCTTGAGAAAGGTGCTCGGTATTCATCCGGATGGCATAATATTCACCTTCATACCAGTCGCAGGTAAACATTGTCGGTTCGAGCGGCTTTTTGAAGGAGACCTGGTGGTAGTCATTGACGACTCCGACGACAACAGGTTTGAATCCGTTCCATTCGTTGAGCACAAGCGTCTTTCCGATCGCGTCCTCGGGTCTTTTGTATCCCAGCAACCGCGTAGCGGAGAGCGTGAGAATCGCTGAGGTGTCGGGATCTTTTGGAAAAGAGCGGGAGAACATCCTTCCGGCAATCAATTTCATCTTGAATACATTGAGAAAATCGTCGTCCATGCTGTTGGTTCGTACGACGATGGAATCATGCGCATCGGCATCGTAACGCTTTACCGTTGCCCTCCATTCCCTGAGCATCCCGGGAATGGTAGAGGGTAAGGAAACGGCTTCAATGGCCGGGCTTTTTTTGAGCTCCTGCCGGAAAAGGTCGATGCCGGCGCGGAATGCTTTTGTGTTGTTGTCGTCGTTCGGTGCGATGCCGGGTCGGTCTGTAATGAGTACTTGACTGATATTCATTCCCAGATCCTGGTGTGTCATATAGTTCAGTTGCCGATACACGATAAAAGTGCCGGCGATCAGCGCGACCGAAGCCACGAACTGACCGACCACAAGGCCTTTTCGCAGCAATGCGCCGCCGGAACTGTTCTTCCATCTTCCTTTCAATACGGAAACTGGCTTAAAGGAGGAGAGCACCCAGGCGGGATAGAACCCCGAGAGCAGTGTGCCGCCGATCCAAAGTCCGGCAAGCAGTTCCAGGAACCAGGCCTGTCCGAGACAGGAGGTATCGAGGGAAAGACCGGAAATCTCATTAAAAAGGTTGAGCGTTGCGGCGACGATGCCAACGGCAAGCGCCAGGGAGAGCAGGTTAACCGTGGCGGCCTCCGCGAGAAAGCGGGTGATCAGAGCGGCTCGGGTCGCACCGACCACTTTGTAAATACCCACCTCTTTGGCCCGGCCAATCGCTCGGGCAGTGGCCAGGTTGATGAAATTGATCCAGGCGATTACGAGAACGAAGATGCCAATCAGGCTAAGAAAAAGGACGATGGTCCCGTTGCCGTTTGCCTCAGGCTCCTCCGCCAGGTCGGAGTAGAGGTGGATGGCGGTTAGCGGCTGAAGTTGGAGGACCTCCTTTTCGCGGTTGGCCGCCAGTTGAGGCTTGTATCTCGCCACCAATGCCGGTAATTGCGCTTCAACAGTGGCGGGGTCGGTACCGGGCCTCAGCCGGACGAAGGTATACATGTCTTCGCGCGACCAGTTTTGGTCATAGCGTTTGTTGGCATCTTTCCGCCGGGTATACAAAGTTTTGTAGGAAAAGAGTACGTCGAATTTCAGGTGGGTGTTCGCGGGCACTTCCTTAAATACGCCGGTTACGGTTGCCAGTTCGTCGTTGAAGTCGTCGTCGTGCATGTGAAGGGTCTGACCGATGGGGTTCCGGTCGCCAAAGTAGATTCGGGCATATTTTTCGGAAATGACGGCGGCAAAGGGGTTGGCCAACGCAGTGGCTGCGTCGCCCCGGATCATCTCGTAGCCCATCATCGGGAGGAAGGCCGAATCAGCATACAGGAACCGGTGTTGTTTTATTGCGATTGGATCGGGTTTTGAATTCTCGTTGGTGATGATCACATTATTTTTGTAGCCCATATTGTATAAACGGGCAAAGCTTAGCACCTGAGGAATATCGTGAAGCATTGCGGGGCCGACCGCCGGGTAATTTTCGGCGCTTGCCGAGATCAGTTCGTTGTTCCGGTAGGAATGGATGCTGACGCGGTAGATATCCGCCCGGTCCGGAACAAAATCTTCATAGCTCCGCTCGAATCGTACATACTGTGCGATCAGCAGGAAAACGGCCATGCCGACTGCCAGTCCGAATATATTGATTGCTGAATAGGTCTTGTTTTGCAGGAGGTTCCTGAGCGCAGTCTTGAAATAGTTGACGAGCATACCCTTTTCGTTTGAGGGTCGCCGGCAAAAATAATACCATGCTCCTATTTCTCTCCGGATCAGCAGGTTAGCGCCAAATGTCCGGAGGGACTGTACGGTTCTGCAACACCGGATGTCCGGTTTTGCCGGTTTAATCAAGCAATTGGAATGGATCATGTAAAAGATTGGTTCCGCGGGAGGCCAACTCATTCCTTTGTGAAAAAGTTTATGCAAGATCCATTAAAGTCGAAAGAGCTATCGAATCCTGACGCCAATAATGACGGCGTGGACAGAAGAGGATTCCTCGAATGCATGGCCTGGGCGGGAACCGGGGTCCTTTGGATGATGTCGGGCGGGATCATGAAGGCCTACGGAATGAGCCAAATGCTTGACCGGACGACAGGCCGGTTGAAAAAGGGATTGGTGATGCCGGCTGCGGACTTCAGTTTCGTCCAGATCAGCGACAGCCATATCGGATTCAACAAGCCGGCCAATCCGGATGTGGTGGGGACCTTGCAGGCGGCCATCGATAAGATCAACGGGATGACTGCGCCCCCGGCCTTTGTGTTGCATACCGGCGACCTCACGCATCTGGCGCAGGCGGATGAATTCGATACCCTGGATCAGGCGTTGAAAAGCGCGAAGACAGAAAAGATCTTCTATGTTCCCGGCGAGCACGACATGACGGATAACGGTAAGTTATATCTGGAGCGGTTCGGAAAGGGAACGAAGGGAGATGGCTGGTATAGTTTCGATGCGCACGGGGTCCACTTTATCGGGCTGAACAATGTCACCAATCACGTCGACGGCGGGTTGGGGGAGATCGGCGCGGACCAGTTGAAATGGATGGCGAACGACCTGAAGGGGCTTTCCGCCAGTACGCCAATCGTGGTATTCGCGCATATTCCGCTGTGGGCGATCTATCCGCAGTGGGGATGGGGAACCCGGGACAGCGAGCAGGCGCTGGGGATGTTGAAACGTTTTGGGTCCGTATCCGTATTAAACGGCCATATCCACCAGACTATACAAAAGGTCGAAGGCAATATAACGTTCCACACGGCCAGCTCGACAGCCTTCCCGCAGCCGGCGCCGGGCAGCGCCCCTTCGCCCGGGCCAATGAAGGTGCCCGCCGAAAAGTTGCGCGGCGTCCTTGGACTGACGAGTGTCAACTATGTGGAACACAATCATACGCTCGCAATAACGGATGAAGTCTTACAATGAAACACACCTTGATATTACTATTCGGACTTTTTGCAGTCCGTTCATCGCAGGCTCAGTATAAGGCCACAGACCAGGGATCCGAGATCAAATTCACGATCAGCAATTTCGGCTTTGACGTAGATGGAACCTTCAAGGGGTTGCAGGGTAACATCACTTTCGACCCGCAAAACGCCGCCGCCGCGCAGTTCGATGTCACCATTGACGCCGGCACCGTAAATACGGATAACAGCCTCCGCGACAGTCATCTCCGGAACGACAGCTATTTTGACGTGAAGAACTATCCGCGGATCCGGCTGGTATCTGCAAAGATCGCTTCGACGGGGACGGCGGGCACATATCAATTCACGGGTCAACTGACTATAAAGAATGTGACCAAAGAGGTCTCTTTCCCGTTCACGGTAAGCCAGGCGGGGGGTGGCCTCAGCTTTTCTGGTTCGTTCAAGATCAAAAGGAAAGATTTCGGCGTGGGAGGTACCAGCACCATTTCGAATGAGCTAACCGTGTCGCTGAACGTGCTCGCGACGAAATAGCCACTATGAAACAGATCGTTATTCTTCCGTTATTAGTTGCCGTAGTCGGATTGGGCGCGGCGGCGTCGCATAAAGGTCAGTACCGGAACCTGAAAGTATTACCGAAGGATATCTCATCGAAAGACCTGCAGGGCGTTATGACCGATGATTTTGAAGATGGGTTAGGCATCAGCTGCGGATTTTGCCATGCGGCTAATAAGAACGGGCGTGGGTTGGATTTTGCAAGCGATGCAAAGCCGGAGAAAGAGATCGCGAGGAAAATGATGCGAATGACGCTCGATCTCAATAAAGAATATTTCAAGGTGCACAAACCTAGGATCGGTAACAATACGCTTACGATCACTTGCGCTACCTGCCACAAGGGGGAGCCGTTCCCGGACGGGGATGTATTACATTAAAGGAGCCGGTGGGGCGTTATGGGATCGAATCACTGGCGATAACCGTCCAATCGTCGCCGCCATGTCCTTTCTCGATCCAACGATCCATTTCGGCCGCGACAGCGGGGATTACCGCAAGGGTGACCCCGCCTTTTTTTGCTTCATTCAGGAACAGACCGGTGTCTTTGCGTGCCATATTCAGCTCCCAGGAGGGGTTGCCGAAATTGCCCGAAGTCATCCGTTTCAACCGGGCAGGCAACATAGCGCCGGGGTTCCACGTATCGAACAGCTTGTTCAAATCACTAACCGGCACGTGCATGGACTTTGCGAGCGTAAGCGTGTCGGCGATACCGGCAGTGAAGGCGACGAGGAAGAGGTTGCCAAGCAGCTTCATAGCGGCGGCGCGACCGGGCTCGGGTCCGAAGTCGAGCACTTTCCCGGTCATTGCGGACAACACAGGCATTAACCGGCCAACGATCTCCGGATCGCCTGAGATACACATCGTCCCGGTGCTTTCGAGTGCATTGGGAGGGCCCATGAAAACGGGCGCATGCTGATAAACAAACCCGCGGGCCTTCCATTCGGCGGTTCGCCGGATCGCGCCGTCGACAGAAGTGGTGGTATGATCGATGATGACCGCGCCGGGTTCGAGACCGGGCCTGGCTTGTTCGAGGACTTCGTCGACCGAGGCGTCGTCCTTCAAGGTAAGATGGATGCGGGCGGCACCCTTGACTGCTTCAGCCGGGGAGGGTTTTGCGACCGCGCCGTATTGTTGAAGAGCAGCCGCTTTTAACGCGGTCCGGTTCCAAACCTGGACATCGCTGCCCTTTGTGATCATCGCCCGAACAAAGTTAGCGCCGAGTAAACCCATGCCAAGGAATGCAACCATAAAGAAGTTTTTTTATAAAGTTAGGTAATCAATTAGGTAATTTTGCGGGCAAATAGGAATGGCCATTATGAAAGACAACGTACAGGCAGCCAGGGCGGCGCGGTTCAAACAGCTGCATGAGCGCGAAGGCCTTTTTGTGATCCCGAATCCCTGGGATGCGGGGTCTGCGAAACTCTTGGCGGCGATGGGTTATGAGGCGCTGGCCACTACGAGCGCAGGGCTGGCATGGATGCTGGGAAAAGCGGATGGGGAAGCTGCGGTGACGCGGGAAGAGTCGATGCAAAACGCCCGGGAAATCGTCGGGGCGACGGGGTTGCCGGTGGCGGCGGATCTGGAGAATGGGTATGGCGACGATCCGGAGGATTGCGCACTAACCATCCTGCGGGCGGCGGAGGAAGGGCTGGTTGGGGGATCAATAGAGGACGCCACGGGAAGACCGGCCGATCCGATCTATCCGTTTGAGCTGGCGGTGGAGCGCGTTAAGGCGGCGGTCAAGGCAGCGCGTAGTCTTCCTTTTCCCTTTATGTTGGCCGCGCGGGCGGAAAACCTCATCAATGGGCGTCCGGATCTCTCCGATACGATCCGCCGGTTGGAAGCGTATGCGGCGGCGGGGGCGGATGTGCTGTATGCGCCGGGGTTGAAGACAAGAGAGGAGGTGAGGGCTGTCGTCAGGGCCGTGGCGCCGCGGCCGGTAAATGTGTTGGCAGGAACCGCAGTCTTGCAGGTCCCGCTGGCTGAACTGGCGGAACTAGGGGTTAAACGGGTCAGCCTGGGATCGGCGTTGGCGCGCTCGGCATACGGCATGCTGATGGCGGCAGCGGAAGGCATACGGCTACACGGAGACCTTGGTTTTGTAGGCCGGACGGTACCTTATGCGACGATCAACGACTTGTTAAAAAAAAGTTATCCTTAAATCCCGCTAAACGAAGCTGAGGCAACAATGTCCAATATTGCAATGAGTCTAAACTACCACATGGGATGAGGCGAACACTGATTCTACTGCTTATTTCTCTGGGCGGAGCCTTGTCCCTTCGGGCGCAAACCGAAACCACGAAAGCTGATTCCTTGTACCGGCAGCGGGATCTCCGCGACCTTGCCGACAAAGTTTTTAATCGTCAGGCCAAACCTGCCGTCGAAGGCCGTTTCCACAACGCCCCGTTTCCGGCCGTCGGCTATACCCTTGTCACCGGAATAGCGGCGGTATTCAGTGACCGGATGGATTTCCACACGGGGGACACCGCGGGTAAGATAACCGATATCCTGTCCAGCGTGACGTATTCGCAGTACAACCAGGTCATCGCGCAAAGCTATGCCGATATCTGGGCCGGTCATGACAAGTACAATATCATTGCCGACTGGCGCTATATGGAATACCCGTCCACGACATTCGGGCTTGGCGGCCACACCCAATACTCGGACGGCTATACGATCGACTTCGACTATGTCAAACTGCATACGACGGTCATGCGTTATATCGCACCCAACTTATATCTGGGTTTGGGATATTACTACGATCAATTCTATGATATCCGCGAGGTAAATCCGCCGGCGGGAGTGGTGACCAGCTTTGAAAAATATGGGTTGACCGCCACGGAAACGGGCAGCGGCCCGGTGGCGCGATTGCTGTACGACTCAAGGGACAACCCCGCCAATGCGCTGAAAGGCTGGTATGGAAGCGCGACCTATCACCCCAGTTTTACC
>DATJWK010000126.1:0-58882 GCA_035501395.1 Puia sp.
TTCGTTCCGCTGCCCACCGCCCCCAGCTTGATCCAGTTAATGCCGTCCGTACTGTATTCGGCCCAGTGGTAGTCGCAGTCACAGTCGTCTTCGGTCTGAAATATATGGCTGAACGAAAGTTCCGGCTGGTGCAGGCTGCTAAGGTCAAAGCAGGGAGAATACAGATAGGAATGTTCGTTATCATTATAGTGACCCGTGAGGCTCGTCACCCAGCAATTGTTGCCGTTGGCCGCCCGGTCGATCACGGATTTCTGCGGGGCGCCCCATTGCCAGCTGCTGTTGACGCCGCCGGTATACCAGTAACCGTTGTTCTTCTCGAATCCTTCCAGGTAGGGGAAGGTCGTGATCAGCGGCGTTGTCTGGATGTTCACGGATGGAAGGGTATCGTTGGCCGGGTAGGTATCGCCGGGGTAGTGCACCCAGGCGCGGATGCTCCAGGCTTGCCATGCCGAAAGGTCCGCTTTTTGAGCAAAGCTATAGTTGACGGAATCGTTTGCCGCGATCGACGGGATGATCTCGGTCACCACCGATCCGTTGATGGAATAACTCACCGAAATATTGTTTGCGGCACTGTTGCTATAGTTACGCACTTTTACACTGATCGTTTCCGCATTGGACAATGTACAGATATTCGCGGTATCCGGTGACAACAATGCCAGCGCGCCGATATCGTTCGTTGCGCGGGTCAGGGTAATATCGTCGAAAGAGTACCCATCGTCGAGGTCTCCGTCGGGTATGAGATCGTTTGTGGATGTATAGCCCTGTTCGCCAAATTTGATCTGGAAGCTGCTGCTTACCGTTTGGGCAGCGGATTTGAGGATGCCGGTGATGTCTATGTGCGGGGAGGGTTGGTAGACGCCGATATTGGCGGCATTGCTGTCGAGGGTACAAACAGGTACCCAGGACGCCTGGTCGTTGCCGCGGATCCAGATCCGGTTGCCGGGAAGGCTGAAATCGATGCCCTGGTTCTTGTAAAAGAAGTCCAGCCAGATCTGGTCGGCCGATGAATAGTTAGACAAGTTGAATGTCGTGACAAGGCTATCGGCAGTAGGGCCGGCGTTATAGTGAACGGCGTCCAGGGTGGCGCAACGGTTGCCCGTCCGGGCGAAGCCGGTGTTGATAAAGGTACGCGCCCGACCGTTCGTGGTATTGGCATAAAAGTCGCAGCGGTCGAGGCCGATAAAACCGGTGGCCGGGTTCGAATAGCATGCTGCGCCGGCCGTCTCGAATCCTTCGGTATATGCCGAATTCAGGGTCAACGGGTCGTTGCTGAGCTGGCGGATCGTTGTCGACAGGGTATCGTTACCGGATTGCGGGTCGCCGGGATAGGAGACCCAGATTTGCAGGTTATAGGCACCCGGCGCCGAAAAATCCACCGGCGTGGCAAAGGTATAATTGTATGTGCCGTTGGGGGCGATCGTAGCGCTGCTGGTCTCGGTGACGATCGTGCCGCCGTTGACCTGGTAAGACAAAGGGAACGACGTACCGGCCGGGATCGTACCCAGGTTCTTCAGTTCCACCGAGATGTGGGTGGTGCTGCCCAACTGCGTGGAAGTATATTGGCGGCCGGAAAGCGGTGCGATCACCGAGTCGATGGTATAGTCGTTATCGAGGGCAGTGAGCGAACAGGCGCCGCCGGACGGAACGACATGGACGGCAACCGCTCGTCTCCCGGGGCTGGCGCCATTCACCGCGCGGACGGAAAACCAGTAACTGCTGTCCCGGTTGAGGTTGCCCTGCAGCCAGGTGGTACCCGCCGTGCCCGCGATCTTTACCATGCTGTCGCCGCGCAGCTGCATCACCTCATAGCCCGTGGCGGAGGCAACCGCCGTCCACGACAGTTGCGCATATCCCTGACAGGGGTTGGACCCGGAAAGGGTCGGCTGGCCCAGGATCGTGATGGGATAGTGGGTCTGGTCGGAGTAGGCGGTGCTATTGGCAGTAACCCGCACCAACGCGTTGTCAGTAACCGTGGATGGTAACGTCCACGGGTATACGCCAGTAGGGGTAGCGGGCACCGCGTTGTTAATGATCGTCCACGAACTGCCGTTATCGGTAGAATAATCGATCGTAAAGGTGTTACCGCCGGTGCCGTAGGCGTTCCAGCGGATATTCTCTGTTTGTCCCGGAACCCAGGTCTCATTTCCATAAGGATAAAGCAACTGGATGGATGGCTGGATAACCTGCCAGGTCAGGGCGTATGCCTGTGGCCCTTGCGGGATATCCGTGCCGTTTACGGTGATGGTGAATGCGCCGCCGGTCGGGTTGTCGATGACGACCTGTTCGATATTGTTCAGATTGTCGACACCTTCGACGGCCGGATCGCCGACATGTGCCGGAGCGGGATTGAGAATGAGCGGATGGTGAACGATGGCGCCGGCGTCCGTGACCGTCAGGTCGAGATTATTGACCAGGGCGGCGGCGGCATAGGGTGCGGCGGGATAGTCCGTCCAGCAAAGCATCACGCGAACCTGCCGTGCGCCGGCCGGTACATTGATGGAGGAAGTACTATTGCCGCCGTTGGCCAGCTGGCCCAGCGAATATTGATCGTTCTCCAGCGCAACATCTGCGGCAAGGGCGTTAAGCGAGCCGAATCCAAAGAAGTAGTCCGGCCCCGGATTGCCCAGGTCGGTGGCCGTATTGCAGACAAGCGCCTTCAGGAGTGCCGATGGCGGGTCGGCTCCTCCATGGAGCTGACGATAACGCTCCACCAGGAGAGCCAGCGTTCCGGCAACCGTTGGTGAAGACATGCTGGTTCCTGTAGCGGGGATATAACTGTTATTGGGCCAGGTAGAATAGATATTAGTGCCGCCTGCGACGATCTCCGGCTTGATACGGCCGTCGCCATCGGGTCCGCAGCTGGATGCGTTATTGATAGTATAGTCGCCGGTATAGATATCGCCGACCGTTAGAATATTTTTTGCCGACTGGAAGCCCGATTTGACCGTTGCGTATTGCAGGGGAAAGGGCGAGCAGGTAAAGTCGCCGTCGTTTCCGGCGGCGAAGCTATGCAGCAGGGTGGGGTAGTTCCACGCCTGGGCATCGGTATAGTTTGCCAGGGCGTCGTACAAGCCGTCATAGATGCAGCCGTAGTCGTAGTCGGTATAGGAATTGGATGTCAGCGTCATATCATAGTCGCCCAGATAGACGGGCGCTTCGAGGATTATGTCGCTGAAATATTGACTGATCAGTTTCGCGTGCGGGGCCATGCCCTGGTAGTAGGGGTCGAGGATACCGCCGCCTGCGGCAGTCCCGGAGGTATGGACGCCGTGCCCGCTGCCCGGAGGAGCGGCAAAGCGGTCGATTTCGCGGCCGCTGAAGTCGATGTGGGTATAGGGATCGGTATCGTCGCCGATGCCGATAAAGACACCATCGCCGCGCAGGTTTCTTCCGGAGGGCGCGGCCAGGCCGTCGGCGCCGTGGGTTGCCCGGTTATTGTAGTTGAGCGCCCTGGGGGTCATCGGCTGCGGCGCCAGGTAACTTACGAAGGGAAGGGCGCTGATCTTTTGGAGAATGGCGGCGGAAGCGCTGCGGATAAAGACAGTACGCACCGGGCGGAAACGGGTGGGCACGACCGTGGCGCCCGCAGCAGCCAGCTGCCGCACGACTTCAAGCGAGTCAAGCGGACCGAACCAGTTGACGGCCAGCACCGCCTCGGGTCGTTGAAAATAATCCCCGGGATATTGAGCAAGCTGGCGGGAAAGTTTGAAGGACTGCGGAAGGAGGGTCATGCCGCTGATCCCATAGCGCACCAGATCCGACACGGAAAAGCCGGTGTCAACCGCCGCAAGATAGCTGTGCTGCGGTATGTAATCGAAAAGACGAACGTCCAGGGCGGCGAGCTCTTGTTGAACCGCCGCATCGGGAAGCCGGTCGAATTGCAGCACTACGAAGTAGTGTCCGGCAAAGCGGGCGGGGAGAAGATCCGATTTTGAAAAATGGTTGGTGGTCAGGTTCCGGTTGCCGGCGAGCGTGCCTTCCCTGAATCGGGTGGTGAGTGGTGCATGCTGGGCTATGGCGCCCGTGGCCGAACACAGGACTAATAGCAGGCCCAGGGGAGCCAGTCTATATAAAGTTTTGGTTTTCAAGTGTGATAGAAGGGGATTTAACAGGATACTCACGTGTTCTTATAACGGCAAGGCAGATGAAATATTGGTGGGTAATTGATTATTTTCGCTATATTCCCCTTTTAACCAATCACGTATGACCGAACAACCTGCTGTCGCATCCACCCGCTCGCTTGCACTGGATATTTTTCGCGGAATGACCGTCTGTTTTATGATCATTGTCAACACTTCCGGCGGTCCGCCTACGTTCTCCCAGCTGGAACATTCAAAATGGCATGGGTTTACGCCAACAGATCTTGTTTTTCCTTCGTTTCTTTTCGCGGTCGGGAATGCGTTGAGCTTTAGCATGAAAAAGTTCAAAACCATGGGGGACGGGGCTGCCGTTGCCCGGATTTTGAAGCGGGCCTTCCTCATTTTTCTGATCGGATATCTGCTGTCCTGGTTTCCCTTTTTTACAAACGAAAGCGGCCATTGGGCGCTCATTCCTTTTTCAAACACCCGCATTTTCGGCGTACTGGGCCGGATCGGACTTTGCTATGGAGCGGCCGCATTAATGATCTATTTTTTTTCCACCCGGATGGTGTTGATCATGTCGGCCTTTTTCCTGGTCGGCTATTGGATCGTCCTGCTTCTATTTCCGGTGCCCGGCGGCGATCCATTCGGAATGCTCACCAATGCGGGATTCCGGATCGACAAATGGCTGATCGGCGAAAGCCATATGTATCACGGGGAAGGCGTGGCCTTTGATCCGGAAGGATTACTGAGCACATTCCCGGCGATCGTCAATGTGGTCATCGGCTACTATACCGGGGTGTATATCAGCAAACGTGGCAAAACCTATGAGGGGTTAACAAAGCTGCTTTTGTGGGGCTGCGGATTTTTGGCGCTCGCGTGGTTCTGGAACCTGGTTTTCCCGATCAATAAAAAGATCTGGACGAGCTCATTCGTATTGCTCACCGTTGGCCTGGATCTGGTCATCCTATCTTTTCTTACGTATGTTATCGAATTCAGGCACAAGGTAAAGTGGACTTCTTTTTTTGCCGTCCTTGGCAAGAATCCGCTTTTCGTTTATATCGTTTCAGAGACGCTTATTGTCATTTTCTTCCTTATCCCGGTGGGTGATCAGGACTTTGCAGGGTGGGCAGCCAATGGAATAAAGAGCATCGTTCCGGGCGAATTCGGGTCACTGCTCTTTGCCATTCTGTACATGCTCATCTGTTGGAGCGTGGGAAAAATACTGGACAGGAAAAAGATCTATATCCGGGTCTAACCCGTGTTTGGCGGGTGGAGGGTAAAGGATTAAATTGCGACCCAAATTGAGATTACCCATGTACAAGGCTGTATTTCTCGACATGGATGGCACATTGCTGCGAAGTGACCACTCGGTCAGTGAAGCCACGGCGCAGACGATCCGGACCATAATTGGCAGGGGGATTCCCGTGATCCTCGTTTCTGCCCGTCCCATCAATGCGGTCTTGCCGACATTCCGCGAAATCGGTATCCCGGAAAGCTCACCCATCATCACCCTGAATGGCAGCTATATCGTTGAAAAGGACCTGCCGATCTTCGATGCCAGGATCGATCTGGACACGGTCGTTGGCGTGGCGGAACAGGTCCGGGCTTTTAAAGCGACCATTGCCTATTATCTCCAGCGGGAATGGTATTCCGAAGTGA
This sequence comes from Puia sp., assembly GCA_035501395.1. Classification (GTDB taxonomy): domain Bacteria; phylum Bacteroidota; class Bacteroidia; order Chitinophagales; family Chitinophagaceae; genus Puia. The sequence continues at coordinate 5,742 of DATJWK010000126.1, forward strand.
ACGATGCGTGGACGGACCACGAGCAAAAGATCATGGATGTAAAGATAAAAGTGGCGCCATTGGCGGAGCTGGTTAAGGAATGGGCTGCGCGGGGGATTGCGCCGAACAAAATGATGGTGATGACCGAACCGCCCGCGATCCTGGCAATCCAGAAACATCTCCGATCGATATATGCTGGTCGATTAAATATTTATCCATCGAAGGCAACCTACCTCGAGGTGATGGATAAGGCCGGTTCCAAGTCCAACGCGGTGAAATTCGTCAGCGAGCGAATGGGTCTGGCGCCGGGGGAGATCATCGCCATGGGAGACAATTACAACGATATCGAAATGATCCGGTTTGCCGGGATGGGCGTGGCGATGGGAAACGCACCCGACGATATAAAAGGTTCCGCGAAGTATGTCACGGACACCAACAACAATGACGGGGTGCGCAAGGCATTGGAGAAATTCTTTCAGCTGGAACCAGCGAACAGCTAAATGATTGAGGTTACCCGGCGGACCGGCTGCGGAGGCTAAATGATTTCGTAGAGGCGAGCCAGGTTGATGAGTTCAACCGTGTTGGATATCTTTAATTTATCGAGGATCCGCGTTTTATGGGTACCGACCGTGGATTTGTGCAGGCTAAGGGTGTTGGCGATGTCGGACACAGAGCTCCCTTTCAGCATTTGCAAAAGAACTTCGAATTCCCGGTCCGACAGTTCCTCGAACGGATTGTCCTTTTTCTTCCGGTTGAGCTCACCCGAGAGTATTTCAGCCAGGTTATCGCTGATGTAACGCTTCCCGCTTAATACTTTTTGAATGGCGTATTTTATCTCCGCCTCTTTTGAATACTTATTGAGGTAACCGTGTGCGCCGATCTTCAGGAATCGCTTGGCAAAGAAGACTTCCTGGTTCATCGTGAAGATGATGATCTTCAATCCCGGGTATTCTTTCAGCAGATAAGCGGTCAGGCTAAAGGATTCCGTGTGCGGCATATTGATGTCCAGGATCAACAGATCGAAGGAGGCCGACTTCATCTTTTTGATCACGGCTTCACCGTCTTCGGCCTCATCGATGGATACATCGCGGATCGAACTGTTTATCAGGAGCTTCAATCCTGCTCTGACGATGGAGTGATCATCCGCGATAAGTAGGTTCTGCATTCTCTATGGTATGGAAACCAAATATAAACGATATTAGCTATATCGAACCTGCAGGCGAATACTTTTTTCGGCTTATCGGATCGTCCAGATCTCATTCCTTGCCTTTGACGCGATGATCCCCTGACGGTATTTTCGAATGGTCTCCGCCAGTTTCCGGTACCGGGGGATGACCGTATTCATCAGCAGGATGTCAAACGAGATGGTCAGGAAGACCAGCAAGAGCCATTTCGACCAATCCCGTTGCAGGAAGACCGCAAACAGGGAAGGGCTTGCGTGGGCCATCCATTGTTCGAAGATGACCACCAGGCCGAAAGCGGCTATCGCCGAGACAAGCTTATAGGAGGAAATGAATTTATCCAGGATGATCTCCAACTTTCCCAGGAAGGGGACAAGCGGCAAACCGAGAAGCGTCGGATAATCGGCAAACAAGGTGAGCCGCAGATGGAAGAAGATCGCGTAAGAGAGAAGGAAAAAAAAGGCAGCGTACAAATAAATATCATTCCGTTCTCCCCGCCACTGATCGCGCAACAACCAGCCGTCGGCCAGCCAGAGCAGTCCAAAGATGACGATCCGCCAGACCAGCTTTCGACGGAGGTAGAATGCGTCGGACAGCGGATTTCTAACGACCATCTTTTCAAGGTCGGTTGACAATACCGGGCGTTCTTCCATGGAAACCTCCGGGAAGCCGTCCCATTGACGTTGTAGCTTGTCTAGCTCCATATGAGCTTATCCTTTAAATAAGGAATAACCTGTGCGGGGCGAGCCTGCTGAGGCGCCTGGTTGATGGAACCGAAAAGATCGTTGCTTTCGATCTTTTCAAATCCAAGGAAAAGAAGGAATTTGTCGTAATCGGACGCATTCCCGACCGAATTTCCCAGTTCTTCCATGGAGCGTTGATAATCAGGTGATTTGAACTTAACGTCTTGTTCGGTTGCCTGATCCATGCTGGCGCTAATGGAATGCAGCGCGGCCATATTGATGCAGGCACGCCAGAGCATAGTCTGTTTACTTACCCCCCCTTTCCGGAAGCGGATGTTCTGGGAGGCGGCAAAAATAATGTTGCTGAAGAGCCGTTGATGTTCTTTGTACGTTCGGGCAAAAAGGCGGCAGATGGAGTAAACGGTCTTATGCTGTTGTTTGAGCAGGGAGCGCAGATCTGTTTCGGCGCAGGTCGGGGTGAAGTTGTTCATTCAGGTTCGGATTTATTAGGTAAACACAGGAAACGGATAACGACGTAAAATTTTTAATAAATTGACAATTTTGATACTCAAATGTTGTTTTTATATAGCGAGCGAGGACGAGGGTCGATTGGGTCTTAGGGGTTTGTATGGAGAGAATATAGTGCAAAAACTACATTCAATTCACTAATTTGCTATAGCAATGCGCACCCCTTTAATCTACCTTGTAATTGTTCGTCCCGTTAACCGGGTCGAATCCTTCTGCCCGGCAAGAGCCGGGCAGAACGAGCATAGGAAGGAGAGTAAATATACGAAGGCGAATAAATTTTACGCAATAACATGAGCTATGTATCTCTTGAAAATTCAGAATCGTTTCTGAAATGTTTTGAGGTGATCGCAGAAGACAAGTCTTGTATTGTAGCTGATTCGGTATTATATCTATCGGGAAAGACCGGGAAGGGCTTTGTAACGGTGGCCGGGCTGGCCGCCGGGATCGAGGTATTGGCCGTGAACGTATCGATGCTGGCGGAAGACCTGGTTTTCAATTTCCTGCCTTCGCGAGGTGAATCTACCTATATTTTATCTTTTGATGAGATCGACCCGGCTGTAAGGGCCGAGCAGGAATCAGGCGCGATGCCGGCTGATCCGGCCACCGAAGGCGCGCAATCCACCGTTGCGGTCACCGACCTGGCATATGGAAAGGTGGTTACTTATCCGAAGGACAAAGTCATCCGGTCGCTTATCGTGCGGGTACGTCGATCCGGGCTGGAGCATCTTATCCAGGACTTCGACGCCGGCACGATCCAGTCCATTCTGGAATCTACCGGTAACGAGCATTCGCTCAGCTGGCCGATTACGTTCAAATACCGGCTGCTGCTCGAAGACTTCATGACGGAGATTGTGCAGCATCCCTTCCGGGAGCTTTTTACGATCCGGAATATCTCGATACTCGTCGAATACCTGCTTATGCAATTCTTTGTAATGGAAAAGCTAAGCCGAGACGGGAATGTCCTGAGCATTCAGGATACGCACAGTCTGTCGCGGGTCGAGCAATATCTCTGCCTGCATTATAAAAAGGAATTTCCCGGCATCGAAAAGTTGTCGCGGATCTCGGCGATGAGTCCCACCAGTCTGAAAACCAAATTCAAGAAATACTACGGCGAAACCTTATTCGGATATTATCAGAAGAATAAGCTCGAGCATGCCAGAAAGCTGCTTGACAGCAAGGTGCCGGTAAAGGTCGTGGCGACGGAGATCGGCTATTCCAATCCATCTCATTTCACGCTGGCTTTTAAAAAGGAATACGGCTTTTCGCCCTGGCATTATTTGAACCCGCAATAGTTCGGTCCGCAAGTCGGCCCGTAGTTCTGCCCGGAAGACCGGGCGGAACGGAATCGGCCGGCATTTGCCGGGCAAAACGAAGGAACCCTTAATAACCTGTTATATTTGACTATGAAACTCCAAGATCCTGATCCGCAAAAGACCGACCCGGCGATACACTGGCATTTGGTGCAACTGCCGATAGGCCTGAGAGTAGCAACTGTAAAAGCAACCGCGCCGCAAATGGAGCTGGCATTACCCGAAGCCGGCGAAATGGGACTGACCCTGACTTTTATCCATTACAAAGGGAATTTGCTCGTTCGACCGGGCGACGGTACGGATGTGGAAGGACAGCCGGCAAGTCCCGGAATGGGGCTCCTGTCGCCGGCGGACCGGCCACTGGTATTTTATTCGGGCGCTCCCGTTCAATTCTCGGCGCTATCCATCTTTTTGCCGGAGGCCTGGATGGGTCATTTTCTTGGCGACAACGAGCAACTCGGCAAGATCCGTGAATTGCTGGAAGTAGGGCATAACGTAATTACCAGCCGGCTGGGCAGAAGGCAGATGTCGCTTTTCTCTTCTGCAATGGCGGTCCCCCTTCGACCCGGCGACCGGATCGAATTATTGCGCATCCAGAACGACTCGCTCGGGTTGCTGGAATATTTTCTTTGCAACCGCCATCGCAGCCTGCTCGGGATGAACCCGGTCTCGGACATCGAGAACGAGGATGACCTCAGCCTGATCCGGGAGGTAGAGTCCTATATCTCAGAGTTTTATTGCTCCGACACGTTCACGGTAGATTCTATTCTCAAAAAGACATACACCAGCTACCACCGGCTGAATTTCTTGTTCAAGTCCATTCACGGCATGACCATTTCGGAATACATCCGGAATAAAAGGATCGAGAAGTCAAAAGAGATGATCGCGGACAACGCCAAATCGATCAGCCAGATTGCGTATGAGATCGGTTACTCGAGCATCAGCAATTATATTCTTGCATTCAAGAAAGTATATCAGATTACTCCGGGGAAGTACAAAAAACAAATGGGACTCGGGGCTTAGGCCGGCGGAGCGCCGGCGCCCGGCGGATGTGCGCCGGGAAGGAGCAGGCTGATCTTTGTTCCCTTGAGCTCCTCGCTTTCCACCGAAAGTACGCCACCGAGGCGGCGTGTAAGATCGAAGATAAATTTGTGTCCGAGCTGGCTGCCGCTGCTGACATTTTCGAGGTTGTCTTCGCCGAGGAAGGCCGCGATCTGTTGCTGGTTCATTCCTTTGCCGGTATCCGAGATGCCAATCAGGACGCCGGCGCCCTCGCGTGTCGCTTTGAGACAGATGATTCCCTGGCTCGTGTATTTATTGGCGTTGTCAACCAGGTTCCGGATGATCGTTATCAGAACGTGCGGGTCTGAATAGACCAGGAGTTGGTCATCCGCTTCATAAGAAAGCCGGTTGCCGCGTTGTTGCACCTGCTCGCGGAAGAAATCGGAGATCTCCTGCAGAAGCGGCCGGATCGGGAAATAGCGGTTACTGATACTGAAATTATTGCGCTGGCTGGTGATCCAGAGCAGGAAGTCTTCCGAAAAATTGTAGATATCCAGCGCGCCTTTCTTAACCAGCCAGGCACGTTCGCGGATATCGGCAGCGGAGAGGCCCGCCTGATTGTCATAGAGGTCGCCGGCGAGCATGGTCAGGAAACGAAGGGGCGAACGAAGGTCGTGAATGACCAATGAGATCAATTTCTCCCGCTGGGCGCTCGTCTTCCGCAACGCCTGATCGGATTCCTGCAGTTTGGCAACGGTATCTTTCAGTTGGATAACGGTCTCGCTCAACGTCTGCTGATTGCGGCGGACCTCGCGCTTCTTTTCAGCCAGCTTGAGCCAGATACGGACAAGCAGGATCACAAGGATCAGCGTGATCGCCGTTACGCCGAACAGGAATGCGCTGGTCTTATAGAATCGCGGCGGGACGATGATGGTCCAGTGGCGGTATTGATAGTTGTCCTTACCGAATCCATTGACCTTCCTGACTCGGAGATCATAGGACCCGGACGCCAGACGGCTTAAGCCGACGACACCGTCGGCAGGAATCTCTTTCCACTCGTCATTCAGTCCTTTGAGGTTGTACTCCAGGTAGAGGTTATTGCGATCACCCATATAGGGGCAGGATACTTCCACCGACATATTGTTGTAGCCCGCCGCCGGTTCGATCGTGTCCGCTCTTTCGGCGGGTTGGTTATCGATCTCAATATGGATGATGTCGACAGCGCCATGTGGAAAATCCGTTGGAAGCGAATCGGGATAAAAGCAAACCATTCCCTTCATGGAAAGCAGGGTTGCAAATCCGTCAGCAGTGATCAGGCCGCAGGAACTGAAACCGCCGTTGAACTCGTTGGTCAGCAACCCGTCCTGCCGGCCATAGTAATAGTAATAGAGCTGACTGCTGGCGCCGGTCGCAAACGCATCCATATCGGCTTTGGGTACTTTGAACAAACCTTTATTGCTCGAGATCCAGATCGTAGAATGGCGGTCTTCCAGGAAGCAATGCGCGGTTACCAGGAAATTATTTTTGTCCACGGGCATCTGGTGCCATTTACCCCGGTAGCTGTAGAAATACCCCTGGCCGTAGGTTCCAACCAGGATCGAGCCGTCGCCAAACTGGTGGATTGCCCGGGTCTGCGTACCGGCCAATTCAGGTACCGGAACAGCCTGGCCGGTCTTCTCGTTATACAACACGAGGCCATTGTCGGTAGCTACCCAGAACCGGTCCAAACCCGCGACTGAAAAACATTCATTGTTCGGCTGGTTGGCCGGCCTGGTATAGACCTTGCGAAACCCAGCCGGTTCCAGTTTCCAGATCGAGCGTTCGGTCAGGCAATACAGCTGGCCGGCGCTGTCTTCCTTATAATCCACGATGTTGGCATCGAGTGCCGGCATGATCGCCGCCGTGGCCAGTTCGGGCGTCATCCTTCGTGGAAGATTGTTGACCGCTCCCCATACCTGGTCGTTGTGATCCAGATACAGACAGCGCTGCCAAACGGAACTTGTATCTTTTGCCAACTGAAACCAGCCATCGGGTCGGAAAGCAAACCAATCGGTGAGGATCTCCGCCTTCCCCCGCAGCAACATGGGACCGAACGGATGGCGGCTCAGGGCCTTCCGTAGCCCGCCCGACCAATTTCCAACCGTAAACTTATTGCGCCGGAGAAAATACAACCCCTCGGTCGGAGTGGCGATGAGCAGAAGATCGAGACCCGGATCGTATTCAACGGCCGAAACTCCCGGAATAAAGTCCAGGTTGGCCACAAAATCGGCCTGCAGCATGCCGTCGTAGCCCGGTTGCAGCCGGAATAACCGGTGATCGGCCAGCAAAAAAGTCGTCTCACCGGCAAAGTATAGGCTATAGTTTCCTTTCGGCGGTTGCAGCTTCCCGATGATCGGCCCGGTACCGCCGGACCGACGACCATTTGCGAACACCGCAGAAACGGTATAGCCGTCCAGCGCATAACATTTATTGTCTGCCAGCAGGAACCGGGTGCCGGGGTTGTTTCGGCCGGTCAGCGAAAGGAGGTCATTTCCATTGTAATAGAACAAGCTATCCCGGAAAACCAGGTAAATATGGCCGGAGTCTGCGACAAAGAAGTCCTCATTATGGTCGAAGAGATGCCGGAAGATTTGCTGCCGGCGATCGGATCCGGCGCCGGGAGTGCTATTGCGGAGAAATGCCGAGAAGTCAAAGAACTGGCGGTTGGCGTTGATCAGCGCGGGGCGTTTTAGCGCCGCCGTGTTAACCGCCTTTACCAGGTGGCTGTTGTTGCCGGCGTAACGGTACAGGTTATGATCGTCTGTCTGGAAAAAGATCGAGCCGGTTGAATCCGTGGCGAGATACGTAATATTCGACTCCATTTCCGGTTTGTCATCCGGATAGTAAAGATCAAATGTTGTTCCGTTGAATCGGACAAGCCCGACCTGGGATGCGAGCCAAAGAAACCCGTTCCTGTCGAAAAGAAGTGCGTTTATGCTGTTTTGCGGCAGGCCGTTTTCGTCTGTAAAGTGCTGAATGGCAAAGCCATTGGCCAGCTCGGACTGGGGAAAGGCGGAAGTTGCAGTCAGTAGTAGTAAAAACGGAGTGAGAATGATAAACTTCGTTATCATGCCTTAACCTTGAAGGCTAAAAGTAGTAGAAAAAAAACGAATGCGGCCCGGGGGGAGCCGATTATTTTACATGTATATTTTGTTAAATATGTAATAGGGGGGTCAACAATTTATAGACATTCCGATTGTCCGCTTTCGCCCTTTTTTGCGGTTTATGAGCAGAAGAGGCGGCCGGTCATGGGTATTTTTACAGTAATCAAAGGTTATTCTATGAATAAAATCTACCCTGATCTAAACCCATTCCGTTCATTCGTTGCCTCCTCCTGATCGGTCCGGTCATTTTTTTCTCACCCTAAAATGATCCTACTATGCCGGATTTCGATCTCTCCATTGACATCTATCTATTGGCGACATTGCTGTTATTGGCAATGGTTGCGGGTTTCCTGTTCAGGAGCCGTCAACTTGCCAAAAAGAAGCGCCAGATCGCCGAGCTCGAGCACGAGATGATCCAGGCGCACGCCGAACTGTTGGAAACACAAAAGGACTATTGCGAATTGGAGTCAAAGGTTAAACAGGACGATAGTCCGGTGATTCCGATCAAGAAAAACCAGGATTTGGCACCCGGAGCAGGAAAAAGTGAGAATTTTTAATATTTAAGTGAATTTATCGTTATACAAGGAGGGATATGTTTGAATCCCGACATTGAAACTGTAGAAAATCTGTGTATCCTATCATAAAATCCAAGACCGATGAGAGTCCTTACCAACCTATTCCTTAAGGTTACCGTATCCTCGGTGGTGCTTACGGCTCCTGCGGTGATCGATGGTAGTCCCAATGCCGGAGGTTCGCTGCTTGGCAAAGAGGCCGAATCGCCTTATGCATCTTCCGTTGTGATCAAACACTATATCGATCACCTCAAAATCTGGCCGGTCCATGCCTATGTGGATCGCAAATCCATGGTGATGTCTTTCCCGTACATAACGCCGGCGGCTTCGGTTAGCCCGGCCATTTTAACTGCGCCGGCGAAATCCGTTGCATCGGCGACTTCCGTTGCATCGGCGACTTCCGTTGGATCGGCGACCGCCAGTTCGTCGGCGACCTCCATCGAAAAAAAGGTTGCGGTGAGTAAGGCGGCGGCCGCGCCCATTATAGCGTCGGGCTGGACAAAGAGTGTGGCTCTCCGTCGCCTCCTTCGTGAATCGGATTATATCTATGACGCCATGGGGTTGGAGCGGGAAGGCTTGAGTCAAACGGCATTTGAATACGCGTGGCGCGGGTACCATAATCTCTTGAAAAGAGGCAGTATCCGTAAAAGAAGCGTTCTTTCGGTGATCGATTTCAGTCAGTCCTCTTCCGAAAAGCGAATGTATGTGATCGACATTCGTCACCGGCGGTTGTTATATCGTACTTATGTCGCGCACGGCCAGAATTCGGGTGCCGAATATGCAGAGACTTTTTCCAACGAACCCGAATCCTTCAAGAGCAGCCTGGGTTTTTATGTGACAAGGACGACATATTTCGGCAAGAACGGGTTGTCGCTGCGGCTGGATGGGGTCGACAACGGCTACAACGACCGGGCGATGAGTCGAAATATTGTGCTGCACGGATGTTCGTATGTGGGTGACGATTACCTGGACAATTTCGGCGCGACGGGTACCAGTCTCGGCTGTCCGGCCCTGCCTTCGGCAATCAGCGGACCGATCATCCGCGCGGTGCGGGGAGGAAGCTGCCTGTTTATCTATCATCCGACCCAGGAGTACCTGGATCATTCTACCGTTATTAATGAATAACCGTTTGTTGCAAATATGCCGGGCTGATCGAAAGATCAGCCTTTTTTTTTCTTAAATTGCCGGAATTACCGATTTTAAGTTCGACTATGGCCGGCTTTCGACTAAAACTCAACAGGTTAAAGGACATCTCCTACGCATCCTCCGTTCAGGTAACACTCGCTTTCGAGCAGCCGTTTGAAATGGAATATGCGTACTGTGGTCAGTGGAACCTGGTGATGGTCAAACCGATCCTTCTCCAGTCCGTTGTCATATTCCTTATTCAGTTCACGGAGGGCGGCGCTGATCCGATGGCGCTGGTTTATAATGCCAGGGAAGAGTGGTCCGATATTGAAAAAGAGTCGACGCGGGAGACCTCCGCGATCGGTCTGGCGATCGAAAATCATTATTCCAACCGTTATTTGCTTTCGGCGCCATCCCATGTTTTAAATTGACGTAGATTTATAGGGATGACTTCGCCGCATCCGATCCTTCAAAGCGCCACATCCGGGGAACTGGAACAGGCGGTGGCCCGCAATCACCAGGAGCTGTTCAGGCAGGAGGCGATCGCCCTTGGCGGCGTTATCGTTCGTTCCGAAGGGCTTATTTATACCACCGGGACGCCGTATAGCGCTTCGATGATCCCTTTTCCACAACTTACAAGCACAACCGCAGGCCGGGAGCTGGATGCCCTGGTGGCGTTCTATTTGCGTTCTCCACCCGCCGGCGCCGGATGCTGGTCCCTCGAACCGCCCCGGCCCGACCATCTCGGGGTATGTCTTCTCGCCCGTGGTTTCCAGCCAGGATGGCGACCGCATTGGATGGCGATGGATCTGCGGGAACTGGAGACACATCATCCTTTTCCGAATGGCCTTACGATCGTGCGTGACAATGATAGCCCGCTGACTGGCATCCGGGATCTGCCGTATGCACGGGTAGTGGTGCCAAGGATGGCGGACGCGGCATTTGCGGGGCAGTGGACCAGGATGGTTGCTTCGGTCCGGGGAAAAGTCGTCGGGCAAAGCGTTGTGTTCCTGACTACCGGGGAATGGGGAGTGGCAGGCATTTATCACGTAGGGGTGGTTCCTCCGGCGCGGAATAAGGGGATCGGCAAAGCGGTGACGCTGGCCGCCTGTCTGTATGCCAGGGATATGGGCTATCGGTATGCCGTGTTGAATTCGACGGATGTCGGAAGGCCTGCCTACCGGCGGCTTGGCTTCCGGGCGGTGGGGGATGGCTGGACCTGGTGGCTGACTATCGAGCGGCTCCTCGCGCGGCCGCCGGAACCCATAGAAATACGGTTAGCCGAAGCCGTTGGTCTCGGGGATGCCGGGGAGCTTGACTCGTTGCGGGCCGAGAACCCAGCGTATGACCTTAACCGTGGGTTGACAAACGGGATGAGCCTCATCCAGCTGGCGGTCCATTGCCGGCAGCCGCACGCTGCGGCCTGGCTGGTGGAAGGAGGGTCGGGATATACTGCGCTGGATGCCTGGGACCTGGGTTGGAAGGACCGGGCGCGGCAATTGCTCCGGGCCGACGGACGACAGATCCGGCAGGTATACGGAAAGGAGGAGAAGAGTTTGCTCCATGTTGCCGCCGAGCGCAACGATGCAGAATTGGCGGAACTCGCGCTCTCAGCCGGTTCGGACACGCATTGGAGGGATAATACCTGGAAGGCCACGCCGCTGGAGTGGGCTAACCATTTTGGCTATACCACGATCGCGAGAATGATACAGGGCCGCCTTCGCTGAGGCCGAGGCGGCCAAGTCGGCGGCCGAAGGAAAAGTTTGATGGACGGTTGGGTGTGCGCTCCAATATGTCGTACTTTCCCGGACTTTCTGCAACTACTATCACATGAGAAAACTGCTCTTGCCTTATTCCCGCCTGATTGCGGGCGTGCTGTCGGGGATGTTATGCTTTCCCACAGCCAATCCCATCTATTCCCAGTCACCGGATACTTCGCTCTTTGGAAACCTTCGATGGCGGATGATCGGCCCGCACCGCGGCGGCCGTACGGTCGGAGGATGCGGAGTGCCGCAACAACCAAACATCTTCTATATCGGTGTCAATAATGGCGGGGTATGGAAGACAACCGATTTCGGGCGGACCTGGGATCCGATATTCGACGATCAGACAACGGGATCGGTCGGGGACGTGGCGGTCGCACCCTCCAATCCGAGCATCGTTTACGTTGCCAGCGGGGAAGGCATTCAGCGCCCCGATCTTTCTGTCGGCAACGGTGTATATCGCTCGGTGGATGGCGGCAAAACATGGACTCACCTTGGCCTGGCGGAAGGACAACAGATCGGTGGCCTGTCGATCGATCCTCACGATCCCGATCGTGTCTTTGCGGCCGTGTTGGGTCATCCCTATGGCCCCAATCCGGAACGTGGCGTCTATCGAACGACGGATGGAGGCAGGAATTGGGAGAAAGTGCTATACAAAGACGAGAATACAGGCGCGGTGCAGGTGACAATCGATCCGGTCAATTCCCAGGTGGTTTATGCCGATCTGTGGGCGGGTCGCCAGGGGCCTTGGGAAAATGGAGCATGGAACGGACCAAACAGCGGACTGTTCAAGTCGACTGACGGCGGGACCACCTGGCGGCAGCTAAAGCAGGGGCTTCCCGATCCGGCCCAGGGGCTCTCGCGCATCGGGTTCTGCATCGCACCCTCCGATCCGGCCCGGCTCTACGCCACCGTGGCGGCCAATGCGGATTATGGCGGCATTTACCGGAGTGATGACGCGGGTGAAAGCTGGAAGAAACTAAACAGCGATCAGCGATTCTGGGGGCGAGGCGACGATTTCGCCGAAGTCAAAGCCGATCCGAAGAACAAGGATATCGTTTACACTGCCGACGTCGTGGTCTGGAGATCGACGGACGGCGGAATGTCATGGAATGCATTCAAAGGTGCTCCCGGCGGGGATGACTATCACCGGATCTGGATCAATCCGGACCATCCGGAAATAATGCTCATCGCCTGCGATCAGGGAGCGATCGTTACCGTCAACGGCGGTCATAGCTTTTCATCCTGGTACAACCAGCCGACGGCACAGTTCTACCACGTGAATACCGACAATGCATTTCCCTATAACGTCTACGGCGGCCAGCAGGAAAGCGGATCCATCGGAATAGCATCGCGGGGGAACGATGGTCAGATCACCTTCCGCGAATGGCACCCGGTGGGTGTAGAAGAGTACGGCTATGTAGCGCCGGATCCGTTGGATCCGAATATCATTTATGGAGGGAAGATCACCCGTTATGACAAACGCACCGGGCAGGTTCAGAATATCGCACCGGAAGCGATCCAGAGCGGCAAGTATCGTTTTCTGCGCACCGCCCCGGTCCTATTTGCACCTACCGATCCGCATACCCTCTATTTTGCCGGCAACGTGTTGTTCAGGACAAGGGACGGCGGCCATTCCTGGCAGGTAATCAGCCCTGATCTGAGCCGCGAATCCTGGACCATTCCGCCAAGCGTTGGGATCTACAATACGGATAACTTAAGGCAGATGCCGCGTCGCGGGGTCATCTACACGGTCGCGCCCTCCCCCGTGGACGGCAGTACCATTTGGGCCGGGACGGACGACGGGTTGGTCCATATCACGCGAGACGGCGGCGCGACATGGAAAAAAGTAACGCCACCGGGGGTCGCGGATTGGGCAAAAATTTCGCTGATCGATGCAGGCCACACCGACGCCAACACCGCCTACGTAGCCGTCAACGGCATCCGCCTGGACGATATGCATCCGCACATCTTCCGGACGCACGACGGGGGCGCGAGCTGGACGGAAATTGTAAAAGGCCTGCCGGACGATCCCATCAACGTGGTGCGGGAGGACCCGCACCGTAAGGGCCTTTTGCTGGCGGGGTCGGAACGGGCGGTATATGTTTCATTTGACGACGGCGGGCAATGGTTGCCGTTACGCGGGAATATGCCGGCTACGTCCATCCGGGACCTGGTCTTCAAAGACGATGATGTGGTCGTTGGAACGCACGGCCGTTCCTTCTGGATACTCGATGATATCGCCTGCCTTCGCCAGATGACACCGGTCACCGCCAAACAGGATGCGGTGTTGTACAAACCGTCACCGGCGGTCCGCGTGCGTTGGGACATGTGGCCGGATACCCCCTTGCCGCAGGATGAACCGGCCGGAGAGAACCCGCCGGATGGCGCCGTGATCGATTATTATCTTCGGGAACCTTCTTCGGGACCGGTGTCGCTGGAGATCGTCGATGCGGCCGGAAAAGTAGTACGGCATTATGCCAGTACAGATACGTTGTATACGATCGGAGATGTCAACATCCCTTTGTATTGGGTGCGACCACAACAGATCCTCTCCGCTCAGGCCGGCCCGCACCGGTTTGTCTGGGACCTGCACTACCAGCCTTTAAACGTTCCCGCATCCTTCCCGATCGGTGCAATTTACGGTAACACTGCGCCGACCCGGACCTCTCCATGGGTATTACCCGGCAGTTACACCGTCCGGTTGACCGCTAACGGTAAGACCTATGCGCAACCATTGATGGTTCGGATGGACCCCAGGGTAAAGACGGCAAAACCGGATTTGCAGCGCCAGCATGACCTGGCGCTTCAGGCATATCATGGATGGGACAGCGCGCTTGCGGCCTATGATCAGGTGCGGGAATTGCGCGCGCAAATATCGCGGAAAATGGCCGGTAAAAGCGGCGACAGCGTGAGCCTACGGACTTTCGACGGAAGACTCGCGGCACTGGAGGGCACCGGCCGCCGGGGCCCGAGGGCCAGACAGGGAGCGGCAGGCAGCAGCGTGTCATTCTCCCAGCTGCAGGGACAATACGCCTCGATCATGTCGATCCTGGAGGACGCGGATCTGCCCCCGACAACCCAGGCGATTGCCGCGTTGGAAGCCACGGCGGCAGCGGCGAGGCGGGCGTGGTCCGAGTGGGCCGCGGTCAGGCGGGATTATAACGAACATCTTAAATAATCATGAGACCACTACTAATTATTACGCTGATTCCGGGGTTGCTTGCCGCTGACACACAGGCGCAGAAAAAGGCGGCCCCCGCCGATCCGGTTGACTCGATCTATTTTTCTGCGCTCAAATACAGGCTGGTGGGACCGTTCCGTGGCGGCCGGGCTGACGCCGTGTCGGGCAGCCTGACGGACAAGAATGTATTTTATTTCGGCGCGACCGGCGGCGGGTTGTGGAAGACCAGGGACGGAGGGAGTAACTGGAAAAATGTGAGCGATGGTTTTTTTGGCGGCGGGGTCGGCGCGGTGGCGGTGGCGCCCAGCGACGGTAATATCGTTTATGCCGGTGAAGGGGAGAGCACGCTCCGGAACAATGTTTCCGAAAACCTCGGCGGTATCTGGCGAAGTGACAATGGCGGGCGCAGTTGGCGGAACCTGGGGCTTAAGGACAGCCGGCATATTGCCAGGATCGTTATCCATCCCCGGGATCCCGACATAGCCTGGGTGGCGGTCATGGGTCATCTGTTTGGTCCGAATACCGAACGCGGTATTTACAAAACGACCGACGGTGGCAAAAGCTGGCGTCGGGTATTGTATATAAATGATCGGACGGCATGTTCGGAGGTCACCATGGAGCCCGGCAACCCGACGGTGCTGTACGCCGGCATGTGGCGGGTCGAGCGCACGCCTTACAGTATGGTAAGCGGCGGCGAAGGAAGCGGATTGTATAAGAGCATGGACGGCGGCGAAACCTGGGTCAACATCTCCGGCAACAAAGGGTTGCCGAAGGGTGTGTGGGGAAACGTGAACGTGGCTGTTTCCGCGTCCGATCCCGATAAGGTGTTCGCGATGATCGAGAACGCTGCAGGCGGCCTGTATCTAAGTAAGGATCGCGGCGAGACATGGGAAAAGATCAATAGCCAAAACGATATCCGGCAACGTGCATGGTATTTCAACCGGGTATACGTGGACCCTAAGAATGACAACATCATCTATTGTTTGAATGTCGAGCTGGAACGAAGCATGGACGGCGGGAAAACATTCTCTGAATTGCCCTCCCAGCACGGCGACCACCACGATCTATGGATCGACCCCAACGACGGCCACCGGATGATCCTGGCCGATGACGGCGGCGCGGCGGTGACCTTTGACGGCGGGGCAGACTGGAGCTCTGTTGAGAACCAGCCTACGGCGCAGATCTACCGGGTAACGACGGATAATGCGTTTCCCTACCGGATCCTTGGCGCACAGCAGGACAACAGCAGCCTGCGTATCAGAAGCAGGACTGCCGGCGGCGCTATCACTTCAAGGGACTGGGAACCGACGGCGGGGGCGGAGTCCGGATATATCGTTCCCGATCCGTTGAATCCCGACATCGTATACGGCGGAAACTATGACGGGTACATCGGCCGACTGAATCACCGGACGGGGGAGAACCGTGCAATCGATGTATGGCCGGACAATCCGATGGGTTCAGGCGACGACTCGATCAAGTACCGTTTTCAATGGAACTTTCCGATATTCTTTTCCCCGAATAACCCGCACCGGTTGTATTGCGCAGGCAACTGCCTTTTTGTAACCGACAATGAGGGACAAAGCTGGACGGCCATCAGCCCCGATCTGACGACCAATGACAAATCCAAGCAGGGGCCGAGCGGCGGACCGATCACGAAGGACAATTCTTCCGCGGAATATTACTGCACTATCTACACGGCGGCGGAATCTCCGCTGGAAAGGGGTCTGCTTTGGACCGGCAGCGACGACGGTCTGGTCCATGTGTCGAGAGACAGCGGGGCGCATTGGGATAATGTAACGCCGGCGGCGGCGGGCAAATGGACTTGCTGGAATTGTATCGAGCCCGATCCCTTTAAAAAAGGCGCCGCCTATATTGTCGGCATGCGCTTCCGGCTGGATGACTATACGCCGTATATTTTCAGGACCGAAGACTATGGCAAAAGCTGGAAGCTGATTACCAGCGGCATCGATCCCATGCATTTCGCGCGTGTTGTTCGGGCGGATAAAAAGCGGCCCGGATTATTGTATGCGGGAACCGAATATGGAATGTATGTCAGCTTTGATGACGGCGGGCATTGGAAGCCGATGCAGCTAAACCTGCCGGTGGTCCCCGTGACGGACCTCACGATAAAGGACAATAACCTCGTGGTCGCGACGCAGGGTCGCGCATTCTGGGTCCTGGATGATCTCGGGCTGCTGCAACAATTAAATGCCGATTCGCTCCGGTCTCATCTGCATGTATTTGCGGTGGATGATGCCTGGCGGTTCGGCGGTGGCGGACGACGCCGCAACCGCGATCAGGCAGTCGCCAATGCCGGCCAGAACCCGCCTTCAGGTGTCGCGATCCACTATTGGCTAAAAGACGCTCCGGACACACCCAGGGTGTCCATCACCATCTTTGACAAGCAACACAAACCGATCAGGACGTTCAGCACGCATTCGAAAGATGCCGACACAAAGCTGGAATGTCACTCCGGCATCAACACATTCGACTGGAACATGTTATATGCTCCTACGGTCAAGGTGCCGGGGATGTTGCTGTGGACGGGAGGCGCGGGCGTACCGATGGCGGCGCCGGGACGTTATACAGCAAGGGTACGTTTTGATCATGATTCCGCGGACGTGTCATTTGTCATCCGCGCAGACCCCAATTTTGCGCTGACGGAAGCGGACTATGACGACCAGGTGGGATTCCTGCTGCAGGTGCGGGATAAATACGATGCGGTGCAGCATGCGATCCTGCAGGTGCGGAGCATCCGGAACCAACTGCGGGAATTGAATGGCCGACTGGACAGCGGGGCAGCGCCGATACGGAAAATGTCGGACAGCGTCATCCGTCAATTGGATGCCATCGAGGAAAGCCTGTATCAAACAAAATCCAAGAGCAGTGAGGATATGTTGAATTTTCCAATCCGGATCAATGATAAATTGTCGGGGCTATATGGCATTGCATCCGCCGGCTATGCGGTCCCAAGCAAGCAGGCGCGGGAGGTGTTTGCCGAATTGAGCGCGAAGGCCGACGTACAACTCGACCGGTTAAAGGCCATCATTCGGGACCAACTTTCGTCGCTGAACAAACTGATCTATGAACGCCAGGTGCCGGTCATCAGCACCAAGGTGGAGGATGATGGCGAACAGGGGGGCAGGAGAGGAGGTGTCGAATGACGGAATCGAATTGGCTCGACTGGTCGTCGACGCTGGGGCTCATCGCCACAGCGGTGCTTAGCTTTAACTTCTTGCTGGGGATCCTTTTGAGCACGGCCTATCGCCGATCGCCGGTGTGGAAAAAGATGCCGCCGCCGGTGAGAGCAATCAGCCTGGACGATCTGCATAACTGGACGGCATATGTTGCGCTGGCGTTGGCGCTTGCTCATCCATTGCTTCTTTTGGTTGACAGGACCCTTCGATACCGGGCGATCGACATCATTATGCCGGTCGGCGCGCCGCATCAGCCGCTGTGGACGGTGCTTGGATCACTGGCGCTCTATGCACTCGTTGTGGTGATCATCACGACGCAAAAAGGCGTTAAGCGAAGCCTTGGTTTCAGAGCCTGGAAGAATATACATCTGATCTCCTATGGTACTGCGCTGCTTTTCGTCGTCCATGGCATCTTTATGGACCCGGAGCTCAAGGACCGGCCGGTAGACTGGCTGGACGGGGAGAAGCTGGTATCAGAAGGCTGTGCCGTCATTTTGCTGGCGGCAACCATCATCCGGTGGCGGCATTACCGCCGTAATTTGCGCGTGCGGAGGAGCGAGGAAGCTTGAAAAGACCGGGCGCCATATCGATCCTCGTTATCCTGTTCTACACGCAGTTGGGATATTTCGGCCAATTCGTCATCCAGCAATGGATAGTAAAGGAGGAGGCGCGCGAGGCCTGGATTGCGGCGCTGCCGGACCGCTGTTTCTTTCGGGTTCAGCTGGCCGCAGTAGATGCCGCCGGCCACTGGACGGAGGCGGGCCGGGAATGCTGGTTCAATAATCACCTTTATGACGTGATCCGCCGGGTGACGGTGGACGGCGCCGTATGGCTTTATTGCATGGACGATGAACGGGAGGCCAACCTGATAAATAAGTCGGGCGAGCTGACCCACGACAACCAGAGCAATCCCGATAAGAAAGCAAATCATGCTTTATTTCCTCGCATGGGCGATTGGCTGGCGGAAATGAACTCGCCGCGCGTGGACAGACCGCTTAAGATGGTCGACAGACATTATAGCGACTGGCCGCGGTCTTTGTCCGCGGGTTGTGCCGAGACCTTCGGTCCTCCGCCAAAGATATAAGGGACGTATTGCGCCTTTATTTCTTCACCAAAAATCGTTTTATGGTCAGACGAATCTGCATATTACTGCCGATCGTATTGTTATCGGTCTTCCTTCCCGCGTCCATTCGGGCGCAGAACTCCGTCAGCGGCACGATAACGGATGCCGGCAACGGATCCCCGATAGCCGGTGTTTCCGTCTATATTCCCGATCTTAAATCGGGTGCGATATCCGGCCCGGACGGAGCCTATACTATCCGGGATCTGCCATCCGGCACGTTTGTCATTTCTGTCAGCATTATCGGGTATGAGCGGCAAGCGGAGCAACTCACCGTCAAAGGGACGGTCAACAGGAGCTACCGTCTGAGGCGGGCGCCAACGACGCTAAAGGATGTGGTCGTTACCGGTGTCACGGCCGCAACGGACAAGCGATATACGCCGAACATCATTACCACGGTGGGGCATATCCGTTTAATGGAAAATAGCTCGACCAACGTCGTCGATGCCATTGCAAAGGAGCCGGGTGTTTCGGCCATGACGGACGGACAAAGTATTTCAAAGCCTGTCATCCGGGGCCTTGGTTATAACAGGGTTTTAACGATCAATGACGGCGTCGAGCAACTTGACCAGGTCTGGTTTGACGAATTCGGGATCGAAGCGGACCCCGATGCCGTGCAGAAATATGAAATATTAAAGGGACCCGCTTCCCTTGCATATGGTTCCGATGCAATTGCCGGTGTCATCAATCTTATACCTGAAGAGCCGCTCCCCGATGGGCAGGTAAAGGGAGATATTTTTGCCAACTATCAGACTAACAATGGGCTCATCAATACCATGGGACATATTGCCGGTGCGAGCAAAGGGATTTACTGGAGCGCGCGGGTCGACAATATCATGGCGCACGCGTACCGGGACCCGTATGACGGATATGTCCTGAATAGCCAATTCAGCAATTTCAATACGGACGGAACGGTGGGCATCCGCCGTCGCTGGGGTTACAGCCAGCTTCACGCCAGTTATTTCGATATGGCCACCGGTATCGTCGATGGCACCAGGGATTCGGCTACCGGAATCATGGAGCGACAGGTCGCGTACCCGGATCTAAATGGCGGCGCGCCTTCGTACGAGCTGCCTACTCATCAGGAGCAGACGTCCTATACTCCCTTTGTGATCAACCAACGGATCCGGCACACGAAGCTTGTCTGGGATAACCGGTTCGCCGCCGGCAAGGGCTATATCAATGCTATTTTTTCGGTGCAGAAAAACCAGCGGCAGGAGACAAATGACCCCACGATACCGAATACTCCGGATATTTATTACTCTTCAAAGGGCGCCACGTACGATATCCGGTACACCTCGCCGCAGTTTAGCGGGTTCAACGTGACCGCAGGCGTCAATGGCGTTTATCAATCCTCGCAAAGCCTGGGAACCTTGTTGCTTATTCCCAATTACAATTTTTTTGAGATCGGCGGATTTGCGATCGCCAACCGAAAAATGGGCAGGCTTAATTTGAGCGGCGGGATCCGATACGACACGAGGACCTTCCACGGTCTGGATCATTGGGTGGACTCGACAACCCAGGCGCCGGCCGCGCCGGATGCGCCGGATGCCTTTCATGAATTCCAGGGATTTACTTCCCGGTTCAACGGGATCTCATTCAGCATCGGAGGTACGTATGCGCTTACAGCGAATGTGTACATGAAGGCAAATATCGCAAGGGGCTGGCGCGCTCCCAACGTGGCGGAATGCGCTGCCAACGGAGTTCATGACGGAACGGTCGTGTACGAGATCGGCGATCCCACCCTGAAGCCGGAAAACAGCCTCGAGGAAGACATCGCCTTCGGCGTCAATTCAAAGGGGATCGACCTGGAACTGGACGGCTTTAACAATAGCATCCGGGACTTCATTTATGCCCGCGGACTGCTCAGCGCTTCCGGAGGGGATTCGATCAATAATTCCCTGAATGCGGCCGGTCTCGGGGCGGCTCCCGTTTACAAATATGCGCAGACCAGGGCGCAGCTATACGGTGGTGAACTGGTCTTCAATGTGCATCCCGCGGACCTTCCCTGGGTCGAATTGAACTCCACGCTCAGCGTGGTATATGGTAGTTTGAAAGGCGTGCCCGATTCGGTGAAATATCTGCCCTTCGTTCCTCCAACGCGGATCACCGCGGACCTTAAATTCCCTTTTGCGAAGGCAGGTAATTTTCTGCGCAACGCCTATTTGAAAGCCGGCGTGATGGACTGCTTCGAACAGAAGAACATCTATGCCCAGTACGCCATTTACAATGGATTGAATACAGCGCTGACGCCATTTGAATACAAGGCCAGCACAACCGCTACCAAAGGATATGCATTGGTCAGTGTAGGCGCGGGGGGAGATATCGTTGCCCGAGGTCGCACGGTGTGCAGTGTTTATCTGCTTTGCTCCAACCTGTTCGACACGCCGTATATGGACTATATGAGCCGGTTCAAATATTATCCGGTCAACTATACGACGGGCCGGGTCGGGGTCTTTAATATGGGCAGGAATATGAGCTTTAAGATCGTCGTGCCGCTGGACTTTAGCCATTAGGGTTTGCAGCCGCTCTGAAGTCAGGGTAGGGGATGAATTTAAAATGCGGGTCAGCGTGCCAAAAAATCCCAGGCGCTTTTGTAGGCGTCATGCCGTTCCGCGAATTCGATAAATCCCGCGTAAAACGGGGTTTGCGCCAGCGTAGCGCTGTCCCCGACTACGACGAGCTTTTTCCGCGCCCGGGTCATTGCTACGTTCATCCGGCGGATCTCGGACAGGAATCCGATCCGGTTGTCGGAATTGCTGCGGGTCAATCCGATATAGACGATGTCCCGTTCCTGGCCCTGGAAGCTGTCGATGGTATTGACCGTGATCTTGTCGTTGTGCCGTTTTAGTTCGGTGATTGCCGGTATCAATTCCTGCAACAGCTGTACTTGCAGCCGGTATGGCGAAATGATCGCCATGGTGGGGAAATCTTCAGCGGAAAACCGGCTTTCCAGTATGGATACGAATCCGGCGGCATGACGGAGAAGGAAAGCCGCTTCCTCGGGGTTGCTGATGCCGCCGTCGTCCCGGGTTTCCTCGTAGCCGCAGCCTGCGGTGTCGATGAAAGTCAGCGGGCTATCCTCTTCAAAGAGACGGCGCGCTGCGACGGATGGGTCGGCCCGAAGACGGCTTTCATAGAAATGAAGGGAGGGGTAGGACATGATAAGCTCATGCATCCGGTACTGTTGTTCCAACAGGACGACGGCCTCGGGATGAAGGAGAATGTTGCGTTCCATCAGGGCCCGGGCGAGGCCCCCATCCGCCGGCGATCCCGAAAGGCGGCTGTCTGCGGGCGATCCCGAAAGGCGGCCGTCTGCGGGCGATCCCGAAAGGCCCCCCTCTGCCGCCACGCGCGACTTCACCGTAGGGGGCAGTTGGCAATGGTCGCCGCCGAGGATCAGGCGCCGCGCTTTCAGGGCCGGGATCCAGCTTGCCGGCTCGAGCGCCTGCCCGGCTTCATCGATCACGACGGTGCTGAACTCGCGGTGTCGGATAACCGGGTGATTGGCGCTCACCAGCGTTGCGGTGATCACGTCGGCCCCGGAGAGCAGATCGCCGAGGATATTGCCTTCGATTCGATCCACGTCTTTTTGGAGATTTCTGGCTTCGTCGAAAAGCGCCTTTCGTTGTTCGCGTTCGGCGGGACCAAAGTTCCGTTTACATTTATGGGCCATGTCCCGGAATTCGGCAGCCTTTCGTTTCAGCTTTTTTATTTCCTTTGCGCCCGGGTGTTCGGCGATGCGGCTATCCAGTGTCAGCGACTGCAGGCGTTCCGAGACCCGCGCGGGATTACCGATGCGCAGGACAGTCAGACCAAGCTCGGATAGCCGCTCGCTAAGCAAGTCTACGGCCGTGTTACTCGGCGCCGTGACAAGGATCGGCTCGCCGTCGCGCCGGTGGATCGCGAGGATCGCCTGTACGAGCGTAGTGGTCTTACCTGTTCCGGGGGGTCCGTGGACGATCGCGAGGTCCTCGGCGGACAGGATTTTTTCGATGGCGGCCTGTTGGGAGGAATTAAGGTGGGCGAAGGCGGCCTGTTGGGACGGGTCGAAGTGGGTGGGGACGGCAGGTGTCGCCGGGTTAACTGCGGCGAATTCGCCGTAGTTAGATCTGGAACCGGGGAATGGCGACCCCGGTGCTGTCCCGGTGGTGAATACGGGGGCTGCGCGCCCGGTGAGGATGCGGACGAGCCGGCCTTCATCGGGGCGCTCCAGGGCGGCGGCCGCCTTTTTGAGCGCTCCAAACATCTCGGTATAGCTATTATCATCAAAGAGCAGGTCGATGCCGAGTTTGCCATTGCGGGTCCATTCGGGCAACTCGTCCACGGGAAGGGTGATCCGAAGACGGTGGCCGCCGACAAAGCTGATGGTGCCTTCGATCCGGTCAGCGGTTGCATCGTGGTTGGAAAAGAATGCGGCGGGTGCGCCCGGTCGGAGTTGATGAAGGATATCGAGATGGGTTGTCCTTTCTACTTCGACGGTCAGGTAGTCGCCACGGCCCAGTTCGCTGTCCCGGATGGCCACCGGATACCAGGCCAACCCATCGGCGCGGCGTTCGGAAAGCGAGGAGGATTTGGCGAGCGCCTGGTAGGAGCTCCGGTCTTCCTCCCGCTCGATCTTCAGAAGGTCGGCGAGATGCTTGAAATAATCCATCGCGCAAAGATAAGCGGTGGTATCTTTACCGTACAATCAACCAGCATGAAGATCGGGGTGGTTCAGGCCAGGCCATATAAGGGGGATATCCTCCAAAATATCGAAGGTCATGTCAGGCTTGTCGAGCTGGCTGCCGCAGCGGCTGCGGATGCGATTGTCTTCCCCGAACTTTCCATTACGGGATATGAACCGGAACTGGCGGCACAACTGGCGATCACCGTCGACGACGTCAGGCTGGATATTTTCGAGACGCTTAGCGAACGCTATTCCATGACGATCGGCGTAGGCGCCCCTACCCCGGGTGGGGCCGGCGTCCGGATCACGGAGATCATCTTCGAGCCGGGGCAGCCGCGGCAGGCCTACTCCAAACGCTATCTTCACCGTGATGAGGAACCCTTTTTTGTTTGCGGCGAAGAAGCCGGATACCTCGGGCGGAATCGGATCGCGCTGGCGATTTGTTATGAGCTTTCGGTCCCGGCGCATTCGGAAGAAGCGCACAGGCGAGGGGCGGAGATCTACCTGGTAAGCGTAGCCAAAACAAAGGCAGGGATGGAACGCGCGGCTGCTGCGCTGGCCGATATCGCCCGCGGTTATTCGATGACGGTGCTGGTGGCGAATTGTGTCGGCAACTGTGACAATTTCGAGTGCGGCGGCCGATCGGCGATCTGGGATCGCGAAGGGAGATTGCTGGCTCAGCTCGATGAGACGTCGGAAGGTATCCTGGTGATCGATACCGCTACGGGGGAGGTAGTGGCACATTTATCCGATCACGCGTATGAAAGTAACTAAAGATACAGGCCGCCACTATATCTGGGGAGGCAATTGTGACGGTTGGCACCTTGTCGAGACGGAGAACCTTAGTGTGATCGAGGAGCGGATCCCGCCGGAAGGCGGCGAGATATTGCACTATCACGAAAGGGCACAACAATTTTTTTATATTCTTTCGGGCGTCGCCGCATTTGAGACGGACGGCGTGCAGGCGACGGTGTCCGGCGGTGAAGGGTATCGTGTGGCACCGGGCGCGCGTCATCGGATCCACAACCCGGGGAAAGAGGATTTGCGGTTTTTGGTTGTTTCGCAGCCAAAGTCGCACGGGGACCGGGTGAATATATAGTCCGATCGTTCGGAGGATCCCGTTGGAGCCCTACAACAGTTATTCCATCACGGGTTTGTACTCGCCTTTTCCTGGAAGCAGCCCTTTGCCTTGGGCCATGAGGGCGTTGGCGGTTTCGATGAGATCAAGCGCAAAAAAAAGCCCCAGCTGGCTGGGGCGTCAAAAATCTTTTTTGTCAGGGTCTCACTACTTGATAGTCTTTCAGGATTGGATCAGGGTTTTTCGGATGTGGATTTCGTTTATCGGTTTTTCGTGGATTGGATGGTCGGCTTTTTCGAAGGATTCGGATGATCGGTTGGTTTTCAGGGGGTCTTGGATTCTCTTTCGTTGCTGATGTAAAGGTGCGAAAAAGTATGGCCACCGTGAAACTTATTCGACCGGCAACCCCTGGTGCCCGACGAACGGAAGATTTGCCCGACGAACGTGCGTTGGAGACGACGAAAATTCGCGTATTTTACCGCTATGAAATGCGCCATTATCCTCCTTTTGATAATTCTTTCCGGCACAGCCGAGTGCCGTGCTGATATTAAGTTTTTGGATTTCAACAAGATAGACCCATCAGGGCGTTTCAAGGCCCGTCAACAGTTCCTCCTCGAAAATCTGGCCTATTACGATCATTGGTCCGCGGATTGGATATATAATATTCCCAAAGACTCCCTTACACGCGAATTGAAGCGCTGTCTCTACGTTTATGGGTCGCTGAGAACGGATGAGTTCGAGCGTTACCTTTTGCTGGGAGAGATTGCCCACTATTTATACAACCTCGATCAGCGTGCGTATTATGATACAGCGGAAATGTATTACAAGGAGGCAATAGGGTTAAATGGCAAGGACTGCCGGGGATACTGGTTCCTTGGATATGCGTATGTAACATCGGATGAAATTGAAAAAGGTGTCGCCGCCTTCCGGCAGGCGTTGCAACTGGCTGACGACAGGACCGGCATAGATTTCTGGCAGGAATATGCGTTTGCCATGTATGTGGGCTTCATGCCTTTTCATTGCCGGTATGGGTTGGATCAATATAAGCGAAGGGGAGGCAGCAGTCTTCTATGGAAAGTAATGGATTCAACCTTAAGGGCGAAATGTCTGGCGGCGGACCCGGACATCACGTATCGCAGCTCTGCGTTGTGGCAGGCGGAACGTAAAGGGTCACAGATCCAGCTCCTGTCGTATCCGCTGGGGATCAGGATAAGTATCGATTCTAACTGGCAATTACAGCTGGGAGGGTTTGGGAAGCGCATGGCGGCATTTGGAATTCAGCCTCCCGCGCTGGCATCTGCCAGCGGCAAGCGAATCGGATACAGCATTGGAATGGTGGTGAAGGTGGCAGAGAATGGAGAGCGGCTTGAGGATTTTATGGCCAGCCTGATGCAAAGGACGCCGGGGATGCGGGACGCTTCTTTTCCATTTCGCAATGTGTTCCCGAATGGAATATCTTATTCGTTCAATAGCGATAGTCTATATGCCGATCGCGGGGGCGCACGTTTGCGGTTTGTCGGCATCGAACGACCAGTTCCGGCCTATCCCGGTCTGGCGCTGGAAGAAGATCAGTTGCCGGTGAAACTTAAGGAGGAAGCCGGTAAGCTCAATTTTTTTACGATGGGAGTAATGCGGACGAGATTTCCCGACCGCATTTTCTATTTTTTTCTGTTGGATTCCTGCGAGGATATCCGGGAGGAATCGTGGAACGGGTTTCAGCAATTTCTAACGCGCCAGGTGGTACTGGACTGATCGTCAAAAACACTGTCAGATGATTAAATATCTTGTATTATTTGCCGGACTGACCGCGATTGCGGCATCCGGCTTCGCCCAGGGTCCCATCGTTCTGAAAGACAGCGGGCTCAAAAAGCTCGCGGTATTTGTCGGAACCTGGAAGGGCGAAAACGATCCCGACTCCACGGGCAAGAGCGCGGTTGTCGCCATTACCACCTGCCAATGGTCGCCAAACGGAAATTACCTGGTGTGCGATCAGCGGGTGACGAATCAGGGCCATACGACCAACAACCTGTCCATATATAGCCGGAATACGGACAATGATGGTTATACCCTGTCGCTGGTCGGCATTCCGGGGATGCAGCCCTTTTCGATCCCGATCACGTATAAGGATGATGAGCTCTACTATCTCGGCAGCTACACCGACAATAGCGGCAAAAAGATCTATACGCGGACGGTGAATACTTTTTTGTCGGCGGCCAGTTACACCTTCAAGGTGCAGTCGTCGGAAGACGGGGAGCACTGGACAACGAGTATCCGCGGAAAATCGACAAAAATTCATTGATATGGATATGGAGGAATTGCGGGCGTATTGTCTGCAGAAAGCGGCCGTGGAAGAAGGTCTTCCGTTTGGGGAAACCGTTCTGGTTTTTAAAGTGGCCGGGAAGATATTTCTGCTGGCTGACCTTGCGGAAGGCAACAGTTTTAATGTGAAGTGTGATCCGGACCTTGCTGTCGAGTTACGCGAGCGGCACGAAGAGGTTATACCGGGCTATCATATGAACAAGCGGCACTGGAATACGGTGAGGCTCGATGGGGGGTTAAAGATGCGGGAGATCCGCGAGATGATCGATCACTCCTATGAGATCGTCGTGCAGGGGTTGCCGAAGAAGGTGAGGGAGGGGCTCAACGGGTCGGGCCGGGGCCAAAGGATCACGCACTGAACCCGATCTCATCGAGATGATCGCGGTTATATGCTTCCCCGGCCAGCGGCACCATATCCCGGGCGTGTCCCTTGATGATGTACTTATTCAGAAATTCCCTTTTGGAATCCCGGTACCAGGAGACCATCCGCAGTTTGTGCAAGGTGTAAATATAGACCCACGCAAGATCCAGCTGGCCGGAGAGAAAGCCGCAACGGGCACTTCCCGGATAAAGATGGTGATTGTTGTGCCATTCACCCGCCAGCAAACCCGGACGGGACTGGTTAATCGAGAGGTTCCTGCGATCGAAGTCTACTCCATCGCGGTGCTTTACCTGCCCGCCGCCATGGCCGGTATAATTGAAGGCCCGGATCAGCGCAAACCAAAGCATGGCTGCCGAGAAGACAGCGCAGGCTAAGCCCGGACCGCCGATGAACCATAGTACCGTGTACCAGAAACTCCAGTTAAGCACCCAGATCGCGATCGTATAAATCGGGGAGGCCAAGGAGCCCCATTTTTGATATTGCCGGTAAGAGTTCAGTTTTACCCCGGTATGTTTCATGAAATGCAACGCCTTGTTGTAGCTGGATTCGCTCAGGTTCAGGGAAACACGCTGATGGTTGAATTCGGCGAGCATGCAGTACCAGAATCCCGCTTGAGCGTTGTACGGATCGCCCGGTTCATCGGACTTGCAATGATGGACATGATGCGATACGACATAGATCTCTTCCGGGACGGTCTTTATGACCAGGTTCTGGGTGATAAACCGCCAGATCGGATGGCTGAAAGCATATGACTTATGCGTGCAGTATCGGTGAAACCAGATCGTGCCATGCGTGCCCATGATGACCATGCTGTAGACTACGACGGCGATCACGAGGTACCAGTTAAAGTACTTAAACAAAAAGAGGATAAAGAAGGGCAGCATCCCGATCAGCATAAGGGAGCTGACAAAGGAGATCCAGTTCCGCCGCGTCTTAAAGATATTCATCCGGGAAAAGGCCTCGGACCAGAGTTGCCCGGTGGTAGGGACGATCAGGGCGCCATCTTTGTCTTTCCAGCCATACGAAGGGGTATACAAAAGATCATCGATAAAAGAGTTCTTGGCCATTAGGGGTTAACATTTAATAGGTTTGGACAAAAGGCACGAATCTGCAATTTCAGGTTAAGGTGCGGCAGCAGGACGGGAATTGATGGATGGATCGGCATTGTAATACGGTGAAGATAGGGTTAATATTGTTTCGAGGAGTCAAAAATGTGAATGATGCAACTATTTAGCAAAGACTTAATCCCGATGACGAAGGGGAATTGATTTCGGGCGGATTTGGTTATATCCCCAAATATGCGGATATTTTGTTGATGCAAGTCAAGGCCCCCCCGGATCAGACCGAAAGCAGCACTTCCTATCGAACCTATGTGCTGGTGATGCTGACACTGGTCTATGCCTTCAATTTTATCGATCGCCAGGTGCTCGTCATACTCCAGGAAGCCATAAAAAGAGATATGCACCTCAGTGATGCCCAGCTTGGGTGGCTGTCCGGCGCAGCTTTTGCGGCTATCTACGTCACCGTCGGTATTCCGGTCGCCCGGTTAGCGGACAAAGGGAGCCGGAGGAATATCGTCGCCATATCTCTGGGCGTCTGGAGCATTATGACGGCTGCCTGCGGTATGGCCCGCAATTATCTGCAGTTGCTTTTTGCGCGCGTCGGCGTTGGGATAGGGGAGGCCGGGGGCAGTCCACCCGCCCATGCCATGATCTCCGACTATTTCGCGCCGGGAAAACGCTCCACAGCGCTGGCGATCTATTCTGCCGGAATCTACCTCGGGATGCTGATCGGTTTTGCCATGGGCGGCTATTTGAGCCAACATGTCGGTTGGCGTAAGGCGTTTATGGTGGTGGGCGCGCCGGGAGTCATCTTTTCGCTGCTATTTTATGCGACCGTCAAAGAGCCCCGCCGCGGCGCAACCGACGCATCGCAGGCAGCGGAATCCCATGGTTTTTGGGAAGTAGTAAAGCTCTTGTTCTCTTCGCGGACCTTTGTATACCTGGCGATGGCGACCAGCCTGCTGGTCTTTTGTATTTACGGGATGTCCAATTGGGCGTCCTCTTTTCTGGCGAGGCTTCATGGAATGAAAACGGCGCAGATCGGCATTGCCCTGGGGCTGGCCTTCGGGATCGGCGGCGGGATCGGATCGTTTGGCGGGGGGTGGCTGACAGATCGTTTTGGGAAGACCGATAAATCCTGGTACCTGAAAATCCCGGCATTTGCCATCCTGCTCTCGATCCTCTTTGAGGCGATTGCGCTCTTCACACCGGATACTACGCTTTCTGTGATCGCTTTTGGCGGCGTTGCAGCATTGCACAGCATGTACCTGGGTCCATCGCTTTCGGTAGCCCACAGCCTTGTCCCGGCCTCCATGCGTGCCCTTACGTCCGCGGTGTTGTTTTTTTGCCTGAACCTGATCGGGCTGGGGCTGGGTCCGCCTGTTGTCGGGGCCATAGCCGACAAGCTAAAGCCATCTCTCGGTGTCGAATCGCTAAGGTGGGCCATGTCGGGCGTCATGCTGGTGAGCGCGGCGGCGATGGTCCTCTTTTTTAAAACGGCCGGTGTCTACCGCGCGGCGCCGCCGTCGATGGTCAGGCAGATCCCGCTGACAAAGGAGGCTTCATCGGAGGCCAGGTAAAGATAGCCGTTGGCGATGTCCTCGGGATGTCCCCATCTTCCAAGCGGGATCAGCGGTATGCTTTGTTTGCGAACCTCTTCGGGCATGGCATCGGTCATCGCGGTATGAATAAAGCCGGGGGCTATACAATTGGCGGTGATCCCATAACGGCCCAGTTCCAACGCCCAAACCTTTGTCATCCCGATAATCGCCGATTTTGTCGCAACATAATTGGTCTGCCCATAGTTCCCGCGGATGGCGACGTTGGAAGATGCCGTTACGATCCGGCCATAGTTTTGTTCCTTCATGATCGGGGCGACGGCGTGCGTGCAATTAAAAACGCCGGTCAGGTTTACTGCGATGACGTCCTCCCATTCTTCCGTTGACATTTTCAGCAGGGTCCGGTCCCGGGTGATGCCGGCGTTGTTGATCAGGATATCGATCCGGCCGAAGCGGGCGTGGGCTTCGGCCACCGCCTGCCCTACCTGACCGCCATCGGTGACGGAGACCTTTTTGAAAATCGCCTCGTGCCCGGACTGATTCAGTCGCTCCGCCACTTCGCTACCTTTCGGGGAGACGTCCCATAATATGATCCTGGCGCCCTCGGCGGCAAACCGCTCCGCAGTGGCAAGCCCGATTCCATTGGCGCCCCCGGTGATGAGGGCGACCTTTCCGTTTAGTCTCATCGAATTAGTTGATGGCATTAAATATACCCAATAATTCGATATTTTTGGAAAATCCCAACTACACAGCTATGAATCGCTATTTGTTTGCCATCGCCATTTTATTCGCGTATACCGTCGATGCCTATCCACAAGGTAATAAGCACTCCGTGCTCACTCCCGGCACGCCCGAGTCGGGCGGATTTTCCGCCGCGCGTCTGGCCAGGCTGGATTCGGGGATGAGCAGTTGGGTACGGAACAAATGGGTCAACGGATCGGTGGCCTTCGTCGCGCGACACGGAAAGATCGTCTATTACAAAGCATATGGCTACAATGATCCGGGCACGAAGGCGCCGCTTCGTAAAGACGGAATCTTCCGGATTGCTTCACAAACCAAGGCTGTTACATCGGTGGCCGTGATGATGTTGTGGGAAGAGGGAAAATTCTCGCTGGACGATCCGGTATCGATGTACATCCCATCGTTTGCACATCAGGGCGTGCTAGCCACGTTTAACCCCAAGGACACCACCTACACGACGGTTCCGGCGAAACGTCCGGTTACCATCCGCGACCTGATCACGCATACCTCGGGTATCGGGTACCCCGCCATCGGCACTCCGGAGGCGAATGCGATCTATGCAAAAGATGCGCTGACAGGCGGCGTCGGCGTCAAAGGCCAGACGCTTGCGGATGCGATGGACCGGCTGGGCCGGCTGCCGCTGTTCTTTCAGCCCGGTGAAAAATGGATGTACGGCCTGGGGCACGATGTGCTGGGGTACCTGGTCCAGGTCTGGTCGGGGATGACCCTGGAAGAGTTCTTTACCCGGCGGATCTTCCGGCCGCTAGGCATGAACGACACGTATTTCAATTTGCCCGCGTCAAAAGGATCGAGGCTTGTCAATTTCTTCCTGGAGGATTCTTCGGGAATACATAAGCAGGATAAGGTTTTCGGTGGGTTCCTCGATATGAACTACCCGTTGCAGAAGACCGATTATTTTTCCGGCGGCGGCGGCCTTTCTTCGACGATATCCGATTATGCCATCCTGTTACAGATGCTTCTCAACGGCGGTGAGTACAATGGGGTGCGGTTGCTTTCCCGCAATACCGTCAGGATGATGACGATGAATCAGATCGGAGATCTGTCGGTAAACATCGGCGAGGGGATGGGTGACAACAAGTGGGGTCTGGGTTTTTCCATCGAAACAGAAAGAGGGAGCCGGGCGACACCCAGTCAGGCAGGAAGTTATGGTTGGGGCGGCGTATTTTCGACCGGGTATTGGGTGGACCCGAAAGAGGACATGATCGTACTGATCTACCGGCAAATGTGGGGACCGCATGTCAACGAAACCAACAAGCAGTTCAAACCGCTCGTGTACCAGGCGATCAACGATTAGTGGGATAGGTGGTCGAGGTGATATTTTTCTCTCAGCGCCGATTTCAAAAACTTCCCGACCGATGTTTTCGGAATGGCCTCGACAAAGTCATAACCATCGGGGATCCAGAATTTAGCAAACTGGCCGGATAGAAACTCCCGGAGCTCTGCGGGCGTAGCCGTTTTTCCCTCCTTCAGCACGACATAGGCAAACGGTCGCTCCCACCATTTTGGATCGGGGACGGCGATGACGGCGGCTTCGTGTATGCAGGGATGCGCCATGAGCGCATTTTCCAGCGCAATGGAGCTGATCCATTCGCCGCCCGATTTGATCACGTCTTTGCTTCGGTCTTTAATCTCGATATATCCGTCTTCGCTGATGGTTACGATGTCCCCGGTTCTTAACCAACCGTCGGCGGTAAATTTTCCATGCTGTTCGGTATCCCTGTAGTAGCCAGCCGCCACCCAGGGACCACGCACTTCCAGTTCTCCCATACTCTGCCCATCCCATGGGATCAACCCCATTTCATTCCTGCCGCGGATCTCGACAAAGGGGAGGGGGAGACCTTGTTTGACAGCATGGGCGTATCGTTCTTCTCCCGGCGCGTCGTCTAACCGGCTGGTCAGAACCGCCGTGCTTCCGCCGGGAGAGAGCTCGGTCATGCCCCAGGAATGGAGAACATGTATCCCATATCGCTCTTCAAAGGACTGAACCAAAAAGCGGGGAACGGCCGAGCCGCCGACCAGTATGGTGCGTAAATACAGCCGGTATTTCCGCGGGTCGGTGTCGAGTTTGTTGAGGATGCCGAGCATCACCGTCGGTACACCAGCCGTCATCGTCACTTTTTCCCTGTCGAAGAGCTCGAGCAGGCTGTCGGCGTCAAGGTAAGGACCCGGAAAGACCTGTGTGGCTCCCGTGAACGTGCAACAAAACGGCAGGCCCCATGCGCTGGCATGGAACATGGGAACGACGGGCAGCAATACATCCCGTTCGGTAATGCCCAGTCCGGCGCAACTGACCATGAACGACATGGAATGCAGAACCGTTGAGCGATGGGAGTATAAAATACCTTTTGGCTTTCCGGTAGTACCGGAAGTATAGCACATAAACGCGGCGGTATATTCGTCGCCTTCGAACGGCTGGAACAATGATTCGTCTCCGCCGGCCACGACATTCTCGTAATCCAGGTATTCTTCCGGCGGTGGCGCTTCGGACTGCCGGATGACGACGATGTGTTTGACGTCCACGGCCGGCTTGAATTTATCCAACAACGGCAACAGTACCTGGTCGACAATGATGACCTTGTCACCGGCGTGGTTGACGATATAACCCAGGTCATCGGGACTGAGGCGCAGGTTGAGCGGATGTACCACCGCTCCCATGCAAGGCACCGCAAAATAAGCCTCCAGGTGCTGGTAGTGGTTCCAGCAAAGAGTGGCCACCCGGTCCCCCGGCAACACGCCGAGCCTTCGAAGCGCCACGGCAAGCCGCTTTGCCCTTAAGGCAAAATCACGATACGTATAACGGTGGATGCTTCGGTCAGGGAGGCGGGTGACGATCTCCTTTCTGCCAAACAGGGCCTCCGCCCTGCGCAGGATGGTCGGGAGCGTGAGCTGATATTCCATCATGAGGCCTCTCATCTATGGGAAAGTAATAAAAAAGTGCTTACCCGGGAAAATTTCTTTATTTAGCATTATGAAGAAAATGCTCTTTTTCTTTGCCGTCTTGCCTGTTGCATGTGTCCTCCATGCACAATCAAAAGTATTTAAGGAGGTCGGCGAAGATATATCGACGCAGATCAAGGCCATCAGCCAGGATAACGCGATGGTCGGTTATCTGGCATTTACGCGTTTGGAAAGAGCCGATGCGGACTCCTTCAACTATCGCGTGACCATTATGGACGAGAACCTGAATGATATCGGGACCGTTAATTTCCGCCAGCAGAACCTGGAGCTCCAGGTCGTCTCTTTCGAACAGAACGTCCTTTGTCTCGGGTATACTCAAACAAATGCAGGGAACACCAATCATATCCTGGTGCAGTTCATCGACCTCAACGGTAAGATGATCAACACATACTACCGCGAAGTCAGATTAACGATGCCTTCCGCTTATGTCAGGGGGCGGCCTTTACCGGCAAACCTGATGGGATTCCTGAAATTCGGGATGCAGATCAGGAATATCCCGAACGGGGGTTTCGGATTGTTTTATGGCGATGAGATAAAGCAGTACCTGCTACGATTCAATATAAAGGGAGAACTCACCCATGATCAGGAGGTTACTGCCTTTGGGCAGCGCTATTACCTCCGGGCAACGGCGGCGTACCTGTACCTGCTGATCAAAACCGATGTCCACGTCCCGGAAGGCGGATACAGACTCTATGTTTACTCTGCGAAGGATTTGAATAATGAGAATAATTTCGACCTCCGGGATGCCGCCGGCGACTGGTTAAAGGTGTTGTCGTTTGAAAACGATCCCGCCACAGGGGATGCCTTTATAGCCGGCTGTATCATCAATCCGAAGCGGGAGCTGCATTTCGTTACAGCAGACGATTATTCCTACATCCCTTACCTGGGGCTGTTCACATTGGACCTGGGAGGCCCGGACAAGGATATGAAGGCGAATTGCAGCTATTGGTCGGATAAGAAATTTCCCGGCATTTCCGACGACGGATGGTTCACCGCAAAAGAATTCTATGTCCGCTATACCGCGGCCGTCCGGGACTTTAGCGGCAACACGATATTTGCCGGAACGGCCCTGACAGAAAAGCAGACAGGCAAAGATAAATACAAGCTATCTGACGGGGTATTTGTCCGGCAGGAGCCGTCCGGGAACGTAGTGCTGGACAATAGTGTTCCATGCGATGAAACGAAACTGTTCGGACCTACCGGCGCCCTCTACGAATTGGACAAAAAGAATTTCTACCCCGTAACGAACCCCGACACGAGGACCAACTACATGATCATCGACGACGAGCAGAACATCTATGTATATAACATCAACGCGAGAAGGGTTATGCGGAGGATCCAGCACAAGGATGGCAATATAAAGATCGACCTCTTCCCCGCGAAGGAAGGGCATGTTATGGTCGCGGAATATAACAGGAAGGAAAAATATACCCGGTTCTCGATCGAGGCGCTTTGAGCCGCTCGCGCGAACGGCCTATGGTTTTATCCCGAAGAACTCGTAGAAGTAAGAAGCCGGCTGAAGGTTCAACCATTCCTTCCGGTTCTTATTCAGATCCTCATAGGTCAGCGACCGGATGCGATCCGTTGAAAGGTCGAGCGGCCGCTGATTCATTTTCCGGACGACGACGCCAAGACCGAAGTCGGTGTCAAGGACAAAACTGGTCAGGTCGGCGCGCCGGCTGCGGAGATGCACGATCGCTTTCCAAACGTCTCCGTTCCACTGGTAGGAGTAGTTGTTGGATTTCCATTCTTCAAAGGTGGAGGCTGCCTGTTTCGTCGCGGGGTTACAGTCATGCAGGATGATCACGACGTCGTCGGAGGCAACGTTCAGGGTATTTTCGACATCCCGCAAGGCAAATTCATATTGGTGCATCCCGTCGACCAGCGCCAGTTGAACCTTGTGGTTGGCATAAAGCCCGGGCGCAGCCGAGGCAAAGAAATCATCGCTCGTGGTCTCGAAATATTTGTTGAAAAGGTTGGTCGGGTTGACAACGACTTTGCCCAGTTTACGCCAAGCATCGAATCTGAATTCCGGGTCCACAGCCACCTTGGAAGAGCTAGGCACCCGGAAGAATACGTGTCCGTTGAATACGCCGATCTCGAGATAGTTTTTTAGCTTTTTATTCTTTATAAGCGCCTTTATCACCGACAGCCGGGACAAATTATCCATGGGTTCCTTTTTATTCAGGCCGCAATTTATGGCTTTTATCCGACAGTTTTCCGCGGCGGCGGCATTCATCACTTCCGCTGGTCTTCATAGATGCCGATCATCAGGAGCCATGCTCCCGAAATAAGGAATGCGAACAAGACGATGATGGCGACCGCTGCGATGTAAAGCCCCGATTCGTATCCGAGGATAAGAAAAATTGCGCCGATGACTTCCGCGAGATAGCATATGGTGGCTCCTGCCAGCCGGGGTATGGTCAGTCCGATGGAACTCATGCCGGCTCTGATCGCAATGACATAGCCTCTGACGAAGACGACTGCAGCGATGAGCCAGAGAACAAGCCACTCCGTGCCAAGCGTTCCGGGATGTTGATTCCCGATAAGCGCAAGACCGCTCGCCATGAAGATGGCGGTAAAGCCGCTGAGCATATTGATCGCCCTGTTCTTGTGCGTGGTGTTTTGGATAATGATCTCGTGTTTGATCGACATCGCGACAAAGATCAGCCCGGCGAGCGCCGCCGCGCCGCCCCCTACCATCACAAAAAAGTTACTCCACTGCTCCGGCATAAGGATAGCTATTTGCTGGTAACCAGGTTGCGAAAGAGTTCGTCCAGATTCCCGAATCCGGCGATGGTGCCTTCTTTGAAGCCAAGCGTGGCCATCATCTCAAGGACGGCGAGGTCTTCGAATCTTTTTTCTATGTAAACCGTTGTTATTCCGTTCCCTTGTTTGAAGGTATTTTTTACAAGGGAAAAGGCATTTGTCCTGGGGTTGCCGTTCTCGTCCGCGAAGGTGTTTCTCGTGGAAAAGCTGGTCTTGGGGCGGATCTCGAGATATTCGACCATGGAATATTGGTGAGCCGTCTCGGGGGACATTCCGGGAGCCACCATGGCGTATAACCAGCGGCCTCCTACGCGAAAGTCCATTTCTTTTGTATACAGCGTGTATGGTTTTGGAGCCTGCCACTTGTCAAGGAATTCTGCTTTTGTGAACGCATCCCAGACGAGGTCCTGGTCGGCGGCGAATTCGCGGGTGATGTAGATCGTTTTTGCGGCCTTGTCCACGGTGAAATCAAACAGCAGGTTCATTTTCCTTTATTTTTTAGGGTGAATAATAGTTGATCGAGGTTCTGGAACCGCTCTTCCATGATCTTCCGGAACTGGTCAAGCCAGGTATCGATCTCCTTCATTTTATCGATTTTCAATTCATAGAAAATTTCCCGGCCGTCTTGTTTTTTGGCCAAAAGGTCGCATTCGGACAGGACGCGCAGGTGTTTGGATATGGACTGCCGGGTGATGTCGAAGTGCTCCGCGATGGCGTTTGGGGTCATTGCCTGGACGGCGATCAGGACGAGGATGGCCCGCCGGGTGGGATCTGCTATAGCCTGAAAGATGTCGCGTCTCATAATCGTCGATTAAGAAGCCGATCAGTTGCAAATATACGCAGCCGATCGGTTTCCCAAAATTATTTTTCCTGCCGCTTCTTGTTTTTGTACGGAAAACCGGTCCCCGGTTGTCTCAGTATAAAATTGTTTATGAAAATGACTAATCTTCTTGGCCAAATTCTTTTGGTTGGGGCTATCCTGTCCAGCCAGGCCGGATATGCCCAGACAATTACAGGCAAGACAGCCGGGCTCGAGAATACGGCAAACGGAAAAATTATCAAGGCATGGTATACCGCCTGGCTGACAAGGGACTGGAATTTGATGACACAAATTCTTGCCGACGGATTTACTTTCACCAGCCCGCTCGACGATCATATCAAAATAAATGCCGTTAAGGAAAGGTGCTGGCCCAACGCGGGCAAGATCAGATCGGCTGACGTCCAGCAATTGATCATGGACAGGGATGCCGTCTTTATAATCAGTAATGGTTACAATACAGATGGAAAATTATTCCGGAACTGCGATTATTTTACGATAAAAGATGGGAAGATCAGCACGTACGAGTGTTTTTTCGGACCGGGGATCAATTATCCGACTTCGGGGAAGTAATGGTCGGAATTTAAACGCCCCTCAGCAAAGCCGAGGGGCGTTGTGCCCAGAACAGGAATCGAACCTGCACACCCTTGCGAGTACCAGATTTTGAGTCTGACGCGTCTACCAGTTCCGCCATCTGGGCGATTCCGAATTCCGCCTTCGTCCGCCGGACGGTGAGGCCCGCGGCGCCGCGAAAATCGGGACGCAATATTACGAAATCGGCGGTGCCCGGCCAAAAGGAATAAAAAAACTATCTTTAGCCCGCCCTGAAAGGCGATGCTAAATGAGCTCCGGATGATAACGATTGGCTTATTGCGTGAAGGCAAGGTACCCGCAGATAATCGTGTGGCCTTAACGCCCGCACAATGTAAATGGATCCTTAAGAACGTACCCGATATCCGGGTGCAGGTACAATCCTCACCTGACCGGTGTTATACGGACAAGGAGTATCGCTCCGCCGGCGTGGAAGTGCGGGATGAGCTGAGAGATTGCGATATCCTTTTTGGCATAAAGGAAGTGCCGGTCAGCGACCTGCTCCCCGGTAAAACCTACCTCTTCTTTTCCCATACGAAGAAAAAGCAGCCCTACAATCAATCGATGTTCAGGGCCATCCTCGACAAGCGGATCACGCTGATCGATTACGAATGCCTGGAGCACGACGACGGGCAGCGTATTCTGGGATTCGGCTTCTTCGCGGGCGTCGTGGGGGCGCATAACGGCATTATGGCTTACGGGCGGCGCACCGGGCGGTACCAGCTCGAGCGGGTGTACCGGCAACAAAGCTTCCGCGAGCTGATCCATACGTACTTCGGTCTAAAGTTGCCGGAGATCAAGGTTGTCGTGACCGGCAGCGGCCGGGTGGCGCATGGCGCGCTGGAAGTCATGAACCTGCTGGAGATCGTGGAAGTCGAACCCGACGAATTCCTGGAGCGGAGCTTTCACTATCCGGTTTTTACCCAGCTGAAAGGAGCGGCGCTCTATACCCATTCGCGCACCGGAGAATACCACCGGGACGAGTTCCATCGGAATCCGCAGGAGTACCGGTGCAAGTTCCTGCCTTACGCCGCAACGGCCGACATTCTTATCAATGGCGTTTATTGGGACCGGAATATGCCGCGGCTCTTCGAGTGGGCGGATCTGGCTGCCGATACCTTTCGTATCCGGACGATAGCCGATATTACCGATGACCGGAATGGTTCCGTACCCTGTAACCTGGGAGATTCCACTATGGAGGACCCGGTCTATGGCGTGGACCGCGAATCCGGTCATCGAACGGCGCCCTATCTTCCGGGCTCCGTGGATGTGATGGCTGTCGGTAATCTTCCCAATGAGTTGCCGCGGGATGCGTCCCGGTATTTCGGCGAGCAACTGATCAAACATGTCCTTACCGATCTGCTTCAGGGGGGATCGAAGATCCTCGAGCGCGCTACGATGGTACGTGGGGGGGAACTTACCCCGCCGTATCAGTACCTGGGGGCGTATGCGAGAGGGGAATAATTTACCCGGACGGCGAATGGAGGTTGAGATAATAGTCTTTCATCAACCCGATAAAATCTTCCGTATAGGCGCCGGCCCCATCCTGGATGGTCAGTTCAAACGTGGGAGCAAACCTGTCCGGCAGCCGGGAAAAATAGAGCACGCTTCGGAAGAAGTCATGCCGGGGCGTTTGCCTGACCAGGAGCTTTTCTTTTAGCGCGAACCCGTGGATTGCGGCCCGCTCCTCGAACCACGCCGTGCGGTGATAGGGGAGGAGGACGCCAAACGATCCCCCCGGAGCGAGGTTGGCATCGATGGCCTGCAGCAACTCGGCCAACGTCAATTGCCTGCCGTGACGCGCGAGATTGGCCCGCTCCGTGGTGGCGGGCAAATCGTTCTCGTAAAACGGCGGATTGCTGATGATGAAGTCGAATTTTTCAGGAAAGGAAAAGGACCGGACATCCCCGGGATAAACCTTTAGGTCCTGCCGCCAGGGACTATTTCCGATATTGTCTTTTAACTGGTGATAGGCGGCAAGATCGATCTCGATCCCCCGGATCTCGCCTTTGTGTTTCTGGGCCAGCATCAACATCAACAGCCCGGTGCCGCTTCCGATATCCAGGATCCTTGCGTAGGCCGGCGTCTTGTCGGCAAACCAGGCGCCAAGGATGCAGGCATCGGTGCAGACTTTCATCGCGCACTGGTCCTGGTGGATGGTAAATTGTTTGAATCGAAAATAACCGTTGCGCATGGGATCAGCTTTCGCTCTCAAGGGACGGGCCTCCGACGGCTACCATTCGGCCCGCGCACTGGCGCCGACCGACAGGGGCGCGAAATCGCCGGCAAGATATTTAAAGTGACCGGTAATCGCAATCATGGCAGCATTGTCGGTACAATATTCGAAGGGCGGGATAAACGTATTCCATTCTTCTTTCTCCCCCAGTTCGCGGAAGGCAGCGCGCAGGCCGCTGTTGGCGGATACGCCGCCGGCAATGCAACAATCTTTTACACCGGTCTCGCGGGCTGCCTTTTTTAATTTATTCAAGAGAATGGAGATGATGCGGGCCTGGATGGAGGCGCAGATATCCGCCAGGTTCGCCGTTATGAATCCGGGCTCCTTCGCGGTCTGATCCTGAAGGAAGTACAGAATGGACGTTTTAAGGCCGCTAAAACTAAAGTTGAGACCCGCGATCTGGGGTTCGGGAAAGGCGAATCGGGCCGGATTGCCATCGCGGGCGTATTTGTCGATGAGCGGGCCGCCCGGGTAAGGAAGGCCAAGCAATTTGGCGGACTTGTCAAACGCCTCGCCGGCCGCATCGTCGAGCGTTTCACCGATCACTTCCATGTCGAGCGGGGAATGGCAAAGTACGATCTGGGTGTGGCCGCCGCTGACGGTGAGACACAGAAAAGGGAAAGAAGGTTTAGACGCAGCGATCAGGTTGGCCAGCACATGGGCCTGCATATGATGGACCGCCAGGAGGGGAATATCGAGAGCGAGGGCCAGCGATTTGGCGAATTCCGAACCGACGAGCAATGATCCGATCAACCCCGGAGATTGGGTGAAAGCGATGGCGGAAAGGTCCTTGATCCCGCAGCCGGCCTTCTTCAATGCGGCGTCGACGACGGGGACGATGTGTTGGATATGCGCCCGGCTGGCAAGTTCCGGTACGACGCCGCCGTATTGCTCATGGATCGTTTGCCCCGCAATAATGTTGGAAAGCATAAATCCGTCCCGGGTGACGGCGCAGCCGGTTTCGTCGCAGGACGATTCGATGGCCAGGATCGTGATTGGAGGCGTAATCATCGCGCGCGAAACTACGTCATTTCGACCGGATGGCGACGACAGGATCCATGCGGGCGGCGATGAAGGCCGGTATGATACCCGCCAGGACCCCCGTAAAAAGGCAGATAAAGACCGCGAGCACAATGATGTTGACCGGAATGAAGACGCGGAAATCCAGCATGGCGGAGAATACAAGGGTCAACACGAAAACGGCTGCCATACCGATGAGCCCGCCGATAATGCAAAGAAAGGCGGACTCCAGCAGGAACTCCATCATGATCGATCCGCGTTTTGCGCCGATGGCTTTCTTCAGCCCGATCTGGGAGGTCCGTTCACGTACGGTGACAAACATGATGTTGGCAACGCCAAACATCCCGACGAGAAGCGAGAGGGCGGCGATGGCCCAGCCGCCGATGTTCATCCCGGTGAAAATGGGCTGGAGGAATTTACTGAGGTTGTCGATATTGTTGACGGCGAAATTGTCATCCTGCGTCGGGCTGAGCTTTCGGATAGACCGCATCGCACCGCGGATCTCTTCCGTCAGGGCGGCAGACGTTATAATGGAGTCGCCCTGTGCGAGGATCTTCGGATTGCTGTATTCCTCGCGAAAGATCTGCCGCATAAAATTGTACGTCAGCAGAATGCAGTTGTCGAAATCCCAGCCGTTGATCAGGCTTTGACCCTGCTTCTCGATGACGCCGATGACAATAGCCAGCTTGCCATCCTTGAGCTTGACCGATTTGCCCACCGCCCGATAAGGCACGGTGAACAACCGCTGTGCGATCCGGTAACCCAGAACGATATACGGTGTGCCCCGGTCAAAATCCGCCTGTTGAAAATAACGGCCGGCGCCGACGGTCACCTGTTCAATTTTGTCAAAGTCTTCGGTATTCCCATAGTAATTCACGCCCGACAGGGAATTGTCGCCGTAGTCTACGTTGCCCTGGTTATCGATCTCGAAATCAACGTGCACGGCGTCCGGCACTTTCAAGCGCAACAGCTTTGCCTCCTCGAATTTTGGTACAGGCCGCTTGATATATTTCCACCAGGGGAAGTCGGGGCCGCCTGAGTATTGCCATTTGTCGATATAGATCGTTTTTACGCCAAAGGATTTCAGGTCGTTGTTGACGGCCGCTTGCATGCTGCTGATCGTCGACAGCACGCTGATGATGCAAAAGATGCCGAACGTTATTCCAAGCAATGAGAGAAAGGTCCGCAGCTTGTTGCTGCGGAATTCCTGAAGTGCCATTTTAAAACTGGTCCATACTATTTCCAGGTGGCGGAACATGACCCGAAAGTACTAAATTGTGGCATGTTCACGATCGAAAACCAGGAAATAAGAGCTACCATTCATCCAAAAGGCGCCGAACTGCAAAGTCTGTTTCACAAATATCATGATCTGGAGTATATGTGGGGCGGAGATCCCGCCTTCTGGGGCAAGCACTCGCCGCTCCTGTTTCCCATTGTGGGGACCCTGAAAGGCAACACCTACTATTACGGCGGGAAGGCCTACTCACTGCCTCGTCATGGCTTTGCCCGGGACCGGGAATTCGCGGTGGAATCGCAGCGGGCGGACACCATTACGTTCCAGTTGGAAAGCGACGAAAAAACGCTTTCCGTATTTCCCTTCCCGTTTGAACTTCGGGTGGGGTACCGGCTGGTATCCAACAAACTTTCGGTTACCTACCAGGTAAGGAATCCCGCGGAGACACCCCTTTATTTTTCGGTGGGCGGCCATCCGGCATTCCGGGTTCCCCTCATCCCGGGCACGGATTATTCGGATTATTACCTCGAGTTTGACGGGATCGAGGACACACCGCGTTGGCCGATCTCGAAGGACGGGTTGATCGAGAAGAAACCGCAGCCGTTGTTAGAAGATACCGCCGTACTTCCGCTTCGGAAGGAATTGTTCGCAAAAGATGCGCTCGTCCTGAAGAACCCGATCTCAAACGGAGCTACACTTCGTTCGAGCCACACAGACCGTAGCCTGCGGATGGACTTTCCATACTTCCCCTTTCTCGGGCTCTGGGCGGCCCCAAATGCGGACTTCATTTGTATTGAGCCCTGGTGCGGGATTGCCGACCCGGTGGACAGTGATCAGCAATTGGAAAATAAGGAGGGGATCAACGAATTGGCCGGGGGCGGAATCTTTCACCGGAACTGGACGGTGAGCCTGTACTGAGGACCCTGAGGACCCTCTCGGCGTGGACGGCGGCCCATATTAGAATTCAAACTCCCTGACCGTCTGGTCGCGCAATACCTCGTGGATACAATGCCGGTGATTTTGTTCGGAGCCCTGGACGACCCATTCGCCGGTCAGCATATTTTCCGACGATTTTCGCTGACTGCTTCGCCGGAATTTCAGGTGGTGGCATTTGAAGAGGTCTTCGTAGCGATGTAGCGGCTCGTTATCAAAAAGACATACGATCTTATAAACCCGGACCTGGTTGGTCCGGTCGATCCAGCCTTCCAGCAGCATAAAAACAAACAATACCAGCATAACCAGCCCTGTTGCCAGGATGGCAATCATCAGGTAACCCGCACCGATGGCTATGCCAAGACCTGCCGTGACCCATATCATGGCGGCCGTCGTAATGCCGCTTACCTTGCTGCCGGAGTTGTCGCCCTTGAAAATAACACCGGCGCCGACAAAGCCGATC
This sequence comes from Puia sp., assembly GCA_035501395.1. Lineage (GTDB taxonomy): Bacteria > Bacteroidota > Bacteroidia > Chitinophagales > Chitinophagaceae > Puia. Next base: position 49,380 of record DATJWK010000126.1, read on the forward strand.
CCCGTGACGATGTTGGAGGCGATCCGGTCGGGGTTGCCGGCTCCGGGCGCCGCTCCAGCGCCGATGATCTCGGAAAAAATGGTAAAGATCGTCGAACCCAGACAGATGAGGGTAAGTGTCCGGAATCCGGCGGACTTACTGCGATATTCCCGTTCCGCCCCTATCACTCCGCCGATGAGAACGGCCAGGGCCAGTTTGACGACGATATCCGATGGCAATACAAGATTCATGGCGATCAACTTTTATTCGCGGGCTGATTGAAGAAACCCGCTTTATAGTCTGAAAAGTAGGCGTTATAGTCCTTCTTTACCTGCGCAGCATATGCAGACGCATAGTCGGTCAGCCCCTGCTGCCAGTGCGTATCCGCGCCAAACGCGATCAGTTCATCCGGGAGGGCGGCGCCCTGCCGGCCCGCGCTACGCAGGACAGCGCTGGCGGCCAGAAAGGCCATGTCCCCGACCACACAGGCGATATCTTTATACCGGTCACGGATCACGAGGAAGTCGATTTTGTCAGCGGCAGGCTGCATTTCTTTTATGACATACGAGTCGCCGTTAAATTGAGTGGCGCTGAGCAATGCCGGGTTGACATTCTGCATCCGATGCTGGATAGATATGACACGCTCCGCTTCCGACGCCCACGCCGGCTGCGGGGTGGTTACCCAGGGCTGCAATGCGGACGGGGGCGCCTCTTTCATGTCGAGTAACAGGTGTTTTTTCGGGTCTTTGGTATTCCGCAGCAAAAAAACATATCGTTTTACTCCAAGGCTACCCGTACCGGCAACGCGGAACGCGGCATCGATGACCTGGTATCTTCCCTGCAGCAGCGCATACCGGTGCAATAGGTCCCCCAGGTGGGTGATCAGTTCCTTGCGGAGCGATTTTTCGAGCGGAAAAAACCGAACGTGGTCGATCCGGAACCGCAGATAGCCGCTCTTTCCTTCGACCGTGTGGCTTCGGACCAGCTCTTTTTGTTTGCGCTCGCAGATCTTTTCGAGGAAAATACGAATGATCCCGTTGGCCGTCTCGTGCTCGAGATATCTGGCCTTGCCTTTTGCGAGGGTCTCGGAGTATACCCGGAGAAAGAGCTGAACGGTTTGGTTGGCATCTTTTTTACGGATACCCAGGGAATCGAAGCCGGTGAAAATGCTGGTCAGCATCCGTGCCACTTCCCACGTGGCAGGCGCCAGAATGCCCTCGTCGAAGTCATTCAGGTCAAAATAGACCAGCCTGTTCTCCCCCTTGAAACTGCCGAAATTCTCCAGGTGCAGGTCGCCGCAAATCCAACTCAGCGGGTAGCCGGGGAGCGCATTGCTGGCGTAGAGATCCTCATAAAAAAGGTGACAGGTGCCCCGGAAAAACCGGAAGGGATTTTCCGCCATCGACTGATATTTAAGCGCGGTATAGGCTGGTAAACGGGTTTTGTTAAATTCCTTGATTCGTTCGGCGACGCTCGACACAGACTTTCTTTTTTAGAAAGGTAATCAATATCTTGCAGATTATGCTTCCATTGTTAACGCTTCGATCGACCCTGGTCGGGATATTCCTGACCTTCTGGATGACCGGATGCCGCCAGCCGGAGCCCGCAGAATATTTTGGATTTCAAAACCTGGTTGTCGGCCAGATAGTGGCTGGGAAAACGAATCTGTCGGCCATCGTCAAGCTATACAACCCGAATACGTTCAGGCTTGCACTCAAGCGTGCGGAAGCGGATATCACCGTAAATGGGCAGCACGCCGGTCATACATTACTCGACAGCACCATCGTTATTCCTCCCCGGGATACCTTCTATGTGCCGGTAACGCTGCAGCTCGACATGAAAGGCTTATTCAGCAATGCCCTCCAAATGCTTTTGGGAAAAAGGGAAGCAAACCTGGTGGTCGATGGCCGGGTCAAGGTTAGAAAGGGAATGTTCACATTCAACCGCTCGATTCATTACGAAGGCAAACAAGATTTGAGCAGCCTGATGCAATAACACCATGACGACGATCCGCAAGCAAAGCATCATTTCTTCCGGAGTTGTGTACCTTGGTTTTGGCCTTGGGGCAATTACCAATTTCATTTTCGCGCGCTTCCTGACACCCGACCAGTATGGATTGATCAACGGGATGTTCATGGCGATCGGTAATATTCTCTATTCGCTCGCGTGCCTGGGTATGCCGGCGGTCGTCTCGAAGTTCTATCCCTACTATCGCGGCAACCTGCCGGCCCGAAAGAACGACCTGATGAGCTGGGCCTTGTTGGTCACGCTCGGCTCTTTTGCGCTGGTAACGATTGCCGGCGTGGCCTTTCGCGGACAGGTGGTCCATTATTATCAGGCGAAATCTCCCGCTTTTGTAACCTACTATTATTGGCTATTTCCGTTTGCATTTGGGTTGACAATTTACACGCTGCTGGAATACTACGCATGGCAGTTAAAAAAGCCGGTGCTCACGAATTACCTCCGGGAAATTCAGTTCCGGTTGACGATGTTGGTGCTGCTTGTCCTGTATCTCCTGGGGGTCATACATGATTTTGGGACCCTTATAAAACTTTATGCGTTTGATTATGTATTGATCAGTATCATACTGCTCATTTATCTGATGAGATCGGGGGATCTGCATCTGGTGTTCGAGCCCAGTGTCGTGACCCGAAAGTTCTTTAAGAAGATGCGGGCGCTGGCGCTTCTGGCCTGGAGCGGGGGGGTCGTATACAATCTGTCGTTCTTTTTTGCGCAGATCGTTATCGCAGCAGTCGTGCCCGGCGGCCTTACTTCTGTAGGGCTTTTTACACTCCCGCAGCTGGCGGGCAGCATTATCCAGGCCCCGCAGCGGGGATTGGCCGCCGCTTCCATCGGGCCGTTGTCACAGGCGTGGAGGGAGAAGGACCATGGCCGGATCGCCCGTATCTATCAGCGGTCGTCGATCTCCCTCCTGATCTTTTCGGTAGGGATGTTCGGGCTGATGCTGATCAATTACCGCGACGGCATAATTACGTTTGGCTTCCCGCGGGCATTTCTGAATGCCAGGCCGGTCTTTATTTTTATCGGTCTGGCACGGGTAGTGGACCTGGGGACCGGCGTAACGGCGCAGATCATGTCCACTTCGACGCGCTGGCGTTTCGATTTTCTTTCGGGTTTGATCCTCGTATCGCTGACGCTGCCGCTGAACTATTTTCTGGCGAAGCGGATCGGGATCATCGGCCCAGCCGTGGCGGACCTTTTTACGTTCACCGTTTACAACGGGATCCGATGGATCTATCTATACCGCAATTTCCGGTTTCAGCCCTTTACAAGGCACACCGCGTACACGCTCCTGCTTGGCGGCGTGGCGTACCTCGGATGTGAGTTCCTATTTGGCGGCCGCTATGGGTTGTTGTGGCTATTTGTGCGTAGCATCAGCTTTTTGCTGATCTATGGCGGCGGGGTGCTTGTCTTGAATTTATCGGAGGACATAGGACCCGTATGGAATACGATCAGGAAGAGAATAAAGGGCGTTTTTTCATAACTTTGCGGCCCGATGGCAAACAAGTATAGTACAGAGATCGGAAAGCGGAAGACCTTTGCGATCATTTCCCACCCTGACGCGGGTAAGACTACCCTGACCGAAAAATTCCTGTTGTTCGGCGGTGCAATCCAGACAGCCGGCGCTGTAAAGAGCAATAAGATAAAGAAGCACGCGACGAGCGACTTCATGGAGATTGAACGTCAGCGTGGGATATCGGTCGCGACCTCCGTTATGAGCTTCGAGTACAGGGGCATGCTGATCAACCTGCTGGATACGCCAGGTCACAAAGATTTTGCGGAAGACACCTACCGGACACTGACAGCCGTGGACAGTGTCATCCTGGTCATCGACAGCGTGAACGGAGTAGAGTCACAGACCCGCCGGCTGATGGAAGTTTGCCGGATGCGGGACACGCCGGTGATCGTCTTTATCAACAAATTAGACCGCGATGGGAAGAATCGTTTCGACCTGCTGGAGGAGATCGAAAAAGAACTGGCGATCCAACTGCATCCGATGACCTGGCCGATCAACAGCGGGAAGGATTTCAAAGGAGTATATAACCTGTACGACAAGAACCTGATCCTCTTTACCGCCAACACCAAAGCCACCGATGAAGACGAAGATACCGTCCGGATCGACCAGCTGGAAAATCCGTTGCTGGATGAGCGGCTGGGAGAAAAAGATGCGGCGGTGTTGCGGGAGGATGTGGAACTGGTCGATGGGGTACACGGACAACTGGATGTGACCGATTACCTGGCAGGAAAGGTTGCGCCCGTCTTTTTTGGCAGCGCAATCAACAACTTCGGGGTCCGGGAAATGCTGGACACCTTTATTCGGATCGCGCCGGGACCGCGGGGACGGGAAACTTCGACCCGGCATCTGGACGCCGAAGAAGACAAATTCAGCGGATTTGTGTTTAAGATCCATGCTAACCTGGACCCCAAACACCGGGACCGGATTGCGTTCCTGCGGGTTTGTAGCGGGAAATTCGAACGCAATAAATATTTTCATCATGTCCGGCTTGAAAAGGAAGTACGGTTTAGCAATCCATATACCTTCCTTGCCCGGGATAAGGATGTGATCGAATCTGCTTTTCCCGGTGATGTGGTCGGCCTTTTCGACACGGGCAACTTCAAGATCGGGGATACGCTGACGGAAGGAGAGGACTTTTATTTTACCGGGATACCGTCTTTTTCTCCCGAAATTTTTAAGGAAGTTGTTAATAAAGACCCTATGAAAACCAAACAACTGGAAAAAGGATTGCTGCAGCTGACCGACGAAGGGGTTGCGCAGCTCTTCACCCAGTTCGGGGGCAATAAAAAGATCATCGGCTGCGTAGGGGAGCTGCAGTTCGAAGTGATCCAGTACCGGTTGCTGCATGAGTACGGGGCGTCGGTGCAGTTCAATGCGCTGCCGTTTTATAAAGCTTGCTGGATAACGAGCAGGGACCCGCGGAAGTTGGAAGAGTTTACCCGGTTCAAGCATGCCAATATAGCGGCAGACAAAGACGGTCTGCTGGTCTATCTGGCGCAGAGCGAATGGTTCCTCAATACCGAGCGGACCAACAATCCGGAGATCGAGTTCCATTTCACGTCGGAGATCCATAAATAGGGGGACAACCTAAAATGACCGATCGAGACCGGTGTAATTGTGCGGGGTGATCGCCTTTAGTTCCTTTTTTACGGTGGCGGCAACTTTCAGGCCGTCAATAAATCGATGGATCGTTTGCCGGCTGATAGCCTGCTTACCGCGGGTGAGCTCCTTAAGCGCCTCGAAGGGTTTGGGATAGTTCTCCCGCCGCAGGACAGTCTGAATGGCTTCCGCGACCACGGCCCAGTTGTTTTCGAGGTCCTCGCTCAGTTTTTCCGGGTTTAGCACCAATTTTTCGATCCCTTTTTCGATTGACTTCAGGGCCAGGATGGTATGGGCGACCGGGACACCGATATTGCGCAACACCGTTGAGTCCGTGAGATCGCGTTGCAGGCGGGAGACCGGGAGTTTGGCGGAAAAATGGCCCAGTAATGCGTTTGCAATCCCCAGGTTGCCTTCCGCATTCTCAAAATCGATGGGATTGACCTTATGAGGCATCGCGGAGGAGCCGATCTCGCCTTTTTTTGTCTTTTGCGAAAAATAGTCGAAGGATACATAGGTCCAGACGTCCCGGCAAAAATCGACCAGGATGGTATTGATCCGGGCAATCGTGTCGAACTGTGCGGCGAGGTTGTCGTAGTGTTCGATCTGCGTGGTGTATTGCAGTCGCTGCAAGCCCAGTGTGCCTTCGACGAATTCATCGGCGAGTTCTGCCCAATCCAGGTCCGGGAATGCGACGTGATGGGCGTTGAAATTGCCGGTGGCGCCGCCGAACTTTGCCGAGAACGGGATTTGGATCAGCAGCTCGACCTGGTTGGCGAGCCGTTCCACATAAACCATCATCTCTTTTCCAAGGCGGGTGGGGCTGGCAGGCTGGCCATGGGTGCGGGCGAGCATCGGAATATCTTTCCAGTCACGGGCCAGGATCTCCAACTGTCGTTTGAGGTTCAGCAGGGTGGGGAGGTATTCCGTTTCCATCGAATGTTTCCAAAGCAGGGGGATCGCTGTATTATTGATGTCCTGGGAGGTCAACCCGAAATGGATCCATTCGCCGATGTCGGCTTGTTCGGGTGCCAGGCGTGATTTTAGAAAATATTCCACTGCTTTGACATCGTGATTCGTTTCCTTTTCCTTTTCTTTTATCCACTGCGCGTCTTCGAGGCTGAAATTTTCGGTGATGGCCTGCCATTGGCGCCGGCTCGCCGGGGGGAGTGAGAAGAACTTCTTCCTGGCAAGGAAGAGAAAATACTCCACTTCAACCAATACCCGATAACGGATCAGGGCATACTCGGAGAAATATTCATCCAGATGCTGCACCTGTGGATGGTACCGTCCGTCGATGGGGGAAATAGCCGTAAGGGAGTTCAATTCCATGCGTTTGGTTTAGTTAATTGGAAAATGACGCGGTTCCTTTAACTTTGCGGGCAAATTTAACGATAAGGAATTGGACCAAAAAATACGAGTAGGAGCTGTCAGCTATTTGAATACCAAACCGTTGCTATATGGGATCGAGCGGGCGCCGGTTTCCGGAAATATCCAGCTGGTCATTGACTATCCGGCCAGGATCGCATCGATGTTGTTGCGGGATGAGATCGATATGGGGCTGGTGCCGGTGGCAGTAATCCACCTGATGCGGGAATACTATATCAATGGTAAGTTTTGTATTGGCAGTAACGGCCCGGTGGCTTCGGTATGTTTGTTCAGCGAAGCGCCGATCGAAAGGGTTACACGGGTGCTGATGGATTATCAGAGCAAGACCTCGGTCCAGTTAGCAAAGATACTGCTCCGCGAATTCTGGAAGGTCAGTCCGGAAATAGTTGACGGCGGAAGGGATTTCAGGGATCATATCCGCGGTGCGACGGCGGGTGTCGTTATCGGCGACCGAGCCCTCGAGCAGCGGCGGATCTCGCCTTATATTTATGACCTGGGGGAGGCCTGGAAGGCGCTGACGGGTTTGCCGTTCGTCTTTGCTGCGTGGATCAGCAACAAACGGCTGGCCCCGGGATTCGTGGCTGACTTCGATGAGGCAAACCGGCAGGGGCTGCTGCATATCGGCGAAGTGGTGGCGGAGAATCCTTATCCCATATTCGATCTTCACGAATATTTTACCCGTCATCTCGACTATTTGCTGGATGAGCACAAGCGGCGGGGGCTGGAGAAATTCCTGGGTTATTTGCGCGAGCCAATGCCTGTCATTTAGGCGGTATTCTGCATCATCGGGAGGCGGTTTACAGATCGCTGATTAGCTGTATATTTGCGGGACTATTCTGAATATTACCGGATGAAAGTTGTCATTTTTGCAGGAGGGCTGGGCACACGGCTCACCGAGGAAACGGAGACCCGGCCGAAACCGATGGTTGAAATTGGCGGGAAGCCGATCCTTTGGCATATCATGAAGATTTACAGCTATTATGGCTTCAATGACTTCGTGATATGTCTCGGATACAAGGGTTATTTGATCAAGGAGTACTTCATGCACTATTTTCTGCACAATTCCGATATAACGATCGAACTGGGGACAAACAAGCTCGATGTGCACTATTCAAATACGGATCCTTTCAAAGTAACCCTGGTTGACACCGGGCTAAACACGAAGACGGCGGGGCGGCTCAAGCGGGTGCAACCGTATGTCGCGGAGGAGGACTTCATGCTGACCTACGGGGATGGCGTATCGAATGTCGATATGAAAGCGTTGGTTGATTTTCACCGTCGGCACGGGAAGATTGCCACGGTCACAGCGGTACAACCGGAAGCCCGGTTCGGCGGAATGGAATTAGGTGCGGACGGTTTGGTCCGACAGTTCAAGGAAAAGCCGAAAGGAGATGGCAAATGGGTCAATGGCGGTTTTTTCGTGCTCCGTCCTGAGGTTTTCCGGTATCTGGATGGCGACATGGACGGCATGATGTGGGAGGATTCTCCGATGGAGCGCCTTGCGCAAGACCGTGAATTGGTGGCTTACCAGCATCGTGGTTTTTGGAAACCTATGGATGCCATGCGCGATAAGCTGGAACTGGAGGCCTTATGGCAAAACAAGGAGGCGGCATGGAAGATCTGGTGACCATGGCCGAGTTGGAGGATCATTATCGGGGTAAGAAGGTTTTTCTCACCGGTCATACCGGGTTCAAGGGCGCATGGATGCTGGCTGCCCTGCATGTTGCCGGGTCCAAAATCAGGGGATATGCGCTGGAGCCGGATCAGAAAGGCGGGTTATTTGAATTGCTGGGCCCGCTGCCCGGCGTGGAGTCCAGGATTGCGGATATTCGTGACCGGGAGCGGCTCCGGGTGGAAATTGCGGATTTTCAGCCGGACTATATTTTTCATCTGGCGGCACAGTCATTGGTCCGGCGTTCATATGAGATCCCGGCAGAGACATTCGATGTCAATGTTACCGGAACGGCTAACCTGCTGGAAGCTGCGATGGCGCTGGAAAAGAGGTGCGCTGTTGTCGTGATCACCACCGACAAGGTCTATGAGAATAAGGAGACGGGTATCCCGTACAGGGAAACCGACGTGCTGGGCGGCCATGACCCCTATAGCGCCAGCAAGGCCTGCACGGAGCTTGTCGTGAGCTCATTTCGGGAATCATTTTTCCCGCTGTCGGGGAAGGATATCCATTCTAAGGGTCTGGCCAGCGTTCGCGCCGGAAATGTAATTGGCGGTGGTGATTGGAGCCGGGACCGCATCGTCCCGGATATTGCAAGGTCTTTGCTTGCGGAGGTCCCGATCGAGGTCCGCAATCCGGCATCCGTGCGACCCTGGCAACATGTGCTCGAGCCGATAGCCGGGTACCTCCGACTTGGTGGCCTGTTGTACAGGGATCCCGGGCGATACAGCAAGGCATATAATTTCGGGCCGTTGCAGGATGATCATTTGCAGGTCAGGGAGCTGGTCGAAACCGCGGTCGATACCTGGGGCAATGGTAGCTGGAGGGATGTGTCGGATCCGGGAGCGCCGCACGAGGCCGGTTTGCTGAAGCTCGATATTACGCGGGCCTGCACGGATTTGAACTGGCACCCCAGGCTGAATGCCCGCGCCGCCATCCGGTGGGCGCTGGATTGGTACCGTTGCGCACCGCAAGGGCGCAAGGACCTTAGCTATCAACAAATCAAATCCTATTTTACGCCATGACCTTCACTCCCTCTCCGCTTGTAGGCGCCTATATGGTGGACCTGCAGCCTTTCAGCGATGAACGGGGATGGTTTGCACGTTATTTTTGCAAAAATGAATTTCAGGCAATCGGGCATACGAAGGAGTGGGTGCAGATGAATCAGTCGGTGTCTTTTGCGAAAGGGACCTTGCGCGGAATGCATTTTCAATACCCGCCTTTTCAGGAAGCCAAACTGATCCGATGCGTCGCCGGCGCTGTCTATGATGTGATCATCGATCTCCGACAGGGTTCCTCCACGTTCCTGCAGTGGTTCGGGATGGA
>DATJWK010000127.1:0-10197 GCA_035501395.1 Puia sp.
CGGCTCCTGCCGCCGCAGTTCCGCAATTACACAGCCGACTATTGGAAAAGCAGAACGATGGCCCCTTCCTGCCTGATCTATTATCTTGGCATCCGGAAGCGCCTTCGGCGGTTATCGCACCATACGCTCTTTTTTGATGGCGACATGGATGGTCATACCAGGGACATTTACGCCGACCCGAAATGGCCGGACAACCCGCAGTTCTACGTCGGTTGCCCATCGAAGACAGACCCTTCCGTCGCTCCACCGGGACATGAAAATCTGTTCCTTCTTCTGCCGCTGGCCCCGGACCTGGAGGATAGCGAAGTGATGCGCGAGCATTATTTCCAGATCATGCTGGCACGGCTGGAAGCGCACACTGGCGAAGCAATAAAACCGTTCATCGACTATAGGAAGAGTTTCGGCCTGAGCGATTTTACAAGGGAATACAACGCCTACCGCGGCAATGCATACGGCCTGGCCAACACACTTCGCCAGACCGCAATCTGGAAACCAAGCATGAGAAACAGCAACCTGAGCAACCTCTTTTACGCCGGACAACTCACCGTCCCCGGCCCGGGTGTGGCTGCCGCCCTGATCTCCGGTAAAATAGCAGCGGCCCAGGTGATGAAGCATTTCAAAAGAACAAGATATGAAGGAGCGTTATGATATATTGTCGAACGAAGTGAGCAAGGCGACGACCCGGTTGTACAGTACCAGTTTTTCTCTTGGTATCTACTTTCTGGGCAAACGGATCCGGGACGCCGTTTATGCCATTTACGGCTTCGTCCGGCTGGCTGACGAGATTGTGGATAGTTTCCACGCCTACGACCGGCGCGGCCTGCTCGAACAGTTCAAATTCGATACCTGGCAGGCGATTGCCGAAGGCATCTCGGTTAATCCGATCTTAAACAGCTTCCAGCAAGCGGTTCGCCGCTATTCCATCGACGTCGATTTGATCAGGCTGTTTTTCGAAAGCATGGAAATGGACCTGGAGCGGAACCGATACGATGAAAAAGAATTTGACCGGTATATTCTCGGCTCGGCGGAAGTCGTCGGGCTGATGTGTCTGCACGTTTTTACGGAGGGAAACCTGCAGCTTTTTGCCGAATTGAAGCCTTCGGCCATGAAGCTTGGCGCGGCGTTCCAGAAAGTGAATTTTTTACGGGATATGAAAGACGATTATCAACTGCTGGGAAGAGTTTATTTCCCCAAGGTGGATCTCGGGCGCTTTACCCCGGAGGCGAAGGCCCGGATCGAATCAGAGATCGGGGAAGACTTTGAAGAGGCGTTGAGCGGTATCCGAAAACTGCCGGTCTCCTCCAGAGGTGGCGTTTACCTGGCCTATGTGTATTACCAAAGCCTTTTTTCAAAGATCAAGAAACTGCCGCCGCAGCGCATCCTGTCCGGCCGGGTACGAATCAGCAATTCACGCAAGCTGCGCCTGATGATCAACAGTTTGCTGGAATGTAAATTGAACAGAGTATGAGTATGGTTTTGATCGATGCGATCGTAACGGCCGGTGCATTCGCCGGCATGGAGGGTATCGCCTGGTCGGCTCACAAATTCCTGATGCACGGCTGGCTATGGACCCTCCACCGCGATCACCACCGGAAAGAATCTTCGGGTTTTTTTGAACGAAACGATTTCTTCTTCCTGATCTTCGCGCTGCCCGGGATCGCCTGTCTGCTGGCCGGCGTCCTGGCAGCCTATAACTGGCTGTTCTGGGCCGGTCTGGGCATTACCTTGTACGGGGTGGCCTATTTCTTTGTCCATGACATCTTCATACATCAGCGGTTTAAATTATTCCGCCACTCCGACAACCGGTACCTCCGCGCCATCCGCCGGGCACACAAAATGCATCACAAGCATCTCGGTAAAGAGGATGGCGAGTGTTTTGGGATGCTATGGGTTCCCTTTCGCTATTTCCGGATGGAAAAAAAAGAGCGGCTGTCATGAAGGCAACCTACTTACTGATCGACCTGCTGACCGTGGCGATACCCCTGGCCTTTTCATTCCATCCGCGGATAAAGTACTACAGCCGCTGGCGGCGCGCGTTGCCGGCGATGGTGCTGACGGCAACACTCTTCGTAGCATGGGATGCGTATTTTACCAGCGTGGGGACCTGGCGGTTTAACCCACGGTACCTGACCGGCGTATATATCGGAAACCTGCCCGTGGAAGAATGGCTGTTCTTCCTTTGCATTCCCTACGCTTGCGTCTTTACCGTATACTGTATCGGGGGGCTTTTCAACCATAGTAGCGCCGCGCTGCAAACACCGGCTGTCACCTGGCTGTTGATCGGCTTTCTTTTCGTCATCGGTGTCTGGAAGATCGACTGCCGGTATACGGCCTATACTTTCTTGTCCCTTGCCTTGTTGCTGATCTGTTGCCGGTTGATCTGGAAGATAGCATGGCTGGGCCGTTTCTATGTTGTCTGGGCAATCCTCCTGCTGCCGCTGTTGGTGGTGGATGGCCTGCTGACCGGTACCGGCCTGGCAGAGCCGGTCGTCCTTTACCATCCCCAGGACATTCTTGGCCTCCGGATCGCAACCATCCCGCTGGAAGATATTTTTTACGGGATGGAATTGGTTCTGCTGAATTTGCTATGCCAGGAAGGCCTTAAGGTGGCGACCGCCACAGGAGAATAAATTTTGAGAACGCCCGAAAAACATTTTATTTTGTTGCAATATGCAGGCCAGAAACTAAACAAAATTGCCAGGCCGCCCGCGGATGCAAAATCTTCTTCGCCCACAACCAACCAGTTACCCGTCATGGACCACTTTTCGATCTCCGAGCTCTCCCGGCTTTCAGGCGTGAAACCGTTTACGATCAGAGTTTGGGAAAAAAGGTATAACGCGCTTAATCCCGACCGGTCGGAAGGGAACACCCGATATTATAATAACAAGCAACTCCGGCGGCTCCTGAATATCGTATCGCTGCTTGAACTGGGAAACAAGGTTTCGGAGATCTGCGCCTTGCCGGACAGTACTTTGTTCCGGATGATCGAGGATAAAAAGACGCCGGCGCAGGGCGACCAGGAGGGCTTTTTTATCGCCCAGCTGATTGCCGCGGGATTTTCGTATGATGAGCCTTTTTTCACCAATATTTTCGCTCAATGTTTGGCGCGGTATGGTGTCCGCGACACCTATATCAGGATCCTCTATCCCACGCTACAGCGCATCGGGATCCTCTGGAACAGCGACCAAGTCAACCCGGGCAACGAACATTTTATCACCAACCTGATCCGGCAAAAGGTACTCACCGCCATCGATCTGTTGCCGTCGCCGGTCACGACAGCGGGGAACTGGCTCCTGTTCCTGCCGGAAAATGAATTTCATGAAACCGGTTTGCTCATCGCACACTACCTGATTCGGTTGTCGGGTAGGAAATCCGTATACCTGGGCGCAAACGTTCCCGCGGAAGCGTTATTCGCCGCTGCCGCGACCATAAGGCCGGCGAATATCCTTTTCTTTTTCGTACACCGGCAGGACCCCGACGGGATGCAGCAATATCTCCGAACGCTTGCCGCCGGGGTAAAAAATAGTCGCATTTACGCCGCAGGCGACCGGCTGTCTACCCTTCTGGTGCCCTCGAAAAGAACCCATTTTCTCGAATCCGTGGATGAACTTGAAAAATTGCTTGACTGAAAGCGCATTATGGCTACCCAACGACTTCATACCGTTCAAATCATTCCGTGTACCCTCTCCCAAGCCTGGGAATTCTTCACCAACCCGGACAATTTACGGCTCATCACACCTGACTATCTTGATTTCAACATAGTCTCCAAATACCATGGGGCGGCGATGTATCCCGGACAACTGATCGAGTACCGGGTCAAGCCCTTGCTTCGGATACCCGTGTACTGGATGACCGAGATTACGCAGGTAGAACAGCAAAAATACTTTGTCGACGAACAGCGGTTTGGACCGTACCGGTTCTGGCATCATCAACACCATTTCCGCGCGGTGAATGCCGGTGTAGAGATGACCGATATCGTCCATTGGCGGGCGCCGATGGGCATCCTCGGCAATGTGGCTAACCGGCTGTTCCTACGTGAGCGGGTGGAAGGCATTTTTGCTTACCGTTTTCAAAAAGTCAATGCGATCTTTAAAAGTGCGACCGCCGAAAACGCGTATTGAATATCGATCAACCGCTATTTCTTTTCCCCCGCGGCGGAATAATTGATATTGCTTTCCGCAATCTCGGTGAGTTTTTGATCGGCCGCTTTTTCTTCCTCAAGCGTTTGTTCAAGCAAATTGGCAACCTCGGCAAGGCCCAGCGTCTGAGCAATCTGGATCAGGCCCCCGTAGGTGGCGATTTCATAGTGTTCCGCCTTTTGCCCCGCCATAATCAATGCAACGTCGCGCGTAGCAGTGCCATCATCCGTATCTTCGATAACTGAGGCGCCTTCCTCGGTAATCCCTTCCATCGCGTCGCATTTTTTTGCCTGGGCCTTTTCGCCCAACAGCTTAAAGGCCTGCTCCAGCCGCTCTACGTGACCCTTTGTTTCTTCCAGGTGGCTGCTGAAGGCCTCCTGAAGTTCCTCTGAACTGGCGGCTTTCTGCAATTTGGGCAACGTTTTTACGAGCTTTTGTTCGGCCCAATAAATATCCTTTAGTTCATCGGTAAAAAATTCCTTGAGGCGAGAATCCTCGACCTGCTCTTTTCGCCCACTTTTTTCGCTTGACCGGTTAGGCTTGTGGGAGGTATCCGCCGTCCGTCCGCCCGATGATTTGGTATGCGATTGGCCAGGACCGTTTTTGGATGTCTCCTTCGAGCCTCGCGCGGTCGACTTCGCCGAAGTTTTTTCTTTTTGCATAATACTTGTTTTTGAAGGCGTATGCAAACGCCGTTCCTTCCCGCAAATTCCCCAATATTCGGCTTTACCTTAATCTTAACATAGTCGGATTAAATATCCAGTCCTGCTTCCCTTCTTATATACAACTTAATATCATGAACAATATGAAAAAGATCCTTACACTCACCGCATTGACTGCCGCAAGCCTGCTGATCGTCTCCACGAGCGATGCACAGGTATACGTCCGCGCCCATTTCGGGTTTCCTTTCCGCGGACCCCGCGTTTACGTAGCGCCGCCGCCGGTGGTCTACCCTGCACCCGCTCCGGTATACCAGCAACCCTATGACGACCAGGGCGCATATGTCGACCCCAACGGTTACCCCAGCAGCGATGGCGTGGTCTATGAAGACGAATTTCCCGGGTATGCGTATTACGACTTTCCGGCCTGGAACGGTCACTATCGCGATTATTGGTATTATAGCCATTACCGCCCGTTCTTTGAACGGAGATATGCCGGTTATTTCAACGGCGGGCGTTTTGACCGGGCCCGATTCTTAGGCGCGCGCTATGGCCGGGGATTTGGCGGCGGTGGGTTTGGCGGACACGGTGGGGGATATGGACATGGTCGCAGATAAAAATTAGGCCCTCTAATTATATTGAATGGCGTGGCGTAGCAGCTGCGCCATTCTCCATTAGGATCCCTCCAAACTATCCGCGCTCTTCCGGGGCCGTCAGCCTGGTGCGGGTCTGCACGACCACTTAACCCGGAAAATCCATGGCCCAAACGATCATGGCGTCCAATACCGGTTTCAGCGCAAGGCCCGAAGGCGTGAGACGATACGTAACATAGGGAGGTACTACAGGCTTAGCCTCCCGCTGCACCAGGCGGTCGCTTTCCAGCCGCTTCAGGTGCTGGATCAATACTTTTTCGGTGATGGCCGGAATAGCTTTCCTGATCTCGCTATAGCGTTTACTGCCAGCCAGGAGATGATATAAAATAATGGGCGTCCAATACCCGCCTATCTTCTCCATCACAAACGTAACGGGGCACTCTTTGAAGGCGAGCTGCTTATTCTCCTGTATGACGGAGGTTGGCTTGATCTTTGTCATGATACATACTTAAGGGTAAGTACTTGTATAAAAGTTAGTACAAATATACCTTTGTCCGGGCAAATACAAAATTTAACATCATGAAAATAGTAGTAACTGGTTCGTTGGGCCACATCAGCAAGCCGCTGGCGCTTGATTTAATCAAAGCCGGTCATCAGGTAACGGTAGTGAGTAGCAAGAAAGAAAAGACAACCGAAATCCAGGCTTTGGCCGCAAGCGCCGCCATCGGTTCGGTCGAGGACGTTGCCTTTCTTACCCGCACATTTACCGGTGCCGACGCGGTATATACCATGGTACCCCCCAATTTCGCGGCAGACAACTGGCGGTCTTACATCAGCGGAATAGGCGCCAACTACACAAAGGCCATCAAGGCGGCAGGCGTCAAAAAGGTCGTAAACCTTAGCAGCATCGGCGCGCATTTACCCGAGGGTACCGGACCGATCAAAGGGTTATTTGATGTTGAACAGGCCCTGAACGCATTCGACGGCGTAGCGGTACGACATCTCCGTGCAGGCTTTTTCTACACAAATTTTTATAGCAACGTGGATATGATCAAACACATGGGCATCCTGGGAAGCAACTATGGAGCCGGCAACCATCTTCCGTTGGTAAGCCCGGCAGACATCGCCGACGCCGCTGCGGAAGAGCTACAACAATCGTTTACCGGCAAAGGCATTCGTTATGTCACAAGCGACGAGAAGACCGCAGGCGAAGTGGCTTCTATCCTGGGCGCGGCGATCGGCAAACCGGATCTGAAATGGGTCGAATTCAGCGATGCCGATGCATTGGGCGGAATGAAGCAGGCCGGATTGCCGGACGAAATAGCCAAAAACTATACAGAAATGGGTGTGGCAATTCGCGAGAATAAGCTCTGGGATGACTATATAAAGCATAAACCCGCCGTCCTGGGAAAAAGAAAATTCGCCGAATTCGCGAAGGAGTTTGCCGCAGTATACAACAAGTGATCGAGGGGCCCGGCGCAGCCTCCTTCTTGTATTGTAAGAAATAAAATCGGCGGTTCTGCCGAATAGAAAGCATTACTCAATGGATTATGAATCCATCAGGGCGTTCTGCCTACGCCTTCCCGGGGTCACCGAGGAAGTGAAGTGGGGTACCGATTGCTGTTTTTGCATCGGCGGGAAAATGTTCTGCGTGCTCGACACGCGCGGAGACTTTTTGGTCGTCCTGAAATGCACCAACGAAACATTTACCGAGCTTTGCGAGCGGAAGGACATCGCGCCAGCTCCCTATAGCGGCCGCAACCAGTGGGTGGCCATACAAAACCCCGCCGCCGTGCGTGACGGGGAATGGGAAAGTCTGATCCGAACCGCCTACGGACTGATTGCCATGAAACTCTCCAACAAGGTTAAAAAGCAGCTCGGGCTATGATAGAAGCGAGCGAAATAAAAACGGCCCGTTTCCAGGCACAAAATATCCTATCTTACTCGTTCAATAAGACACCCTCACGATGAAACACATATTGATCATCTGCTTAGCATTGCTTCCGGGAACGAAACATGGCTTTGCCCAAACGATCCCCCGCTGGAAAACACTCCCGGATATACCTGCCATGCCGAATGCAGATACCAGCGGGCTGGCCAGTGTAAACGGCGCACGTTTGTATTTTGCGGTGTTCAACAAAACAGGCAAAGACCCGGTAATCCTTCTGCACGGTGGTTTCAGCAGCTCGGAGGACTGGGGCTTTGAAGTGCCACTGCTGGCAACTACACACCGGGTCATTGTCATGGATACCCGGGGTCATGGACGTAGTACAATGGACGATCGGCCATTTAGCTATGCCCTGTTCGCATCCGATGTAAAAGGACTGATGGACATCTTACGGGTACCAAAAGCATCCGTTGTTGGATGGAGTGACGGTGGGATCACGGGGCTGGTGATGGCGATGAAATATCCCGCATATATAAAGAAACTGTTCACCTACGGCAGCAACTACAACAAGTCCGGTGAAAGGCACGAGCCATTTGATTCGGCCCTGGCAGCAAAGTTTATGAACCGGGTAAAGGAAAACTACCGGAGACTATCTCCTACCCCGGACGGATTCGCAAATTTACGGGCGCAGATAATAAAACTTTACAGTACCGAACCTGACCTTGACACGACGGCGCTCCACCACATCGGCATACCGGTCGTCATCGGATGTGGTGAATATGAACAGTTCTATACCCGCGCGCATTTTGAATCGCTCGCCAGACTCATCCCGGGCGCCAGGCTGGTGGTGATGCCCGCAGTGAGCCATGGCGGCCCCATACAAGATCCAGGCAGGTTCCACAAGGAGGTCAGCAGGCTGCTGGACAATACCAGGTGATCAAATGAGTTCACCGGTTTTCCAGGAAGTGCGACTACAAATTTTACAAAATGAACGAATATGCGGTTGAGTCAAATTAAGCTTTTTTTGCGCGGTCAGCTGGCTGTCGACTCATTTAAGACGGAAATTGAATCTGAAGTGTTAACCTATAAGCATCAATTGGCAAAGAGGGGCGTCTCGGCGCCCATTAACTTGATTGAGGATGAGTATTTCGACCTAGCTAAAGAGGACTTGGACGCGTTTGAAAGCTTATCCCGTTCCGGTAGATTAGACGAGTATGAAATCAGTTATATTGCAGATGCTTTGCTGTTGTCGGAAAAGGTTAAAGCGCCAGGCGATAGCACAAATAATTTCCTTGAAACTTTTTCCATAAGCGACGGCTAATTTTCATTGGCCTTTTTTCACTGGGTTCTGATATAGACCAATTTACCCCCGGATGCTATCTGGTTTTCCAAAAATTTTTTAGTATCGCCTCTTTCCAGACCCCGGGATCGCTGCCTTTTGTCAGCATCGTTACCGCCCCCGCCTCCAGAATACTGCGTTCTTTGTCGCGATCATAGAACTGGGTCAACGCAACGATTTTGATGCTGGGAAATTCGCGCTGCAACCGGCGGGCGGTCTCATAACCGTCCATGAACGGCATATCGATGTCGAGCACGGAGACATCCGGCAGCGGAGCCCGATGGGATAAGAGGCTGAGCAGGTCAAGCCCATCGGCCGCTTCCAGTATCACCCGGAAACCGATTTGCGAAAGGACGGTAACGGCGGCCTGCCGGAAAAGCTCGTGGTCATCCGCAATGGCGACCGTAGGGAAAGAGGTATTCATATTGTGGTCTCAAACGCCCAATATGGTGACTTTAAGCGAGATAGGAAAATCTAAAATCAATAAATAGGTACAAGTGCTGATCGTTCATTAAGCGATCACCGTATTTATTCAAAGTCCTTTGCTGAACGCATGCTCTCGGGCGGGAAATCGATTTTCTGCGCCTGAAGGTGAAGCCAGACTATCTTCAAAACCGCAATGTCGCCACCACGGGGTAATGATCGCTTGATCTTGAACTGCGCACCGCATAGCCGTTCATGTATCCAAACCCCCGTGAAAATAAATAGTCGCTTACCGGCGCTACCAGCCCCATCATCGCCTTCGCGGTAGGGCCGGCCCTCGCCGTTTGCCAATCAAATCCGATATGGTTGAATTCCCGCACCACCGCGCGGGAATATCCTGAAAAGGCCGTATTAAAATCGCCTCCGATGACCACATATTTATAATACGCCGACTCCCGTTGACCGTAGCGGACAATAGAATCAACCTGGTCCATCCTCATTTTCCGGCTCATCGCGACGGTTTCCGTGTGAACGCTGAACACCAGTATCTTCCGTTGATGGATATCGACTTCACCGATGGTGACGCCGCGCCGTTGCCGGTTCTGCCATTTCGCATGCGGCAAGATCAATTTTTCGGGATGCGTGATGGTGCCTTTTGTTAAAATCGCGGTGCCGATATCTTTCCTGTCCGACTTGTCATATGCAATGGGAATATACAAGTAGTTCAAGCCCAACTCCGTTGCAATCGCTTCTACCCCCGCTTCATTCATTTCCTGTAACAAATAAATATCGACCGGCGTTTCTTTTTCCAGTTGTTTCAATTCGGAGATCGCCAGTTGTATTTTCCTCGCTTTTTTTATGTTGAACGTTACCACATTGAGCGTGTCGGCCGGCTCCGGGTTTGCGATTTCCTTTTTTGCGGAAACAAAGATCGGCTTATCGGGATCGGCGTAAAAGTCAAGGGCTCGGCAAGAGGACAGCCAGATCAGCAACAGGTTGCGCGTGAACTTAATGACAGCCTTCATACCGCAAATTTGGATTTTAAAGATATCGGAATGACGATAGCCGCAGCATGACTTTTGTCAGCGAATTTCCTGATCGCGGTCATTCGACAGGGAACTTATCTGGAATAAATTCAAAAAAAATTGGCTGAAAA
>DATJWK010000128.1:0-80346 GCA_035501395.1 Puia sp.
GGCCGCGGAGGTATCGTTTTTTGGCGTTGCTGTTGAGCGTGGAATCGAATTCGATTTGCTCCTGTAGCGCATCGATCCGCCGGCCGAGGGCATCGGTGATTTCCAGGTTGATCGCATCGTCTTTCGTCAGCCGGATTATGCTGTCGCTTTTGCCGTTGCCTGTCTCGATCAGTCTTTGCTGTGCCTGGTCGACTTTATCGTGCCAGATCAGGCGGTCCTGGGCGGGCTTAAATGAGTAGGAATTAGGCTGAGCCCGACTGCCCAGCCAAAGGCCCAGAAAAACCACCACGACAAAATACCGCTTCACCGGCTGTAAATTTGGACTCATTAGATATTTCCCGGAAAATCAATCGAAAATACCACTCAAAAATACGACCAAATTGTCAAACAGGGGAAAGGCAGCATATCCGGCGCCATTCCTGCGAATTCATTTATGTTATTTATGTATTAATAAATTGTAAACAGATTCGGCAAATTTCCACGCCAATCTTTATTTCCAGTAGGTTTGCGTAAATTTTTGTGAATGGAATCCAAAGGCAAGAAGATCCTGATCGCCGATGATGAGCCCGATATCCTGGAAATCATCCAATATAACCTGGCAAAAGAGGGATATGAGGTGAGCACCGCCAAGGATGGAGATGAGGCGATCGGAAAAGCCCGGACGGTCAGACCGGATCTGATCATCCTGGATATCATGATGCCTAAGAAGAACGGGGTGGAAGTTTGCGAAATACTCCGGTCCCAGCCGACCTTCAAAGAGACACTCATCCTGTTCCTTACCGCGCTTAGCGATGAAGGGTCCCACGTCCGTGGGCTGGAGACCGGCGCCGACGACTATGTGACCAAACCCATAAGCCCCAAAGTGCTGATCAGCCGCGTAAATGCCCTGTTCCGCCGCGTCAACAAGGAGCCGGAAGAGAAAGTGTTGAAAGTCGAGAATCTGAGTATCGACCCGTCAAAATTTGAGGTGGTGGTGGAAGGCAAAGACGTTACGCTCGCTAAAAAAGAATTCGAGCTGCTTTATCTTCTCGCCTCCCGGCCGGGGCGGGTTTTCTTGCGCAACGAGATCCTCAACCAGGTTTGGGGCAACGAAGTGATCGTGGGGGACCGGACCATCGACGTTCACATCCGGAAGATTCGCCAGAAGCTTGGGTTGGATTGTATCACCACGGTAAAAGGGGTAGGCTATAAGTTCAATTTGTAACTTTGCCGAGCCATGCCTTCCACCAAAAATCTATCCCCCAAACAACTATCCGCACTTACTGCTTTCCTGCTGGCCCTGCCGATCTCCGCCGGCATCTATGTCCTGACGACCAATTGGATAGTGGGTGCGGCGTCCCTGCTGATCGTCCTCGGCGGAAGCTATGGACTGATCCTGTTCACCCTGGAAAAGTTCATTTACCGCAAGATCAAGCTGATCTATAAGCTCATCCACCAAACCAAAGCCACGAAGAAGGAGGAGGTGTATTTCAAATATATCCTGCCGCAAAAGAGTATCGACGAGGTCAGGGAAGACGTTGAAAAATGGGGCGAAAAACGAAATGAAGAAATCGAGATGCTGAAAAAGAACGAGGCCTACCGCAAGGAGTTCTTGCAGAATCTGGCCCATGAATTCAAGACCCCCATCTTTGCCATCCAGGGTTATGTCGACACCTTGTTGAACGGAGCGATGGACGACACGTTTATCCGGAAAAAATTCCTTGAGAATACCGCCAGGAATGTGGAGCGGCTGGTCAACCTGATGAATGATCTTGACGAGATCTCTACGCTCGAAAGAGGCGAACAATTGCTGTACAAGCAAAATTTCATCATCCAGGACCTTATCCGCGAGATCTTTGAATCCCTTTCGATAAAGACCCATAACAAAAATGTCAGGACTTCCATCAAAAAGGGCTGTGAATCGCCGATCGCCGTTTTTGCCGATAAGGAAAAGATCCGGATGGTGCTGATCAACCTCGTTGAGAATGCCACTAAATACGGCAAGAACGGTGGCAGCATCGTAGCCAGCATATACAAGATAGACGAAAAGAACGTCCTGATCGAGATCAGCGACGACGGCATCGGAATCGAAGAGGAGCACCTCCTCCGGATCTTCGAGCGGTTTTATCGAACCGACGCCGCCCGGAGCCGGGATAAAGGCGGTACAGGGCTTGGATTGGCCATCTGCAAACATATCGTCGAAGCGCACGGGCAGTCGATCCACGTCCGAAGCCGCCCGGAGGTCGGTACGACAATCGGATTCACCCTGGAATCCCGCCGGGATTGACAAAAACGCAGTATTTTTGCATTTAATGACAACGACCGCCGCCAAAATCTTTGATTATGCCAAGTGGACCGCAAAGCTTCCCGAGCTTAGCAAAAAATATCAATCCGCCAGCCCCTACCCGCATATTGTCCTGGAAAACTTTCTCGACCCGGAGATCCTGAAGGGATGCATAAAAGAATTCAACCGCCTGAACGAAACGGACGGCTGGATCAACTATAAACACTACAACGAAGACAAACGGGGGTTGAACAAGATCGACCTGCTTCCCGAAACGATCAAATCAACCATAAACGAGCTGAATTCCCCGTCTTTCCTTGAATGGTTGGGCGTCATCACCGGGATTACCGGCCTGCAAAAGGATGAAGGGCTGGAAGGAGGCGGTATCCATCAGTCGACCCGCGGCGGTTTCCTGAATATCCACGCCGACTTTACCGTCCATCCCCACCATCGCAACTGGCAGCGCCGCGTAAATGTGCTCGTCTACCTTAACGAAGACTGGAAAGAGGATTGGGGCGGCAAGCTGGAATTGTGGGACCGGAAGATGAAAGCCTGTGAGGAGAGCGTGCTGCCGGTATTTAACCGTTGCGTGATCTTCAACACGGATGCCGATTCGTATCACGGCCACCCGCTCCCGATGACCTGCCCGGAAGGTACATTCCGCCGGTCCATCGCCCTGTACTATTATACCATCGAAGAAAACCCGTATCGTCGCGCGACCTACTACCAGGCAAGACCCGGTGACGGCAGCAACAAGCTGCTGGTAAAGGTTGACAATGCGCTCGTTTCCGCCTATACGGCGATCAAAGGCAAGCTGGGCGCCAATGACAAGGTGGTTAGCCGGATGCTTCGCTTCTTTGGACGAAGAAAAAAGAAATAGTCAGCGGGCCGGTACCTCTCTTTTCAGGAACACAAAACCATTTTTTCGATACAACTCTTTCAGATCGGGATATTTTGCCGGGTCTTCCCAGTTCTGCACCCGGTCCACCTTGGTGACAAAATAGACCGGTTTGTCGATCGCTCCCGTCAGCAGCCATTGCTGATCGTACGACTGCGGATTGACCGGCCGTTCTTTTTTGGTATAGAACAGATCCCCATAGCTTTTGAATCCAAGGGTATGCACATAACAATTTTCACCCTGCCGCGCGATAAAGAAGTCGATATCCGCACCCTGGCTATACCGCTCCACTTTTGGAACGATAATGGCGGAGGCAAAAAAAACGACGATAGCCGTTCCGCCGAACAGGAAAGCCGCCGCCCGGGAATAGGATCGGCGTGACAGGTTGCGGATGCCAAGGATCAAAGCGCCGACCAACAGGATTCCAATCAAGCCTTCAAAACCCGACCAATGCACATCGGCCTCCATATTGCCACGGGCGAATGGATCCTCGACATAGGGCGCAAGGCGTCGAACGTTCAGGCCGATGATCGCCACGCCGAGGATCAGCAGCGAGATGAGGCCACCCAGTATCGCCAGCGCGATCGATACATATTTTTTGTAGCCCAGTTCCCCCCGCTCCCATTTATATATGGTATAGGCCGCCAGGAAGGTAACGGGAAACCAGGCCATGGAAGAATAATGGATGATGCGGGACTGGACGATCGTGAACAAAACCGTCACCACCCAGAAGAGGATCAGCATC
This sequence comes from Puia sp., assembly GCA_035501395.1. Taxonomy (GTDB): domain Bacteria; phylum Bacteroidota; class Bacteroidia; order Chitinophagales; family Chitinophagaceae; genus Puia. Next base: position 3,907 of record DATJWK010000128.1, read on the forward strand.
CATAGCTTGAAATCCTTTTCAAACCGGCTGTTGTACTTCGCCTTGAAAAAAGAGGGGATGGCCAGCAGGGATGCCGGAAAACAACCGACCAGCAGGACGATATAATGATACCCGAAAAAGCCCGCCTGATCGGCATCATGGGTGGTGAACAGCCGCCACTGGTATTTCAGGAATTCATTGATAAACCACGGGCCGCGTTTGATTGTTTCGTAGCCGTACCAGGTAGCCGTCACCAGGAGCGCCACCCCGAGGAACAGGAGCGCGTCCCATCCGTTAAAATAGAAGCGGAACCGGTTAAAGAGAAAATATACACCCAGGGCCAACATAAACACCATGAGGGCCACCTGTCCTTTGGTAAGCACCGCAAGCCCCATAAAGATACCCGACAGTACGACATAGTAGGTGCGGGGTTTGTCGATGCCCGGCTTGTCAAAGCCGTTCCTTTTCCAATGATAGAGGATAAAATGATAGAGGGATAGGAAGGTGAACAAATTGAACCACGGGTCGATGATGCCCGATTTAAAATACATGTTGGGAAAAAGCGAGCCGCCAAAAGCCAGCGCCCAGAGGATGCCGAATTTGCGGTCGTAGATCCGGGAACCGCAGAGGAAGATGGTGATTAGGGTAACGATCCCGCAGATCGCATTGGGAAACCGGGCGGCGAACTCATTGATCCCGAAAACCTTCATTGCCGTGCTCTGCATCCAGAAGAACATGGGCGGCTTTTCCCAGAATGGCTTAAAGTCGACATAGACGCGGGTGTAGTCCTTCATTTTGATCATTTCCCGGGAACATTCCGCGAAATTGATCTCGTCCCAGTCAAACAAATGCACCCGGCCCAGGAATGGAATAAAGAGCAAGGCTGCCAGAACGGTGATCAGCAGGATAGTGGTAGTCTTATTGAGCTGCATTAGCGGAGCGGTTTATACATGTCTCTTTTTAATAGTCCCCATTTGCAGAGCCGATGGACGACGCTGACCTTCAGGACGCCAAACCCGTAAGTGACGCTTCGGCTGAAATTGATGCTGGACGCTTCTTCAAAATAGCGGGTCGGACAGGTGATCTCGGCGATCTCATAGCCCAGATAGATAATCTGCGATAACATCTGGTTGTCAAAAACAAAATCTTCCGAATTGATATGGTAGTCGATCCGCTGAAGGATCTCCCGGGAGAAGGCCCGGTACCCGGTGTGATATTCGGCGAGCTTCTGCCGGAGCATGACGTTTTCGAAAAAGGTGAGCGCCCGGTTGAACACGTATTTGTATAAAGGCATCCCGCCATGGAGCGCGCCCTTGCCCAGGGTCCGCGAACCCAGCACGACCTGGTATACATCATTGGCGATCAGCCATGCCATCGATGGGATCAGTTTGGGAGTATACTGATAATCCGGGTGGAGCATAATGACGATGTCGGCGCCCAGGTCGAGCGCTTTGTCATAACACGTCTTTTGATTACCGCCGTAGCCCCGGTTCTTGTCATGCCGGATGACATGGGATATTCCCAGCTCCCGGGCGACCGCCACGGTCCGATCGCTGCTGTTGTCATCCACCAGCACCACCTCATCGACGATTTCGAACGGGATTTCCGCATATGTCTTCCGGAGAGTAAGCTCTGCGTTATATGCGGGGAGGACGATGACCAGTTTTTTACCTTCAATCATGCGATATTAATATGACCAAAATTGGACGGCAAACGTACACCAAACCGCGCAATTCCTAAAATTTGCCCGCCGTGGTGGCGTGGTGCGCATGGAATTTGGTCAAAAACAGCAAGTGGATAAGGATCGCCGTAAACATTCCGATAACCGAACCGACCAGTACATCGCCCAGGAAATGCTGGCCCAGGTAGATGCGGGAGTATCCGACGGCGACCGCAATCAGCAGGTAAAGGATGTTCCCTTTCTTGTTGCTGTCAAACATCGCCAACAGCGTGGCCATGGCAAAGACGGAAGTAGTATGGCCGGAAGGAAAGCTCGCAAAGCCCACCCGCGTGATCCCGTCGATAAAATAAGCGTATTGACCGGGCGTGAAGAATTGTTTTGGCCGCGGCATGGAGAAAAGATTTTTCATGATCTGCGCCATCAGCGCCGAGACCAGGAAGGCGGCGATCAGCTGTAACGCACGCGACCACCGCCGGACCGCCAGAAAGATCAGGCAAATGATGATGGCGAACCAGCCGTCGCCGATAAAGGTCAAATAGATAAAAAAGGTGTCCAGGGCGCTTCGGTGGTAGGGATTCAGGTCGATAAAACTGCCGGCTTTCCCTGCCGTCAGGAGAAAGATCAGTCCCGCCAGGATGAAGAAGAGATAACTGCAGAAATAATACCGGTTAAGAACCACTAAAGCCTTCAGGTCCTTCATCGGGCAAAAATAGGAAATCCGCGCCAATCGGCTTTGCGACCTACAGTCCGGCCACCAGCTCCTCTGCCAATCCGAACGATAAGGTCATCCCCGCCCCTCCGACACCGTTTATGATATACACATACGGCTCGGGGGAAAAAAAGAGATCCGCCTCGCCGTCCGTCAGCTTGGCGTAGACGCCGTTCCAGGTCTCCAGAACCGTCCAATCCCTGAAATGAGCAAATTTCCGGAGATAGTCGAGAATTTTGCGGTTGATGAATTCCTTGTCAAAGGGATCGTGCGTTAGCCCATATTCATGCGAATCTCCGACCGTAAGTTCGCCTTTGCCATTCTGGGAGACCATGACATGGATACCCCACTGCAGATAGTCGGCCATTTCCTCCGCATATCGCTGACGCAACGAAGGAAGGGATGGCGCCTGCTTAAAGCTGCTGTAATGGATCAGCGACAAACCGCCGCACAACGCCGGACCGATCCGCCAATCTTCGGGCTGCGCCGTGAGCCGCATCATCTGCAATTTGCATTTTGTCACCGGCTGCTCTGCGAATTGTTCGGGATACAGGGTCTCGAAATCCGCCCCGCTACAGATAAAAATAAGATCGGCCTCATATTCTTCTGCATTCCCGATATAGACGATCTGATCCGATATATAGGAAACACATTTGCCCCAGAAGAACTCGACATTCAACGCTTCGGCCATCCAGCCCGGCAACGCGGAAATGGCTTCGCGCGGGTCCACGATCACTTCATCCCGGCTATAAAGACCGCCCAGGAGACCGTCGGTTACGACGGCGCCGGAAGCCCCGGCGATCGAGCCGGCATCCAGGAGGCTTACCGGTCGTCCCTCCTGCCGGAATAATTCATGCAGTTCCTGCAATACCCGCCACTCGTCCGAGTGGTACGCCAGGTGAAGACTGCCGGCGTTCTCATGCCAAAACCCCGCCCGCGGCGCGATCTCATTCCAGATATTCCTGCTTCGGACCGCCCGGTCGTACATTTTACCCGCCGGCTGACCGATGGGCCAGACCATCCCAAAGTTGCGAATGGAGGCGCCGACTGCCTTATCCGATCTTTCGAATACCCTGACGGAATACCCCTGAAGCGCCAAAGCCCTTGCGGTAGCCAGCCCGACGATACCGGCGCCGATAACGATAGCAGATCGCGATTGCATAATTCACCTATTGATCAGCCGCCTTCGGCAGCTGTTGATTCCGGTAGATCCTGGCAAAAAGAATGGCGCTCCATAGCACGAATACGATACCGGCCGCAGCCGCGACATAGAACAACCCGGTAAAAAAATCCACCCACGTATATTTTATTCGGACAAATTCCTTGATCAGGAGCACAGCCACCGTGCCCAGGTATCCAAAAGCATCTGCGATATAGATCAGAAAGCCGACATTTCCGGGTATCTTGTAGGCCGCCAGCATCCGCTCGAAATAAAAACAATTGTAGGGCACATAACCGAGATAAAGGCCGGCAGATGCGGTGACGATCCAGGCAACGGGTGAGATCAGGTGCAGGTGATAACCGACCGTGGCCCCCGCCGCCATGGCGAAGCCGCCGATAATGATCACGTTGTTGAGCAAAAAGGCCTTATAATTATTCCGGATCAGGAAGAACCCGCCGATGACCGCCAGGACGATCAGGGAAACGATCGTGCTGGTCCTTGCAAAGACATCCGCATTGTTCCTGAACCCGGTCTCGCTCCACAGCTCGTTGGCAAAATCCTCGGTAAAGTCCCGCAATACGGTTAGCATCGCATAGGCGATAACGATAGGAATCAGGGCCACGCCGAAGGTCTTCAGGAAAGCCCGCCGCTGTTCCTTACCCATCGGCAGCCGGATCGTTCGCATGGCGACATCCTGTGCTGTTGGCGGCGGCGTCCGGTTGAGGAGCCAGGTCCCGAGGATCAGGGGGCCGATAAAAACGGCGCCTGCCACGAACGGCATCCAGAATTCCTTTACCCCGGCAAACAGCAGGAGGCTTTTCCCTACGGTCTTGGCCAACCCGGAGGCGAAGATGAAACTGGTAGCCAGGAAGGCGCCCATCAGCTCCGTCGTCCGCCGGCCTTCCAGGAAACCAAAAACCAATCCCCACACCATCCCGAGCGGCAGACCATTGATGAACATAAATACAAAATTGTACGGGGCAGGCACCAGGCCGAAAAAAAGCAGCGAGACCCAGGAGATCAGGATCAGCTTGATGATAAAGCCGGCCCGCCTGGCGGGGTCCATCCCGGCGATGATCCGGATCCCGAAGAATTTGCTTAAGGTATAGCCGATCGTCTGGGCGATAACCAAAATGACTTTGTAATGAACAGGTCCGATTGCGATCCCGTCATAAGAGGCCGCGGTAAAGGGTTTGCGGAACCCGTACATACAGGCATAGACCGTAAAGGAGGTCAGCGAAACGTAAAGGACGAACACCCATCCCGGACAATGCCGGAGCCAGCCTCGGATACCGGCGGTACGATCGGGTGCAACAGGAGGTAGATCGACGGAGGCGGAAACCGGGTTTTGCATGCGATCGGCTTATGCTTGTTCGATGATCGGTAGCAGCTCCTGCAGATCGTCGATAATAAAATCGGGACGGTAGGGCTGCAGTTGTTCGCGGGTATAGGCGCCGGTAGTGACGCTCACGACCTTTCCGCATGCGGCATTCCGCCCTTCTTCCACGTCCACTTCGGTGTCACCCACCTTCAGGACCTGCTCCGGGGAGTCGACGCCGAGATCATCCATCAACACTTCGATCATGTCTGCGCAGGGGCGGCCATGCGGCACCTCATCGCTGCAGATCACCTGATCGATCAGCGCACTGCGATCGTCCCATCGAAGCCGGTGCAATATGGTATCGGTGATGGAACGGGTGAATCCGGTATTCAGCGCCACCTTTATCCCCTGTTGCTTGAGCGCCCGGAAAACTTGTTCGGCATGCGGCAGGGGAGCAAGGGTCTCGTCGTTCATGTAGAATTTTATCATCCGGTCGATAAACCGGGTGTGGATCCGGTGCACCAGATCTTCATCGGCTGCCCGGTCGGGTGCAAACTTCTTCAGCAAAAGAACGATGGCGTCCATCTTCCGAAAGCCCATGACCTTTTTCACTTCGGCTACCGGCATGTCATAACCATACTCCTTAAAAGCGGTAATAAAAGCTTCGGCAACATTGCCGTTATCGCGGACCGTCGTGCCGGCGATATCGAAAACAACCAGTTGGATAGCGCTCATGTTTCAATTTTTGATGTGGATCAGCGGGTCCCGGCGGTCTCCAGGTGATGGAGCATCATTTCCCGGTAATGCTGCAGATCCGGTAAGGGTTGATGTTCGATCTTCGCCTGCTCGTCCCAGTTGCGCATGCGGATGATCAGGTCGAATAACGGATATTGCTCGAATGCCTTGGCTTCCTCGGCGGTCATCGGGCCACCCTGGTATTCCAGGGTCCTTTTGCTGGCATCGGAAAGATTTGCATAATAGGAGGGGTCCTTATACGTAAGGTACCGCTTTGCTTCCACATGGGATTCGACAAGACGGGTGATCTTTTTTGAAAAGCCTTTTCCCCGGAGGAATTCCGCGCCGAGCTCCTCATGATCCTTAATGCCGTACCCGTCCATTTCGTTATCCCCTTTCGCCGCTTCGCTGATATGGCCGATATCGTGCAAAAAGGCCGCAAGGACGACTTCCTCATCATAACCTTGCGCCTCGGCCAGCTGTGCGGCTTGTGCCATATGCTCCAGCTGGGAAACCTTTTCGCCGGCGTATTCCGCTCCGCCGTGCTCCTTGTAGAGGTTCATGATCTCGTCAGTAATTTCACGGGCCCGCTCGGATGTCATTATTGGTAGATTTAATTTGACAAGTTATTACAAATGGGTTTGGGCCGGGTTAGCGGTTCATTAAATTATGTTTAAAATTACCGCATTCCTTTTTCTTTCAGGTAGTTTACCAAATCTCCGGGATGATCCGTCTGCAACCCCTCCAGCCCTTTTTGGATGGCTATATCCCACAATGCCGCATTTTCGCCGGGACGCTGAATATCCGGAAGGACCATCACCCCCGCCGCTGCGGCCGCCTTGATCATGTCCGGAGAATATTCATCAAAATCGCCGTCAAGGATGTCGGGATGGTACTTGTTCAGGAATGCGGTCAGGCTGTCGGCGCCACGGACCATCCCCGGCAAGCTTACCATCAATGGCACATCCGGAGCTACTTTCCTCCATTCGCTGAACTGATGGGGGGCATTTATATATACCACGACATCCCTTTGCATATCCCGCTTTACGACCTCCTTCCAGGCAGCCGCCGGATCGGCATTTTTGAAATCGAGATAGATATAGATCCTGCCTTTGCAGAGGTCCAGTACCTGGCCGAATAGCGGTATCTCCTGCTCGCCCCAATCCGGATGCGCCCTGTCCTTAACCTTTAGTGAATGCAGCTTTTCCCAGGTCATATTCCTGATTAAGCCCGTATCATCCGTCATCCGGTTAACCGATGCATCGTGCATGATAACGAGCTGGCTGTCCTCCGTCGTCCGCAGATCGATCTCCACATAGTCCGCGCCGGCCGCAATGGCATTGCCGAATGCGGCAAGGGTATTCTCCGGGGCATGCGTATGATCGCCGCGATGCGAGACCACGATAAAACGATGCCGTGGCTTTGGCAGCGGATTGGGCCGCTGTGCGACCAGCGCGCCCCCCGAAAAAATACAGGCTGCCATGACCGGCAGCCTGTATATATTGCGAAGGTTTTTCATTATCGTAGTCATCATTTGATCAGCCACATCGTTTGGTTGAGGTCGTCAGCGCTGAATCCCTGGCTGGAGATTGCCGCCTGCCAGTTCTTGGCATTCTGGGTCTGCTCGCCGATCGGATAAGCCCACCGCAGCGGTACCATGCCGTTGTTGCCGACGCCGCTGCCGCCCTGGAAGGCGGGGACGCCCGTCCGGCGCCAGTTGTAATAGCCTTCATAACCCGAATTCTCGAAGCAGACGATATACTTCTGCAGCACGATCTGGTTGATCGCGGTAGCTGTCGTTGCCGAAAGCTTTACCGCAGGCTGGGCATAATACGCGTTCCAGTCGAAGTTGAACGAATACGGAGCCACCTGCGTGACCGAGTTGGCGCCCGGGGGCAGGAAGTAGGCCGTTTGCGCCTGTTGACCGGTATTGATATTGTAAAAGGCCATATTGGTCGTTATACCCTTCTGGTACCAGGTTTCCGCATTTCCCGGGGCCCAGCCGCGCTCGATGCCTTCGGCGATATTAAAGCACATTTCGTCATAACCAACCAGCACGTCCGGATCACCGGTGAAATTCGAATAATACCGATACCGGCCGATGAAGGAGTACTTACCGGCGCTCGCATTGCTGTACATCTGGCCCAGGTCAAGCCCGGTGCTCGCTCCGACAAAGAACGAGTATTGGGCGGGAGAGTCGACATTCGTGACCAGCGCCCAGGCCGGATCGCAGGTCATAAAGACCCGCGGGTCATTGATGTTGGTAAGCGCACCGACATAGGTAGCGGCCATATTGAAGCGTCCGGCGATCGATCCGAAGTTACTGGGATTGAATGGGTAAGTACTATAGGTGTTCGTGCCGCCCGGATTGAAGACGAACTGCAGATTATCCGCTTCGCTGGAAAAGACCGGATACGTCGACGGGTTGTTGACGATGTTGGCGAATTGCGATGGAACGTTCAGTGTGGCATCGGACGACTGCGTGCTCAGACTGACCAGGACCCGCAGCTTGAAACTGTTCACCGCTTTCTGCCAGTTGCTGAGATTGCCGTTGTAGTAGATGTCCTGCGTTGCAGAAAGGGAATTGTCATTGGCTGCGATCAGGCTTGCCAGTTCGGTATTGGCCGAATCCAGCTGACTGAGGATATACGCGAAGACCTTTTCCTGCGGCGTATAGGTCGGCGTGGTATTCACCGCGCCCTGTAGCGCGGTTTCCAGCGGAACGTCTCCATACAGCGAAGTCAGATTGTAGTAGTAAAAAGCTTTTACAAACCGGCCCACCGCTTCATACGGGTTGACGGCCGCAGCACCCCGCGACTTTGCTTCCGCCTCCATCTGCTTCTCGTTTTGCATGACCAGGTAAGGATCGAAGGAAGCATTGCCTGCCGCCCAGCGATAGATATTGTCCCCGTAATAATCGTAGTTCTGGCAGTGATACTGGTCCCAGTCGCCGACGTTCCCCCAGGAAAGGGTCCCGCCAAGCGAGCCGTTTGGTCCGTTGCCGGCCATGTCGTTCAACAGCGTCCCGAGAATGAGCTGCGGCGGAACGCTGCTGGGAACATTGGGATTGGTTTGCTTGCTGTCGATCTGCTTGGTGCACGACGCGGCAGCCAGCCCGATGAGCAGAAAGAAAAGATATATTGACTGTTTCATATATTTTGGTTTGTGGTGGTTAGAAGGTAAGATTTAAGTTGAAACCAAAATTGCGGGTGGTTGGTGTTTGCAGACCGGAGCCGCTGTTATTTGCGAACTGATCGTTTTGTGTCAGATTCTGCGAGTACTGATCCACGTCCAGATCCTTGTACCGGCTTGGGAAGAAGTACAGGAGATTCCTTCCCACCAGGGAGACGGAAGCATTCTGGATAAAGGACTTGCCGACCCAACGCTGCGGCAGCGTATATGTCAGGGTTACTTCGCGAAGCTTCACATAGGTCTTGCTGATCATGTTGAGGTCGGGAATCGAAGCCGCGTTGTATACAAAAGGCTGAACCAGGCTCTTGGTGGTATTGGTTTGCTCGGTCAGTTGTTTCATGTTGGTGATCGAGCCGTTGATCGGATCAAGCGCGATCGGAGCGCCCACGAGGTTTACGCCCTGACCCACATAAGCCGGGATGTTGGCTTCGTCACTCGGTCTGGCGGCGCCGATGGCGCCCGTGGCCGCTTCAATATGCCGGCCGCCCTGCAACGTTTTCACGCGGACATAGTCCTCCATCACCCCACCTACGAGCCCGTCGAACTGGAACCGGATGGCGAAGTTCTTGTAGCTGACCGTATTGATCAACCCCCATTGAAAGTCAGGATCCCCGTGACCATAGATCCTGGCGGCCGCGGAGCCCAGGTCATTATAGCGCAGGTAAATGCCGGATGATTGGTCGATGACCAGCTTGCCGTCCGGGGTCCGGACAAAGGCGTCGCCGTAATTCAGGTCGACCCGTTTGCCATTGTACTCCCAGCTGTCCGGGTTGGAGTTCTTGACCCATTTTTTGATGTAACTGAAGAAATTGGCCGTTACGAACCAGCTGAAGCCTTTCGGATTGACAAAGGGCTTGCCGGTCACCACCGCTTCCCAGCCGTCATTCGTGTAGACATTTCCGTTTGCTTCGTTCGCAGAAAAGCCGGAAGCAGGCGACGTATTCTGCCGCACGATCTGGGTATTCTTATAGTGATAGTGGGTTACGTCCAGACCGATCCGGTTGTTGACGAACCGGATATCTGCCCCGAATTCCGTCGCCTGCCTGTCCGCGGCGAAGATGGTCGGGCTGACGGAATTGGTGCTATAGGTGGCGCTGGACTGAGCGCTATAGGTCGGCGCCAGGTTATATTGCGCTTGCTGGAACTGGTAGGTCGGACCGTCGTAGGCGGAATACCACGTGTACCCATAGTTATTGGCTGCCGGAACATTCGCCAGGTTGGTGGCAAATTGCGGGAGCGTTCCGCCGTCCTTGCTTTCCGCATAGCTTCCCCGCAGCTTCAGGAAAGAGATGGGGCCGGGCATCCGGACATAATCGGAAACAACGGTCGCCAGACTGAAGCTGGGATAGAAGTAGCCATTGGTATTGGTGGGCATCGAAGAGGATTTATCCTCCCGGCCCGTGATATTGGCGGTTACATACGACTTATAGCCCAAATCGACGGAATAGTAGGCACTCAGCACCAGCATGCTCGAGCGGAAACTGGTGCCCTGGACCGGTTGAAGTGAATTTGAAAAGGAATAGACGCCCGGTACGTTCAGGTAGTTCGTGCTCTCAAAGGAGGAGTTGAAATTAAAGGTCCGGGCTGTCGCTCCACCCACTACGGAGAGATCGATAAAACCGGCGATCTCATTCCGGTGATAGCGGGCCTGGAAATCCGAGTTGGTCTGGAACTGGGAACGCCGGTCTTCACGATAATCACCTTGCCGTAACGGCCGCCCGTAGACACCGGCGGAATAAGGCATCTTTTCGGAATTGAACATATCATAGGCAGTCATCCCCGGCCGCAACTGAAAATCCAGGTTTTCGTTGACTTTGTAGTTCAGCGACAGGTAACCGTATTCGTTGTTTTGGTAGTGACCCCGTAGCCACTCATAGGACATGAAGTAGGGGTTGTTGTATCGGTAATATTCTTCATAATTCTGCTCCACGCCAACATGGCCCGGCTGCCAGTAATTGCGCATATCCTTCATCGCCCAGTCGGCGCCGCCCCAGATAATAATGTTATATATTATACTGTTGGGTCCGTATTGAACGTCGGGGACATTGGGGCTGGCCTGACGGCTATAGTTGAAATAGCTCGTTACGGTGAAATGCTGGTTTGCCCGGTGAATAAGGCTGATCGTAAAGTTCGTATTGTTCAGCTGCGTGTTTGGCACTATCCCGCGTTGATAGATATTGTCGAGCGATGCCCGGAAATCGGTCTTTTCGGTCGACGAGGCGATGGCGATGCTGTTGGAGGACAGCAGCCCGGCCTGGATAAATTTCCGGAGGTTATCTTTTCCTCTGGCCGTCCAGGCTGTGGGCGCCACGTGACCTTTGTAGGTGCTGCCGTCGGCGAAAGTGGTCGTGTAAGTTTGAGTAGGATCATAAATGCCGTCATACTGCGGCAGCGCCTGACCCCGGAATTGCGGACCCCAAACGTCATAATCGTAGTCGTTAATCCCTACGCCGACTGCGCCATTACCAAAATAAGACTGGGGGCTGGAACCGCCGCCGCCAAACGCATATTTGCCGTTATCACCCGGGCCAAAAAGGTCCTGATATTTCGGGAGCGCGATGAACCCTTTGCTGACCTGGGTGGTGGAGTTCAGCGTGACCGCCAACCCGCGTTTATCCTTCGTGCCCTTCTTCGTAATGATGATGATCGCGCCATTCTTGCCTTGAAATCCATACAGGGCGGCGGCATTGGGTCCTTTGAGCAGCGAGAACGACTCGATATCATCCGGGTTGACGTTATAGGTGTCTGAACTGATCGGCACCCCGTCGACTACAAAAAGCGGCCGGTCCGAAATGTCATTCTCACCGCGCATGATCACATCCGGCGAATGACCGACCTCGGAATTGATATTGATCTGCAAACCGGCGCCTTCACCCTTTAGCGAGTTGATGGGATCGGCTTCGCGGGCGGTCGTCAATTGTGAAGCATCGACCGTCTGGATTGCATAACCGACGCGCTTTGCCTCCTTCTTGATACCGGTGGCCGTCACGACGACCTGGTTTAGTTCCCGGCTGTCCGTGGCCACGGAGATCACCAGCCCGTTGCCGGTTACCGGCTGTTCCATCCGGACAATGCCGATCCCGGAAATGACCAGGACGTCCCCCTCTTTTGCCTTAATGGCAAAGGCGCCGTCAATACCCGAGGCGGTACCAATGCGGGTACCTTTAATATTTACGGTCGCTCCCGGGATAGGTGATTGGTCGATCTTTGAGAGGATCCGGCCGGTGATGACCGACTGTGCGAAGGAGCCGAGCGGCAACAGAAATACCGCAAGGAAGACTCCCGCAAGCAGGGGAATTTTCTTACTCATAAACAGGGTTTTAATTTGTGAATCGCCGAACCCGGCGACTAAAGCGTGTATGCATCTAATCTCCCGGCGAAAGTAAAAGGGCAATGTGACGGGAAGGTTAGGCCTGTTTTAAGGAAACGTTAACTGTTTATAAAGGCTAAACCTATGTTAAGTATTTGTAAATAATGGAAAACCCTGGCGATTTGGTGGACTTTGACCGGTGCGACAGCCGCGTTTAGAAAAAATAAAAGACGAGGATCGACGCATCGCCGCTGCCGATATTGCGCAACCGGTGCGGTGCGCGACCGTCAAAAAAAAGCGTATCGCCTTCATGCAGGATGAACGTCGACTTTTCTATCTGGTACTCGATGCTTCCTTTCAGAACGTACTTGCATTCGAACGCATCGGTCCGGATCATTTGCCGCCGGCTTGCCTTTTTCTTTAGCTCAAGCAGCACCACGTCGGTTGCTTGTGTAGCGATGCTGCGCGTAAGGATCCGTTTGTAGCTGAATCCCTTGACCGGCTCCTTTGTGAAATGCCTTTCCTCCCCCGCACGGACAAGGAGGAAGTGGCTTTTCGGGGAACCGTTTTGCATATCCTCGAAAAAACCCGGCAGGTTTTCTTCGAGCGAGTGAATGATATTAAACAACACCGGCAGCGAAGGCACCGTACGATTGTTCTCGATCTGTGAGATGAGCCCTTTGCTGACACCGGCTTTTTGGGCGAGTTGCTCGAGCGTGATGCTCTTTAGCGTCCGCTTCGCCTTTATCTTATCGCCGATGAGCAAGAGGAGTTCTTCATTCATAGTATAAACATGCGCGTCGCCGCGACCAGGAAGATGTCGGCCTTGATGCGAAGGCCGTTTTTTCATGGGCGCAAAGGTATATTATCCGGTTCCGGTAATACGCTGTTCACATAAAACTCACAATTTGTTAATACTGGCTTAAAACATTAATAATATGATATATAGACCTTTGGAAAACCACAACAATGGAAAAAAGACCTGTAGATGTAGTCGTACTCTCCGATGTACACCTGGGGACCTACGGATGCCGCGCCAAGGAACTGGTCAACTACCTCAAAAGCGTCACGCCGAATATACTCATCCTGAATGGCGACATAATCGACGGCTGGCAGTTCACCAAACGTTATTTCCCCGTTGCCCATATGATGGTCATCAAGGAGATCATCCAATTCATTACCAATGGGACCCGGGTTTTTTATATCACCGGCAACCATGACGAAATGATGCGCCGGTACACCGATATCCATATGGGCAATTTCGCTCTAACCGACAAGCTGGTGCTGGAGATCGACAATAAAATGACCTGGATTTTCCACGGCGATGTTTTTGACAATACGACCAAGGGTGGCGCCAAGGTATTGGCCAAGTTGGGCAGCAGCGGATATAACCTCTTGATCAGATTCAACAGATTTATTAACTTTATACTAAAGGCGTTTGGCCGCGAGCGGGTTTCTATCTCCAAAAAGGTTATGGCCGGGGTCAACAAGGCAGTCGCTAAGATCAATGACTTCGAGCTCATAGCCGCCGAGCTTGCCATAGAGAAGAAATACGACTTCGTCATCTGTGGTCATATTCATCAACCGCAGAAGAAGGTCGTCGAGACGAAAAACGGAAAAGTCACCTACCTGAACTCCGGGGACTGGGTGGAACATTGTACAGCACTGGAATACCAACACAACGAGTGGCGCATCTTCGAATACAATGAAAAGGATTTCCCGGTAACCCAGACCGTAGAAATGAAACCCAACGTGAGCGTACTGACCGACGAGATCAATTTCTATATCACCTCATTGGCAGCCATTTAACCCTTTAAAGCGTATGAAGATTTTTTACGCCGTTCAGGCCACTGGCAATGGCCATATCAGCCGGGCAATGGAGCTCCTCCCTTACCTGGAGCGTTATGGGAAGGTAGATATCTTCCTCAGCGGCGCCAACAACAGCCTCGATCTCGACGCTGGGGTGCGGTACCGGAGTAGCGGGCTCAGCCTTTTCTACACAAACAGCGGCGGTCTAAATTATTGGCAGATCGCGCGTCAGGTGCTGTCGCCGCTTCGCCTTTTCCGGGAGGTCCGCGACCTGCCGGTAGAAAAGTACGATCTGGTTATCAATGACTTCGAATGTATCACCTCGCTGGCCTGCGCCTATAAGAAGGTGCCATCCGTTAACTTCGGCCATCAGGCTAGTTTTGTCTCCTCCAAAGTGCCGCGCCCGGAAAAGAAGGATCCGATCGGCGCCTGGATCCTCCGGAATTATGCCCGGGCAACGCAGTATGTAGGTTTACACTTTTTGCAATACGACGATTTCATTCTGCCGCCCGTGATCAAAAAAGAGATCCTGCAGGCCGAACCGGCGGATAAAGGCCATATCACGGTCTATCTGTCTTCTTACAGCGATGCCACCGTCCGGCACCACCTCGGCCCGCTGTAGGAGTTCCGGTTCCACGTCTTTTCAAAGGAGGTCCGCCAACCGGTGCAGGACGGGAATATCCTGTTTATCCCCGTCGGCAAGTCGGCATTTAACAAGAGCCTGATCAATTGCAGCGCTATCCTTACCGGCGCAGGCTTTGAAACCCCCGCCGAAGCGCTGTACCTGGGCAAAAAGCTGATGGTGATCCCGATCCGGGGACAATACGAGCAATTCTGTAATGCGGCCGCCCTGGCAAAAATGGGAGTGCCGGTCCTCGACTCACTGGAGACAGGATTTGAAGCCGCGTTCCGGCTATGGATGAGCCGGCGCAAAAGGCCGCGCCTCCATTTGGATTACTCCACGGAGGCGATCGTAAGCTACCTGATGCACCACTGTACGCAGGAAAAGAAGGACGCGTTGGATATGCTGTATCCGGATGCGGTCTTCAACTAATTGTATCCGACGACGACGCGAGCGGCGGCTACTGCCCACTATTTATTGCCGCGCTTCGCGCGGCCTTTTCGGTCGACCCTGGGTACTTGTCGTCCGTTCGGGTCACTCAGTGGGTCGCCCAAAAAGAACAAAGCCTTCTCATAGAAATGAAAAGGCTTCTGCATGAGAAAATTCAACTCTACATATATAAACCATCGATTAACAGGCGCCGTCGAAGACTAACCAATTAACAGGCTACAAATCTAATCACGCTGTATTACGAGGGGATTACTGAATCGTTATCCGTATATTAAACAAATTTCCCTTTGTGCTTGAGCACTTTTGCCTCCAGGTAGAAAATGATCTCCTCGGCGATGTTTTTGGACTGGTCGCCTACCCTTTCGAGCTTCCGGATAGTGGACAAAATCCAAAGAGCCTGGGCGGTATCTTCGGGGTGGTCTTTCAAATGCTTTTCCAGCACCTTGTGTGACGCCTTGTTGACCTCGTCCAGGAACTCATCCTTCTTGAATACGCCTCTTGCAAGGATAGTATCTTCCTTCTCAAAAGCCTCCTGGGTATCTTCCAGCATCCGAACCGACTCCTCGTACATGGGGAGGATGCGCGAGACATCCAGCAATTGCTGGGAGAATGGGACTTCGGCGTCGATCACATATTTTGCAATGCCTTCCGCTATGTCGCCGATCCGTTCGAGGTTGGTATTGATCTTTAATACCGCCAGCAGAAAACGCAGGTCGATGGCGACAGGGCAGAACAAGGCAAAGATATTTT
Organism: Puia sp.; assembly: GCA_035501395.1. Taxonomy (GTDB): domain Bacteria; phylum Bacteroidota; class Bacteroidia; order Chitinophagales; family Chitinophagaceae; genus Puia. The sequence continues at coordinate 19,627 of DATJWK010000128.1, forward strand.
CGCAGTCGCGGTCGATCTTTAGTTCGCTTCCGTTAACCCGTTTTTCTTTCAGGACCACTTCCCGGGCCAGGTCCTTGTCGAAGTTTAAAAAGGCCAGCCTGGCTTTGTTTAACTGCGAATTGACCAGTGACCACATGTTGACGGTTTCGGTCTTCAGCAGCTGTAATTCGGTTTCTATTTGTGCCATGACATAAATTTAACTAAAACGGCCGGTTATATAGTTTTGGGTCCGGCTGTCTTTGGGGTTGGTGAACATGATCTTTGTTTCGTCATACTCCACCAGTTCGCCCAGGAAAAAAAAGGCTGTCTTATCGCTCACCCGGGCCGCCTGCTGCATATTGTGGGTCACGATGATGAGCGTGTAATTCGTTTTTAATTCATGAAAAAGCTCTTCCACCGTGGAGGTGGAGATCGGGTCGAGGGCGGAAGTCGGCTCGTCAAAAAGCAGGACCTCGGGCTCCATCGCGACGGCACGCGCGATACAAAGCCGCTGCTGCTGCCCGCCGGAAAGAAAAGACCCCTTTTTGGTCAGCGAATCCTTGACCTCGTTCCAGAGCGCCACACGGGTTAGGGAGTGCTCTACGACCCGGTCCCGCTCGGCTTTGGGGAGCGAAATGCCATTGAGCTTGTATCCCGCAATGACATTGTCATAGATGCTGAGGTTGGGGAAGGGGTTGGGCCGCTGGAACACCATACCGATCTTCAGCCGGACGAAGATCGGATGCATCTGGTAGATATTCTCGTTGTTGATCGTCATCTCGCCGGAACTCGTAGCCCCCGGGATCAGTTCATGCATCCGGTTGATACAACGGAGATACGTTGTCTTCCCGCAGCCGGAAGGCCCCATCACGGCAATGACCTGGTTCCGCGGAATGTCGATGTTGACATTCTTAACGACATGATTCGTACCGAATGACGCGTTGAAGTTCCTGCTCTTTATAATTGTACTTTCCATCTTCTGGTGATCAGCTTAGTAAAGATATTTAATAGTAATACCCACGCCAGCAGGATAAGGGAAGCGCCCCATGCCAGGTTCTTCCAGTCGTCATACGGACTGGTGGCATAGTTGTAGATCAGCAGGGGCAGGCTTTGCATGGGTTTGGTGACATTGAACGAAAGATAGGGGTTGCCGAAGGCCGTAAACAGCAACGGCGCGGTCTCGCCGGTGATCCGCGCAATGGAAAGGATAACGCCGGAAAGAATGCCGCTCATCCCCACCGGCACGATCACCTTGAAGATCACCCGGTGAAAAGGCATGCCAAGCGCGAATGCGGCTTCCTGCAGCGATGACGGCAGCAGCTTCAACGTCTCTTCAGTAGACCGGACGACGATCGGCAGCATCATGATCGACAGGGCGATACTTCCGGACAATGCCGAAAAACCGCCCAACGGTTTCACAATCCAGAAATAAGCGACAATCCCGATGACGATCGAAGGAACGCCTTGCAGGATGTCCACACAAAGCCGGCACCAGTAAGCCAGCCGGCCCTTCCGGTTCTCACTCAGATAAATACCCGCCAGGATCCCGATCGGAATGGCGATCAGCGAAGCAAAAAAAATGATCATGATACTTCCGACCAGCGCATTGATGATCCCGCCGCCGGTTTCGCCTACCGGCTTCGGGACGTTGGTTAGGAAGTGCCAGTTGATCTGGGAAATTCCCTGTTTGACGATAAATCCCAAAATATAGAGCAGGGGGATAATACACGCAAAAGCAAAGATCGTCACGAGCGCCTTGAAGCCGTAATTCTTCCCGATCCGTAATTTGACGCTGCGTATTTCCATAATGAAGTAGTTATTGCGATTAATCGTTTGTAAACCGGTCGATAATTTTCTTACCGATCAGGTTGATGACGACGGTGACCAGGAAAAGGACGAGACCCAGCTCGATCAGCGCGGAAAGGTAGACCGGCTTGTCCGCCTCCGTAAATTCGTTCGCGATCACACTGGCCATCGTATTGCCCGGCGCAAAAATATTGGTAGGCATGAGACTCGTATTCCCGATGACCATCGTGACGGCCATCGTTTCTCCCAACGCCCGGCCCAGCGATAACAGGATACCGGCAAAGAGCCCCGATTTCGCGTAGGGAAGGATTACGCTGCGGATAACCTCCCACCGGGTGGCGCCCAACCCATAGGCAGCTTCTTTCAACTGCGATGGAACCAGCTGGATCATCGATCTTCCCAGCGAAGCGGCATACGGGATGATCATCACCGCCAGGATGAGGGATGAAGTGAAGATCCCCTGACCGATAGCCGAGACGCCTAAAGAGTTTTCGAGCGTACGAACCAGCGGCACCAGCACCGCCAGTCCCCAGAAGCCGTAGATGACGGACGGCACGGCGGCAATCAATTCCACCGCATTTTTCAGGAAATTGGGCAGCCAGCCGGCAGGGTAGTACTCGCCAAGCCAGATCGCGATGGCAAGGGAAAACGGGACCGAGATGACCAGCGCAAGGAAAGAGCTGATCAGCGTTCCCAGCAGGAAGGGCAAAGCTCCATAGATATCCTGCACCGGATCCCAGGTTTTGCCCCACAGATACTTCAACCCGAGCGCCCGGATGGACGGCATGGATTTTACGATGAGCGTAAGCAGAATTCCCAATACCAGGATCACCAGCAGCAGCCCGATGATCGTAAGCGTCTGCCTGAAAATATTCTCCGTCCGGATCTGGCGGAACGATCGCCGGATCCGCCCCTTCGCCTTGGCGATGGCCTCCGGTGTAGAATTAATTACCCGCAGCGGGAGATCGCTGCGGGTAATACCACCATTCTCTACAGATGTATCCATACGTTCAATTAAGTTACTGTAAGATCGGCTTCCCATCGAAGGTCGCGGTCTTCAGGATCGCATCCCCCACATTGACGGCTGCCGGAGACAACGGCGCGTAGTTCAGGCTGGCGGCGTATTGCTGGCCGTCATGGATCATCCAGGACAGAAGCTTCAACAGCTTGGTGGCCCGGTCCTGGCTGCGGTTGTTGTACATCTGCTCCTTATAGATGATCACCCAGGAGAACCCGGAAATGGGATAACCATCCGGCGCATCCGTATTCGTCAGCGACACCTTCGAATCCGGCGGGATCGTCACGTTGGCCGCAGCGGTCACGCTGGCGATCGTCGGCGTAATAAAGTTACCGGCTTTATTCTGAACACGGGCAAAAGGGATTTTGTTCTGGATCGCATAGCTCATCTCGACATAACCGATCGCGCCCGGCGTTTGCTTCACCGTGCCGGATACGCCTTCACTACCCTTGCCGCCGATCCCCGTGGGCCAGTTGACCGCGGAACCCTTGCCAACCTTGGTTTCCCAGTCTTTACTCACCTTGCTGAGATAAGTGGTGAAAATATTGGTTGTACCGCTGCCGTCGGAACGGTGGGCGATCAGCACCGCCGTAGCAGGCAACTTAACGCCTTTGTTGGCTGCCGCGATCTTGGGATCGTTCCATTTGGTGATCGTGCCCAGGAACATCCCCGCGATGATATCGGGCGTCAGGTTAAGCGTGTCTTTTACGCCGGGCAGGTTATAGCTGAGCGCTACCGCCCCGGCAGTGATCGGGATATGTATGGCCGGTGCAGACAGCGCGGAGTCCTGTTTGCCGTTCATGGGCGCATCCGATGCCCCGAAGTCGACCGTCTTGTTGGTCAGCTGGGAGATCCCGGCGCCCGATCCGACCGACTGGTAGTTGACCTTCAGCCCGTTGGCCTTGTTGTACTCGGAGAACTGCTTGGAGAAGAGGATGTAGTCGAAAGAGCTTCCCGCGCCGAGCAGCGCTTCATCGCTGGATGAAGATGCCGTACTGTCCCCGCCGGAAGTGGTACCACCACCGCCGCAGGAGACCAGGCTCGTGGCAGCGAACGTCGACCCGAGGACCAGCGCAGCGACCGTCAGGACGCTGCCGAAGCTTAGCAGATTTTTTTTCATATTAATTCGTGTTCGTTAGGATTTACAAGTACTTACATCTGGGTGTAGCTCTGGCTATAGTGCTTGCCGAATACAAAGAAGAACGTTATGCGCCAAACTGTGTCGTGGTCAGACTCGCTTCCCGCCGCCAATTGTGAAGAATACCCGTTGTACCAAACATTCGGCATGATGTGAACGTCCTTGTAGGGCATCCAGTCCAGGCCAATCGTAAGGAAAGTCTCTTTTGCGGTCGGGTCGCCGGTGCTGGCAGCGGCGGTTGGTGCGCCGGTGCTCGGGCTGAACGTCAAATGGTAGCCATTCTGCATATATGCGCTGGGCGAAGAGATGCCGGCATAGGCCGAATAGGTGTTGTTATCGACATTCTTGTTCGGGTTGTACAGGTCAACCCGGGCAAACCACCGCAGCTTCTCCGGTACGATAGCGCCGTGAGCATACAGCGACAGACCATTTGCCTTGGTGTCGATCGTATCGGCACCGCCGGCGATCTTCGTGGCCTTGGTATCGTTCTTAATTGTATTGATAAATCCTTCTACGCCAAAAGTGATCCAGGGAGTAGTCCATGCGATATAGCCCTTCAACATTTGGCGGTCGTGATGCCAGCCCGGCATCCAGTTCAACCGTTGGTAATCGGCATACAGATCGATGACCAGGCGCTTGTTGGCGAACCAGCCATAAATGTCCCCATAGAACCATTTGAAGCTGTTGGCGGCCGGTTTGGCGCTGTTGCCGGTACCTACCAGCAGGTCGTAGCCAAAATTCTTTGTTTTCGGATCAAAGGTGCCCTGCAAACCCGCGCCAAGGTCATACGATGGCGTGCGACGGATGTCGGCAATGGTCCTTTCGATGGGACGATAGTTCCACACCTTTTCCGAAATCATCGGGAAAGCCGGCGTCCCTTGTTCACCGAAAATGAAATCGGTCCCTTTCCAGATATTCTTAAACCGGACATTGGCCAGCTTGATAAAAAACGCTTCCTTATTATTCAGCGCCTCGTCGCCGCTCGCTGCAGCGGACGAAGGCGGATTGAAGGCGGGGAAGTTGTCTTCCGCGGCCAGTAATAACTCGGTGGACAAGCGGTTGTTGAGGTTGAAGTCATACCCCAGGTAAATCCGCCGGAACTGGAAGGCGTTCCTGTTTTGGGGGATGCCGGTGTACTGGTTGCTACCGCCCCGGTTAAGCGAGTCAGCGTGCGATTTGTAGTAGAAATCCCCGAAAACGTAACCCCAAAGCCGGCCGGAATTCGGCGCCTGGGCTTTGAAAGCCGAATCGTTGTTCCAAAAAGATTGGGCCTGGGTTGTGGTCGTTCCGATAAACAGGATGGCAAGGAATAGAGCAATTCTCGTGTAGCTGCGTTTCATAAAAGTCTTGGTTCGTTAATAATTGTTTTGCGAGGCCTGAAATCGTGGTAGAATGTGCTGCAAAGCAATGTTTAAGCGATGACCCAAATGTTAAGGGAATATTACCTTAATGTTAACACTTCCCAAAAACGCAGGATACCCTGGCTCGCGAGGCAATTTTCTCATTGTTAATTAGTAAATTATAAAGAATGATTATTTATAATTCTAAAGACTTCGTTACAGTTTTTGTTAGTATTTGTCTTTCGGCCGGGTATTCGTGTTAAGAAATCATTATCATACTTTGCTTTATCCGTTTGTGCTCCGACATTCCGTTTATTTTGTTCAAATGAAAGGCTTTAATGCATTTGTTCAACTATTCATGCCGAAAGACAAGGTCTTTTATTCGCTTTTTGAGGAGGTGGCGGACAGTGTCGCAAAAATGGGTACTTTATTAAAGGAGGTGGTAAACGAGCCGGATTTTGATGAACGGGGAGCACTGATCCTCCAGCTGGAAAACCAGGAGCATATCAACGACGAGTTCACTCATCGTATTTTTACCGAGCTGGGACGTAATTTTATCACGCCATTCGACCGGGAAGACATCCATTACCTTGCCAGCGCCCTGGATGATATCTGCGACTACATTTACGCGGCTGCAAAAAAGATCAATTTTTATAAGGTCGATCCCAACGATGTAGGTATTCAAAAGATGGCGGATCTGATCGAACAGGGGGCGTTACAGATCCGGGATGCGGTGCGGGAGTTACGGAAAATGCGGAATATGCGGACCATAACCGATGCGCTGGTCCGGGTCAACAGCCTGGAGAATCAGGCCGACGATGTCTTCGACAAGAGTATCGAAAGGCTTTTCGAGACGGAACCGGACGCGAAGGAAGTGATCAAGAAGCGGGATATTTACCAGGTCATGGAGATCGTGACGGACAAATGCGAGGATGCTACCAATGTCATCGAGTCAATAATTATTAAGTACGCCTGAATGTATTAAGTGCACTTGATCTTTCTTTCTACCATTATTATATTGGCATTGGTTTTCGACTACATCAACGGTTTCCATGATGCGGCTATTTCCATTGCGACTGTCGTCTCTACCAAAGTTCTTACACCCTTCCAGGCCGTCCCGTCCTCTGGGCAGCCGTCTTTAATTTTGCCGCCTTTTTCATCTTCCGCTACTGCATCGGGGAATTCAAGATCGGCGATACCGTCGCCCATTTTGTCAACCGCGATTTTATTACACTGCCGGTTATATTCTCGGGGCTGATTGCCGCCATCAGCTGGAATTTGCTGACCTGGTGGCTTGGCATCCCTTCCAGTTCCTCTCACACGCTGATCGGTGGCTTTATCGGGGCTGCGCTGGCGCATGCGGGCGGGTGGGCGGTCAATGGTAAACACATCATCGACTATGCCAGCGTCATCCCGACCTTTTGTTTTATCGTCCTGGCGCCATTGATCGGAATGGTAGTTGCATTGGTGATCACCATCCTGATAGTCAATATCTTCCGCCGCAGCAACCCCTACAAGGCGGAAAGCTGGTTCCGGCGACTGCAATTATTGTCCTCCGCGCTGCTGAGCCTGGGACATGGCGGGAACGACGCGCAAAAGGTATTAGGGATCATTGCAGCGGCCCTGGTGGCGCACGGCGACCTCGACCGGGTACAGGATGTGCCGGCTTGGGTGCCCGTTTCGTGTTTCTCGGCCATCGCCCTTGGCACAATGAGCGGCGGCTGGCGGATCGTCCGGACCATGGGCAGCCGGATCACCAAAGTGAGCCCGCTGGAAGGTGTTTGCGCGGAGATCGCCGGGGCTATCACCCTGTTCCTGGTCCAATACCTCGGTATTCCGGTGAGCACCACGCATACTATCACCGGGGCGATCGTCGGGGTCGGCGCCACCAGGAGGATGTCGGCGGTCCGCTGGGGAATTACCATCAACCTGATCTGGGCCTGGGTTCTGACTATTCCTGTTTCCGCCCTGCTCGCAGCGGTAGTATATTGGGTGGTCTGGCATTAAGATGGCGAGTCCAATTATTTAGTAGGTTTGCGCAAACAGGTGTCCAACCATGATCGTTCTTGTCTTTTCCGGCTTGGTATTCGCGGGTGCGCTGACGGCAGGACTGCTTGGATCGCTCACCGGTCTCGGCGGCGGCGTAGTGCTGATCCCCTTGCTGACCCTCCTGTTCAGGGTGGATATCCACTATGCTATCGGCGCTTCACTCGTCAGCGTCATTGCCACATCCTCGGGCGCCGCCGCCGCGTATGTCCGGGACGGGATCAGCAATATCCGGTTGGGTATGTTCCTGGAAGTGGCCACTACGGTCGGGGCAGTCGCCGGAGCCAGCCTGGCCACACAACTGTCACCCGCCGTGATCGCAGTAATATTTGGCGGAGTATTGATCTTTTCGGCCATCCTTTCTTTTTTTAAAACGCAGGACAACCTGGTTACCGGCCCCGGAAGCCGGCTGGCGCGGCTGTTAAAGCTGGGCAGCAGTTATCCAACTCCGGAAGGAAGACAGTCATATACGGTAAAAAACATCGTCGGCGGCTTCCTGGTGATGAATATCGCCGGGATATTGTCGGGTATGCTAGGCATCGGCTCGGGTGCGTTAAAGGTCCTGGCGATGGACAATATCATGCGGTCCCCATTCAAAGTATCCACCACCACCAGTAATTTTATGATCGGCGTGACCGCGGCCGCGAGCGCGGGGATCTACCTGAAAAAGGGGTACATCGATCCGGGTCTGTCGATGCCCGTAATGCTCGGGGTGCTGGCAGGCGCTTTCATGGGTTCACGAATGCTGACAAAGGCGAAAGTGTCGCTGCTGAAAAAGGTATTTGCCGTGGTAATCGCGCTGCTGGCGACGGAAATGATCTATAACGGTATTCACCATACGATCTGACAATGGGACCAACCAGGAAAAAAATACAGGATGCGGATCTGGAAAAGATAATCGGCCGGCTCTTGCAGGTCGGTGTGCTGCTTTCATCTCTCGTTGTACTATCGGGGGGTATCGTATACCTGATCCGCCATGGCGGCCAGGTGCCCGCATTCAGCACCTTCCACGGGGAGCCTGACAAAATGAAAGATCCTGTCCCCATGTGGAAAGCCATTCTTCATGGGGAAGGTCGTCCGTTGATCGCATTTGGACTGCTGCTGCTCATCCTTACGCCGATTGCCCGGATTATATTCTCCGTCGCCGGCTACCTGATGGAAAAGGACTATCTCTACGTCGGGATAACTCTTTTTGTGCTGGCAGTTATCCTTTGGAATTTCTGAGCCGCGCTATTCTTCCTCGTCTTCCTCGAATTCGGTCACCTGCTCTTCCGTCACTTGTTGGTATAGACTTTCAAATTGTGCAGCGGTGTCTTCATCCACCTCTTCGACGAGTTTGTAGATAGGATCCTCCTGTAATTTGAAGAAGTCTTCCGTCTGCGGCAGATAACTGCGAAGCAACACCGTCTCTTTGGTCTCTAGGATCACGGAAACGAGCTCGATATCCGATTCCTCATCGACCTGGATCAGATAATATGTATTGGGCTTCAATTCGCCGAAACTGGCCATAGTGATTTGATTTAGTCCTTAAAAAAAAGTCCGCCCGCTCATCGCGGCCGGACAGATATGGTAACACGGAAAGCCGGTTTATTGTTTAACGGCGGTCTTCGTTGTTTTTCGGGCCTTTTTTGGGTGTTTCTTTTTTGCCACCTTTTCACGTTTCTTGCTGATCTTCAATAGATCGCGACTGATCAGCTTGCTGATGTGACGGACATGGGTAGCCAAAGCTTTCTCCCCCAGCTCCTGTTTGTACTCCGCAAGGGCACCCGCAACCTTTTCTCCTATCTCTTTCCGCACCTTCTTTTTCGGCGACAACGCAGGAGCGGCTGTTTCTTGTTGACTCATACGAATGATGATTTTGGTAATAATTTAGTAACTCAAATTTAATATTAAAGCAACAAACCCAATGTTAAGTTTTTTGCCCCCTGTTCCCGGGGGCCCGGATCCCCCAACGTTTTATTTTCCCCTCCTGACATAACGCTGTCATTCCCCGGTAGTTTCTTTGGAATGTAAACCAGTTGTTCATCCAAAAACCATTTTTTATGTCAACGATCGAACCGCTTCTGAAAGAGCTGGAGCAGGAAGCTCAAACCACCCGCAGAATGCTGGAAAGGGTGCCCACCGAATATTTTGACTGGCAGCCCCATCAAAAGAGCATGACGGTACAGCGGCTCGCTACACATATTGCCGAGCTGCCGGGATGGGTTACCATGGCCGTCACCACCGACGGACTCGACTTCGCCTGCAACCCCTATAAGCAGGAAACGGTAGCCAATACCACGGAATTGCTGGAATATTTCGACCGGTCGCTGGCTGACGGCCGGGAGCACCTGCTCGCCGCGACGGAAGAGACGCTGGCTGAGCCCTGGACGCTCAGGAACGGCATGGAAGTCCTGCACGTGGCGAGCAAGGGCGAGATTATCCGGATGGCCTACTGTCAGATCGTCCACCACCGGGCGCAGCTCGGCGTATTTCTTCGCCTGCTGGACATCCCTATTCCGGGAAGCTATGGCCCTAGTGCGGATGAGCACTGAACGAACCCCCGTTCTCCCGGGTTAACCGGAACATCCTTAATAACATATAGGTTTCAACCACCTTATCCCGGGTGCTGGCATTCAGGAATTCGCCGGTGAGCTGGCTGACATGGAAATTCGGGAAAAACTGCAGGATAACGCCTTCATAGCCGCGTTTGGACAGGGAATCCGCATAGGCCTGCGTGGTGAAGATCATGGTGGGATGATCGGTTGCCACGCCCGCCAGGCTGTCCAGCGCGATGCGGCGCACCGGAACAGGGCTGTAGAATTCGATGGAATAATTGACCGGCGCCTCTTTCAACATATATACGGCATCGGCTTCCGGGTGATAATAGGCGATCCACTTGCCGGCGCCGGTGCCCGCCTGGTAGCGGAGTATCGCCGGATACAGCACGAAATCGACAAAGCTGTAGACAACCAGGGCAAGGCAAAAACTCCGGGTGATGGACACCGGTAGCCCGGTGCCGCGGAACCGGACGAACGGCGCCGCCGATAAGACCGCTATGGCAGCCAGCAGCGTCACCGGATGCGGAAACCCGTAGACCCAGGCCAACGCTAGCAGCAAAAGGGGCAATAGGATGTTGATGACGCCCTGGGCGATCCGGACGAATCGCCGCGCGCCTCTGCGGTGGATGCCATAGAGCCAGCAAGCGGTGAGGATCGCAAAAAAAGGAAACAGGATGTTCAGGTAATGCGGCAACTGGAACCGCGAGAAGGAAAAAAGGGCGAAAGATGCGAGCGCCGCACCCGCGCAGATCCAGTCCCCGGGCAATTGACGACGCCAGTTGCGGCATCGCCGGATCACCGCGGCATACAACAACACCGACCAGGGCAGGAAGGCCCACAGCACCGTATGGAAATAAAAGAACGGGTCGCCGCTGCCTTTGATGGGACCGGTGTTAAAGAACCGCCCGAACTGGCTGTCCCAGAAGAAGAAGCGGATTCCCGACACACCCGTACGGCCGAAGAGTGTTTTTTCCGGGTGCCGGTCGAACTGCATATAGAGACAGTATAATTCCGGCAATGTGAACAACGCGGTGAGAACGATCGCTATCCACCAGCGCATGCCTCGGAACTGATCCCACTCGCCGCCGATGATCCAGTCCAGGATGAATCCGGCGCCAATGGTCAGCAATACGAAGGGTCCCTTGGTCATCACGGCTGCAGCCGAAAGGAGGGATCCAGCCAGCAAATGCAGCCAGGACCGCATCCGGCCCTCCGCGGGGGAACGGCCGTTCTTCATCCGGGATACCTTGTAAAAGTGGTAAACCGCGCCGATGATCGTTCCGGTAAGGTAGGGCTCGGCACGGACATCGTTGTTGGAAATGACCAGGTGGGCGGCGGATACATAAAAGAGGGTGGCGAGCTGTGCCACCGGCTTTCCATAAAGCGTAAGCGCAAACCGCCAGGTATACCACGCGCCGCCGCACCAAAAAAGGAAGGCTGGAAATTTATAGGCGAACCCGTTGGCCCCGAAGATACGCATGCTGAGCGCGGCCATCCAGAACGGGAAATGCGGCTTATCGAGCCAATCCCGGCCATCCACATACAGGTTGGCGAAATCGCCCGTCCGGGCGATCGTTTTGGCGATCGTCGCATACAACGCGCCGTCCGGCTCAAGGATCGGGATAAGAAGGCCACCCGCATTTACCACGATGGCGGGGATCAACAGCGGAACAAACCACTTTTGCAGCCATGCCTCCCACTCCGCCTTGTGAGGATCGATGATCAATTGAGTCCGCCTCCGGTAGCAAATATAGGGCGGTCCTCCCAGTAAACGAAAAGCCGGTAGGTACCCAACCCCGTTAGAAAGCCGAAGACGGCGCCGGCCAACACATCAAACGGATAATGTTTTCCGACGTAAATCTGCGCATAGCAAACGACGGTAGCCCAAACCCACAACCAGGTCCATTTTCGTCCGTTGATCCCGCGAATGGAAAAATACCAGAAAGCGGCCAGCCCGAAGTGATTGGCCGCATGATTGGACGGCATGGAGTAGAGGCCGCCGCAATCCACGATCCCCCGGATCACTCCCTGGAGGTCGGGATCGTGGCAAGGCCGGAGCCGCCCGAACAATGGCTTCAGGACCTGGGCGGCGACCGTATCGGTTATGGCAACGGTTAACAGGCTCAGGATGATAAAAGGCCATGCCTTTGCTCTGCCCTGACGAAAAGAATAATACAACATAAATGCATACAGGGGGATCCAGCTCAGCGGTTCCCGTAACAAGGGCATGATCTTGTCCAGTACGGATTGATCCGTGTCATGCTGGATGAGCACAAACAACACCTTATCCAAATGATCCAGCCAGCTTAACCACGTCATACTATAGCATTTGCTGCAATAAAACTATCCCTATTCCGCAAGCCCCGTGCTGCCCGGGGATTATGATTGCGTTAAAAAATGGTGCGGGGGATTAATGTTAAGTTAATGTTTGGATAAACATGGGGTCATATACACCCGATACCTTTGGCAAACCCATTAAAATGAAATTATTCCTCCCGTATGCAATGCTCTTGCTATGCCTTCCGGCCATAGCACAGGAGCCGCCTCCTTCTCACGCCGAACGGGCAAAGACAAAAAACCTGTTTATCATTACCATCGATGGTTTTCGATGGCAGGAGATCTTCACCGGCGCCGACCCGCTGCTTATCGCTAACCCGCAATACGTCAGGGACACGATGCTGGCGCGACGGCTGTATTGGGACAGCACCGCCGGGGAACGCAGGAAGAAACTGTTGCCTTTCTTCTGGAGCACGATAGCCCGGGACGGTCGTCTGTACGGGAACCGGCTGCTGGGAAACAAAGTCAACGTCCGGAACTTTTATAAGATCTCCTATCCGGGATACAACGAAATTTTTACGGGCCACACCGACCTGTTCGACAGCCCCAATCTCCCCTTGGAGAATCGCCATGTCAATGTCCTGGAATACCTTAATAACAGCCGGGAATTTAAGGGAAAGGTTGCCGTCTTCACGTCGTGGAATGTATTTCCCTATATTTTGAACGAGGTCCGGAGCGGCCTTCCGGTGAATAGCGGTTATGAGCCGCTGGCACAGGCGGGAGATCCGGAGGCGGGTCTGATCGACAGCGTGCAGGGCTCCATGCGCCGGAGCAAGACCAGGCACGATCTGCTGACCTTTCTGACCGCGAAAGAATTTATCGAAGCGCATCATCCTTCCGTTCTCTTTTTGGGTTTTGGGGAAACGGACGAATGCGCCCACACGGGACGCTATGACCTGTACCTTCAACAGGCTGCCGATATCGACCGGATGATCGCGGACCTGTGGTATCTCGTGCAAACGGATCCCTTCTACCGGGACAGTACGACTTTTCTGATCACAACCGATCATGGCAGAGGCTGGAAACCAAACAAATGGACAACCCATGGCTTCTGGGCGGACGGATCGGGCGATATCTGGATGGCTGTGCTTGGACCCGACATCGTTCCGGCCGGGGAGATAACGACCCGCGGCCAGGTCTATCAAAAGCAATTCGCGGCCACGATTGCCGAATTGCTCGGTGACCCGGCTGCTCCGGGCCACCCGCCCGGGCATCCCGTAAACCTGCCGGCAAGGATGGCGGCCCCCCTGCTGGCCGGGCAGCCGCAAACGACCGGAAGATAGGATTATGGCTGAAGAACCCTATTTTTGCGCGAAATCATAAAATTCCGCGCATGGCGTTTAGCTCGTTCCTTCAACTTTTCACTCCAAAAGACAGGGTATTCTATTCCCTGTTCGAAGAAGTGGCTGACAGCGTCGGCAGAATGGGTAAATTGATGAAAGAGGTCGTGGCGGAGCCGGACTTTGACAAGCGGGCGTCCCTGATCGCACAGGTGGAGGACCAGGAGCACGTCAACGACGACCTGACCCACCGCATCTTTACCGAGCTGGGTCGTAATTTCATCACCCCGTTTGACCGGGAAGACATCCATTACCTGGCCAGCTCCCTCGACGATATCTGCGACTATATTTTCGCTACGGCAAAAAAAATCAATTTCTACCGCGTCAACCCCAACGATATGGGGATCCAGAAACTGGCCGATCTGATCGATCAGGGAACTTCCCATATCCAGCTGGCGGTGAAAGAGCTTAGGAACATGCGCCATATGCGAAGGATCACCGACGCCCTGGTCAAAGTCAATAGCATCGAAAACCAGGCTGATGATATATTCGATCTTAGCATCGAACGCTTATTCGAGACCGAACCCGATGCCAAGGAGGTCATAAAGAAGCGCGAGATCTACCAGGTAATGGAAATCGTTACCGACAAGTGCGAAGACGCCGCCAATGTGATCGAGTCAATCATCATAAAATATGCCTGATCCCCAATGAGCTTTCTGGTCGTCATTATCATTCTTGCACTGGTATTCGATTACATCAACGGCTTTCACGACGCGGCCAATTCGATCGCCACGATCGTATCCACCAAAGTATTGACGCCGTTCCAGGCGGTGCTATGGGCGGCGGTCTTCAACTTCGCCGCTTTCTTTATTTCCCGGTACGTCGTAGGAGAGTTTAAGATCGGCAACACCATTGCTGCTTCCGTAAATAAAGATTTCATAAACCTGGAAGTTATATTTGCCGGGCTGATAGCGGCTATATCGTGGAACCTCCTGACCTGGTGGTTCGGCATTCCTTCCAGCTCTTCCCATACCCTGCTCGGAGGCTTCATGGGGGCGGCGTTGGCGCATGCCGGGGCCTTCAACCGTCACGGAGAAGCGGTGATCAACTATGCGAAGGTCGTTCCCACCTTCCTCTTCATTTTCCTGGCGCCGCTTATCGGCATGGTGGTCGCCTTTGTGATCACGCTGATCATCCTGAATGTTTGCCGCAATGCAAATCCTTACAAGGCGGACAACTGGTTCCGGCGTTTACAATTGCTGTCTTCGGGACTTTTAAGTCTGGGCCATGGAGGCAACGACGCACAAAAAGTCATGGGGATTATTGGCGCGGCAATGATCTGGTATAATAAATCGAAGGGGAATGATATGAATTTCAGACAATTTATCGACTCGAATATGTGGGTGCCGCTGGCGAGCTTCACCGCGATCGCCCTTGGTACCCTGAGCGGCGGCTGGAAGATCGTCAGGACAATGGGGACGCGTATTACAAAAGTGACGCCGCTGGAAGGCGTAAGCGCCGAAACGGCCGGGGCGCTGACCCTGTTCCTCACCGAAAAACTGGGGATACCCGTCAGCACTACGCATACCATCACCGGATCGATCATCGGAGTTGGTGCGACCAAACGGCTCTCGGCCGTAAGGTGGGGCGTCACGATCAACCTGCTCTGGGCCTGGATACTGACGATTCCCATCAGCGCGCTGCTGGCAGCCATCGTCTATTTTATTGTTACCTTGTGGACCTAAAAACAGCGATACCAGAATGAAAGGAATTATTCTTGCCGGTGGATCAGGCACACGGCTGCATCCGATCACCTATGCCATCAGCAAGCAGATCATGCCGGTCTATGACAAGCCGATGATCTATTACCCCTTATCCACCCTGATGCTGGCTGGTATCCGGGAAATCCTGATCATTTCTACGCCGCATGACCTCCCGTTGTTCAAAAAATTGTTCGGGGACGGGTCGGAGCTGGGCCTCTCGTTTACTTACGCGGAGCAACCGTTGCCGAATGGGCTCGCCCAGGCTTTTGTCATCGGGGAATCGTTTGTCGGAAAGGATAACGTGGCGCTTGTGCTGGGAGACAATATCTTCTATGGCGCCGGCCTCGGCAAACAGCTGGAAAGGAACACCCGCCCCGATGGAGGCATCGTCTATGCCTATCGCGTCAGCGATCCGGAGCGATATGGCGTCGTGGAATTCGACGCGGAGAATAAAGCGATTTCCATCGAGGAAAAACCGGTGAAGCCAAAAAGCAACTTTGCGGTGCCCGGTCTTTACTTTTATGACAACGAGGTGGTAAAGATCGCGAAATCGTTGAAGCCCTCGCCGAGAGGAGAGTATGAGATCACCGATGTCAACAGGGAATATCTCCGGCGCGGCAGGCTGACCGTGTCGATCCTGGACCGGGGCACCGCCTGGCTCGATACCGGAACCTTCGATTCGCTGATGCAGGCTTCCCAGTTCGTGCAGGTCATCGAACAGCGGCAAGGGATAAAGATCGCCTGCATAGAGGAAATCGCCTGGCGGAAAGACTTTATCGATACCGCGCAGCTGGAAAAGATCGCTCAGCCGCTGCTGAAAAGCGGCTACGGCCAATACCTGATCAATCTTATTCAATCGGATAAAAAATAATTATGCAAAAGATCCTTGTTACCGGCGGATGCGGCTACATCGGTTCACACACCATAGTAGACCTGATCGCCAATGGATTCGAAGTCATTTGCGTCGATAATAACGCCCGGTCTTCTCCCCGCATCCTGGAAGGCGTTGAAAAGATCACCGGGAAGAAGATCAAGAATTACAAGGTGGACCTGTGCAACTATGACGACACATTCGCCATTTTCCAGGAGAACGAGAATATCGCCGGGATCATCCATTTTGCCGCTTTCAAGGCGGTCGGCGAATCCGTTGAACAGCCGTTGCTTTATTTCGGGAACAACCTGCTTTCCCTGATCAACCTGCTGAAATGCGTTCAGGAATTCGACATCCCCTATTTTGTGTTTTCTTCATCCTGTACGGTATACGGAAACCCGGACATCATCCCCGTAACGGAATTGACGCCTCCCAAGCCGGCAGAGTCACCGTATGGTTATACCAAGCAAATGGGAGAGCAGATCATCAATGAGTTCTCCAAGGCGACAACGCACACCAGGAGCATCCTGCTGCGCTATTTCAACCCCGTCGGCGCCCACCCGAGTATCCTTATCGGCGAGATGCCCATCGGCCGGCCCGCAAACCTGGTGCCGGCTATCACCCAAACGGCCATCGGCAAACTCCCGCAGATGACCGTATATGGCGACGACTACCCGACCCGCGACGGCTCCTGTATCCGCGACTTTATCCATGTCTGTGATATTGCCCATGCACATACGCTGGCGATGCGGTATATGCTGGACGGAAAGTCCCAAAAGAATGCGGAGGTCTACAATCTCGGGACCGGTAACGGGGTGACCGTGCTGGAGGCCATCCGCGCATTTGAAAAGGTCAGCGGCGTCAGGCTGAACTATGTGATAGGACCCCGCCGGCCCGGCGATGTGGTCGCCATCTATGCCAACAACGACCTTGCGCGGCGACAGTTGGGTTGGAAGATCGAATACAGCCTCGACGAGATGATGGCCACGGCCTGGAAATGGGAACAAAAGCTAATGGCGGATGAGAAATTCTACAATGGAAAGTTTTCGAAGCTGAACTAAACTTTTCCAATGCGAAATCCTTATTTTGTAGCGATAAAACGCGAATTCATTTTCTAGCGAAAAAAGCCGAATTAATGCTAAAAGACATTCAAGTCACCGGACAGAAAGACACTCGCAGCGGATTTGGAGACGGGATCGTGGAAGCCGCCCGTAAAAACCACGACATCGTGGCGCTCACGGCGGACCTGCTGGGCTCGATGAAATTGAACCAGTTCATAAAGGAATTCCCTGAACGGTTCATCCAGTGTGGTATCGCCGAAGCCAATATGATCGGCATCGCCGCCGGCCTGACGATCAACGGTAAGATCCCGTTTACGACCACCTTCGCCAATTTCTCGACGGGCCGGGTTTATGACCAGATCCGCCAGTCGGTGGCTTATTCCGGGAAGAATGTGAAAATATGTGCATCGCATGCGGGCGTAACGCTCGGCGAAGATGGCGCGACACACCAGATCCTCGAAGATATCGGCCTGATGAAGATGCTGCCCGGGATGACGGTGATCGTGCCATGCGACTACAGCCAGACCAGGGCGGCAACCCTGGCGATCGCCGACTATCCGGGCCCTGTCTATCTTCGCTTTGGCCGGCCGGTATGGCCGATCTTTACCGACAAGCTGCCCTTTGAGATCGGGAAGGCGCAGGTTTTTTCTGAAGGCAGGGACGTCACCATTTTTGCCTGCGGACATCTCGTTTGGAAAGCGATCGAAGCCGGGAGGATCCTCGAGGATAAAGGCATTTCGGTCGAACTGATCAACCTCCATACCATCAAACCGCTGGACACGGAAGCAATTCTGCGGTCGGTCGGAAAAACCGGCTGTGCCGTTACCGCCGAAGAACACAACATCATCGGCGGCATGGGTGACGCCGTGGCGCAAACCCTGGCCCGTCATTTCCCTGCACCGATCGAGTACGTTGGCACCAATGACACGTTTGGCGAAAGCGGTACGCCGGCGGAACTGCTGGTGAAATATGGGCTGGATACCCCAAACATCGTCGCAGCCGCACAGAAGGTTATAGGTAGAAAAAATAAATAGCTAACTTTATGGGGGTGACCATCCAAGATACCGAATTGCTTTTGCAATTCCGGGATCCCGCCACCAGGGAAAAGGCATTTACGGCGATCATCAGGAAATACCAGGAGAAGCTATACTGGCATATCCGGCGGATGGTAGTGGAGCACGAAGATGCAAACGACGTATTACAAAACGTTTTTATCCGTGTGTGGAACGGCCTGGAGAACTTCCGGGAGGACTCTCAGTTGTATACCTGGCTTTACCGGATCGCCACGAATGAATGCCTGAGCTATCTGGAACAGCAAAAACGCAAATCTTCCGCCTCGCTGGACGAAATGGAGGGCGGATTGAGCAACAAGGTCATCGCCGACAAATACTTCGATCCGAACAAACTGGAATGGAAGCTCCAGTTGGCAATCCAGCAACTACCTGAAAAACAACGAGTTGTATTTACCCTTCGATATTACGACGAAATGCCATACGAGGAAATGAGCCGGGTGCTGGATACCTCGGAAGGCGCACTAAAGGCGTCCTATCACCACGCCGTCAAAAAAATCGAGGATTATATCCTCAATCATTAAACCTTGTTTAACCGACGAGGTCTCAAATTTGATGGAAGAAAGGAACGAAATATCGGTGGAACTGAGCGCACTAAGCGCGCTGGTGGGCGGGATAGACCGGCAGACCCCCTATGTGGTTCCGGTCGGATATTTCGATCGGCTGCCCGCGTCCGTGATGAGCCGGATCGCATCTGCTTCTTCTACATTTCAGGTTCCCGAAGGATATTTTGATCAATTTGCCACGAGCGTTCTGGCCCGGTTAAAAGCCGGCGCTTCCGATCCCGCCCTGTCCGATAACCCAGTCCGCCCGATAGGGGAGGGCGTGGCGGAGGAACTGGCACGGCTTTCCGCCACGCTTGGCGGGATCAGTCGCGAAATGCCTTACCGGCTTCCTGAAGGGTATTTTGACGGGCTTTCCCCGGTATTGACCCTCTTGAAGGACAACCGGACATATAAAGTCCCGGACGGATACTTCGCGGAATTATCGCCGGTATTAACGGTAGCGCATGACCGCAGTACGTATCGGGCGCCGGAAGGATATTTTGCCGCACTGCCGGAACGGATCCTGGATAGGGTCGCCGAACCGTTCGCCCCGGCCAGGGTCGTTGCGATCGACCCCGGGATCATCGAACAGGATGATGATGGGCGTGAAGGCGGCAGGGTGTTGAAAGGGAAGTGGTGGTCATATTCTTCGGCCGCGGCCGCAGCTATCGCGGCCTGTTTTCTGCTGATCTTTAGTTTACCGGGTGTGGATGCTTCAAGGGAAAGCGTTGTCACCGCAGAGCGTAGCCTTCAAAATTTAAGCGACCGGGATCTGCAGGCTTACCTCGATGACCAGCACGCCATCCTTGGCGAATCCGAGGACCAGCATGCGATGCCCGGGGAGTCGATAAATAACGGCACGGCGGCACTCGATATGAACGAGGGAGCGGTGAAGTCACTGCTTGCCGGTGTATCGGACGAGGACCTGCAGCAATATTTGGACGAAAATGGAAAAGCGGAGGATATCGCCACGAATTAGACGCAACAATGAAAAAATTACTTTCCGTATTGGCAATCCTATGCTGGCTGACCCTACCAGCACCGGCGCAGCAGAGCCCGCGGCAGGGGCCGGGGGACAGCTGGCCCGGATGGGTGGAGGCCTATAAAACAACCTTCATCACGACGCGGCTCCGGTTGACGCCCCAGGAAGCGGAAAAGTTCTGGCCTATCTACAATCTCTATGCCGCGGAAGTCAAACAAGCGGTGTACGATCATCGCCACAATCCCAACTCAACCGAGCTGGATTACGAAAAGACGATCCTGGCCATCCGGCAGAAATACGCCATAGAGTTTCACAAAGCGATATCACCGGCAAAGATCAACGACTTCTGGATTGCGGAGCGCGATTTCTACCGTCTCGTCCAACAGGAAATAAATCGCCGTCGCCGCGGAGGTCCCGTCGTACCGCCGCCCGGACCTTAATCCGCCGCCCGCTGACCGCAGACCGCCCGGACCCCGGAACCGCATAGTTCTCGCCGCCCGACCGCCCGGACCCCGGAACCGCACAACACTCGCCGAATCCCATAGACCGCGATTTTTGGCTCGTTTACCGATAAATTTTATAAATAGGGATGTGAATAACGATATTTGAACTTGGTGTTTTTCATAGGTTAGCAACGGCCGGCTCTTTCCAGGGCAGGCCTTTTTTCTTTGGCCGCCGAAGCTTTAGCATAGGCGGCATTCGGCAGCACCTCTCATCGCCCTTCATCACACTCGCATCAGGGCCACACCGGCACTTTTACATCGTGGTAAAAAAGAAAGGTCCAGTCCTGCGCGCGGCCCTGCTCCCACCATTCCTGCCGGAACTCCATTGCCCGCTTTCCGTCATAATCGTATTTTGCGACAAACCGGCTTTTCATCTGCTGTAGCGTAGGCGCCACATCGCCGCCGTAAAAAACGGTCTCGCCGCCATCGACGATCCAGAACGCCTGGTGCCATGGACAATGCGCGCCGGTCACGCGATAACGGATATAACCGTCCAGCACCCCATCGCCATCCAGAAAAATGACTTGCGGCGACGTATTCAGACATCCGAGCTCTTCCGTCAGATAAGAGGTGGGCCCCTTCTCATAGGCGTATTCAAGCTCGCGCCGCTGAACATAATAATGTGCCTGGGGAAAGGACATCCGTCCCTCCGGGCAGATCCCGCCCGCATGGTCTTTATGCAGATGGCTTAGCAGCACTTTGGTGACCTTGCCCGGCTCTATCCCCGCCTTTAACAAGTTGGCATGGATCTGAAGTTCACCGTCTTTCCGGAATCCCAGCCCGGTGTCGATGACGATGATATCGTCGGTGGTAATGACCGCAAAGGGTTGGATCTCCACCAGCAGGCTGCCCACCGGCCGCTCCTGCAGGTCGTGGAGCCCGGAATCGAACGGAACGAACAGCTTTGTTTTATCGATCGTGAAAGCGCCCTCGGACAACGGAACAATTCGCATGCCTCAAAGGTAGGCCTTACCGCAACACCATTTGCCGGTCCGCATCCAGCCTGACGAGGATGAACAGCATGATACTGAAGGTAAGCAACGACGTACCCCCATAACTGATAAACGGTAACGGGATTCCGATCACCGGCGCCAAACCGATGGTCATACAGATATTGATCGTGATGTGGAAGAACAATACACTCGCCACTCCATAGGCATAACATCGGCTAAAGACACTTCGCTGTCGTTCCGCGATGGTCACGATCCGCATGAGCAGCGCAACGTATATCCCAAGGAAAACAAGGCTGCCGAAGAAGCCAAAGCCTTCGCCGATGGTACAAAAGATAAAGTCCGTCTTCTGCTCGGGCACAAAGTCATACCGGGTCTGGGTTCCCTTTAGCAGCCCTTTGCCGATCAAACCGCCGCTGCCGATGGCGATCTTACTTTGGATGACATTGTAGTTGCTGTTATTGGCGGCCTTTCTGACGTTGCTCTGTTCCTCCCTTTCCAGCGCTGCTTCCTCCGCCTGATTGTCGGGTTTATATTCTTTTCCGATCGCATTATAGATCCGCTTGACCTGGTATTGCTTGAACACATGTCGGAACGCCCAGGGAACGACCAACAACTGCGTGCCCACACAAAAGGCCCAGATTCCAACGACCATCAGCAGGACGCGCCGGCTTCGTTTGATCGCCTTTCTAAGGAAATAGATGGCCAAAACGGCTATCCCCGTAAGGATCAGCGCCAGCGTATTCTTCTCGATCAGCAGCGTCGCCACCACCAGCACGGAGAAAGAGAAGCCGATGATCAGCACCGCGGGCGGAAGACCCTCGCGGAACATGACCAGGAAAAAAGAGAAATACACGAGGGCAAGACCGGTCTCATCCTGTAATTTGCCCAACGCGGCCGGCGCTAAAACAATAAGCGCGGCAATGAGCTGCGACCGAGGCCGCGTAAAATTTGTCTCTACCCGGGACAGGTATTTGGCAAGGGCCAGGTTGACAAACAATTTGCATAGATCGATCGGTTGGAGCTGAAAGGCACTCCCGAAGCGGATGATCGACTCCGTGCCCTTCACGCGGGTGTGAAAAGGAAACACCAGCAGCAACAGGAATATCCCGAACGCATAACCGAGGTTGGCGGTGGCCGTAAAAAATTTACTGTCCGTCAGCAGGATAAACGTGCCGACTATCCCCGCTATCACAAGGAACAGCAACTGGCGGCTATAGTCGGTCTTTAGCGAAATGAACCCCTGGACGATATTGTCCCCCTCATGCCACGACGCGGCAAAAATGCACGTGATGCCGATCACGCAAAGGATGAACCAGATCCAGACCAGGGACCAGTCAACGCCTTTGGATATCGTGGGGTTTCGCTGATTCATAGATTTATGGTTGGGAACTGTCTTTTGATAATGGATCGGCGGCTGAATCGCGCTTCACTTGCTTTTGCGTTCGTCGTCTGGCGACCGTATCGCCGGCCGCCGGCACAGCCGCAGGTATACTGTTATCGACAATCCGCTCCTGCGCCGCAGCCTGGGCCCTGATCCGGGCCAGCCGCTCGGCCAGCGCACTCTTGTACGGCGCCGGTTTCCGCAGATTCGCCAGGATCGGACTTCGTGAATCGTCGGACGTGTCGAGCATCATGCGCCTGAACGAAGGCGTCTGATATTTCAGCCATCGGCTGCTATCCCCGGTTTGATCTGCATAGTCTGCGGCGCGGGCCGAATCGGCTTTGAATTGCTTCCGCACCAGGTAACGCGGCATCGTGTTCTTGTTCGTCATCTCATCCTCCATCTCGAGCCGGTCGGTGGCAATCGTATCCCGGAGGTATTTCTCCACCAGCAAGGAAGCGATGGGCGCTGCCGCGTCCTTTCCATATCCCCCGTTCTCTACGATCACCGCTACCGCAATCTTCGGATTCTCCCTGGGTGCAAAACAGGCAAAGATCGAGTGCGTCCGCAACCGGACCACCCGCCCGTCGATCACCGTCTTATTCTCCGCGGTACCGGTCTTGGCGCACATATCGATCCCGGGTATCCGCGCGACACGCCCTGTCCCGATCTCTACCACCCCCTGCATACCCGTCTGTACGACATCATAGTCTTCTTCGGAAATATGCGATACCGTCTGGTGTTTGAGATGGAACCGGCTGAGCAAGGTATCGTCTTCGGCCGATCCTTCGATGTCACGGACAAAATGCGGGGTGTAATAATACCCCTTATTGGCAACGATACACATCGCGTTGGCGATCTGCAACGGAGTTTCCTGCATCTTGTCCTGGCCGATCCCCATCGTCACCATGGTGCAGGAATTCCAGGAATGATGATAATCCTTGTCATAAGCCGACGTATCCGGGATATTGCCGCCATCTTCGCTTGGCAAGTCCACACCCAGCCGGTGTCCGAGACCGAAGCCATTGACATATTCTTTCCATTTCATCAGCCCGATCCGCGCGCTATGATATTGCGGATTGTCCAGCTCCAGTCGGAACGCATTATAAAAGAATGAGTTGCAGGAATGTGCAATCGCCAATCGAAGGTTGGCCGCATGCCCCGGCTCATGCTCGTCGCATTTTCTGACCTCGCCGCAACCATAGTAAAAACCCCGGCAGTCGATCCCGCTCGCCGGCGTGATCACTCCCTCATCAAGACCGATGAGTGCGCCCAGCGGCTTATAGGTGGAACCCGGCGGGTATTGGCCCTTGATGGCGCGATTGAGCAGCGGTCCCGAGACATCCAGCGCGAGCCGGGCATAATTGGATTGTTTGTCGGGCCCGGTCAGCGAATTGGGATCGTAGGTGGGACCCGACGCCATGGCAAGTATGCCGCCGGTTGAGGGCTCGATACAGACCACGGCCCCCGTTTTGCCATATAGCAGCCGCTCGGCGAGCTGTTGCAGCTCAATGTCGAGATACGTATTGAGATTCTTTCCGGCAACGGCGGGCGTATCGAGCGCCTTGTCCTGGTAGCGCTCCACCAGCCTGTTCTTGTTGTCCTTTAGCCAGTACTCGGTGCCTCGCTGGCCCATCAACACCCGCTCATACGATTGTTCGAGACCGCTGCGGCCGACATAATCACCCAACTGATAATAGTTGTTGGACCGGCGCAGGATAGCGGAATCCACCTCGCCGACATAACCGGTGACCTGCGCCGCCGCGTTGTACGGATAGATCCGCACCGGGCGCTCCTGGAGGTTGAAGCCCGGAAACTTCCAGAGGTTCTCTTCCATCCGGGCATACATGTCCGGCGCGAGCAGATCCTGAAAGGCAACGGCCCGGAAAGGACTGTTCTTGATCTTTGGACTGATCATCCGGCGGCGGAATTCGGCGGTGTCGATACCCATCAGCTGACAGAAATAAGCGGTGTCGATATTTTTCACCTGGGAAGGCGTGACCATCAGGTCATAAAAAATGGTATTGTTCAGGATCGCCCGCCCCTTCCGGTCGTAGATGATCCCGCGGGTCGGATAAACACTCTTGCGGAACAAAGCATTTTCCTGCGCCTGGATCTTGTACTTCCGGGAAATGACCTGCAGGTGAAAAAGCTGTGCCACGATGATGAGGAACAAGCCGGCAAAAATGAGGCGAATGATGTTGCTGCGCGATTGGTTGAATACAGACATAGTGGGACGACCTGCAAATTTACGAAACTACCGGTCATTTTAAACGTTAAACTGCGCTAGATCGTATTGGTCCTGAATTTTTGTTTGCGGTAGAACAAAACCTCCGTCAACAGGTCCAGCAAAAGGCTGACCGCGGTGGATGCGATCACCTTTCCGACAAAAAATACAAAGGAACCGAAGGTCATCCATTCCAGCAGGACCAGGTAGGAATGGTGCAGGACGGTGAGGACGAGGACGTAAGTGCCGTAGGGAGCCCATCCCATGCTCACGATGGAAGGCGCAATATAGTTTTTGTCGGCGCCTTCCTGGGAGATCAGCATGCCGATCACAAAAGGCCTGACGTAGGCAATCAGCGTGCAGGCGGCGGCGTGCAACCCGGGCGTTTTCAGAAAGTAATCCAGGCAAAGTCCGAACACGAAACCGATAAACGTAATGGACATCCGTGACAACCCGAAGGGTAGCCAGAGGATGTACAGGTAGTACAGATAGGGAGTGATAAAACGATGGAGCGGTGGCATATGGGACAGGATGAAGACCTGCACCAGGATGAACAGGATAAAGCGAATGATATTTTTCAGCAATTCACTCATTTGATTCTTTCCCGGATCGAATCTTCCAGCCGCTTTTGCTCATCATACTGAAGGTTGCCAACGACGTAAGCATACTCGAGATTGAAGAAATTGGTTGCCGTCCGGAGTTTCAGGTTATAAAAATTCGATGTATTGTCCGGTACGATCTCCGCCACTCTGCCCACCATAAGATTTGGCGGGAACAGGGAGGAAATCGGGCTGGTAAGAACGGTATCGCCGACCACGACATTGGCGCTCCTGGGAATATTCCGCATGGAGACGAATTCGGGACTGTTACCATCCCAGTAAACCGTTCCGTTCTCGCCGCCCTTCTTGAGCTTTGCCACTACTTTGAACTGCGGGTGCAGCATACTCATTACGACCGCAAAGTTTTCGCTGACATTGATCACCGAGCCTACGATACCTTGCGGACCGGTGACACCCATATTCGTATGCACCCCCTGGCGGAATCCACGATGGATGGTCAGATAGTTTGTTCTTTGGGAAATGGTGTTGTTGACCACCTTGGCTTCCATGATCTCCCACTTACGAATACTCCTTCCGGAGTCCGTGCGGAGCGTGTCGTAGAACAACCGCCGGTTCGAATCCGGCGCTTCGAAATTTTCCCGGAGCTGTTGCCGGAGCCGCGCGTTCTCCTGCACGAGGGCGTCATTTGTCTTCCGTAGCTGGAAATAGTACTCGATACTGTTGTATTTCTCATAAAATCTGCCGGTGACTTCCGTGCTGACATTCAGAAAGGCGGCTTCCTGGAATCGGTTGTATCGAAAGAGAAAGGACAGGGCGATGATCTGCAGCACCAGGAAGAAAAGGAAGTTGAAGTGCCTCCGAATAAAGAGAAAAGCGTTACGCACCGGTAATTATTTCGAGGTTTACAGATCGTTACCCTTCATTCATCGCATTACGAACGGGTATCTGTCGTAATTTTTCAAGGCAATGCCTGTCCCGCGGACAACGCTTTTCAGCGGATCGTCGGCGATATGCACCGGTAATTTGATCTTTTGGCTCAGCCGTTTGTCGAGCCCGCGGAGCAAAGCCCCTCCGCCCGTCAGGTACAACCCACGCCGGTAAATATCCCCGGCCAGCTCGGGAGGGGTCGTCTCCAGGGCCTTCAGGATGGCCTCCTCTATCTTGAAGATACTCTTATCCAGGGCCTCGGCAATCTCCTGGTAGGATACCATGATCTGTTTGGGGATGCCGGTCACGAGGTCGCGCCCATTCACCGGTATATCGTCGGGAGGATTGTCAAGGTCTTTCAACGCAGCCCCGATCTGGATCTTGATCTGTTCGGCCGTTCGCTCCCCGATCAGCAGGGAGTGATAACGGCGGAGGGCTTCCATGATGTCGGCAGTGAATTCATCGCCGGCTATCCGTATCGACTGGTCGCAGACGATACCCGCCAACGCGATAACGGTGATACCGGTGGTACCGCCGCCGATATCGATGATCATATTGCCGACGGGTTCTTCGACATCGATCCCGATACCCAACGCGGCCGCCATCGGTTCGTGGATAAGGTAGACCTCTTTGGCCCCGGCCTGCTCGGCACTGTCCCGAACGGCGCGTTTCTCCACCTCGGTAATGCTGGAAGGGATACAGATCATCATCCTCCAGCTGGGCGGGAATAGGGGTTTTTTGGGATAGATCATTTTGATCATCTCCCTGATCATGAGCTCGGCTGCATTAAAGTCTGCGATTACGCCGTCTTTGAGCGGACGCACCGTCCGAATGCTTTCGTGCGTCTTTTCGTGCATCATCAAAGCCCGTTTGCCGACGGCCAGCACGTTCTTGGGATTATTTCGATCCAGGGCTACGATACTGGGCTCATTTACCACGATCTCGTCATTGTGTATGATCAGGGTATTGGCGGTACCCAGGTCCATGGCTATTTCTTGTGTCAGGAAATTGAATAATCCCATTTTGTGTATAGGTCAGATTTTAAGTTCTAAACGGTAACGCCCTGCGGTCGACCAAGCGGGCGGAGCCCGCTTTTGCCCAGCAAAATTGAAGGAAATAATTTAAATTAACAAGGTGAACCCCTTGATTTACCGGATAATTTTCCACGATTTACTACCCGCCAAATCTTTTTTCCTCCGAGCTGTACGATCTCCATCAGAACGATAAATCGTTGTTGTTCGTATCCGGCTTTCCACAAATATATGCCGTTCTTCAAGGAGCGGAAAATCCAAGCCTTCTTTCCATCTCGGGATTCAGGACCGGCAGTCTTTGCCGTTCGATAAGGAAACTGGTGAGGGCGGCAAGCTCTTTGAACAAATGGTGGCGCTGCAGCGCCGCTCCCAGGTAGTCTTTTCCGGTGCTGCCGCCCGTACCGATGCGGGTGCCGATCATGCGGTGTACCATGCTCATATGCCGGAACCGCCAGGTGCTTAGCTGTTCGTCGATCTCCAGCAACTGGTGCAGCATTTGGAAAGGCAGCTGGAGGAGCGGGTACCCCCGGTAAAGCATGATAAAAACCGCCGCGCGGCAGGCCGCCGGGGAAAGCGACCTGTTTTCCACGTCCCCCGTCCCGAAGAGGACGGATTCGAAGTGGGATAGATTGCCCTTCTCCGCGTCGGTCAGGCTACGCTGATAGCGATCGCGATAATCGGCCCAGAACGGCCCGGCCATTTCCGCGGGCGGGAACGGCATCCGCGCCAGCCAGCTATCGAGCAGCTGGAGCAGCGAGCTTTCCTTTTCAGCCGACCGGATGACGTCGATCTCAGGCTGGCGGAGCTGTGACAGGTAATATTCCTGCCCGTACCGGTGCTCGTATTTGAGGCCGAGCCTCGCCTCCAGGAGTTTGAACTGCCAGCTCTGGAAGCCGGAGGCGGGACGCAATTTGTCCCGAAAGTCCAGAAAGTCCATCGGCGTCATGGTCTCCATAATATCGATCTGGTGCACGAGCACCTTCAGGATCGTAGCACAGCGCGACAACCGGTGGACGATCGTTTGAAGCTCGGGTGAATTGTCATTTAACGCCGGCTGACCGAGGATGCCGGTGACCGATGCGATCTCGAACAACAGCTGCCTGAACCACAGCTCATACGCCTGGTGGATAACGATAAACAGCATTTCGTCATGGGCCGGCTGCCCCTGCCGGTCGCTCTCCGGCTGCTGTGCGCCAAGGATCTTTTCCAGTTGAAGGTAGTCGCTGTAGTGCATGTTGATTTTCCGGGCGGTGCTTTGTCGGTCTCACAGGAATTCAAAACCGATATCCCGCCGGTAGTAGATCCCTTCATAGTATATTTTCTCGAGAATATCCCTCGACCGGTCGACCGCCTCATACACGGTGTCGGCAAAAGAGGTTACACAAAGTACCCTCCCTCCGTTGGTTACCACCCCTTCCTTGTCCGCCCGGGTCCCGGCATGGAAGATCAGGCTATTCTCCGGAAGCGGCTGGTCGAGGCCGGTGATCGGGAGGCCCTTTTCATAGGACCCCGGGTAACCGCCGCTTACCGCCACGATGGTGCAGGCAGTGCGGGGCTCCTGCTCGATCCGGCATTCCCGCAGGCTTTGGCTGCTCACGGCATGGAATAGCTCCACCAGGTCGTTCTTTAGCCTGGGCAGAACCACTTCGGTCTCCGGATCTCCCATCCGGCAGTTATATTCGATGACATAGGGCTCATCTCCTACCTTGATAACACCGATAAAAAGAAACCCCCTGTACTCGATCCCCTCCGTTTTCAATCCCTCGACCGTCGGGATGATGATCCGTTCGGTCACCTTGTCCATGAATCCGGCGTCCGCGAAAGGAACGGGACTCACGGCGCCCATTCCACCGGTGTTTGGCCCCTTGTCGCCTTCATAGATCTTTTTATAGTCCTTGGCCTCCGGCAACACCAGGAAGTCCTTGCCGTCCAGCAGGACGAATACCGATACTTCGATCCCCGTCAGAAATTCCTCCACCACGACCTTATTTCCGGCTTCGCCGAATTTGTTGCCTTGAAGCATGAGTTCGTATTCTGCAACCGCTTCGACCGGGTTTTGACAGATCACCACGCCCTTTCCGGCAGCCAGCCCGTCAGCCTTTAAAACGATCGGCAGCGAATGTTGCTGTAAATACGTGATCCCCTCGGTAAAACTTTCCTGGCTGAATTCCCGGTAAGCGGCAGTCGGGATCCCGTACCGGTCCATGAATTTTTTCGAGAAGGCCTTACTTCCCTCCAGCCGGGCGGCCGCGGCGCAGGGGCCGATGACAGGGATGCTTCTCAACTGACGGTCTTCAGCGAAAAAATCGCCGATGCCTCTTACCAGGGGTTCCTCCGGTCCGACTACCACCATTTCGATGCGCTCCGAATGGCAATACCGGCGGATGCCGTCGAAGTCCAGCGGCGAAAGGTTGACGTTCGTTCCGCATTGCGCGGTGCCGGCATTACCGGGAGCGATATGAAGCGACGAACAAAGCGGACTCTGCGACAGTTTCCATGCCAGGGCATGTTCCCGGCCTCCGGAGCCAAGGAGTAAAATATTCATATAGGCCCCGAAATTCGAATTTCGGACGCAAATTGTAAAAAAGAATTTATTTTAGGTCTCGCGAACCGCCGGAGGCGGCTTGCATAATTTCAATTTGCATGAGTCAACCCACCGCTTCCAGCGCCCGGCACCCGAGAGGGCTCTACGTTCTTTTTTTGACAGAAATGTGGGAGCGGTTCGCATACTATCTGTTGGCCGGGATACTGCTGTTGTACCTGAAGGATGCAAAACAATTCACGCCGGAACGAGCCGCCGACATCTCCGGGACCTTCTTCGCGCTGATCTGGCTGCCGCTGTTTATCGGTGGAATGATCGCCGACCGGTACCTGGGCTATATCAAATCGATCTTTATCGGCGGGAGCCTCCTCGCGGCCGGCTACCTGGGCCTGATCCTGCCGGGCGACACGGCGATGACCGTTTCCCTTGGGCTGATCGTCTGCGGGAACGGATTTTTCAAGCCCAACATCAGCACCCTGCTGGGGAATATCTACAATAGAGAAGACCTGAAGCCCATAAAGGACAATGCCTACAACATCTTTTATATGGGCATTAATATCGGCGCCCTGATATGCAATTTTGTGGCTGCCTACCTGCGCAATAAGTATGGCTGGGGATATGCCTTCGGCGCGGCAGGCGTAGGGATGATCATCGGGTTGATCAATCTGGCATCCAATCTAAAGCACGTTCGGGTCGGGGATGTCAGGCGGCAGCCGCAAAAAGAAGATATGAACCTGTCCCGGATCCTGCTCTACGTTTTTGTCCCGGGTATAGCGGCGGCAATAATTGGCTACTATTTGCCGGGCAGGCTTTTTGGGTCGACAGTCATGGGTAGTCAATCGAGCGACGCCTTTGTCTTTGCCTGCGTCCCCGTGATCGCATTCTTTCTGTCCATTTGGGTCAGGGCCCGGGGGGAGGACAAAAAGGGTGTCGGAGCCTTGCTGTTCATCTTTGCGATCTCCGTTGTGTTTTGGTCTATTTACTACCAGAATTTCACCGCATACTCCCTGTGGGCCGACCAGCATACCGACCGGACCGTGTCTACCCGCCTGGTGGAAAAAGGCGCCGATTTCATGGGCCAGCTACAGCAGGTGAATACCGCTCCCCGCCAGGTGAACCGCGTAGATGCCTACCTGGAACCGGTTAAGGATGACAGCGGCAATCTGGTAAAGACAATTGGCCCCGACCCGTATTTCAATAATCTCCCAAAGGCCGATTGGCCGGCCCCCGGTCAGAACATCAAGCTGGTCAACCCCGAACTCTTCGAGTCCATCGGCCCTTTTTTTATCGTGACGCTGACACCACTCCTGGTGGCCTGGTTCCATTTCCTGAGAAAGCGAAAAAAGGAACCGACTACCGCGAGCAAATTCGGCATCGCGCTTTTCCTGGCCGGTTGCTCCACCATCGTTATGCTGGTTTCCGTCAAGTCGGTACCCTCTATCTACCAATTTAAGGTCTCGCCCGGCTGGCTGTGGGGCACCTACTTCGTGATCACCGTCGCCGAGATTTTTCTGAGCCCCATCGGGCTGTCGCTGGTTTCAAAGCTGGCGCCGGCCCGGCTGACTTCCCTGCTGATGGGGGGTTGGTTCCTGACCATGTCGCTGGGCAGCAAGGTGGCCGGGCTGATGACCAGTTCATGGGGGAAATTTCCGGACAAGCGGATTTATTTTCTGATCTTGTTCATCGCCGCGGTGATCGGGGGTACGCTGATCTTTAGCCGGATCCGGTCACTGAATACCGTGTTGCGCAATAAGACAGGCGAAGCATAACAAACCAAAACCACTCAAATGGCTTCAAAGAAATTCGAGCCTTTCGTCAGTGCGGAGACGCAAATGAAGGAATTTACGTTCAAGGCCCTGGCGATGGGCAGCGTATTCGGCATCCTCTTTGGCGCTTCTACGGTTTACCTGGCGCTCAAAGCCGGGATCACGGTGTCCGCCTCCATCCCCATCGCCGTACTGGCTATCGCACTCGGCCGCCGGTTGTTCAAAACCACTATCCTCGAAAACAATATCATCCAGACAACGGGTAGCGCAAGCGAAAGCATTGCGGCGGGCGTCGTTTTCACGCTTCCCGGTTTCCTGTTCCTCTCCAGCGCGGAAGCCGGCAACTATTTTAACTATGCTGTTATCTTTATCCTTTCCATCTTCGGCGGGATGATCGGGGTACTCCTCATGATCCCCCTGCGGCGCTCACTGATCGTCAAGGAGCATGAGACGCTTCCGTATCCGGAAGGCACGGCCTGCGCGTCTGTGCTAAAAGCCGGGGAAAAAGGCGGCAACTTTGCAAAAGCCGCCTTTCAGGGACTTGGATTCGCCTTTGTCTATGCCATCGGCCAGAAACTTTTTCACCTCATTGCGGAAACACCGGTATTCGACACCGTCAAAAGCAAAGGGCTTAACGCAATATATCCCTCCGCTCAACTGTCGGCCAACATTACACCCGAATACATGGGGGTCGGCTACATCATCGGGCCGCGCATCTCGGGAGTCCTTGTCGCAGGCAGCGTGCTGAGCTGGTTTGTCATCCATCCTCTCCTCGCCTCGCTGGTCGACCCGGTGACCATCGCACAACAGCAGGTAAAGCTGGGATATCTCGCCGATCTCCATACGGCTGGCGGCGCCGGCGGCTGGGACCCGGTGACCAGGACATTTGCCGATCCCGCTTCGGCCATTTACCGCGCCTATACCCGGCTGATCGGGGCGGGCACAGTCGCTATGGGAGGACTGATCACCCTGATAAAAACAATTCCTACGATCATCGCCTCCTTCAAAGGAAGCATCGGCTCGGTGAAAGAAGCGGGTAACGACAGCCGGGTTCGCACGGAACGTGACCTCAGCATAAAGGTGGTGGCTTTCGGCAGCCTGGGCCTTGTCCTTCTGATCGCCTGCTTACCCATCATTCCGGGGGATAACTTCTTTTCCCGGCTGCTGATCGGATTGCTGATCCTGCTGTTCGGCGCCTTTTTCGTCACCGTCGCCAGCCGGATAGTCGGCCTGATCGGCTCCTCGAACAGCCCGGTCTCGGGGATGACGATTGCCACGGTAATGGCTACCTGCCTGACCTTTCTTGCCATCGGCTGGAGCGGAAAAGTCTATGAACCGATGGCGCTCGTCGTCGGCGGCATGGTCTGTATCGCCGCTTCGAACGCCGGCGGTACCTCCCAGGACCTTAAGACGGGCTTCCTCGTGGGAGCCACCCCCCGATACCAACAGTTGGCCTTGATCATCGGCGTGATCGTTTCCGCCATCGCCGTGGGATTCACGATAAAGATACTCGATACCCCAACCCCCGACCTGGCCGCACATGGCGTCCGGCATGCCATCGGAACCACCTTCCCCGCTCCGCAGGCTACGCTGATGGCGACCCTGATCAAAGGCATCCAGTCCGGGAACCTGCCCTGGAATTATGTACTGATCGGGGCGGCACTCGCACTGGTCGTCGAGCTTTGCGGCGTCCGCTCGCTTAGCTTTGCCATTGGCGTCTATCTGCCGCTATCTACAACCCTGACCATTTTCTGCGGCGGCGCTATCCGCGGCCTTGTCGATCGGGTTAAAAAGAAGCGGGGCGAAAAGTTTTCGGAAATGGGCGAAGATCTGGAAAAGGGGAACCTCTTCGCGACCGGGCTGGTCGCCGGCGGCGCACTGATGGGTGTTATCTTTGCATTTCTGCAAATTCCGGCGAAAATAGTGGCATTCCTGGATAAGCTGAGCCTGGAGGGGACACTGACAAAGGCGCTGAGCCAGCCGGGATACTATCTGCTGGGGGTCGTCTGTTTTGTGATAATGGGTTATGCGCTATATAAAGCGGGAGCTTCGAAAGAACAACCTGCCGCCTGACCAATCACCGGAACACGGGACCCTACCCGGATCAGCTCATCTTGAACGGAACGATCATCTCAAAAACGGGGATATTTACCTCGAAGGTCTTTTTGTTATGCAGGTTCTCCATGGTGTAGGAGCCATACATCTTTCCCATTTCCGTGCGCAGGTTGCAACCGCTGACATACTGGTACCGCTCACCCGGCTGAAGAATGGGCTGCACCCCAACCACTCCCTCTCCCTCCACCTCGCGGTAACTGCCGTTACTGTCAAAGATATGCCAGTGCCGCCGATGTAACTTTACCGCAAACCCGTTGTGATTCTCAATGGTGATGCGATAGGCAAACATGTATTCTCCGGAGATCGGATTGGAATAGTCCGGCTGGTAGAACGTTTCCACGCTCACTTCCATTCCTTCCGAAATCTTGTTTGCCATCATAGCCAAATTTTCCTAAAGTTAATTAAAATAGGCACAATTAGGGCTAATTTTGGCAAAAGGGGCGGAGCCCCTTCAAATAATTACCATATGAAGATTGCAGTCGCAAAAGGAGATGGTATCGGTCCGGAAATCATGCAGGCGGTCCTGGATATTTTCGACGCAGCAAAGGTTCCCCTCGAATATACCCTCGTGGAAATGGGAAAATGGGTCTTTGATAAAGGATTTTCCAATGGAATGACACCCGAGGCCAAACTCACCATCGAGGATCTGGGTATCTTGTTTAAGGGGCCGATGGAAACGCCTAAAGGAAAAGGCGTAAAGAGCGTCAACGTTACCGCCCGCAAAACATGGAACACCTATGCGAACAAGCGCGTTTTTCAGTCGCTGCATGGGGTGGACACCGTCTTTTCCCGTGCCGGCATTCCGATCGATATCACCATCGTGCGGGAAAACATCGAGGATACCTACGGCGGGATCGAACACATGCTGACACAGGATGTGGCATTGAGTCGCCGTTTTATTACCCGGCCGGGTAGCCTGCAGGTAATAAAATACGCATTTGAGATGGCCAAAAAGAACGGCGCCCGCCGCATCACGTGTGGACACAAGGCCAATATCATGAAGCTGACCGACGGCCTCTTCCTCGAATGCTTCCAGGAAGTGGCCGGGGAATACCCGGAGTTGAAAGCGGACGATATCATCGTTGACGACCTGGCGATGAAACTGGTCGTGCGGCCGCAGGACTTTGACGTCGTCGTGCTGACGAATCTGCAGGGGGACATCATCTCCGACCTTTGCGCCGGCCTGGTGGGCGGTCTCGGGTTCGCTCCTTCCGCCAATATCGGGGACCATATCGCCATCTTTGAAGCGGTCCATGGGACGGCGCCGGACATCGCCGGCAAGAACGTGGCCAATCCCACCGCTTTGTTGTTAAGCGGGATCGCCATGCTGCGCCACCTCGGATGGATGGAAAATGCGGCCGTGATCGAAAACGCCTTGCTATATACCCTGGAGCAAGGTATTCATACCGGTGACTTCGGCGACAAGAACATCCCGGCCCTGGGCACCGCGCAATTCGCCCGGGCGATCATCGATAATTTCGGCCGGACGCCGCAACACGGAGCAAAACCGGTTCTGCCGAATATGCCCGTCACCCCGACCGCATTCAAACTCTCCAAAAATGAAATGATGATTTCGGATGATCCCCAAAAGGAAGCGATCGTCGGGGTCGACTTTTTTATTGAAAGCCCGGAACAGCCCGGGAGCATCGCCAAAAAATGCCAGCGTCACGGCGGGGTGAAGTTCAACCTCATCAATATCAGCAACCGCGGCACCCAGGTTTGGCCGACAGGATCCGTCTATACCAACCTCGTAAACCAATACAATGTCCGCTTCGAAAGCATCGATGGCTCCCCGTTGAACCAACAGGACGTGCTGGGTCTCTACGTCAGCCTGAGCGGCGACTTCAAGATCTGCTCGTCCGAACTATTAAATCTTCTCGGCGATAAAAAGGCGTATTCACTGGCCCAGGGGCAGTGATGACCAGTCATCGACTGGTTGCTTTAGACCAATTTGGCACGAAATTGGAGCGTATTTGATGCTTTTGTCACGGCGCCCGATCGTACTTCCCCTACAGCCCGGACCATCTCGCATTACAACCCGAACAACCATGCCTCAAGTTTACGCCAAGTCGCGGAAGGGAATCCTTTTGCTCCTGGTTCTCATCCTGTTCCGGCACCTCGCTTTTTCCCAGGCTGAAGCCGATACGACACTCACCCCGAGGTTTATCGCTACCGGTCCGAATAGCAATGGGTTCTATGAATACCTTCCGAAAGGCTATGTCGAAGGGACGGCCAGTTACCCGCTTATTGTGGCCTTGCATGGCATATCCGAGTTGGGGAATGGAACCACCCAGCTGCCAAATATCCTCGACGACGGCATTCCGATGTATATCACCCAGCACCTCTTCCCCGAGACGGTGACGGTCGACGGCCAGACCTCCTCCTTCATCGTCATCCTCCCGCAATTCGTCGCCTGGCCGGTTGCAACGGATGTGGATGACGTCATCACCTATGCGCAACAGCACTACCGGGTGGACAAGAACCGCATATACCTGACCGGGCTGAGCATGGGCGGCGGAGCGGTTTGGGATTATGCATCGACAAGCACCACTTTCGCCAGTAATCTCGCGGCTATCTTTGTCGTGGCCGGCGCAAAAGCGATGAACGCCCAGGGCGCCGCCAATATCGCAAAATCCAACCTGCCCGTTTTCGCGACGAATAATTCAGCTGACCCGACCGTTCCGGATACCGTCACGATCAACAATGTGGACCTGATTAATTCCTCCGTTCCGCCGCCGGCGATCAAAGCGATCGATACCATTTTCGACGCCACCGGCCATGACGCATGGACAAAATCCTATGATCCGTCAACCATCTACGATAACGGGCTGAATGCCTATCAGTGGATGCTCCGGTATTCCCGCTCCGTTTCGACGCCGCTGCCGCTTTCGCTTATCAGCTACACCGCCACGTTGGCTGCCAATGACGCCGGCGTGGATATCGACTGGGAAACAGCGGCTGAACAGGACAATAAGTATTTCGTCCTTCAACGCTCGGGCGACGGAAGATCGTTCGACGATCTTGATACCGTGGCCCCGGCAAGCCCGAATTCGTCGACCTCCCGTTCGTATTCCTATGTCGACCGGTCGCCGCTCGAAGGAGAAAATTTTTACCGCCTGACCGGGGTGGATGAGAACGGTGACGTCCATTATTACGGGATCAGGGAAGTCAGCCTTTCCTTCGCCAAACCGGCCGCAAGCATCAGCCCGAATCCTTGCACCGATCACGTGGTTGTGCAATGGAATGATCCCGCGCTGGGATCGCTCGCTGTCGATGTCATCGATACCCGCGGCCGGACAATACACCGGTGGATGGAACAGAAACAGCAACCGGATTGGCGCGGTACGTTTGCCGTGGGGGATCTGCCGCCCGGTCAGTATTTCCTTCAGCTAACCGTCAACCATAGCCGTCGCGTGGAGACGTTTATAAAGCGGTGACCCCGGCCGGAAATTGATCAATACCTGATCCGGGGAGGATTATAGCGATGTGACAATTCGATCAGGATGAGTACCCCGAAAACGACAAAAAGCGCAAGACTCGAAAAATGTACCTGCTGAAAACGCCGCTCTTTTTCCTCCCGGTATTGCATCCGGCTGCGGACATAGAGGAAAAAGCTGGCGATCGAGACGATGCCGCTGCAAACGCAACCTGTTATCAGCAAGTTCAGATACACCTCAGATGCGTCTGGTGGATGTGAACCCTTTGGCGACAAGCCATGCCGTAATCTTGTCCCGCTGATCGCCCTGGATGATGATGAGCCCGTCTTTAACCGACCCGCCCGTACCGCAATGCGTTTTCAACTGGCGGCCGAGCTCTTCGAGTTCGGCGTCAGGACCGATAAACCCTTCCACAAGCGTGACCGCCTTTCCCGCCCGTTGCTTTGTGTCCAATCTCACCTTGAGTCGCTGCAGCCTGGGCCCCGGACTTTCCCGGGGCACAGGCTCTTCATTCGGTTTGAAATCGGGGTCCGTGGAATATACGATGCCGCTGCTGTTTGGTCTCTTCTTGCTCATACTCATGAAATTTAGATGGTCACCGCCTTCAGACTCATATCCAGGCTCTTCGCCTGATGAATAAGCGCGCCGACGCTGACATAATCTACGCCGGTGCGGGCATAGTCTTCGATGTTTCCCAGGTGAATGCCGCCGCTGGCCTCTGTCTCGAACCGGTCGCCGATCAATGACACGGCCTCGGCGAGTTGGCGCGGCGTGAAGTTGTCGAGCATGATGCGGTCGACCATTCCGATCGCCAGCACGCGCCGGACCTCCTCAAGGTTTCGCGTCTCGACTTCTATCTTTAGCTGGGGCTTGTGGGTCTCGCGGTAGACGCTGGCCTTTTCAATGGCCGCTTCCAGGCTCCCGGCATAGTCGATATGATTGTCTTTTAACAGGATCATGTCGAAGAGCCCAAACCGGTGATTGATCCCGCCGCCGATCCGAACGGCCTCTTTCTCGAGCAGCCGGAAATTTGGCGTGGTTTTCCGCGTGTCGAGGATGCGGGTCTTGTACCGCTGTAACCGGTCGACATATTGCCGCGTCAGCGTGGCGATACCGCTCATGCGCTGCATACAATTCAGGATAAGTCGTTCACATTGGAGGATCGTATGGACCGTGCCTTCCGCGACAAATGCTTCTTCGCCGTCGCGCATGACGTCGCCATCCTGCTTATACGGCGTAAAGCTGGCGGATGGCTCTTTTATCTTCAGGATCTTCTCCGCGATCTCCATTCCCGCAAGGATACCATCCTGTTTGATGTGCAGGACCGCTTTTCCGCGGACCTGTGGCGGGATACATGCCAGCGTGCTGTGGTCGCCGTCACCCACATCTTCCTGCAGGGCGTTCAGCACCAGCATTTGCAATTGCTCGTCAAATTTGGACATGCCGCAAAAGTAGGCAAAAAGAAGACCCGGTCGAAGCGACCGGGTCTGATCTGAAAACGATCGACAGGAAGGCATTTATTGATTGACCTGGAACCTCAATTCCTGTAATACTTGCTTGTCCCCTTTCTGCCGGGTGAAGAGCGTCGTCCGGTAATCCCCATTGCGGGTTTGCAACAGCCCGACACAATATTCGGCGCTGCCGCTATAGCCTTTTTTCCTGACCACGAAATTCCGGACGCCGTTCGTTGAGAAAAAATCCCGGATTATCATCTCAGCCTGGATCTTGCTGTAGTTATCGCTCTTTTCCGGGAGACTGATGTCGACCCGGTTGTCAAGATACCGGGACAATTCACCGGCGTTCCCGAGTCGAATAGCGTAAGTTATATCATCCAGCGAATACACAGGGCGGAAAGACACCAGCAGAAGTGCAAAGACAACAACCGACATCCCTCCTATCCTCCCCACCATCCTCATGGCGACGCTTTTCATATAATAGAATATTTCGACATGCCTAATCCCAAATCTATGCCAAACTGTCGCTGACGCTGGATTGGTGCATTAAAATACCACCTTTGGGGTACTACCGCCGTCTTTATCACCTACCTTTGCGGCGTCGAATTGTCAAAAAAGTACTCCCTTTATGTCAACCAGGAAGAAAGTCATTCTTGTCATCATGGATGGGTGGGGTCTCGGCCGGGAAAAGGGCGCGGACGCCATCCAAAATGCCCGCGTTCCCTTTGTCCGCTCGCTTTATTCGTCCTATCCCAACACGACGCTGGTCACTTTCGGGGAGGCCGTCGGCTTGCCGGAAGGCCAGATGGGCAATTCCGAAGTAGGTCATCTCAACCTGGGGGCCGGCCGGATCGTCAACCAGGAATTGCAACGGATCAATGTAGCCATCCGGGACGGTTCGTTCAGCCGGAACGAAGTCCTGCTGGCCGCCATCCGTGGTGCCCGAACGGCCGGCCGGCCGCTCCACCTGCTGGGACTGGTCAGCGACGGCGGAGTGCATTCCCATATCCGGCACCTCCTGGCGATC
Organism: Puia sp.; assembly: GCA_035501395.1. Classification (GTDB taxonomy): domain Bacteria; phylum Bacteroidota; class Bacteroidia; order Chitinophagales; family Chitinophagaceae; genus Puia. The sequence goes on from DATJWK010000128.1 coordinate 59,326, forward strand.
GTGGATGTATGCGAACGGGAAGGCCTGAAAGACGTCTTTATCCATGCCTTCACCGACGGCCGGGATACCGACCCGAAAAGCGGCCTCGGTTTTATCCGCGAGCTCCAATCTCATCTTGACAAGACTACCGGAAAGATCGCCTCGGTCAGCGGTCGTTACTATGCCATGGACCGCGACAAACGCTGGGAAAGAGTGCGGCTTGCCTACGACGCGATGGTGCGGGGTGAAGGAGAGCGATCCACGGACGCATTGGCTGCTATCGAACAATCCTACCTGGCCGGAGTTACCGACGAATTTATAAAACCGACCGTGATCGTAAGTCCCGGCGAAACCCAACAGCCCGTGGCGACCCTCCGCGATGGCGACTTCGCCGTTTGTTTCAATTTCCGGACGGACCGGTGCCGTGAAATAACCGAAGTGCTGACCCAAACCGATGTTCCCGGCCAGGGCATGAAAAAGCTTTCCTTGAACTACACCACGATGACCCAATATGACCAGCGATTCAAGGGCGTCCATATCATTTTCGGGAACGATGATCTGAAGAATACGCTTGGTGAGATCATCGCGCGGAACGGGTTGCGGCAGATCCGGATCGCCGAAACGGAAAAGTATCCGCACGTCAGCTTTTTCTTTAGCGGCGGCCGCGAAACACCGTTCGAAGGCGAACGCCGGATCATGATCCCTTCCCCCAAAGTCGCGACCTATGACCTGCAGCCCGAGATGAGCGCAATAGAGCTGACGGATGCCATCGTCCCGGAGATCACCGCCGGAACGGCCGATTTTATTTGCCTCAATTACGCCAACACGGATATGGTTGGTCATACCGGCGTCTGGAATGCCGCAATCAAGGCGGCGGAAACCGTTGACACCTGTGTCAAACGAGTAGTCACTGCCGCCTTGGACAACGGCTATACCGTATTCCTGACCGCTGACCACGGCAACGCCGACTATATGATAAATGAGGACGGCTCGCCGAATACCGCGCATACCATGAACCCGGTCCCCTTCTTTATCATCGACAAGAGCTGGAAGGGACGTGTCCGGACAGGGAAATTGGGTGACCTTGCCCCTACCATCCTGACAATGATGGAATTATCCATTCCGCCTGAAATGACCGGTGAAATCCTTATCTGACGGGGCCTCCAGCCGATTCTTTTTTTTGCGGCGCGCAGCTTTACTTCGTTAAAATTGTCTAAATTACAGGGCAACCAATGCGGTTATCATGACCGAAGAAGCCATTTTACAAGGCTGTTTGAAGAATGTGGCCACTGCCCAACGCGAGCTGTACAACCGCTACAGCCCAAAGATGCTGGCCGTGTGCTATCGGTTCGGCCACAACCGGGAAGATGCGGAGGATATGCTGCAGGAAGGTTTTATAAAGGTATTTTCCCAAATACACACCTTTCAGAATAAAGGTGCGTTCGAAGGTTGGATCAGGCGGATCATCGTTCATACCTGCATCAACAACCTCAAGAAAAATAAACGGTTTAACGAAAGTCTGGACATCGTGCACGCGCATGGGGTCCAGGTACGGGAAGAAAGCGTTCCCTCCATCGTTCAGGCCAAACAGATAGTAGAATGCATCCGTATCCTTCCCATCGGCTATCGTACCGTGCTCAACCTGTATGCGATAGAAGGCTATTCGCACAAGGAAATTTCGGATATGCTGGACATTGAGGAAAGCACGAGCCGGTCGCAGTATACGCGGGCAAAGCAAATGCTGGAAGATATCCTGATAAAGAAAAGGATCCTGTCCAAACCCAAAGAAAAGGTGGAGTGGCTGTTGGCGATCCGTTAACTAAAATCCGAACTGTGAAAGCATTCCAAAAACTGATTGATCAATGAAGGAAAGTAACTTCTATAGTGACGAATTTGAACAACTGATCAGGGAGAAGACAGAACAATATAAAATGTATCCTTCCGAAAATGTCTGGAAGGCCGTTCATAATTCTTTACATACGAAGCGCAGATGGTTTATCGGTTCGATGGCTTTCCTGGTGACCGGTATCCTTTTCTTCTCCGGCCGGGAATTGCTGGCCCCCGGGCATCCGCTCTCACATAAAATAGCTTCCGCCGGTCCGGCCGCTGCCGATGGCCTTAACGGCGATCCCGCCCGATCGGGTCAGGCCGAAGAGAACCCCCATGGCATTTTTGTAAGTCCCCACCCGGGCAACCCGGCCGCTGTCACAGGGCATCGTCAAGGCGCCGCCGGTAACATTGGCTGGGAGCCGGAAGAAGTGGATCAGCCGGCAAATCACCTGGCTATTACCATCAGTCATCCGGTGGTCAGCCAGCCGGATCTTTCAGAACTTCTTAGTCATGCCGTCCGGTTGCCGGGTGAAGCGCCCTCCCTGTTGGATGCAACGGGAACGCCGTTGACCGCTATCACAAAAGCGCCGGAAAACCCATCGGGCGAACCCGGCCTGCTCGACAGCTGGCTGGTCCGCAACGCACCCGGGAATTCCGCGGCGCATCGCGACATCCCCGCCGTTCACAACAACGCCGAAACACTCCGGGAGCCGGTTGAAAACACCCGCGAAACCGCAGAGCCGGCGGGTTCCAAAGAATCCGAAAAAGAGATCGCCGACGATGCGCCTCGCAGCCGCACCTATGGACAGATCGACCGCAATTCCGCAACGCGCCAGGGCTCGTTCACCGGGAAAATAAAGGAAAAGAGTGACGCGGCAAAGGCGTCCACCGAAGCGATCGGCGAAGCTTCCGATCTTAGCCGCGTGAACTGGCTGCATGACTATGCCGTATATTCCTTGCCGCCCAACCCCGGCCGCGGCCGGTTCTTCTTCCAGTTAGTCCTGGCGCCGACCGTCAACTACCGCAGCCTCTCGGGCGGCTCGTTGCCTTCTTCCAAACAATTGACCGGCCCGATATCCACGATCCGCGCCGGAGATGTGCAGAGCTGGGCCGACCAGTCACCCGCGCTCGGTTTCGAATTTGGCGCCAACCTGCTCTATCGCGTAACCCGCAACCTCACACTGAAAGGCGGCCTGCAGTTCAACTACAGCCACTACAAAATGCTCGCCTATACGACACCCAACCAGCCGGTGCAAACGGCCGGCTATCGCACCCCGCTGGGTAACGCTTACTTCATCGACTCCATGGCCTCCGTCGCACCCAGCGCCGTCAACAACCCCTATACGCCGTCGTCCGTCCAGGCCACCCTTTATAACGATTACTACCAGCTGTCCGCTCCCCTTGGCTTCGATCTGCGGGTATTGGGCAATGAGCGGCTCCAATTCAGCATCGGCGCTACGATCCAGCCGAGCTATCTGCTCAATACAAACTCCTACATCCTCAGCTCCGACTATACCAGCTATACAAAGGAACCCACCGCTTTCCGGAGATGGAACCTGAGCGGCGGCGTGGAAGCCTTTCTGTCCTATCAAACGGGTCTCGTCCGGTGGCAGATCGGACCGGAGTTCCGCTACCAGCTTTTCTCCAACTATCTCAGCAACAACCCCTATCCGATCAGCGAAAACCTGAAAGGGTACGGCCTCCGGATCGGTATTACAAAACCGCTCCCATAAGCCGTTTCGGGCGACCGGCGGCACCCCTCGCATAACGGGTACCACGCGCCGCGCCTTCCCCGCGTAATGGGTACGACGCCCCGCGCCTTCCCCGCATAATCGGTACCACCCACCCCTCCTCCCGCATAATTTCGTAATTTTGTGGCCATGAATAAATTCGCCCTCGCGTGCATCGCAGGCGCCACGCTGTTTTGCGCCGCCTGCACCCACCATCCGCACGCCAACCCCGGCGGCCAGGCCGACTCCCTCTCCCATCCCGATACCGCGAAAAACGATTATTTCCCGATCGCAGAGGAGCTGGAATCGGAGATCCGGGAAGTGGACTCGACGCCGGTGGCAATCAAACGAATCGTAATTGCAAACGGACGAAGGGATTCCGCCTTTATAAAGCCGGCAGAGTTCAATGTGCTGGCGATGCAATTCATCCCCGCCGAGCTCCGCGACGGCCGCTTCGAAAAGGAGTTTACCGAGACCTCTTTTATGGACAACGCCACCCACGCCGCTACCTTTACCTATTCGGCGAACAACAACGACCTGTCGCTGCAACGGGTTGATATCGTCGCGACGCCCCGGGGCGCCAACCATCAGGTACAAAGCGTTTATCTCGAAAAGACCCGGGTCTCGGGAGACAGCAGTATTCTGGAAAAAATGTACTGGCGTTCCCGCCATCGCTTCCAGGTAATCAGCCTGATCGGGGTAAAGGGCCGCCCACCCGTTCAACGGCAGGTCATTGTGTCCTGGGAATCGGGTGACAAGGACGATGATAATGAATGACCATGACTTCCGAACAATTCAGCCAGATCGCAAATACGATCCCGGTCGATCCGGGCATCTATAAATATTTCGACGAAAAGGACGAACTGGTCTACGTCGGAAAGGCAAAGAACCTGCGCAAACGCGTCAGTTCGTATTTCACCAAAACCTTCACGACCTACAAGACCCATGAGCTGGTCCAACGCATCCGGCGGATCGAGTTCACGATTGTCAATTCGGAGCAGGACGCCTTCTTGCTGGAGAATTCACTGATCAAACAGTTCCAGCCGAAATTCAATATCAACCTCAAAGACGATAAAAGCTACCCCTTTATCGTGATCAGGAACGAACCTTTCCCGCGGGTTTTCCTTACGCGGCGAAAAACCGGTGACGGCTCTGAATACCTCGGGCCCTATACTTCGGTTGGACGGGTGCGTGAGCTCCTCGATCTCGTAAAAGCCAATATCCAGCTTCGAACCTGCCAGCTCAACCTGGCGGAGGCGCAGATCCGGAAAGGGAAATATAAGGTGTGCCTCGAATTTCACCTCGGCAACTGTAAAGGTCCTTGTGAAGGTCGCCAGTCGGCGGCGGATTATCAGCAGGGATTGCTGCAGCTGAAAAACATCCTTAAAGGCAATCTCGGACCACTCATCCAGCAATTTAAAAAAGAAATGCGCGACCTGGCGGAGAAAATGGATTTCGAAAAAGCGGAGTTGATCCGAAAAAAGATCACGCACCTTGAAAACTACGAGTCCCGCTCGGTGATCGTAAGCCGGCAGCTTCGCAACGCCGACGTCTTCTCGATCGCCAGGGATGGCGACCAGGCCTACATCAACTACCTGATGGTACAAACCGGCACGATCGTCCAGGCGCACACGACGCAGGTCGAGACCCACCTGGAAGAATCCGACGAAGAGATTTTGGCATTTACGGTAGCCCGCCTCCGGGAAACGTTTAATAGCATGGCCGCTGAATTGATCCTTCCCTTTCCCATCGACTTTCCGGAGGCGGGGATAGAGCAAACGGTCCCAAAGGGAGGGGACAAGAAAAAACTGTTGGAGCTATCCCAAAAGAACGTGGAATACTTCCGGGAAGAGCTGCGGAGAAAAAAGATCCTGCAGCTGGAGGGGAAGACGCCCGACGAACGTAGAAAGGTGTTGGAACAGCTGATGGAGGATCTTCAGCTCGCGGAGTTGCCCGTGCACATCGAATGCTTTGATAACTCGAATTTCCAGGGTAGCTATCCGGTATCGGCGATGGTTTGCTTCCGTGACGGGATCGAGAGCAAAAAAGACTATCGCCATTTCAATGTAAAGACCGTCGAAGGGATAAACGATTTCGCCACGATGAAAGAAGTGGTTCACCGGCGATACAAACGCTTGATGGAGGAACACCGGTCTCTTCCTCAGCTGGTGATCATCGACGGCGGTAAAGGCCAGTTGAGTGCGGCAATGGAAAGTATCACCGAATTGGGTATCGTAGGAATGATGACGGTAGTTGGCTTGGCGAAAAATGAGGAAGAGCTCTTTTTCCCGGGCGATACCGAGTCGGTCAAATTGCCCTATAACAGCGATAGCCTCCACCTGATCCGGCGCATCCGCGATGAGGTCCATCGCTTCGGGATCACGTTTCACCGCCAGAAAAGGAGTAAGGGCACGTTCACGAACGAATTGGAGCATATCGGCGGCATCGGTCGCCAGACAGCCGATCTGCTCTTAAAACAATTTCGGTCAGTCAGCCGGATCCGGCAACTGTCGGAAGAAGAACTGGCTGCGGTGGTTGGCGCGGCGAAGGCCCGGAAAATCCACGGGTATTTTGAGGAAAAGAACGGTGCGGAGGGGATCGGAAAGAGCGGTGCCGCTGCGCCCGGCGACTAGCCCGCTCCGGGCTGTTAATGGGCTTATTCGGTCACCTCGGGCGGCCCGATACCCCCAAAAAACAAAAAAGCGCCCGGATACAAACGCAAGGCTCCCGGATACAAACGCAAGACGCCCGGATACAAACGCCAGGCGCCCGGATATAAATGAAAAGGGGCCCGGATAGATATCCAGCCCCGTTTTTAAAATCCAATATCCTATGAAAAACCAGTGTAAAAGTAGTAAAAGAAATCAAACCGGCAATACCCGCTTTTGGGTATTTTTAAAAAATAATTTCAATAGTAACTAATTAATTTATAATTACTTACTACGTAAAAAAGAAGGGATGCCGCTGCTGCAGCATCCCTTCAGTTGGAATCTTTTTATCCGCCTTAGTACGACCAGAGATCCTGTTCGTAGTTGAAGATCTTTTCCTTTATATTTTCCCCCGTCAGCAGCTGCAGGATCGGGTCCTTGACATAGCCGGAGATAGGCAGGTTAGCGGGGTTATCGACCGTTGACTGAACGATCCGGGAAGAGAACATGCGGGATTCAAACAACTCCTCCCAGCTCATCCGGGCCCCGTAGTTTTTGCCGTTGTAGGCTTCAAACTTGGCCAGCATAGGGCGCATGTCGGGGTAATACACCCAGAAGAGTTGCGATACCGCCCGGAGCGAACCATCGGGATTCAAGACCGCTTTCTCGGGGCAGATACCCAGGATACGAACATAGAGCCGGGACGTTTGCTTATCGAATACCCATTCTTCCTTGATCATGTAACGCACGACAATATTCGGATCCCACTCATGCACGATGGTCGTGTCTTTGGTGATCCCTTTCGAACCGTCCGGGTCTTTCACCGGATCGGGGATCGAAATCACCTCGGGTTTTGGCACCAGCAAGCCGGAGATCTGCGAGAAAGTCATCGGCGTGGTAAACCGGTCGTCGATAGCGGCATCGAAGGCCGTAAGCTCCCCGCTCTTGATGGCTTGCAGCAGGATATTGATGAACATCTGGCTGCCGTTGTCTTCCGTCGCCTTATAGACAAAGGGCAAATTCATTTTTTCGTGTACGTCTATCTCCTGCCAAACCCGCTGCCGGTATACGGCATCATCCTCCCGGATATGCAGATAGGGCAGGGGTACGCGGTCCTTTACCAGATTCCGCTCGATAATGGCATCGTTGCGCAGCGACCGCCGGATCGTGTCCAGCTTGACATCAGGCGGCGGGAGGACCGCAACAGGCTTGGTCGTATCCTGAGGGACGACGGCGGCGCTGGCAGCCTGATTCTTTACGGTCGCCTTTTTCTTGCCCGTGTTTCCCACTTTCCGCGCAGGCCTTTTCTTCGGCGTCGTCTGTGCATTCGCTACTCCGGCCGCAAGGGAGAAGATCAGGGCCAGCAGGCAAAATCTGATAAAATGCTTTTTCATTCTGCTTGATTTGTCTCTATTTCTAATTCAGCGTAAAGATCATGCTGGGCAGTGTTCTTACCTTGCCGTCCTTACCCTGACAACGCAATTCATCGATAAAAATGTGGGTCCCGGGCGAGCATCTGTTGACCAGCGTCTGCGCCTGCCCGGTCCACCGCGGTCCCTGATTCGGCGCTTCTATGTACTGACCGTTGATCGTCGCAGCCAGCTTGTAGTCAAGCACCGTGAATCCGGCCTGGAAATCCGACTCAAGCTTGGCCAAAACACCGCCGATGGCCTTGAATTCGGCGGACGATATCACCCCGCCGGTATGGCTGCCGACAAAACCCGTCGGATTCGGCAGGTATTTGACCCGCACCGGGAACGGATAAGGCTTGCCATTCGCGTTGATCATGATCGTTCCTTCACCGGGAGTGGTCGGTACGATATTGTATTTGTCCCCTTCGGTTTTGGTGATCGAGCCCTTGTCGAAGCTGACATGCACTTTCTCCGCGCCGACACTACCGCCGGAAATAGTCACCGGGTTATCTACGGCGATATACACCACATTCATTTTCTCAAGAAAGATGGAGGCTCCGGAAGGCACGCCGACCGTGTATTTCACGATCTCATCTTTGGAAGCTTGCGATCCGTCGGGCTTGGTGAACACGATGTGTACGGGGACGGAGTGCTCACCGGCGCCGGCGGCCGGCACGGTAATTTCACCGATCCCGGTGGCATCGACAGGAGCATTTTGGCCTCCGATGGTGATCGTCGGCTTGGCGGCGGCGCTAAAGGCGCCGATACCGGCCTTGATCGTCATTTTATCGCCGGGCATTACATACGTGGCGCTCGGCGAAACGATCGCGTCGAACTGGTCGAACCGGACCTTAACTTCGCCGATCTGCTTGTGCAGGTAATCGATGACCTGCGACTCGGAATTCTTTACGTCGCTTTCAAATTTGCTGAGAATGGTCAGCGCAGCGACAGTCGGTGTCATATGAAAGTAACGGATAGTCCAGTTTTCGGCGGAATCTTTCTTTTCAGCTTCACCGGTCTCAGACTTCGGGATCCGGGTATCGATGGGCAGACGAGTGGCAAAGTCAGCTTTCGTCCTGATCAGATCGTCCTTTACGGTCGGCGACAGGCTGTCATAATTGGACGGATCCAGCAGGTTCAGGAGCGCCAGACGGATCTGTTTCAGGGAATCATACAGTTTCTTGCCGTGACCACCCTGGTCGAACATCCGGGTGGCGGCGTCGAGGTCACCAATGTTGTACTCTTCTTTTCCGTCGACTACTTTCAGCCCCGACTCCTTTTGGAGGTTACGCTTCAGGGTTTCGATATACTTCGTAAAGTTAGCGGCCATCGACTGCGCCTGGAAAGCCGTCTTTGACCAGATCTTGGCCTGGGCAGCGGTTTTGGAATCGGCAAGCGCGTCGTTAAATTGCTTATAAGTCAGATCGTTCTTTTGAGCGATAACCAGGTTGGAACGCTCAAGGCTGCGATTTACGGTCGTAAAGGCATTTAACACCTCAGTAGATACATTCAGTGCCAGCAGCGCTGTAAGCACCAAATACATCATATTGATCATCTTTTGCCTCGGTTCTTTAGGTAAAGACATGGGTCAGTAAATTAATAAATGCGTTAATGGTTTTTCATCGTTGATGTCTTCCGCCGGACTACGTCCGGTTTCAGGTTCATGCGGGCCGGACAAAACGGGCTTGGCTTGTCAATTGTCTGTTTGTCGGCCTTTTATTGCGCCTGACGGCCTTGCATCGCGCTCAGCATGTTACCATAGACATGGTTCAGGTTACCCAGGTTCTTGGCCAGCAGGGCGATCTGCTCTTGCGTCTTCTTCGCGTCAACTACACTGCCTTGCATGGTCTCGGATGCCTTCACCAGGTTGCCATAGAAGCTGTTCATCGCCTTCAGATGGTTGTTGGTGTCCTGCAGTTCCAGTTCATAGATCGCATTCAGTGAGCCCAGGTTCTTCGTCAGGACCTGTACCTGTGAATGGAATTGTTTGGTGCTGTCTGCAGCGGCATTAAAGCTGGACATCGTATTGGTAGCATTCTGGTAAGCGCCTTTCATATTGTCAAGCGCCGCAGCTGCTTCCTTGGTCTTGTTGGTATATTCGTTGGTCGCCGTGATGACGCCGGAAACATCGCTGATCCGGTCTACCGACGTGCCGAACTTCTTAAAGCCTTCGCTCAGTTTGCCCAGGGTGGTCGGGTTGATATCCGCCTCCTGGAGCATCTTGTCCATTTTGTCCAGGGCGGGGTTACCGCTGGTGCTGCTACCGGCCAGCTTGGGCAGTGCTTCTACCAGGGCGTGCATTTCTCCGCCGGGAGGGGGGAGGAACGCATATACGAGGAAGATCAGGGCCTCGGTCAACAGACCGGCCGTCAGGAAGAAGTTAGCCAGCTCGGTGTGCAGGATCTTCTGGAGGGCGCCAAAAATTACAATGGCGGCACCAACGCACACAATGATATTTATAAGTCTTTCGGTAGATTTTGATACTCCAGCGCTCATAGAGATTAATTTAAATTGTTTTTAATGGGATTTTTAGAGGGTTATGGAAAAAGAATGTTGATTGATTTTTTTACTGTTTTTCAAAATCAAAACGAAATTTTAGCTTAAAAATTTTACGCAATCCGGAAATTGATTTATCGGCGGTTGCCACTTACTGATGGAGCCAGGTCGATCACACACCGGAACCCGATGTACGATTTGGCCGTATCCTGGTACTCATAGGTCCGGGCCGAAGTCTGCAGGTAAAGGCCTACATCCTTCCAGCTGCCGCCACGGATGACTTTACGCTTCATACGGGGGGGATCGGTGTCCTTTGCGTTCCAGCGGATATCCGGGTTCATGTCGTGCTCGAAATTGGACGCCCCTTCATAATAAAAGGAAGAGGTCCATTCGGCGACGTTACCGGCCATGCAATAGAGGCCGAAGTCGTTGGGCCAGTAGGCATCCGCACGCACCGTGTAGAAACCGCCGTCTTCGGGGTAGTTACCGCGGCCGGGCTTGAAGTTGGCCAGCAGGCAACCGCGCTTGTTCCGGAGATAGTAGTTCCCCCAGGGGTACATCGACTGCGAACGACCGCCACGGGCGGCATATTCCCATTCCGACTCGGTAGGCAGGCGGAAATCGGATTCCGTCGCCATATGCTTTGCTTCGAGGTGACCGTTGAGGTATTGTGTCCGCCAAACGCAAAAGGCGGAGGCTTGTTTCCAATTGACGCCGACGACCGGGTAGTTACCAAAGGCAGGATGCGAATAGTACCGCTTGGTCATGGGCTCATTGTAGGAGTAGCTGAAGTCACGGATCCATACCAGGGTATCCGGATAGACCTTGACATCGACCTTTGAGATGAACTGGGACCTGGGCTTGCCTTCATTGGCCTTCTGAGCGGCCGTATTCAGATCGAAATCGTCGTAATGATATTTGAGCTTGTATACGTCGAGCTCCTTCCGGCCAAAGATCCGGTTGTCGGGCTCCACGATCATCGCGCTGATCTTCTCGATCGTAGCCTTATCACCCCATTTGATGGTGGAGGCTCTCTTCCAGTCGATCTGGAATCGGCCATCTACATCCTTACCATACTGCAATACGGTTGCAGCGGTCGAGTCCCGTACCCAGTTGGTAAACTGCCGGTACTCGTTGTTGGTGATTTCGGTCGCGTCCATCCAGAAACCACTGATCGAGATTTGTTGATTGCGAGACGTAAAAGCATAGTTCATATCTTCATCGCTGGGACCCATGTGGAAGGTACCCGGCGGAATATAGACCATGCCCGGAGGCTTTTGGAGATTATAGGCACTTGCAGGAGCTACGCCGTGCAGTTGCCCGTCATCCGGCAAACCCTTGCCGGATTTTCCACCTAGTTTACAGCCGGCCATCATAAGGAGGGCACAAAAAGCCGTCAAAACGGATAGGTTTTTCATTTTCATTTTATTAAAGGGTATTGGGCAAAAAAACGTTTTTGACAACATCTCGCTACAAGTTTAAAATTAATTTTTCGAATGTCAAAGCTTTCATCCGGACAAAATTCTTCCAAAGGGCGGATGGATTGACGCTGTTTAAACAAACGCGTCCTACACCGGATTATTGTACGAATTCAGGGGAATTTTATTCACATTTTCCAGGCGACGGATTAACGCAGACAGTTGATTTACAGGGAGTTGGCAAGCATAATTTTCGCAAAGGAAGAACTGCGGCACCTCCCTCGCCGGCTTGTCGCGTAATAGGGGAAAATGGGTATCTTCCTGTGACGAAGACTGAAAAACCCGGTAAGGAATCAACTGGCTGAGAAACTCCTTCCGGGCATTTTCCGGCCGCCTGGCGGTTATCACGATCTCCGGAATAGTATACGTAAGGGCCTGATACAGGGTTGCCCAAATTCCAAAAGAGCCGGGATACCCGCTGACCAACCGCCGGACCGCCTCCGCCATCCGGCGGCTGCGCTCCGCCCATTCCGGCTGATCGAAGAGCAAGGAAAGGTATAACAAATTGAATGCCATGACTGAATTCCCCGCCGGAGTCGCACCGTCATAAACCTCTTTCTTCCTGAGGATCAAGTCGGGCTGACGATCGTGGGTGTAATAAAACAATCCCGTTCCCTCCTCGCTAAAGTGGGCAATCACCTCCTCCAGTACCGCCCTGGCTTCCACAAGCCAACGGCTCTCCCCGGAGATCTCCTGGAGCTCGATCAGGGCCCAGATCAGAAAAGCATAGTCATCCAGAAAAGCCGGGATCCTCGCCCCTTCCTTGAACGAATGATAATAATAATGTATACCTTCTCCCTTCAGCCGGCTTTGCAGGAAATCCATATTGGCGATAGCCAGGCTGCGGTACTCCTCTTTTCCCAGGGCGCCAAACGCCCTGGCGCAGGCTACATTCATCAACGCATTCCACCCCAACAGCACCTTGTCATCCAACGCCGGCCGGACCCGCCGCGCCCTGTATTCCAGCAACTTGTCCCTGGCCTTTTCCAGCCGCGCCGCTACCGCCGGATCCGTCGGGAAGCCCGGCTTGCGGACGAGAATATTCTTACCTTCCCAATTACCTTCTTCCGTTACCCCGAAATGGGCGCAAAACAACTCCGCGTCCTCGCCGGCCACCATTTCGATCTCTGTTTTATCCCAAACATAATATTTTCCTTCTATACCTTCACTGTCGGCGTCCAGGGCCGAATAAAATGCACCTTGTCCATTGGATAACTCCCTGTGGACAAACGACATGGTTCGTTCGATGGCGTCCCGGTAAGCCGGTTTACGGGTCAATTGCCAGGCCTCGCAAAGCGCGATCACCAGCAGGGCATTGTCATAGAGCATTTTTTCAAAATGCGGGACCAGCCATTCGCCGTCGGTGGAGTAACGGGCAAACCCGCCCCCCAGTTGATCGAAAATGCCGCCGCCGGTCATTTTGTCCAGGCTCAGACAGGCGTGGTCAAGAGCCTCCCGGTCTTTGTGATAATAATAGTAGTGAAGCAGATAACGGATCGAAAACGTCTGCGGAAATTTCGGTGCGTGGCCGAACCCGCCGTCCTTTTTGTCCGCGGTGGCCAATAGCTGGTCGCGGATCTGTCGCAGGATTGCCGGAGTAAATGGCGGATCGGCCGGCTTGCTGTCAGCCGAGCCTTGCCCGATCCCGAAGGAACCTGCTCCGGCCACATGCCTGGTCAGGCTCCCGGCCTGCTCCTCGATCTCCGCCCGCCGCTCTTCCCACGAACGCGCCACGCCGGCCAGTACCTCCTTCCAGCTGGGCCGGTTATAAAGCGGTCGCGGCGGGAAATAGGTTCCGCCGTAAAAGGGCCGCGCATCGGAGGTGAGGAATACATTCAACGGCCAGCCCCCGCTCCCGGAAATCGCCTGAACGGCATCCATATAAATGTGGTCGAGGTCGGGGCGCTCTTCACGATCGATCTTGATGTTGACAAAATGCTCGTTCATAAACCGGGCCGTATCGGCATCCTCAAAACTTTCCCGCTCCATGACGTGACACCAGTGACACGCCGCATAACCGATACTGACCAGGATGGGTTTGCCTTCCGCTTTCGCGCGGTTCAACGCCTCGGTTCCCCAGGGATACCAATCCACCGGGTTATGAGCATGCTGTAATAAATATGGGCTGGTTTCCTTGCCGAGTCGGTTGGGCATGACCCAAAGATCCTTATTTTTTCTTTTCCGTCACCGCTAGATACTTTTCCAGCGCGGAAACCATGGACGGAGCCTGAGGTAGGGGAGCTTTGATATCGAGCGTGAGACCCGCCTCTTCCACCGCCCGCGACGTATTGTTGCCGAAGGCGCCGATCTTGGTGCCGTTCTGCTTAAACTTCGGGTAGTTATCAAAGAGGCTCTTGACGCCGCTGGGAGTAAAGAAACAAATGATATCGTATTCGCTCTGGCTGAGGACATCCTTGACGTCATTGCTGATCGTCCGGTACATAAACGGCGTCGTAAATCCGCAATTGTTCTGCTTTAGCCAGTTGATGATCTCGTTATCCTGCTGGTTCTCCGAACAGGGATAAAGGAACTTCTCGTTTTCTTTATGCTTGTTGATCACGTCGAACATGCTCTTGTTCAACCCGTCCGCACCATAGAATACTTTGCGCTTCCGGTAAAGGATGAACTTCTGAAGATATAACGCCACCGCCTCCGTGATGCAGAAATATTTCGTGTCCTGCGAGATGCTGATCTTCATTTCCTCGCAGATCCGGAAGAAGTGATCGATCGCATTACGACTCGTGAAGATGACTGCCGTAAACTGGGTGATATCGATTTTTTGCTTGCGGAAATCCTTGCACGCAATCGGTTCCAGCCGGATGAAAGGGAAAAAAGCCAACTCCACGTCGTACTTTTTGGCAAGCTCGAAATACGGCGACTTGTCGGTTTCAGGTCTGGGTTGAGTGATTAAAATCTTTTTCTTATCCTCGTTCTTAGTCATGTGATATGCCCCTCAGGATCCGGACTTATCCGGTTTTGCAAATTTAATACACTTTTTCCAAATATGTCAATAACACCTTGTAAATCAACAGTAGTGGTGCTACTTCGAAGGCGCAAAGGTACAAAAAAAAGTAAAACGGCGTTAGTTTTATTTCATTTCTTATTGGTCGGTAGGACGCGAGGATCCGATAGGCCCAAAACACAAAAATCATTGCTAATGATATAGTTATGAAGACTTCGCGCCATACTTGTTCCGAAAAAATGATCACGATCAAGAAGGGAAGGAGGAAAATTCCTAGCATCTTGTTCACCAGGAAGACGATAAAAATGTAAATGTCGGTCGCCCTTGAAATCGAAAACACCCAGCCAATAAATTTGAGGACCACAAATTTTACAAGATAGATCGCGGCGAGCAGGCCCATACAGTTTAAGTAAAGGATCCAGAAATTGACCCCGGCGCCCCATTGTGAATAATGTAGCAGGAAGCAGGCATAAAGCCCCGCCGAGATAACAAAAAGAATATTCAGCAGCAGGGACGGCAGCGGCGTCTGCAGCACCTGCTCCCGGATCTGTTGCTGACGAAGCGAAACCCGGAAAAACAAGGTCATCAGGTTATTGAAATACTTTTCGAAGAAGATGCGGATCGCGGCAAAATAAAAGAGGATCGCCACGATAAGGTAGAACAGGCTGTCCTTCGAGTTGGATTGATGGATTTCCACGGGCGGACCGGTGTCGGCGACCGGAGGCGGATGATTCGCGACCGCGCGTAGCGCCAGACTATCCCGTACCCTTGTGCTGTCCTGCCGCCTCGCCGAGTCCGCTCTAAGGGTTATTGCTGATGCCGGGTTGTCCGGCGCCGTGCGGATGGCGGTATCCGCTGCAAGCTTGGCCATCGAGTCCCTGCGGATCCTGGCGATCGAGTCCCGACGGACACGCCTGATCGAATCCCGGCGGACAGAGTCGCGATGGGTCATTGTTCGAATGGGATGGGGAGCGGTATGGATCGCAGTATCCTGCACTGTGGCCGGAGCCACCCCGGGCGGCGGTTGAGTAGTATCGGTCTGTGCCTGTAGTCGCATGCAGACTAGCAGGCTGGTTAGCAGGATAAAAGATTTCAAATTTGATGGCTTGGTTCTTTTACAAAAATATTGCATGGCGACAATCCACCCTAAAAAAAGCTTACGTATCCCAGATGAATTTTCGTCTCGTGAAAATTGAACGGCAATTCGCTTGTCCTCCCCACCGCAAGCGACAGGTTAAAGATCCCCGCTTTTGTCTCGAAAGCCATCCCTGCACCGGTACCCAGATAAGCGCTGTTCAAATGGTAATCGGCGACGTCATTCATGGCCCATCCGACGTCCACGAACGTAAAAAGGAATGAATTCAGTCCGGTCAGGTAGCGGTATTCCATGGTGCCAACCGCATATTTGGCCGCCAGAATGCTTGCCTCGTCAAATCCCCGGAGCAGTTTGTACCCGCCGATCATAAACAGATCGTTTCGATACGTATTCGGACTGCTATAAATTCCCGCATTGAATCCCAGCTTCACCGTGGCGGCCCGGCCGACCGGAAAATAATGCGCGGCATCCAACCGGAGCAGGAATTGAAAGGCATGCAGTTTTACCGTGTCGTAAAGATGTTGGAACTTGAAACCGCTGTCGCCGGGATCGGTCAGGCCAAGGATCGTGGCGTTCTCGTGGATTGTTTTGGTTCCGGCAGAACCCAGAAAGCTTAACTCGTTGCCGCGCCGGGGATTGAACCGGTAATTCGTGTTATTGTAGCTGTAGGTCACGCCGAGGCTCGTCGAGCTGAGATCCGCCTCCGGCGGGAGCGTATGGGTGGCAACGATCGCCGTCGTATCCACATTGAGCAGGTTGGAGGACGCGAGTTGAAGAAAGACGGAGCCGCTCTGGTTGGCAGAGAACGTATATTGCGCCCCGACGACAAAGTTGAGGTTGATATAGGTGGAGTCCTGCTTGTAGAGATCGAAAGAGGTATTCAGTCCAAACGGCGAGCTGAAAATAAATGGCTGCTGGTACGCCAGGTCAAGCCGCGGGGACCCGGCCTGCAGTTGCTGCCAATCGAGCCGCATCGTTTCCCCGTTACCCAGCGTATTCTGCAGATTGACCGTGGCCTCACCCGTTACGACCACTTTGTTCCCCAACGCCGGATTACTGCTGGGCAGAAAACCGACCAGCGCGTCTACCTGGCTGCTTTTCCTGGGTTTGAGATACAGGTTGACCACGGACCCTTCCGCCAGCATCGTCAGACTCCAGGGTTGTTGTTCCTGGACATATGGCAGCTCGAGGATCTTTTTACTGATGATTTGAAGCCGCTCCTTGCGATAGATGCTGCCGTTCGGAATATTCAGGTACCGTTGAAGAAATTCATTGGAGATCCGGGCGTTCCCGAAGACCCGGATGCTGTCGATCTTATACAGCGGACCCTTATCGATCTTTAGTACGGCCGAGACGGCTCCCGAGTCCCGGAGCACGACACTGTCAAGGCTTATTTTGGCAAACGGGTACCCGTTGTTCTCGAGATAATCCAGCATCAACTGCTGGCGATACCGGTATACCCGCATGTCCATCGGTCGGCCGGAAAAAGACCGGTCGGTCCAGGCCGCCGCTGCTAGCAGCGTCGGATCGATATGACGGGTGTCGATCGTTGCCCAACGCCAGGCATCGCCAACGAACAACCGAAGATTGGCCGTTGAATCGCCATACGTTATGCTGTCGATGGATGCCGCTATATACCCTTTCCCCTGCAGAACCGTCAGCAGGTTATCGACGTAAACGGTACATTGTACCCGGGATTTGAACGTGGTGCTTAGCCCCAGCTGCCGGCGAACAAACATCGAATCCTTGTCGACCGGCTGCAGGCGGAGGGTATATTGGGCCCAGCCAAGACAGGGCAGGAAAAAAAGCCCGAACAGCAGCAACCGTTGACTAATTTTGCCAAACAAACGATCTTCATGGCAGGCATCTATCTCCATATCCCCTTTTGCCGGCAAGCCTGTCACTACTGTAACTTTCATTTTTCCACTACTTTACAGGGTATGAACGATTTTGTCCCGGCTTTATTGAAAGAAATGGATCGCCGCCGGGATTATCTCGGCGACCGATCGGTACAAACGGTCTACCTCGGCGGCGGTACCCCCTCGCTGCTTAGCCCGGCGGCGATAAACACCATCCTCGAACATATCCGGAGACACTTCACCGTCGGCCCCGATCCGGAGATCACGCTGGAGGCCAATCCCGACGATATGACGGACCGGGGACAACTGATCGCCTGGCATGCCGCCGGGATCACCCGGCTGAGCATCGGCGTCCAGTCCTTCTTTGATGCGGACCTCCGCTGGATGAACCGGGCCCACCAGGCACAACAGGCGAGGGAATCCATCCGCCTGGCACAGGAAGCGGGCTTCGACAATCTCAGCATCGACCTGATCTACGGCGGTCCCACACTTCCCGATGACCATTGGGAAGCCAACGTCCGGGAAGCGATCCGCTTCGGGATCCCCCATCTTTCCTGCTACGCCCTTACCGTCGAACCCCGGACGGCCCTGGACAAGCTGATCCGTCAGCATAAGCAGGACGAGGTCAGCGCGGATGACCAGGCGCGGCAGTTGCTGCTGCTGATGGATTGGATGACCGATGCCGGGTATGAACATTACGAAATCTCCAACTTCGCCCGCCCCGGTCGCCGGAGCCGGCATAATTCCGCCTACTGGCAGGGGACAACCTACCTCGGGCTGGGCCCTTCCGCCCATTCCTACGATGGCCTGTCCAGGCAATGGAATATCGCAAACAATGCGAAATATATGGCGGCGATGACCCTGGCTGACCCGCTGCCATCCCTGGTGGCAGGGAAAGAGATGCTGACCGGGGTGCAGCAATTCAACGAATATGTAATGCTTGCGCTCCGGACCACGGAGGGCCTTGATTCTCGTCAAATGAAGGGTCGATTCGGCGATCAGGCCGTCCAGGGAATAATAAAGCGGATCGAACCCTATGTTTTACATGGAAAAGCCGTTATGACGGATGACCGGATATTTCTCACCCCGGAAGGGAAGCTGCTGGCGGATCGCATCGCTGCGGATTTGTTTTATGACGTATTGCCCGGGGAAAGCTAAAAAATATGCCATATTTTGCGTCCAAACAAAGCTGATTTATGAACTTCGACAGGATCTATGAATACCGTTTTCGCGGGATAGATGACCAAAAGAAAAGGTTGACCTGGGAGGAAATCGCCGCATTCATCTACAAAAAACTGGGAAAGCCTTCCTCCATCCTGGACCCCGCCGCAGGGAAATGTGAGCTCATCAACGCCATCCCCTGCAAAGAACGCTATGCGGTCGATCTCAATGATTATTTTATAAAGAAATACGCCGATCCGGAAGTACAGATCGTGGTCGGCAATATCTTCGATGTAGAACTGCCCGCCGAACATTTCGACGCCGTCTTTATTTCCAATTTTCTGGAACACCTCGATTCACAGGAACAAGTGTCGATCCTCCTGGAAAAAATGTTCCGCTGCACACGGCCAGGAGGGAAAATAGCCGTCATGGGGCCTAACTTCAAATATGCCTACCGCTCTTATTTCGATTTCGCCGATCACACCGTCATCCTTTCCGAGCTGGGTCTGGCGGAACATCTCTATGGCGCCGGCTATGCGATCCGGGAAATTCATCCGCGCTTCCTGCCCCTCTCCTTCCGCGGTGGGATGCCCGTCAGCCGGGCGCTGGTGCGCACCTATCTATCCTGGCCTTTCGTCTGGCAATTCCTCGGCAAACAATTTCTGCTGATCGGGGAAAAAAAGTAGCGGCTAATTGAGGACAAGCGGCCGTTGGGGAACGGGGGAAGCCGGCGCATCAGACAGCTGCTGCTTCCCCGGGGCAACTGTCACTTCCTTTCTAAAATCCCCTCGGGAAAAGAATTTTTCGATCAGGCAATACAGCAGGATAAAAAAATACCGGCTTCCCATTTCCCTTATTTTTAACTTGGACTTCCCGGCCTTCCGGTTGGTCCAGGTATTCGGAACGACGGCATAGGTATATCCCCTCACAATGGATTTTAACGGCAATTCCAGCGTGAGGTTGAAATGCGGGGAGAGAAAAGGCTTCAGGCCGTTGATCGTGTTTCGTTTATAAAGCTTGAACGCATTTGTCGTATCATTATAGCGGATGCCGAAAGAGACCTGCACGATAAAGTTGGCCATCCGGTTGATCACCAGCTTTACCCTGGGATAATCGAAGGTCTTGCCCCCCTTCATAAAACGGCTCCCGAATACACAGTCAAAACCTTCCAGCATCTTGTTATAGAACTTGACGAGATCATCCGGGGAATCCGACATATCCCCCATCATGACGGCTACACAGTCACCCGAAAAGTTCTCCAGACCGACCCTCACCGCATATCCAAACCCGTTGGCTCCGGGGTTATTGAGATACCGGAGGCTTGGGATCGTCTTGGTCAAGGTATTTAGGATTTGCTCGGTCCCATCCTTCGAATGGTCATTGATCACCAGTATTTCGTGGGGAATACCATGCCGGTCGAGCGTGGAATAGATCTCGGTCACGGTCGCCTGTACCGAACCTTCTTCGTTGTGAACCGGAATAACAATACTTAAGATCATCTTATAAGATATTAGTTGACTGTATAATCTTCGGGTCCGCCTTAGCGCACCACTCTGGAAACCGTCGCTTCGTTGATCTGAACAAGGATATCGGTGAGATCGTATTTCCATGTCCATCCCGGATAATGCGCCTTGAACTTGCTGACATCGCTGATCCACCAGATATGATCCCCGATCCGGTTATCTTCGGTATAGACGTAATTCATCTTATTCCCCGTGATCCGCTCACAGAGGTCGATAGCCTCCAGCATCGAACAATTGGAATGCCTCCCGCCGCCGGCATTATACACCTCGCCGGCGCGCGGATGCTCATAGAAATGCCAGAACATGGACACGAGGTCATAGCTGTGGATATTGTCCCTGACCTGCTTGCCCTTATAGCCGAAAACCGTATACTGTTCGCCGCTAATGGCACATTTCATCAGGTACGACAAAAATCCGTGCAGCTTGGCCCCGGAATGATTTGGACCCGTCAGACACCCGCCCCGGAAAACCCCCGTCTTCATTCCGAAATAGCGGCCGTACTCCTGGACCATTACATCCGCTGCTACCTTGGAGGCGCCGAAAAGAGAATGCTTGGTCTGGTCGATGCTCATCGCTTCATCGATGCCGTCCGCATAATAGGGATGAGACTCCGCGATCTCCCAACGGCTCTCCAGTTCGACCAGGGGCAGTCGGTTGGGGGTGTCACCGTATACCTTGTTGGTGGAGGTAAAAATAAAGACCGCCTCCGGACAGAACTTCCTGGTCGCTTCGAGCATGGTCAGCGTGCCGTTGGCATTGACGGTGAAATCCGTCAACGGCTCCCTGGCCGCCCAGTCATGACTCGGCTGTGCCGCGGTATGAAGAACAAGCTTGATATCCGTACGGT